>JAZLGX010000065.1:0-18401 GCA_045616545.1 Treponema sp. | reverse complement strand
TCGGCAAGGTTTTCGGCAAGGGTATTTGTGTGCATGATGTTTGGGGCTTCTACTCCGTGGAAAATCATGTTCATAATACCAATGATGTATGCAAGACCCTTTTTTTCTTTTCCGTAGAAAGAGGATTTCTGGAGCGTATTTTTTTCTGCTACGGTTTTTGCTTTTTCGTTCAGGTATGCAAATGCTTCGCAAAGGAAGCCCGCACTTCCACAGGCTCCGTCGTAAATGGTGTCGCCGATTTTTGGGTCTACTACTTTTACAATGGTGCGGATAAGTGGACGAGGTGTGTAATATTCTCCACCGTTACGGCCGGCGTTTCCCATTTTGTGGATTTTGCTTTCGTAAAGGTGGCTCATTTCGTGTTTGTCTGTGCTGGTCTGGAAGTGTAAATCGTCTGCGTAGTTTAAAATTTCGCGCATGTTGTAGCCGGACACAATTTTGTTTTTGAGTTCGGAAAAGATTTCTCCGATTTTGTATTCCAGTGTGTCTGGTGTGGCGGCAGTTGTCTTGAATTTTTTAAGGTATGGAAAAAGTTCAAGATTTACAAAATCCGTTAGGTCATCACCTGTCATGGCGTTTTTGTGGTCAATTTCGCCTTTTGAATTTTTAGGACAGGCCCATTTGTTCCATCTGTATTTTGGTTTTATTATACGGGTATATTCTTTTCCCTGAAGTTCCATTTCGTCACTGCGGGCATCTTCTAAATCATCAAGGTATTTTAAGAAGAGAATCCAAGAAGTTTGTTCTACATAATCTAGTTCGTTTGAACAGCCTGATTCTTTCCATAGAATGTCGTCGATATTTTTGAAGATTTGTTCGTAGTTCATGAGTGGCTCCGTTTTTTAGAATATTTCCATTATAACACGATTTTAAGTTATTTTATAGATGATATTATCAACGACAGGGTGAAACCACAAGCGAGCATAAATGAAACAAAACAGGTCGTCACCTTTTCACCGGCCTGTTTTGTGCAATGTTGCACACTTGTGGTGAGGGGCAATCGTAATGCCCCTGAGCGGATACCAAAGGCTGCAAGCCTTTGCTTTATGACTAATGTAATGTCCTGATTATTATAACTGTAATGAGGCATGTTATACTTTCTTATCCTGTTTCCATTCAAGACAACTTAATGCTTTTTCAGTATGAAAGGAAACCTGATCATTTACCTTAAAAAACTTTAACTGTTCAATAGCTTGATCTGTTGTATAAATACCTGAAATATACAAAGCAATTGTTCGCATTGTATTATCATTTGCGACAGGTCCTTTGATAATATCATAATCGTGGGGAGTGCCAAAAGAACCTTCCCCTCCATAACGAACTAACTGATTTTTTGCCCATTTTTCAGCCTATTCAAAAATGGTAGTTGTATAAAAAACTTTTCCGAAATCTCTTTTATCTTTTGATTTTTCCAAATCGATATTTTCAAATTTTCTATTGGTTCCGTGAAATAATTTCATTTTGCAGCTCCTAAATATCGAGCCATTACGTCTTCTACAAAATCAACAGTTTCTTCCAGAGGCTGTGTATGTAATGCCGCATACTGTTCACGGATTAGAGGAATAATATTGAACTTTGAGAATTCAGCAAAAACTTCATTTTCAGTCATATTATGATTCTGAGCATAACCTTCAACTGCAGTTACAACGAGCAGATTTGCATCAATTTCATCTTGATTCATTATATGTTCCTCCTTGTTTTATTATTTGTCCTGTTTATTATACCACATTTTTTTAGTTTATTTTTTTTGACATAAAAAAAAGGTTAGAATGAAAAATCATTCTAACCTTGCTGGGCCATCCTGGATTTGAACCGGGGACCAAAGGATTATGAGTCCTCTGCTCTAACCGCTGAGCTAATGGCCCGTGTATGGACTAGTATATGCTATCTGATAAATATTGTCAATGGTTTATCAGAGTTTTGACATCAAGTCTATAAGGCATCTCTAAAAAACATTTTCTAGAGATGACGGCATGTTTTAAACCTTGAAATTACAAGGCTTAAAACTTCGCGTTTCCGGAGTCTCTATATATTAAGAATCAAAGCTCCTGACTTGGTATCTGTATTAAGAGAGAACTTCGGATTCTTTATGCTGTAGCTTTGGCCGCTTTGCATCTGTTGCTGTGTTATTATAAGCAGAAGACCTTTGGCAGAGCATGCATAATATCCGGTGCGGTTACCAGGCAGACGAATCGGGTCACTTGCTATACGGAATGTAAGCATAGTAGGCGCATTATCTGCATTTTCCTGAGTTTCCTTGCCAGGTTCTACAGTCTCTGTCTTTTTGCCGGCAAAGTCATCATCGTGTACACACGCAACAAATGAGAGAACTGCCCTTTCTTTAGGCAGACGGGACGCTTCAGACAGCTTTTTGAGGTCCAAAGGTGCATCTTCTGTGCTGAATGCGTAGTTGCACCACTTGCCACCTCTCTTGCCATCCATAGGACACTCCCAGCAATGGGTACATGGAGAAAGTGGCTTATAGCCCTTGCGCATGAATGCATCACGCATAAGGGAGACAAACCTTGCAGAAGCCGGAACTCCAGGTTCTATCATCAGGACAGAACGCTTGCTGTTCTTGCTGTTGGTATAGGACAAAAGCTTGTCACTGTATTTCTTGGCAAGGTAATCGGGAGGCATATCGCTGTCCTGCACAATCTCATTAAATACGTTGGCACTGGTGATAAGGTCTGCTTTTTGGCTTATGGCAGTACCAAGTTCACCTTTTACGCGTACTATTTTCCAGCTTTCGCATTCGAGCTGGGCTGCTACCGAGAGAAGAAGGTTTTCTCCGATGGAGAGAGCCTGGCTTGATATATCTACGCAGTACCATGTAAGTTTGAGCTTGCGGAGTTCAGGACGTGCCATAAACAGCGCGATAGGAACTGTAAGAGGTCCCGAACCTATATCAATGCATACATTGTCATCTTTGAGATTAAAGAATGAGGAAGGAAGATTTGCAAACAATCTTGTAAGCCTTACCAGATTCCACCACAAGTAATAGTGTACATATGCACTTAGAGTTGTTGTCTTGTTCATGTAACCGAGACGGCGGTCGCTTCTCTCATCTGTCAGGAAGTGACTTAACTCCCTGATATCCTTTGGCAGCATTGCCCTCTGTTTGGAAGAAAGAGGGTAGGCTGACATGATAGTCTTGTTGAAACTATTAAGTATCTTGAGCGCATCCTGAGGTATTGCAGAAGTGTCAAAAAGACTGTCTGTACACTGAACCTTGATTTTTGTCGTAGTATGGGAATTATCTTTTGTAGTTGCCTTAACAGATTTAGACTGTTTGGATTCAGACTCTTCCTTGCGTGCTCTCTGTCTGGCCAGTTCCTTCTGGCTGCTCTCTTTCTGACGTTCTTTTTGGGAGGCTCTAACGCCCCTCTTCTTTTCGTACCACTTCAGATCTGTTTTTGAGCCCTGATTGTCCATTAAGTTTTTCCTTGGTCTTTTGTGCCATAAAATAATAATCACATAAGTCCGCTCTTATCTGCTGTATCTGTATAAGCTTGTCGATATCAGTATTCTGATCAAGCATTTCTCTAAGAAGCTGAAAACGGGCGGATTCAATTGTATAGTTTTTGTAATAAATCAGGTATTTTAAACGGCGTATGAAGTCAACATCCCTCTGAGAGTACAGTCTGCGTCCACTCATATCCGTGCGGGGAGCAAAGCTTGGAATAACTTTCTCCCAGTAACGCAGGATATGGGATTTGACTCCTGTCAGTTCTACTACCTGTCCGATAGTATACTGAGCCACTTTATTCTTCTTTTCCTCGGTCCTGCCACTTCTGGCGGCTTGCCTTCATCTCTATCTGAACCGGAATCTGGTCAAATCCTAAGTCTTCGCGGATACGGTTCTTAAGATATGATACATAACTTCCAGGTACATTGTCAGGTCTTGTGGCAAAAATCAGGAAGTTAACCGGATTAATGGATGTCTGTGTCATATAGCGGATCTTGAAGTGTATTGCCTTTGTTGCTGGAGGCGGATACTTGAAGAGCCAGTCTTTAAGGGCAAGGTTAAGGGAGGCTGTATCTACCTTGCGGTTAAGCTGCTGGTAGATACCAAGTGCTGTATTCATCAGCTCCTTGATACCGTCTCCGTTCTTGGCGCTTAAAGTTACGATAGGAGCCCAGTTCATGTGGCCAAACATGGTAGTAATCCAGTCCTTTGTCTTTTTGATAGCCTTGTTGCTCTGGTCTTCCATCAGATCCCACTTGTTGAGTACGAATATAACTCCGCGACCTCTCTCGTAGGCAAGGGAAGTAATCTTCTTGTCCTGTTCTGCAAGACCTTCCTTGGCATCAATCATGATGAATGCGATATCACACTCGTCAAGTGTCTTGATGGCACGGTTTACAGAGTAATACTCGACATTCTCGTGAACCTTGGCCTTGCGTCGGATACCGGCTGTATCCAATATCTGGATATCCCTTCCGTTAAAGCGGAATGAGCCCTCTACGACATCACGGGTTGTACCGGCATAGTCACTTACGATAGATGCGTTTGTATGGGTCAAAGCATTGCTGAGTGTAGATTTTCCGGTATTTGGTTTACCGAGGATAGCTATACGGATTGGTCTGTCTTCTTCGGTACCTTCTGTAACACGGCTAAAGTCCAGTCCATCTACCATATTCTCGCAGAGCTGAGGAATGTTGTCTCCATGGGCTGCAGAGATAAATATGAGACTCTTGAAACCGTACTTCATGTAATTGTAGGCGATAGCCTCGTTTTTGCCGCCTTCAGTCTTGTTTACGGCTGCAATAAGTTTGTTCCAGTATGGACGGAGTCTCTGAATGAATTCTTCGTCTTCGGCTGTAATCTCATTGGCATCCAGAAGGAGAAGTATGCGGTCTGCCTTGGCAAGAGACTGAACTGTCTTTTCTACGACAAGGTCATCCATCTCACTTTCGCGGCTGGTCAGGTCACGGGTAAGCTTATATCCGCCTGTATCCATGATGTGCACAGGCTTACCGGCTACAAAGCATGTACCTTCGATAGGATCGCGGGTAACACCAGGGGTCGGGTCTACGATAGCACGCTTTGTGTGTGTAAGGGCATTGAACAATGTAGACTTACCAACATTAGGACGTCCTGCAATTACGATAAGAGGAAGGTTAAAGTATGTCTTGTCAGGGTAAAACTTCTGTTTTTCAGTCTTGCGCTGGCTTGTTATTTCTTTTTTTGAATCTGGCTGTTCTGCTTCTTCGATAGCATTTACAACTGCTTCTTCGAGAAGTTCGTCAGCATCCTGGACTTTAACAGGCTTTGGCTTGCTGAAGTCAGGTTTTTGCTTCTTTTTCTTGACCATGGGGTTCTCCTGGTAATTTTAAGGGATAGTTTTTAGTACAGAGACCTACGGCAGAGGTTCTCCAGTTCCTGTTCCGTAAACTGCGAAAGCGTCTTTTTGATGACGGGTATCTGTTTAGGAGACATGCTCAGATGTCTTATACCCATACCTGCAAGGATGATTGCGCTCTCGTTACGTCCAGCCATCTCTCCACATACAGAAACAGGAATGTTAGCTTTTGCGGCACAATTGATTGTATTTTGTATCATACGCAGAACAGCCAGATGGAACTCGTTGTACAAAGGAGCTACAGCGGCGTTTTCGCGGTCGATACCGAGTATATATTGTGTAAGGTCGTTTGTTCCTATAGAAAAGAACTTACTGCTTGGTGCAAGACAATCAGCACAAATTGCAGCAGCGGCAGTTTCGATCATAATACCAATAGGAACATCTTCCCTGTAAGGAATGTGTTCACTTTTTAATTCCAACTGAACACCACGGGCAATACCCAGGATAGTATCAATCTGGTTTTGCTCTGTGATAAGAGGCAGCATTATGCGGAGGTTGCCGTAAACACTGGCTCTGTAAAGGGCCCTGAGCTGTGTGCGTAACAGCTGGGGATTGTATAGTGAAAATCTTATGGCACGCAGTCCCATAAGAGGATTTTTTTCCTGGTTCTCGATATTATCCTTGGTACCGATGAACTTGTCTCCGCCGGCATCAAGGGTACGGATTGTAACAGGTTTTTCGCCCATTATCTCAAGTACAGTCTTGTATGACTGGAACTGCTCTTCTTCGCTGATGAGAGACCTATGCTTGCTAGAGCCAAGCTTGTCCATAAAGAGGAATTCCGTGCGGAAAAGTCCTATTCCGTCGGCGCCGGCTTCTACTGCCATGACAGCTTCTTCTACAGTTCCTATATTGGCATAAAGATAGAATCTTATGCCGTCTTCTGTCTGGGCAGGGGTGTCCTTAAGCTTTTTGAGTTCCTGCTGAAGCTTGTTCTCTTCCTCAATCTTGATCTGATAGTCAGTAAAGGTATGCTGATCAGGGCTCGAAACTACTTTGCCCAAATTACCGTCTACGATTATACGCTCGCCTGCGGTAAAGAGGTTCTCGACATTGTCAATTCCGACTACAGCCGGTATACCAAAGCTCTTTGCAAGAATTGCCACATGACTTGATACTCCACCTTCTGTAAGAACAAGCCCTGCAATCTTGCGCTTGCTCAAGATGATTGTATCGTTGGTCTTGAGGTTCTTGGCGACAATGACACTGCCGTCAGTTACTTCGTTTATGTTGAATGTGTGATAATTCAAAAGTACATCCAGGACCTGGCCGAAGATATCCTCGATATCCTTGGCTCTCTCTGCAAGATAGTCGTTGCCGCTGTCCCGGAGTTTCTGTGCATATTCCTTGTACTTGTAGTCAAGGATGTGCTCTATGGATAATTTCTTATTCTCGAATTCCTGCTTGACCTCGGAGATAAATACCGGGTCTGCAATCATCATCTGATATGTTTCAAAGATGACACGCTGAACGTTATCTTTTGCAAGGGAATCCAGTTCCTTGGCAAATTCAGCCTGTACCGTGCCAATAGCGTCTTCAAGTCGCTTCCACTCTGAGTCCAGATTGTCATCTGTAATGGAACAATTAGGGATAGTGCGTTTTTGTTCTTCAGGAACGATAAAAGCCTGTCCTACACCGTAACCACCGGAGGCAGAAATTCCAAGGATAATATTCATATTTTTATAATACCAAGACTTAGGGTTAGAGTCAATGTTGTTGACACTCAATGTAGTAGGGACTGAAAAACATGTTGTTACCAGATTACAGGAAGTAACAAGTCGTTACACGACGACAAAGCAAGTTGTTACACGACGGCAAAGCAAGTCGTTACTCGACGGTAAAGCAAGTCGTTACTCGACGGTAAAGCAAGTTGTTACACGACGGCAAAACATGTTGTTACACCGCTGTGTAACAAGTTGTTACTAAACACGACAAAACAAGTTGTTACTAAACACGACAAAACATGTTGTTACTAAATTACACTTTTTATTGGGAATAAAAAAAGACTGGCCGGATGCGTGTGCATGAAGCCAGTCTCCTATGAGGTGTTATTATGTCTTATTACAAGAGCTTGATCTTGTATCCAACATCAAGCTGAAGTCCGCGGCGTGTAAGAACTTCCATTGGATCACCTACTTCTGGCTTTACTTTTGTTGGTGTAAAGTCCATAAGGTATCTTGCTCCTATGTGGAGTTTACCAGGACCTACCTGTGGCTCTGCTGCAGCTCCAAGGATGAGTCCAAAGTTGACTCCTGTCATGCTAGTTTCGTCCTTAGAAGATCCACTTGCACCACCCATTTCATATTCACTCTTAAAAGTCATTTTTCCTACAGGGATAGAAAGGTATGGACCAACTTCTGCCTCAAAGATACCTGCTGTAACTGTTGCAAGGATAGGGAAGTCGATTGTAGACCATCCAAGTGCTATTGTCGATTTATAAGAGGCAGCCTTAGAATAGTATCCATACGATGTATAAGTATAGTTGACTCCTGCCTGGCATCCAAGCTGTACTGCGCCAAGGTCTACTAAGCCGATATTTACTTCACAGCCGAGAGAGAGCATAGGTCCCATTGATTTGCCTACATCAGCACCTGCATCTTTGGCGTCTTTTATATTTTTTTCTGTAGTTTCATCGAAAGTTGCTCCGAGAGGGATACCGCCAGATACATGTGGTACGACAGAAAGGTCAACTGCAGATGCTGCTGATACTGATGTTACTGCTGCTGCAACCATAGCGAGAGCCATTTTTGTGATTTTTTTCATTTCTGATAAATCTCCTTAACCCTTTTTTGGATAATGATAGTGTGCATCTCTCAAAATACCTTTTGGAGATGCTTGCTAAGTCCATACAGGACTTTCTGATACTTACTTTAAATCATTTTTTTTTTTTTTCAAGTTTCCGCAAAAAAAAGTGCAAAAAAAAAAGAAAAAATCGTGACGAATGGGGTAGATAGGGATGTCTTTTATGGGATTTTTAAGGTTTAATGACGATGGGAGTGGTGATTGGTACAAAAAAAGAGACTGAGCACATAAATGTGCATAGTCATGTGCACTGTTCAGTCTCTTTTTTGTGGTAAGTTATAATTACAGTTCCTGTCTGTGGCGTTCGTACAATAAGACTCCGGCTGCAACAGAAACGTTAAGGCTGTCTATCTTGCCGCATGTAGGTATGGATACGATGACATCGCACTGCTCTTGGAGGAGACGGGCTATACCGCTACCTTCGCTACCCATAATGATACAGGATTTATCTGCAAAGGTTGTCGTATTGAGGGAGGTTCCTCCGGCATCTGCTCCATAGATCCAGAAACCAGCTTCCTTGAGCATCTGGGCAGCACGTACCAGATTGGTAACGATACTGCATGGTACATATGCTGATGAGCCGGCACTGGTACGGGCTATGATATCGTTGCCCTGTATGTCATTGGCACCACGGCGCTCAGGCATAATCAAAAGACTGGCTCCAAACTGATCGCAGCTACGTAAGATTGCTCCTACATTATGAGGATCTGTGACACTGTCCAAAAGTACTACTGTAGCTTTGTCTGGACAGGTAGAAATCCACTGGTCAAGTTCAACAAGATTCTGAGCCCGTTCCTTTTCGCCTTCTATCTGAAGCACGATACCTCTGTGGTCTCTTGCTCCTTCCGGAAGGGATGCAACCATGGAGTCCAGTTCCTTGTCCTGCACCTGTGTGCACTGGATACCAGCTTCGTCTGCAAGTCCAAGAATCTTCTTGATACGAGGGCCTGGTTTACTGTAAAAGAGCTGGACTGATACGGCGGCTGCCTGCTTGGCAGCTGTCTTGTTTCTGCTGTTTTTGTCGGCAGAGTATGATCTTACTCTTTCTTCTACAGCGTGGAATCCTGTATATAAATTAAGCATTTTTACCGCAGCACTGCTTGTATTTTTTGCCTGATCCACATGGACATGGCTCGTTACGACCGATCTTGCGACCTTCGCGTACTACTGTTGTTGGGCGGAGGTATCCTTCTGCATACTTCCATTCTCCGTCTACCTTGCGGAATCCACCGATTTCGTGGTGAACATCACGGATACCTTTCTGTGTGTATGTAGCTTCAAATTCTACGATACCTTCATCGTCGTTCTCGCCACCTTTCTGTGTGCTGATAATCTTGAGTCCGTGCCAGGTACTCTTGTTGCTCCAGTCTTCTGTAGCTTTGCGATCGATTTCTGCAATCTGTTCACCTGTTTCGCAGGTGTTGATGATAAAGTCAATGTTGTGTACTACATATGCTGAATAGCGTGCACGCATAAGAGCTTCTGCAGTAGGAGCTTTTTTTGTTCCTTCAAGAATTGGCTGACAGCATTCGGCATATTTTTTGCCACTGCAGCATGGACATAAATCTAATGTTTCACTCATAATTTTTGAGTATAACAGTTTGTATAAAGTATTTCAATGAATGGAGGTATATGGAAAGAGCCTTGTGTTGCAGAACAAGGCTCTCTTTGGTGTAACTATATCAGTTTATATACGCTGAAGAAGTGGAGGATGCTTCCTATCATGATGAATATGTGGAAGATGCTGTGGGTCCATCTGTATTGCTTTAGAAGGTAGAATACTGCACCTACAGTGTAGGCTACGCCTCCTGCCGCAAAAAATGCCTTGCTGACTGTGGGAATGGACATTGCCATTGGCGAAAAACTGAATGCAGCCAGTACTATCCAGCCTAAGACCAGGTATACAGGTACTGACAGGCGGCGGAAAATATCCGGGAACACTGAATATATTGCGATGAATGCTGCACACAGGAGCCATATTGCTATAAGCCATACCCAGCCGTCATGTCCACCGAGAACTATCAGCATGAACGGAGTATATGTTCCTCCGATAAGCACGAATATCGAGTCATGTGTCAATATGGAAAAGACTTTACGGGCTGCATAGGATTGCAGTGCGTGGTTTAATGTGGACATCATATACAGTACAAAGAGAGCTGTACCAAAGATGGCAAAACATGTTACATATAGGGCTTTATCCTGGCCCTGGGGTGCATAGAAGACTGATTTTATGATGAGGAGGACAATGGCTGCTACACTTAGACCTGCTCCTATACCATGACTGATGGAATTGAATAAATCTTCTCCCAGACTAAACTGCTTAGGCTGACGGTCATTGTAGGCAATCCGGGCATTGCGCTTTTGTTCCTTGAGGGCACGTTTCTGTTCCAAAGCTGCAAGTCGGGCTTCCTTCTTCTTGGAGTCATATGCATACATTATTTTGACTTCGCGGATTTTTTCTTTGGACTGAGCCTTTATTGTCTTGATTGCGGATTTACGATGTGCTTTAAGAGATTTTCGCTTGGTTTTTTCGGTAATATCTGCCATTGGGTACTCCTATTGAGTATAATTATGACAGATTTTTTATGTTTGTCTAGAGGTAGGAAGGCATGACTGTAAATCATGCCTTCGATGTTGTCCTTGAGTATCAGACTTTGAAGAGATCTACCTGGGAACCTATCTTGTCTATGGTATCTTTCATATTTGATGATATCTCTGCAAGGGTGCCACCAGTATCATTTATTCTCGAAACATTATCTGATATTTTTGTCATCTTTGTCTTGATATCAAGAGTTGCATCCTGTAAATTCTTGATTTCTTCCATGATCATCTGGTTTCCTATCTGCATTTCCCGTGATGCAACTATTACTTCAGATGTGTTGTCGTTAAGGACTTGCAATGCATCAGATATCTGGTTGGAACCTGATTCCTGTTCTTCCATGGCAGTCTTGATTCCTTCTACGAGATTACTGGTGCTGGATACTTCTTCTGTTACCTCGTTGAATACTCTGGAGGCATTGTTTGATTCTACGACAATATTTTCGATGTCGTCTGTAATCTTTTTGAGCTCATCGCCAATTGTCTTGGACTGACTTGCTGAGTTTTCTGATAGTTTTCGGATTTCATCTGCTACTACACTGAATCCTTTGCCGGCCTCTCCTGCATGAGCGGCCTCAATGGCTGCATTCATGGCGAGGAGGTTAGTCTGCTCTGCGATGCTTGATATTACAGAGTTGGCTTCCATAAGCATTTCTGATTCGGCTGCTATTGACTGTATCTTGTTGTTTACCTGTTCCTGCTTTATGACACCTTCAGCAGTCTTTGACTTCAAGTTTTGGAATGAGGTGGACATATTGCTTACGGAGAGATTTACGGAGTGTATATTGCCGACTAATTCCTGTACGGCAGCATTTGCGTTGTGAACACTTGCACTTTGGCTCTCGACCATTTTGTTGAGGGAGTCAAGGCTTAGCGAAATCTCATTTACAGCGCCTGCTGTCTGATTGACACTCTTTCTCTGGTTGACGATATTGTCGTCCATTGTACCGATATCGACCATGATGCCCTTGATAGATTCGTGTGTGCTTGATGTACTTTCGCTTAGGTCTCTTCCGGAATCAATAAGGTAGTCTTTGGATTGCTTGATTTCCGTAACTATATTCTGCAGCTTTATTGCAAAATCATTGAAGCCTTTTACTACGCGTCCGATTTCATCGTTGTTCTTACGCGTAAGTATGATACGCTTTGTTAAATCTGCGTGACCTGTGGCAATTTCTTCCATTGTGGATTCTACGAGTTCCAGAGGCTTTGTTTCAAGAATAATAAGCGTTATGGATACAGCGATGATTCCCAGTGCAATGAGTACGCCTCCAATTACAAGGATATAGTTTATGGACTTGGCGAGGCGGATTATCTCAGACTGCTCTACAATCATTATAAAGGTCCAGGAAGTGCCTTTTACCGGTGAATATACACCAAAGTGGTCTATGCCGTATTTGTCTTTGTATGTAAAGTTTCCGGTGTTGCCAATACTTGTGTTGTCCAGTATTTTTGTGATGAGTGCCTGCATGTCTTCGGAAGGTTCCTTGAACTCCTGAGCTACTTCGTCCGATGCGGATGTACCCATGTACTGGTTATCTGATGAATACAGTACGGAATATCCTGTAGATCCAGTCTTGAAAGTACTTACCATGTCATGTACATGTTCTATTGCAAGAATTGCCATGAAAAATCCTACAAGTTCGCCATCAGGTGCACGGGCGGCTTTACATACATGGAGGATGGTCTTGCCGGTTGTCTTGGATGTAACAGGATTATCTACATATACGTCCATGTTTTTGTTTACTATGGCGTCAAAGTAGTCTCTGTCCTTGACGTTGGATTTTCCGCTTATGTCGGAGATACTTTGTCCTGTCAAGTCTACAAAGGAAACTCTCTCAAAATCCTGGGGGCGTATATCAGCTCTCTCTTGGATCCATTCAAATATCTGGGCAGGATCTTTTGTGCGGACTATATCGGCTTTGGAATATGCTTCCAGCTGAGTTCCATATTTTTGTATGATATCTGCTACTTTGTCTGCGTAAAGAGTGGTTGTTTCTATATAGTCTTCTTCTGCTTTCTCGAGACATAACTTGTCTGCTCGCTGTCTTACTACAGCAACTTCAAGTATCGTAAGGAATGCGATGCTTATTGTCAGTATCGTACCAAGTTTGGCGGCGAGTTTTACTTTACCCATGTATATTCTCTCCTTATGGTTGATACATATAAATTATAGAGCATAAAAATATTTTGTCTAAAAAGTGGAGTAAAATGTAAAAAAAAACAGACGGTTTCCCGTCTGTCTTGTATAGCAAGTTTTTGTGGTGATTAGAAATGGCCGCCGCCTAAGGTTGCTCCAATATCGAATGATACTTTCGGATAGTCATTGAAACTTGTCCAGATCATTGAAGGTCCTGCAGACAATGTTACGGTGCTTATAGGCTTGTAGCTTAGTGTCCCTTTGACTATGGCATAGCCAAAAAGGTCTGCATCAACATTGTAAGTCTTTAATAGTTTGTCAAATTCTGCTGTAGTTGGGCTCAGGTGCAGGAGACCAAAGATGTTGGCGTTCCAGTCTGAGGATGTACCTATCTTGCCAAAGTTAACTGTTCCGGCAAGGTTGTGTCCTGCAGTAAGAGCACTCTGATATGCAACTGCGACTCCCACTAATGCAGATTTTGCGTTGAAACTTGAGCCGGCTTGAGCGCTGGCAAATGACAGCATCAAGTTGTTGACTGTATGGTCAAAATCTGTAGTATCGCTGTCCCAATAGTACTGGGCTGCAAGTGTGATTTTTGGATCACTCCATATATAGTTGAACCCTGCTGTAAGACGGATTATGCTGTCTTTTTTGTTCCATGAGTCAGGTTTTTCGCTCCATTGGCTATCAACACCATACTGGTAGAGTACTTCGCCAAAGAGGCCGACTTTGGAGATGGATCCTGTTGCCGTTATCATTGTTATAGGTGCCCTCTGGAACTTGTAGTATGTACCGGCTCCAACTTCCCAGTCCCCAAGGAGGATCTCTCCCTTGATTGCAAGCCCTGTGTCACGGGCATATACGGTAGCAGATTTGGTGCTGAAATCATTTGAAGGAATCAAGTAAATCCACAGTGTATTCTGTGTGCCAGGGAAAATTATCTGTGTGCGGAGGTTAAGGCTTCCGTCTACCTGTTCTTCAGGATGTTCTGGGTCTATGGTTGAAGAGTTGATTATGTCTGATACCGGGCTAAAGAAGTATCCTGCTCCCCATGAGACTGTGTGCTTACCAAAGCGGAAGAATGCCCTGTCTCCGGCACTAAAGTCTGTAAAAAGCTCCTTGAGGACAAGCCTGTCAGAGACTGTAGTAGAAGCATTTGGCATGCCACTGCCAAGTGGGGTAGGAATATTTCTAGCTGTTGTTGCCAGTGTATGATATGGATACTGGACACCGAACTTAGTATACATGCGGAGAGTCTGTGTAGGACGGGCATCTACGCTAAGGAGTGCGCTAAGATTAGGTGTGAGTGTTGTATCATACAGATGGTCCTTGAGAGAGGCATCTTCGTCTGTGTCAGTAACAAGTATTGTTGATGAGCTTACAGAAGCTGTAAGGCTTCCTCCTACTTTTACAGCTCCATTCTGAAAGATGACTCCCTGCTTGAGGTCAGATGTAGCCTGGTCTGCCGATGATGAATCCCATTCTTCGATAGAGTCTTCTCCAAATAAGTCATCTTCGTCAAAATCAAATTCCTGTGCAAACAGGGTTGTTACAAAAAGGCCTTGGATCATGGATAGCAAGGCTAGAACTTTATAAATTTTTTTCATTTTAGTTTAATCCTTCAAGGTATGCCTTTGTAAAGATTGAATCAGGGAGCTTATCAAAGCTGAGATCAGATATGATTGTCTGTGTGTTCTCTCCCTTGTTGATTTCATCTTTGTTGATAACCTGTGTTGGTACGTATCCGGCTGGAACTTTTGTGTACTTTGGAAGGAGAACTGTACGCATAAGACGTCTTGAGTTACTGAAGTTTTCCTGCTTGAGCATAAGAGGCACGTCCTTACGGATATAGTAAGTTGTGTACGCATAGCTAGGTTCAATCGTGATGGCATGGAGTGTTATGATATGAACTTCGTACTTTCCGAGGGTTCCTTCAGAGTATGCATCTACTTCATAGTGCTTTTTCCAGTCGTTGTCGCTTCTGTCCAGGTCGTTGAGGTCTACGTCTGAGTCACCGAGGCTTTCTTTGAGGGAAGTATGTGTAAATTTACGGCCAATAGGGTCGTATACCCAGATGTTGTCTCCGTTCATAAGGTAACCTGTTCCTTTGTCAGCTTCTGGGAACAGCTGTACCATAGTCATGAGGTCGTCATCTGTACGCTGGAAAATCTTGTACTGCATGCTTTCCTTTGGCTTGCCAGGTTTTTCTACAACGAGAGAAACTGTAGCGCTATAGTCTCCGTGGTATGCCAATGTCTTGTCTGTTTCCTCGAGAATATCAAAGGCTTTGTCGCTTACAGCTTTTGTTACATCGGCAAATGCTGCTGTACAGGCCAAAAGACCTGCTGTGGTCAGGGCTGCTATTTTTGAAAATGCTTTCATGTGTTTAGTCTCCTTTGAGATGTTATTTTACGGTACGCAGTGCTTCTGCAGGACTCATGTTGGAAGCCTGTTTTGCGCTGCCTCTTACAGCAAGAGCTGTAAGTATTATCATCAGTATATACTGGGTGATAATGGAACTTAGGGTAAGGTTAAATGTTATGTGATTGTTATGCATAAACATTGAGAGCGCAGGAGAATTAAACGTAGGAAGTCCTAATATTACCATAACAACTATTGCAACAATTATACCGGCACAGGCTCCAAGTATGGAAAGTATTACGGCTTCGGTCGTAAATACTCTTCCTGTGTCTTTACCACTCATTCCAAGAGCTCTCATTGTACCGATTTCTCGGATTCTTTCATAGAGTACCATGCGATATGTGTTGCTGATACCTACCATGACGATGAGAAGGATTACAAGAAGGATCACTGTAGTAACGGTGTGTACTACGTTAAGGACTGTCTTTATTGCAGGAACTTCGTCATCAAGAGTTTCTGTAAAATATTTGATACCATCCCACTTCTGGTCCTTTCCGGAAATCTGCTTTTCGAGACCTTTGCCTATGTTCGTAGGATTAGTCTGTATTGCCTGTAACCTGCTTGTAACCAGGTTTCCGTCCTGTCGGATTGTTTCTTCGATCTTCTGGGCAATTGCTGCCTGCTTTTTCTTGTTCTTGAGGAGGATAGTGTAGTATGAGTATCCGCCTTCTGGAATTTCTACAAGCTTGTTGAGAGTCTCGATATTGGCATATACAAACATGGAACTGATGAATGTATTGTCTTCAATGATGGCTGCAACTCTAAAGTCTCCTACGTTGGCCTGTCCTGAGATTGTGCTTGTGGAGTATGTTACGACATCATTTATCTGAAGGTTGAGGGACTCTGCCAGACTCTGGGCAACGACAATTGCATCTTCTGCGTATATGTCTTCTACAGAGCCTTCTACAATCTTGAAGCTGTCTACAAGGTCTTTGTCTTTCTTGAAATCACGGCCAGATATCTGTGCAATGGTTTTGTTCCCGGCAAATACAATCGCTCCAGAAGATGATGTATATTGGCTTGAAGTCTTTATGTCAGCCTTGTTTACAGCTCTGTCTATGACAGACTGGATATATTCCCTGTCCTCGATGTAACAGATGGTCTGGCTTTTCTCGCTGCCAAGACTTGTTGGCATCTTTTGGAAGCCACCAATCATTACGGAGCCACCGGAAAGCTGTGTGATCATGTCTTCCAGATTGTTGACAGCTCCGGTTGTCAGTCCGTCTATGGCTGTTACTACAAAAAATCCAAATCCGATGGCTATGGCAAGGATAGCATTGCGTCTTTTTTGTCTTGTCAAATTACGTAGGGCTAGTCTAAATATTTTATTCATTATTCACTTCCTTTTGACAGAGCCTTGAGAGGTGTAATCCTTAGGGCTGATGTTACAGGATAAATATTGGCAATGATAGATCCAATAGTTACAAAGATAATTGTACTGAGGATTATCTTTGGTGTAAGGCTAAAGTGTAAAAGTCCTCCACCAAGGATCATCTTTGCAATCTCGTTTGTGATGGTGATATTGCATGCGTTGAATATAAGTGCAATGATAACCGCAAGAATCGCGCCAATGATAGATGACACTACAGTGAGCATGAGGGATTCTGCATAGAACAGGGCTTGTACGAATTTCTTTTCGGAACCGATGGCTCTC
The DNA here is from genome assembly GCA_045616545.1 of Treponema sp. GTDB lineage: Bacteria > Spirochaetota > Spirochaetia > Treponematales > Treponemataceae > Treponema_D. The sequence continues at coordinate 1,420 of JAZLGX010000065.1, read as the reverse complement.
ATTGTTCCTATTTCTCCAGTACGCTCGATTACAGATACTGTCATTGTATTCATGATGATGATGAATACGACGATGGCAAGAATTATTATGAGTGCATTGAATATCGTATTGATTCCTTCGATGGATTCTGTGTAGCTGGCTGCAGCTCTCTTCCAGTTGATTGCCCTGTCTTCGATTCCTGCTGCTGCGAATTCTTCATTAAGCTCCTGTATGAGCTTATCTGCTTCGCCGCTGCTTCTTGTCTTGATCAGGATAAAGTTCCAGGCTCCGCTATCTACTGTGTTAAGCTGATCTCTTAATGTGGTATCTCCCAACAAGTCGTCAAAGTCTACTGAATCAGAAGCAAGATAGGATTCTCCTTCGTCAATATCAAAGAAGTCCTCATCACCAAACATGTCGTCTTCGCTTAAATCCGTGATACCTGTATCGATTCCTTCCGGGAGTTCAGATGTAAAGCTTGATGCATATGTAAGGGATGCAAAGGCTCTTGCAAAGTCAGGATTTGTGTAGATATTCTGGAACATTGCACTGTTTTCGTTTGGCGGATTGAAGAATGCACAGACTACAGCTTCGCGGATTACATTGTCCATGTTTGCTCCTGCAACCAGGACAGAGTCTCCGATATTAAGCTTCCTCTTGAATACTTTTTCGTATCCTTTCTTCATGCGCTCATCCATCATGATTTCGTTTGTTCCTGGAGCTGGATATGTGCCTTCGGTGATGTTTAGTCCGCTAAACATATCAAAGTATGTAGGAACTTCCCCCGAAAAAAGGATTCCTATAGGATAGTCTGTAAGGCCGATGGAGTCATCGTCCATTATGTCGTCCAGATCCATTTCGTCAGAGTTAGGTACGACAAGAACCTTTGCAGAAATGAGACGTGTCATCTTCTTGATGCTGCTCTTGCTGTCAAGGATCTCCTGTACCTTTTCTATTTCCTGTAGGGCCGGGAGCTGTGGTATGGAACCAGTCACAGTTGTCTGGGATATACCGAATATATCAATCAGCTGACCACGTCCAGGTGTCTTTGTGATGACAACATCACCTGTATAGTTTGCTTTGAAGTCTTTTTCAAGACCCCGGTTAACGCTTTCGAGAAATGAGTTTCCAAGTATTACTATTGTACTTCCAAATAATACGAACAGTGCAATGATGATTGACTTGGATTTATGTTCTCTAAGGTTCCTCAACGCAAGGCGTAAGATTACCTTCATGTTATTTTACCTCCGATCCGTATACATCACTGCCGGCTTTGTGCTCGTCATTGATGACAATACCATCCATTATGTGTACGACATGGTCACACATATCTACGATGCGGCTGTCATGAGTACTGAATATGAATGTTGTCTGTAGTTCCGGATCCTTGTTGAGCTGCTTCATCAATGTGAGTATCTGCTTGGAGTTGGCGCTGTCCAAA
>JAZLGX010000064.1:0-22112 GCA_045616545.1 Treponema sp. | reverse complement strand
CGGCTGGTAGAGTTAATGAAGATATCATATTGGGGCAATAGATGAAAAACTTGATGATTTTTTTAGCTTTATTATTCTCTGTAAGTTGTTATACAGAAAGTGAGATACATTCACAATTATGTAATGACTTCCCGGATTCTTTTTTTGTTGAAGATGAGTTTTACTCTGTGGGAAAAATCATGTCTGGTAAAGATATTTATGAGTTTTACCAAAACAGACATTTGTTTGGAAATAAAAGAATGAATATCAAACTTGTTGTCGTCATGAATGGAAAAATTCAAGGCTTTTATAATCAGATACATGAAGAACCTGTCGTATCAGGAGAGCATCTGATTTTTCCATTTAAGGAAGAGTTAGGAAATGAAATGGACTTTAGTGATGGTATACCGGAAAAAGTTTATTTGGATGGTGAATATTTCTTTTTTAAAACTTTATAGTTGAACGAGAATGTGGCTGGGGATAGGCGATGAGTTGGAGCCTTACTAAGTAAGATAATTATCCCATGAAAAGGTATTTCTCAAGACTTCAGCATGGAAAACATTATTGTTGTGATATAACAGGAAGTAGTGCCATTCTGAAAAACAGTTATTGGCGGAAAATGTGTCATGTAGACTGCCTGATGGGCAACAATCAAATGCGAGAGCGGGTTTAGCCCGCTCCCATCTTGATGCAATTATAAGTCATAAATGCAACAATTAGAATATTCATCTATCTGATGATAGATGGTGATGCTTTCAAAATCACTGAACCTATGATGTTTGTACTCTCGAATTTCATTATTCGCATCAATATAGCAATGGCTTATTACATCACATATATCGTTACCACTGTAACCCTCGGGAAAGTTAAAGAACAGTGTAGAAAAAGTTGTTCCAAAATTGAACAGTTTTCCGTCATTCATTTTTACTACAAAGCCAGTCCAGCTAGGTATGCTCTCTCCCTTGATTTTTTTTAGGGTCTCAAGCGGAATAGCATTTTTGCTTTCTTCGACTTTACTTATATCTTTGGAAGAAATCATATTCTTGCTTATAAGAAGATGTTTTATTAGGTCTTCACCTATACGAGGATTTTTATCTCTTTCTTGGGACAAGGATGAATATTGTTCTCCTGACCAAAAAATTATGTTTGGTATTGTCAGTCCACTTTTTAGGCAAACTGAGCATCTGTATAAATCTCCATAAAGTGGGTCTTTGATGGGAGTGATGTTTTGTTTTAAAAAAGATACTATTTCTTGTTCGTCCATATTCTTCTCCATGTTTACTTAGATGTTTTGAAACGATGTTATGTATTTGTGCTCTAAAAATCAAAATTCCTTTTTCTGTCTGTAGGGATTATTTTTCGTGTATGCGCTTTGCTGTCATGTGTTCTATTTCGATAGCGACGAGTTGTACGCCTCCTATATCTCTTGCGATTTCTTCATCGACTTCCTGTGCAGTAGGGTAGTACTTTAGAGCAAATTGTCTGACTTTTTGGACTGTAAGTTCCATGTCTTCTATCAGTATGGCTCGTCCAAACACAACGACGCTTGAAACATAGTATGCCCAGTCTCCATCTTCCTTGATGCCTTCGTTCCATGCTGTAAAACATACCTTGTCGTTTGCCTTGATGGAATCAATCTTGTGACCGGCTTTTGCACTATGGAAGTAAATGCGGTTTTCTTCCTGGTCATAATAAAAATTGATTGGGATTGTGAATGGATATCCGTCATCCCCGTTTACAGAAAATGCTGCTCGCTTGCTTTCCTCAAGAAGTTTCCTTGCTTCAGTATCTGGTAGCTGTCTATTGCTGCGTCTCATAGGTCTGAACATAATATTTACCTCTATTATCAATATAGTAAGAATCAAAAGAAACTATTAAAGTCCCTGTAAAAGAATAGCCTCTATATGTTCCAAAAGTCAAGGCGTAAAATCTCTTGTATCTTACATCATGAGTCTTGTTTAGCCTCATGGAATCTGCTAGACTGATTGTAGTAAAGGTCATAAAGTGAGAACTAAGGAAAACATAATCGACAGTCAAAGAGATTTTATTGCAGGTCTCAAAGACAATATTGATGATTTTATGAGTCATGTAGACAAGTCTGAAATTGAAACAATTCTTCTTTCTGGAAGTATCGCCCGGGGAGACTATTTCCCTGGGGAGATGGGAGGAATGGTTGATCTGATTGTCATGAAGAAAAGTGGAAGCAGTTGTACAGCTGAAAGCGTCTTTGGAAAGGATCTGGAACCGGAGATTCCGTTTCACTGTGTTAAATATAATGAAATCTGGTATGAGATTCTTTTTACAGATTGTATTACTCTGGATTTGTTCATGGATATGGAAGAGGCAAGAAAGTTTTCAATCCTTGAATCTCAAATCCTATATGATCCAGATGATTCATTCAAAGATGAATTGAAAATAATCTACCCGTTTGTAAGGAAAGATTTGCAGGCCAAACTTAATGACAGCCTTGGATATATATACTATCTATTATCGGGCTACAAAAAGGACCGCTGGTATCGTCGTGAAGCATTCATTCAGATGCATGAAAACTTGACTACAGCAATCAGGGCAGGAATCAGATGTCTGTTTTATATAAATGGGTTTTACGCGCCGGCTGATGACAGGGCCATCTATTATTCCCATAGTTTGCCGGATGTTCCAAAGGAATATGGTCAATTGATGAATCAGATTCTAAGCGTGACTCCTGACTCAGAAGACGATTACTTTAGGCGTGAAAGTATTTTCCTGGAAAAATTTGTAAGATTTATAGAAGAAAAAGTACATTGATTATGGTAATATACTCAGACTGGGAGTACTGACACACTCTCAATGAGAGAGTGTGTTGGCAGTATCTTTAGTTTTTTATCATATAAGGAACAAGGCTTGCTCCAAGAATAGTGTCATTTTCCATCCTTATGATTTCGAAGGCGTAATGATTTTCTGTGATTTCCCTGATAAATGATTCGGTTTTGTCTGCAAAGAATGGTGTTTTCCAAAATGTCGAACCGTTACAGCATATTCTTGTCTTGCTAGCAAGTCTATCTCCTGCAAATTCCATTGCTGCACTTAGCACTGATGCTGTGATAAATGCGGCTCTTGTATCTATTGCATCGATTATCCTGTACAGAGCTACTTCATTGGTGTTGAGAGAATCTTTATTTTGGTAAAGGTTGTCGATGTCTCTAGGTGTGATCTTATCAAGAAATCCCTGAGGACACATCAGGATGTCTTCTTGGATAGCTTTTGTGACTGCATGTATGAATAGCTCCTTTCTGTATGCTCCTCCTGTTGACTTTTCGAGGAGGGAACTGCCTGGTAGGGTAGAGGACTTGTCAACTTCGTTTATCAGGACATTAGGATTTACATCATTGAACAAGCCACATTCCGTCACTACTATATGATCTTTACTTTTGTCCTCCATGTTATGGTTTACAAAGCAGGAGTTGATTCCTGTTCCAAGGATCAGGGCAATATCTGAACATGATGAAATCAGGACTGAAGCTGCATCATTAACTAAAGTGATGGATTTAAGCTTTGTCCATCCTCTGGACTTGAGGACTTCCATAAGTTCTTTTCCAACATATGTCCCGTTCACTCCTTCTGTCTTTACTTCTTTGCCCAAGGCTATTACTTTGCCGTCTCCATTTTCTGCTATTTCCATGGCATAGGAAAAACAGAATCCTATGTGTTCTGCCTTGTCTCTCAAATACTCGATGTTGTCTGCAATGGACTCATAGAATCCTTTCTTGTCCAAGAGTCTTTCAATACCAGGCATTTTTGTTGTTACAAAATCTGTAATTTCATGTTCTCCTGGTTTTGCTGGATTTCTGTGTACCAGACAGGACCTAAAGTTTGTTCCACCTGCATCAATTACTATCGTGTTTTCCTGTATATTCTCTGGAATTAGAGTATATGGGAGGACTATCATGGGTTGCTGAGAGTTGTCTTTGTGGGCTACAAGTTTATTCTTCATGTCCTCAAGTAACAGCGACTCAAGATGCGTGATCGTTTTCTTATCAAATATGTATTTATCAATAAAATTCTGTAGAATATCCATGCTGTGCCTTTAATCCTTATTGCAAAGATGCTCTGTCTTTGATTCGATGTTCTTGAAGTATTTGACGGTTCCTACTGTCATCTGATCCGTAGCATCTTCATCTGCAAGTATTATCGCATTCTGGTGCATCTGCAGTATGGATACTGGCCACATCTGGCTTACCGGATCTTCTACTGCATGCCGGAGTGCATAGGCTTTGGAGTGTCCAGTCATCATTATGAGGACTTCCTTGGCATCACAGATTGTACCTATGCCGACTGTGAGAGCTGTCTTTGGAACCATGTCGATATTACCTCCAAAGAATCTTGAGTTGGCTATCCTTGTATCTTCGGTCAAAGTCTTGAGCCTTGTCCGGCTTACTAGAGATGATCCCGGCTCATTGAATGCTATGTGTCCATCGTTTCCGCATCCACCAAGGAACAAATCTATCCCCCCGTATTTTTGGATAAGACTTTCGTAATCGCTGCATTCTTTCTGAGGGTTTTCTGTAAGTCCATCCAGGATATGTATATTCTCTCTCTTTATGTCAATGTGGGAAAAGAAATTTGTTTCCATAAAGTAATGGTAGCTTTGCGGATTGTCAGGAGACAATCCTGAATACTCATCCATGTTGAACGTCACGACATTTTGGAATGATATATTTCCTTTTTTGTTTTCTTCGATAAGAATCTTGTATATTCCAAGCGGGGTGCTCCCTGTTGGAAGACCAAGGACAAAAGGTTTGTCTTCAGTAGGATTGCTGCTTTTTATTTTGTCTGCGATATATCTTGCAGCCCATTCGCAACACTCTGTGTAATCGTTCTTCAATACAACTCTCATACTAGTTCTCCAGGTTATTTTTTGTTATCTCTCCGCTTATCATTACCATGCGTATATTGTAGTCTTTGTCAATGACAATAATGTCACTGTCATATGTAGGGGCCAAAACTCCTTTATGGCTATAATGCATTACTCTTGCAGGATTGGCTGTTGCAAAGCGTACTGCATCAGTCATCTGATATCCAAACTGAACTGTATTCCTTACAGCCTTGATCAGGGTAAGGGCAGAACCTGCTATCACTCCGTCCTTTTTACGCTTGAAGCATCCGTCCTGCAATATCACTTCTTCTCCATTTGCATACTGGGTACCAGTTGTCTGCTCTGTCGGTGTGAGGGCATCTGTTACGAGGACAATCTGTTCCACAGTCTTTTCTCTTGCGAGAAGATTGAATAGTGCCGGATGCACATGTATACCGTCGGCAATTATCTCACAACTGGTTTCGGGGTGGGTGAGTATCGCTCCTACTGCACCCGGATTACGATGATGGAGCTGACTCATTGCATTGAAGAAATGGGTTGAGTGCAGGATCCCTATCTGGATTCCTTCCATCATGTTCTCGTACTGGGCATTTGTATGACCAGCCTGTAGGACAATTCCTTTGTTGATGCAGTCAAGGGCTAGTTCCCTCATGTTCTGCAGTTCCGGTGCGACTGTCATGTTGACGATGTGTCCTTCTGATGCCTCCCATAGTCTGTTCATTATATTTATGTCTGGCATCATGACAGTCTCGGCTCTCTGGACTCCAAGCTTTTGTTCTGAGATGAAGGGACCTTCAAGATGGATTCCCATTATGTGTGCACCCTTTTCTTTACCCATTACGCTGACTATAGTCCTGAGATTTTCTTCCATCTCATCAATATCACTGGGATACATCGTGGGATTAAAGCTTGTGACTCCATATTGGGCAAGATTTTCGGACATCTTGAGTATGCCTTCTGCTGTACATATGTCTGTTCCATGTCCCATAAAACCATGTATATGTGTGTCAATAAGACCTGGAAGAACAAAATTCTGGTTTAGGTCAATAATCTTGACATCACTGCCAAAGCTTCTCTCCAAGAATCTGTGCTCCGAAAAGACATCGATTATCTTGTTGTCATCGATAAGGATTGCAGAAGGAGATTCTGTCATGGAGAGTCCATTAATGATGATTCCGTTATGGAGACAGTATTTCATTTGTAGGCTCCTTTGTAATAAAGATAGTCAAGAGACTCTAGTCTCTTGAGATGAGGTTCAAGCATTGATTCAAACCTGCTGTAATTCTTTGATCCTGGGCTTTGCCAGAGATTCTCGGCGATTGCGCAGAACCTTGGAAAAAGAAGGTATTCACTGATGCGAGAGTATGAAAGCCCTTCTGTCCAGAGTGTACATTCGCCTCCCATAATAAGATCTCTGCTATCCATTGGGATACCTTCTGTCAGGGGTGAATACTGATAGCTTTTTTCTAGTGTCGTTGCACCTAGTCTGCCAGGCTCTTCAACTGACGGATAGTTCTTGAGATTAAGATAGCAGTGTGTTTGTGGGGACATTATTATGTGGTGTCCAGTCTTTATTGCCTTTTCTCCACCTTCAGTTCCACGCCATGATTGTATTATCATCTCCTTGTTTATTGGCACTGATTCCTCATTGTCGATAACCTCATCCCACCCTATAGGTATCTTGCCTTTGGACAAAATTATCTCGATCATTTTCCTGGTTGCCCAGGACTGTAACTGGCTGTAGTTGTCAAGGTTGGTCTCGCTGAGCCTTTTGTTGCAATCAGGGCACTGTTGCCATCTTGTGGTAGGGCATTCATCTCCTCCTATGTGGATATATTTACCAGGGAAAAGACTGCATACTGTATCAAATATATCACTGAAAAGATCGAATATTTTGTCATCTCCAAGGCATAGTACATCATCAAACACACCAAACCTGTTTTCTACATGGTATCCTTTTTTGAGACATCCATACTCTGGGTATGCTGTGAGCAGTGCTGACACATGACCTGGAAGTTCTATTTCAGGCACGATGGTTATGAATCTTTCCCTTGCATATTCTACAATCTGTTGTATTTCTTCGTGGGTATAGTATTGTTTTTCAAAGGTGATGATGTCGTAAAATCCATCGGCTTCAGGTGGATTTGTGTGCCCGGCTCTCTTTGTCCCAAGTTCTATGAGGCGTGGGTATTTGGATACTGGTAACCTCCATCCCTGGTCATCCGTCAAATGCCAGTGGAATATGTTCATTTTATGGAATGCACAGGCATCAATCATTTTCTTGATGAAAGTTGTACTATAGAAAGACCTGGAAGTATCAAGAAGGAATCCTCTCCACTGGTATTGTGGCTTGTCTTCAATATGAAGGCATGGAAGTTCTCTGTGATATGTCATGAGAAGCTGACTTAGTGAAATCAATGCGTAAAAAAGTCCTGAAGGAGTTCCATACTCAATGGAAATTATGTTTTTTTCTATTGTCATGGAATAAGATTCCTCATCGAGACTTTTGTTGGTAACCAAAATGTCCAGGTTGTCAACTTGAGAGGAATGCGAAATCCTTATGTCTTTGAGCAGACTGTTTATTGTTTCGATGTTTACGATCTCTTTTATCGCATCTGATATATAGAGTATGTCTTTTGTTATGATATTGTATCCGTCTTTTTGTTCCAGCAACGAGGGACATGGAATAATTGATATTGGCTTTTTCATAATTCAGATAATAAGCTATGATTGTCTATAAGTCCAGTGATAAAACAAACAAAAAATGAATATTTAGCAAAAAAGTTGTTTTCATCACCTAAAATATGCAAAAAAACCGAAAAAATGGCGATTGACAAATCAAATAAAGGGATTTACGATTTATTACAGTACAAGCGATGTACTAAATAAAAATTAAGAGGTATTCTATGAAAAAGATCTTTTCGGCTCTTGCACTGGGAGCTGCACTGACAACTTCTGTCTTTGCTCTTGGTGAAAAATCTGGCAAACAGACAGTGATCAGAGTTTTGGACTATCAGGATGCAACTGCTCCAAACGCTTACGAAGACACAAAGCTTATATGGGAAGCTTTTGAAGCTGCACATCCGGATATTAAGATTGAGAGGGAAGTATTGTTTAATGAGGCTTTCCACCAGAAAGCTGCAGCTTATGCAGCTAGTGGAAAGATGCCGGACGTATTTTATATGTTCCCTGCTGGGCGTTCGACAATGATTCATGAGAAAAAGCTTGCAAAAGATCTTACTCCATTCCTGAAGAAAGATAAAATATATGATAATTATATGACTGCTTGTCTTGATCCAAAAGGTCAGGCTTCTGGTTATGTTGCAGAGATTCCTGTTGGTATGACTTCAAGTCACATGATGTATGTTAACACAGATGTACTTGAAGAATGCGGACTTTCTATTCCAAAGACATATGCAGAACTGAAGGCTCAGGTACCTGTTCTTAAAGCCAAGGGTTATGAGACAATCCTCATGGCTAATATGGATGACTGGGTTATGCAGTCTTGTCTTTTCTCTATGGTTGCAGGACGCTTTGGTGGATCTGACTGGGCTGATAAAATCATTAAGGGCAAGACAAAGTTTACAGACAAGGCTTTTGTAAATGCAGTCCAGTTTATCAAGACATTATATGATGATGGTGTATTGTCACAGACTACTCTTGCAACATCTTATGGTGATGTTCCAGGACAGTTTGCTGCCAAAAAAGGAGCTTATCTTATTGACGGTGACTGGAGAGTTGGAGCTTTCCTTACAGACCAGTCTACAGGTCAGGCCCTAATCAGTCCTGAAAGACAGAAGAATGTAATCCAGTTGATCAATTTCCCTGCAATTCCAGGTGAAGTAATTCACAATTCCAACTCATCAACTCTTGGTGTTGGATATGGAATGAGCAGCAAGCTTAAGAAAGGGTCCAAAGAAGAAGCTGCTGCCTGGGAACTTATCAAATGGTTGAGCGGACCTTATGTTCAGCAGCGTCGTCTTGATACTGGTGCTAATTTCCCTTCATTGACAAGTGGTATCTCTTATGACAACCTCGAGCCTCTTTCTGTAAAGAGAGGAAAGTTCTATGAACAGCAGGGAACTGCAACTCCTGTATTTGACAGCGTATTCAATTCTGATATCGCATCTGTACTCAATGCAGATCTCCAGGCTCTTGGACTCGGAAAGATTTCTGTTGAACAGGTTTGTAAGAATCTTCAGAAGACTTTTGAATCTTCAAAATAAACTTTTTGTAGCATACTGTTCCATCAGACAAAAAGTTTTACAAACAGATTCTTAGGGGAATCTCTAGAAATTGCAATTTTTAGAGATGACCTTAAATTGTAATCATGTGCAGGCACTTCTAAAAGATACATGAGGTGCCTGCTTCTTAGAAGTGGTTCAAGAGATGAATTCTTTGGAGTCACTTATTTATTCAAAAACGGGGAAGAGGATGAGTAAACAAAAATTAATCCTTATCAGTAAAGGTTTTCTCCTTTTATGTGTGTTAGGTTTCAGTATTCCGTTGTTTGATGAAACAAACGGGTTTGGAGCAATCGCTTATTTTCTGTCAGACCAGACTTTGCTTTATAAATCAATCGGTGTAGGTCTTCTGGCATTCTGTATTTCTGTTGCAGCTTCTATCATTCATTCAGTAACAGAACTATTTATTCTGAAACAGAGTTCAAAAAAATCAGATTTCATAGACAGATGCCTGTTTATTGTGTCTATGATTACTACGGTGTTCAGCTTTTTTGCTGCAACACATTTACCTGAAGAAGAAGTTGAGCTTACTTCAGGATTCAGCTTTATAGTACTTGGTCTTATAGCATCTTTTTCTGTATATCTGTATTCAACTATGCTGGACGAAAATCTGAGTATCCAGAGAGAGGAGAAACGATCGTATTGGCTCTTTGCTCTGCCAGCAATTGTGTTTTACTTCGGTGTAATGACTTTTCCAAGTATCTTCAGCGTAATATTAAGCCTGACAAATTACAGTGGTGGAAACTTATTTGAAAAGGGAGCTTTGAGTTTTATCGGCTTTAAGAATTATATAAAGGTTTTTAATGATCAGTATTTCTACATATCATTGAAAAACAATTTATGGATTGTATTGGTATCTGTATTCGGACAGCTTCCTCTGGGATTTCTCCTTGCATATGTGTTGACTAGAGGACTTGTCAAAAAAGTTGATTTCTTTCAAACAATGATTTATCTTCCGTGCGTAATGTCTACGGTTGTAATCGGTATATTGTTCCAGACTTTCTTCAGTGCCCATGGAGCTTGGACTGAAATCATGCAGCATTTCAATCCAAATTATCAGTGGTCAATGAACAGTCATCCAATCATACCTGTTTTGTTTGTCATGCTTTGGATGTATACAGGTACATATCTCATTATCTTTATGGCAAATCTTCAGAAGATTGATACCCAGGTAATCGAAGCTGCGACAATTGATGGGGCTACAGAGTGGCAGGTTTTGTGGCACATAATATTCCCTCAGCTGTCCGGTGTATTTGTGACAAGTGCAATCCTTGCTATAAGTGGTTCCCTTAAGTCATTTGATCTTATTTATGTAATGACTGGCGGTGGACCTGCAAAGCAGACCTACGTGTTGTCGCTTTATATGTTTGACAAGGCCTTCAGTGGAGCTGCTGATTATCCTATGGCAAATACAATTTCTACGATTATGGTTGCGATAAGCATGGTACTTATAGTTATCGTGAAATCTTTGGAAAAGAAGTTTGGAGCAAAGGAAGACTAATATGAATGTATTTGAAAAAAAAGGTGTAGGGTACAGCATCAGACAGATATTGATTTATATTCTGCTTATATTTTTTACTGTAATGGCTGTGTTTCCTCTTTTATGGCTTTTGATGTCAAGTTTCAAGACAACCCAGGAATATCAGATTACTAGCAAGCTTGCTTTTCCAAAGACATTCTGGATCAGAAACTATCCTGATGCATGGATCAGAGGAAACTTCGGGCAGCTGTTCCTGAACAGTATTTTCTATACTGGAGTAACTACCATAGCAATACTGTATTTCAGCATTGCAGCCGGTTTCAGCTTTGCTAAGCTGCATAATCGTGCAACTCCTTTTTTCTATGGAAGTTTTGTCATCGGTATGCTCATTACTCTCCAGTGTATCATGATACCGTTGTTCTTCATGGCAAACTGGACTGGACTTTATGACACAAGGCTTGGTGTGCTTATTTGCTATATTGGTATCGGAATGCCTATGGGTATATATCTTTCGACTGAATTCATAAAGAGTATCCCAACATCTCTTATTGAGTCTGCGAGAATAGATGGTGCTCCGTTCCTTCAGATATTCTTTGAGATAATATTTCCGATGGCAAAACCTGTAGGTGTCACTCTGGCAATCTTGAACATTACCGGTACCTGGAATGAGTTTATGCTTATCAATATATTGGCATCTTCAGAACATATAAAATCACTGCCTGTCGGTGTTCAGCGATTTTCTGGAGCATTGGCATCTGATTACGGAAAGCAGTTTGCAGCGCTTATGATAAGTACTATTCCTATGATCATATTCTATATAATATTCAGAAAGCAGATAACAAAAGGTGTTGTATCTGGAGCTGTAAAAGGGTAAAATGGTCTTATGCACGTTAATAATGGATTTCAAAAGGAAAGTAATATTTCAAAAGTATTTGAGATGGTGTGGCGTACTCGAAGTATAAGCCGTGTAGACATCTCCAAGAAGTTTAACATCTATAGATCGACTGTATCAAATATTATCAATACTCTTTTGGATAATCAGGTTATCGTTGAAGGAGAACCTAGGACTGATACGGACAAGACCGGGCGAAAACCAATCGTCTTGTCTGTAAACGACAGATATGGTTGTATCTGTGGCATTGAATTGCAGCAGGATTACTACAATATCTGCCTTATCTCCTTTGACGGGGAAGTGCTATGGACCAGCGGAGGAAACACTCCGTATGATGCTGATCATATGGAGACTCCTGAATCTACTTTTATAAATATTCTTGACTCAATAATTTCTATAGGACAAGACAAGGTAAAGGAATTTAACCTTCCGCTGCTTGGAATATGCGTTGGACTGCCTGGTATTATTAATGTTGACAAGGGAATCATTACTTATACACAGCCGTTTAATCTGAAGGATTTTGATTACAGGGAAAAGCTGGGCAAAAGATATGGTTGCATTTTTGTGATGGAAAATGATGCACGTTGTTGCGCATGGCTTGAGTGTGCTCAGTCCAAAGCAGAAAACCGGGACTTTCTCTGTGTGCTTGCAAGAAATCATATTGTAAAGGACAAGAACAATAATCCTTACCCAATACAGAATGGTATAGGTATCGGTCTTAGTATGGCTATGAACGGCAAGATCATGTATGGACATAACTATGCGTTTGGTGAGTATATATCAAATAGCTGGACGATACATAGAAAAGGTCAGACTGGTTTGCCCGAGGCAGTCATCAATACCATAGATACAGTTGAGGACAGTTACAGGGAATGGATAAAGGATTTATTCAGCACATTGTCTGTCCTTGTTCCTGTCCTTGCTCCTGGCTCTGTCATTCTCCATGGACAACCTCAGGAAAAGAAAGACTTTATACTTAAGGTAATAGCAGAAGATGTTCCTCAATTTGATTATCTTATCAGGCAAACAGGATCTACTTTTTTTGTGATGGATGCTGATGAATATACCATAAGCAAGGGAGCTGCTTATATGTTTATACAGCGCCTTTTTGAGATACCTTCAGTGGATGAAGCAGAGTCCTATAGCCGAATAAGTTGGGAAAACCTCTTTGAAGTACGACATAAGAATTTAGGTAATTGCCAGTAATGTAAAGAATAATATATACTTAGACTTGCCATCACCTCAAATAAATTAGGTATTTTTGCGATTTCTACAATTCTGTTCCTTTACGTACCATATATATAGATGTTATAATCGCAAATTATGCATAAAGTAAAAAAGTCATCCGTTGCTCTGTTATTATCAGGGTTTTTATGTGTATGCCTGATTTATATCCTCTTGTATTTCCTCTTGCTGTCTTGCAAACCCAAGAAACATACTCCCCGAAAGTTTGGTGCAACTTATATGACAATGGATAATCCGTACTTTAATATACTGAACTCCGCCATTGAAGAAGTTGTAGAATCCAATGGAGACATACTGATTACACGAGATCCGCTGCAAAAGCAGGACAAGCAGAACATGCAGATCCTGGACATGCTTGAGATGGGAGTTGACTTTATTTTCATAAATCCCGTAGACCTTGAAGGTATTACTCCTGTATTGAAGATATGTCATGATAAGAATGTTCCTTTCATTGTAGTAGACACAAACATCGCAGAGAGGGACCTTGCAGTGAGTGTAATTCAGTCAGACAATTATGATGCTGGAAGACAAATTGGATTTGACGCTTGCCAAAAATGTGATGCTATGAAAATAGTTGCCCTGTATGATAAGGGAATCCTATCAACTTCATCGAGATTCAAGGGATTTTTAGATGCATTAAATGAAAATATGGCTGACTATCAGATAGTATATACGGTAACCGATACTACATTATTCCAGCCGTCCATGGCAGGAATGCAACAGTTCCTGGAATACAATACGGATTTCAATGTTGTTTTTGGAGGAAACGATCCTGCCTCTTTGGGAGCGCTTGCTGCAATCCAAAAAAAACATCTTGATAGGCGTATCTTGATTTATGGAATAGATGGGTCTCCTGATGGAAAGGGAATGGTTGAACAGGGGTTAATGGAAGGTACTGTCGCACAATATCCCAAGATAATGGGGCAGAAGGCAGCCAAACTTGCTTATCAATTCCTGGATAATAATGAGGTAGAGCATGATGTTGTCTTGCCTGTGACATTAATTACACAAAAGAACATTTCTGATTTTGAAGTTTTAGGATGGCAGTGATGAATAACATATCAAAGATCAGAAACTTTATGCTTTTTATAAATATTGTTACATGTAACTTTATCGCTCTTGTAATATTATTTACGTCAAACCTGATATGTAGCTATGCAAAGGCAGCTGACTTCTTAAGCACCGTTGTAAGTCTTCCTGAGGATCCAGACAGATTATTCATATATACTGTCTTTATATGTATTGGCTTCATAATCTCCTTCCTGCTAAGGCAGGTCTTCTTTGTTGATGATACACGGGTAATATATCTTTCCCTGTTGTTTGATACAGTCTTGAATGTATTGCTTATAATGGTAACTGACTGCAATTACAATGGGTTTATACTTTGGCTCTTGGCAAATATTATCTATTATATAGATGCAAAATGGAAATATCCGGTTTTGATCATGGGGTTAGTTGCCTATATGATCGTAAGCTATGAAATATTCAGTATCTACAACTCTTTGTTTTCGGTAAAAAGCTATATAGCATTTTATCCGCCAGAGGGACAAAGGCTTTTGCTCTTTTGCCTGAATATCCTTACTGCATTTAATTTTATCTGCTTTGTGTTTTTTTGCATCCAGGTCATAAAGCAACAAAAGGATACCATTGAGGAAAAGGAGCGCCTGTATTCCCAGCTGGAAAAAGCTAACAGAGAATTAAAGAACTATGCGGATATCAAAGAAAGGATGGGACAGACAAAGGAACGCAACAGGATTGCCAGGGAAATACATGATACTGTAGGGCATTCGCTGACAGGTATTTCCGTAGGCGTTGATACATGTATTGCAATCATTGATAATAACCCTGATATAGTAAAAAGACAACTGCAGGTGATATCTGCAGTTGCAAAGGATGGGATTGCAGATATCAGGCGATCTGTCAGGGCCTTGCAGGATGATGACTTACAAAATGAGTTAAGCCTGGAAGACCTGATACAGGATATGCTTGAAAAAGCCTCTTTAAGTAGTGGTATCCAAATAAATTTTACTAACAATTTTGGGCAAAAAGATTTCAAGGCTGACGAAAAGAATACGATATTCAGGGTTATTCAGGAAAGTGTCACTAATTCGATACGTTACAGCAAGACAAAGCGTATTGATATAACCATGGATAAAAATGATAATAACCTTTTGCTAGTAGTAAGGGATTATGGTCAGGGTTGCAAATCCTTTGAACCTGGGTTTGGAACCTCACATATAAGGGAAAGAGTCGAAATGCTACATGGTTCCATTGAGTTCATGACAACAAATGGCTTTACGGTAAAGGCAGAGATTCCGTTGAGAGGAGATGTATAGAAAGTGATAAAAGTTTTGATAGCAGATGATCAGCAGTTGATAAGGGACAGCCTCAAGTTGTGGGCGGAATGTCAGGATGACATGGAAGTTACAGGTTGTGTCGGTGATGGTATAGAAGTATATGATGAAGTATGCAGATGTCCTCCTGATATCATACTTTTAGATATAAGAATGCCACGTCTTGATGGCGTATTGTGTACCAAAAAGATTAAGGAAAAGTTTTCAGATGTCAAGATAATCATCCTTACCACCTTTGATGATGATGAATACGTTTATAACGCACTCAAATACGGAGCCAGCGGTTACTTATTGAAAGGAATTGCCCTTGAAGAATTGGGCAAAGCAATACGGACAGTGTATAACGGACAGTCAATGATAAATCCAGACATTGCATCAAAGGTAATACAGATGTTCTGCAAGATGGCTAATTCAGAGATATCCCTCAATCTGAAGAATGAAAAGACAGGAGACAACCTTACCTCTGCTGAGTGGAAGATTATCAGGGAAGTAGAGAAGGGCAAGTCCAATAAGGAGATAGCTGACAAGCTCTGTTTGTCAGATGGAACTGTGCGTAATTATATAAGTACAATTCTTGACAAGCTGGAACTAAGGGACAGGACGCAGCTTGCCATATGGGCTGTACAAATGTCACTGAATTAATGGATATGGTATCAATGAAGAAGGCATCTTTCATATTTATTGCTATTGCTATATTTATTTGCTCCACTTCATATTTTATATATGACAATCATATAAGAACATATGACATCGAACTTGGCATATTTACGGAAAGCAACTGGGATGTCTCTAACGGATATACTTATGATGTTATAGATAAGGCAATAGAAAAATTCGAGGCTAAGAATAAAGGCGTCAGGGTTCATTATTACTCAGGGATTCGTAAGAGAGACTACAATGAGTGGCTTTCAGAGAAAATCCTTATGGGAGAGACTCCGGATGTTTTTATGATTTATGAAGAACAGTTTGCTGATCTTGTAAGCAAAAACATATTGTTGAGTCTTGATACCTTAATCGATAACAACCAAAATATAAAGAGTTGGGAATATTTCCCTGCCGCCTGGAATGGGGGATTGTATAAAGGCAATCTGTATGCATTGCCCTATGAAACTAATTTTATGCTTATGGCTGTGAACAAGACCCTTCTTGAAAATCATGGCTACAGTTTACCATCCTATGACTGGACATGGGATGACTTTTACTCCTTATGCAGTAACCTTACAGTAGATGAGGATGGAGACTCTATTATTGATACTGCTGGAGTATGTAACTACACATGGAAGGAAGCTGTATATTCCAACGGTGCAAAATTGTTTGATGATTCATTCACTGAGTCCTATTTTTCAGATCAAAAAGTTATCAATTCCATCAGGTTCATGCAAAAACTTAATGCCCTCACAAATGATAAGATTTTTACAAACTCTGACTTTGACAATGGAAAGGTAGCCTTTATGCCAGTTTCTTTTGCCAAGTATAAGACATATATATCTTATCCTTATAAGATTACGAAGGACATTAACTATGAGTGGCAATGTACAACAATGCCTGCAGGACTTTCCGGCAATAATATATCAGAAGTAAATACCCTTTTTATGGGGGTAAGCCGAACAACCAAGAAGAAAAAACTTGCATTTGAATTGCTGGAAATCCTGACTCACGACTATGAGATACAGATGGCAGTTGCCGAGTCTTTGCAGGGAACATCCGCGTTAAGGTTAGTTGCAAGTTCCTCATTTATGAAAAATTTACTTACCAGCGATACTAATGAAGTCAATTCATCTTATATAGGACTTCCTGCAGAAATAATGGATAAAGGATTATTGACTTACAAAACTTCTGATTACTCCAAATACATGATACTTGCAGGGGACTCCATTGCCTCAATCATCAGCGACAAAAAAGATGCGGAAAACGCTCTAAAGATACTTCAGCGTACAATGCAAGAGCAGCTTGAAAGATAAATATGACATTTGTCATATAAAAAAAATGACAATTTGCAGTTGTTGACTCTCTTTTTGGTACCTTACAATTAAATCATTGATTAGTTTTGTAAGGCATTACAAACAGGAGGAAAAATGAAAAAAATTGTTGGAATTGCAGCTGCAGTAGCTATTGTTGGCACAGCATTTATGGGATGCTCAAAAAGTAGTAAGCCAAGTGCACAAGTAACAGGAGAAAAGCATTACAAGTTTGGCTTCACATGTATGGACCAGTCAAATCCATTCTTTGTTTTGATTGAAAAGACAATTCGCGAAGAAGTAGAAGCAAGAGGAGATAAACTTTACTCTGTAGACCCTGCCAATAATGTAACTAGACAGATTCAGCAGGTAGAGGATGTCATTGCACAGAATGTAGACGGATTTTTTATGAATCCTGCTGAAGCTGATGGAATTATTCCTGCCCTTGACCAGCTTAAGGCTGCTGGAATCCCAATCGTAAACTTTGATACAGAAGTTGGAGATCTGAGTTATGTCGCAACATACACAGGTTCCGATAACTTTAACGCAGGTAAAGTATGTGGGGAAGACCTTGTAAAAAAGTGTCCAAATGGTGGGGATATTATCGTACTTGACTCTCCAACAATGAATTCCGTTGTCGACCGTACAAATGGATTCTTGAGCGCAATCAAAGGACATGGATTCAACATTGTAGCTCAGCAGGATGCAAAGGGAAATCTTCAGGTTGCAATGGGTATTGCAGAAGATCTTTTGCAGGCTCATCCAGATGTTGTAGCAATATTTGGTGGCAATGATCCTACAGCTTTAGGTGCTCTTGCAGCTTCAAATGCAGCTGGAATAAAAAATGTAAAAATATATGGAGTAGATGGATCTCCTGACATAAAGAAGGAACTAGCAAGTGGAAGTTCTCTCATTGAAGGAACCGGTGCCCAGTCTCCAATCAATATAGCAAAAAAATCAGTTGAACTTATGTACGCTTTGATGGAAGGCAAGGAAGTTAATGACCGCTATCCTGTAGAAACATTCCTTATTACCAAGGACAATGTAAAGCAGTACGGTACAGACGGATGGCAGTAATCTGATATAAGAACCATTAGGTGTGTCACATAGCAAAGTCCTATGTGACACTCAATTTAACAAAAAAGGCTGTTAGAATGAATGACAAAGTACTTCTTGATATGAGCAAAATCCATAAGAGATTTCCTGGTGTTTACGCTCTGAATAATGTTAGTCTGGAGTTAAAGAGGGGAGAAGTCCACGCCCTCCTCGGTGAAAATGGAGCCGGTAAATCTACTTTGATAAATGTTCTTGGTGGAATATATAAAGCAGATGAAGGCGAAATCTATATAGAAGGTGAGAAAAAAGAGATTAGCAGTGTCCTTGATGCACAGCAGAATGGAATCGCGATTATCCATCAGGAGCTTGTCCTGGTTCCGCACATGACTGTTGCAGAGAACATCTTTCTTGGAAGGGAACTTAATAAGGGTTTGTTTGTCAGCAAAAAGCAGATGATAGAAAAGGCAAATGAATTAATAAAGGCTTATCATCTTAATTTTGATGCAAATACATTGATAGCTGACTTGACCATTGCTCAGCAGCAGATGGTAGAAATCATCAAGGCAGTTTCGTTCAATTCAAAAATCATCGTAATGGATGAACCGACTTCCTCTATTTCAGATAAGGAAGTTGAATTTCTATTTGAGATAATCAGGACATTAACCAAAAAAGGTGTCGGTATCATCTATATCTCGCACAAGATGAGTGAGCTCTGGGAAATATGCGATAGAGTGACTGTTTTGCGAGATGGAAAATATATCGCAACAAATATCATAAAAGACATTTCAAAAGATGAGCTTATACAGCAAATGGTAGGCAGAAACATCAACCAGTATTATGTAAGGGACTTCCAGACTACAGGACAGACAGTCCTCAAGGTCGAAAATCTATCAGATGGCAACATGGTAAAGGATGTCTCTTTTGAGCTAAAGAGAGGGGAAATCCTTGGTTTTGCAGGCTTGATTGGAGCAGGCCGAAGTGAAGCAATGGAAGCAATCTTTGGTCTGTCAAAGAAATATTCAGGAAAAGTGACATTATTTGATGAAGATGTACATTTCAAATCTGCCGTTGAAGCTGTACAGAAAGGAGTCGCCCTTGTTCCTGAAGATAGAAAGTTAGATGGACTATATCTCATTCAAAGTGTTAAATACAATACGACAATAGAAGTCCTGGATGATTTTATTAAAGGGATATATTGTAACGATAAAGTAGAAAAAAATATTGCAAAGAAATATATGGACATGATGAAGACCAAGACTCCCACGATTGATCAGGCAGTAAGCCATTTATCAGGTGGAAATCAACAGAAGGTCCTCATTGGAAGGTGGCTTGCAACAAATCCAAAGATACTTATTCTGGATGAACCTACACGAGGTGTCGATGTTGGAGCCAAAGCTGAGATCTATACAATCATGAATTATCTTGCTAAGCAAGGGTTGTCAATAATAATGATTTCCTCAGAGCTACCTGAAATAATCAATATGAGTGACAGAGTCTATGTTATGGCAGAAGGAAAAGTCACTGGATGCCTTAACCATGATGAAGTATCGCAAGAAAAGATAATGAAGCTTGCTGCTGTAGAAGTTTAACCTAACAAATGAATCAATGGAGAACGTAAAAATGAATAACGGTATAAAAAACGCCAAACTAGTTCAAGACCTAAAGACTTTTTTCAAGGCAAATCTCGGTATCCTTATTGCCTTTGCTGTCATATATATTTTCCTTGCAGTGAATCCTGCAACATCCGAAGCTTTCTTGACAAGGCAAAATATGTTTAATGTCTTGAGGCAGATATCAACAAACCTCTACCTTGCTTGCGGTATGACAATGGTAATTATCCTCGGAGGTATTGATCTCTCTGTTGGATCGATAATCGCTTTGTCAGGCTGTATTGCAGCTGCATTGGTTTCAAGACATGGACTTCCGATTCCTATTGCCATTATTACAGGTGTTATCTTAGGTGGAGCATTTGGAATGATAAATGGTATCATAATCGCCAAGACAACAATTCCTCCATTCATTGTGACTTTGGCTACGATGAATGTTGCCCGCGGTTTTGCCTATGTTTATACGGGAGGTTCCCCAGTAAGAGTTGTATCAAAGCAATGGCAGTTTATAGGAGCCGGCTACGTCGGTATTGTGCCAACACCTGTAATAATCCTTATCATTGTACTCATTGTCACAGCAATACTTATGAATAATACAAAGTTTGGGCGCCATATATATGCAGTAGGAGGCAATCTTCAGGCAGCTCATTATTCTGGTATTTCAGTAGTAAAGATCAAGTTCTGGGTTTACACATTTACAGGCCTCATGGCAGGTTTGGCAGGAGTGGTCCTTGCATCACGAATGTATTCTGGACAACCGACTGCTGGAGAAGGAGCTGAAATGGATGCCATTGCTGCAGTAGTTGTAGGTGGAACTTCAATGTCCGGAGGATCAGGAAAGATAGGCGGAACAATTATCGGAGCCTTGATCATAGGATTCCTGAACAATGGTCTTAATCTTCTTAATGTCAATTCATTCTGGCAGTATGTAGTAAAGGGACTTGTTATCCTTTTGGCTGTATTTGTTGATTTTGTACGCAACAAGAACAAGAGCTAAAGTCTGACCAGCAGAAGAATATAGCCATAAGCTGATGATTCCATCAGGGAACAGATATCCATTCACCCTGATGGAAGGTGCAATTGCATCATATTATCGGATCGCTGCAAAAGGCTTTTCTCCTGCAGTCTTTACAAAAGCTTCCCATCCACACACTGTCGAATTGCTCGGCAGCATTTTCTACGAAATCCTTGTTTGAGCTCAGGATACCGGCCTCGAAGTTGCGGGTATTATCTCCCTTCATTCCAATCCCAGCTCCAGTAAGGTTTGCAGAGCCTACATATGCCATTTTTAAGTCAAAGATGATGATCTTAAAATGAACCCTTGGGCACAAAACTCGTTCCATACCTTCAATGAGCTCAGGATATTTATCAAAGTCCTGTCGGAAAGCAGGACCAGGCTCTTTTGCATGAATGAGCCGGATTGCCACACCCTTTTTGACAAGGTCCGCAAGCACTTCAAGAAGAGGCTTTGTTCCTCGTCCGTCTTTTACGTATAAGTCCTTTATATCAGCTGTACCTATCCAGAGGATTTTCTTTACATCTTTTATGCGTTCTATTACCTGGTCATAATGGGCACCGTTGGCAATATATAAAGTCTCAGGCAGAGGAATTGGTGCTGGTTTTTCCGTTGCAGGAGTTTTGGTAGCAGTAATTACAGTTGTCTTTTGAGCCTTTTGATTTTTGCGCATATTCTTGCCCATCATTATAACATAAATAATTGTATGAGGGTAATAAGTATAAACAAAGTACCAAACAAGGATAAAAAAAGTATAAATCAGAGGTAAAAAAAGTGTAAGGCAAGTATAAAAAGGTATAAACCGAGTACACAAAAGTATAAAACGAGTGTAAAAGGTGTAATCCAGGGTCACAAAAGTTCCAGTCAGGTACAAAAAAAGTGTAAGCCAGGTATAAAAAAGTATAATCCAGGTACAAAAAAAGTATAAATCGAGTATAAGAGGTGTAAGCCGGGGTCACAAAAGTTCCAGACAGGTATAAAAAAAGTATAAATCGAGTACAAAAGGTGTAAGCCAGGGTCTCAAAAGTTCCAGACAGGTATAAAAAAAGTACAAATGTCTTTATCAATCGGAAATATTAGTATATAGTGGTGGAATACTTATAAAAAACTTAAAAAAGTTACTATTTTGAGGAGTAAAAACAATGAAAAAACGTCTCGGTTTTATGTTTTTGATCTTGATGCAGGTCTGCTTTGTAAATGTGGCCTTTGCTCAGTCTGAATGGACAGAGTTGAATGTAAACGCAAAGACATCTACTTATGGTAATACAAAGTATTATAATCAGAAGCTATCTATGGAAGAAGCCATACAGGTAAGCATGTATTTTTCTGTAAGCTTTAAGGGATGGGACTTTGACTCAAAGATATATTCCAAAAAAGAGTTTACCAAAACAAAAGACTTTGATGACAAATATATCTATGGAAGTGCA
>JAZLGX010000063.1:0-49069 GCA_045616545.1 Treponema sp. | reverse complement strand
CCAGCTGCCATCTCCATCACTTTTTTGTGACTCGACTCAAACATTTTCTTTGCACTTTCAAGGTCAGTTCCCTGATGTCGCTTCCACAGCATAACATTCATTTCGCCATAAGTTTTCCAAGAATATTCAACAGGCAAAAATACAATCTTACTTTCTTCTTTCATATTGTGTTCAACAAACTTAATTAAAAGCTGGTGCCATTCATACAGATGAATCAAAATATCACGAACATTTTTATCGCGTCCCCAGTGAGCTTCTTTCTTGCTAGCATCATCAGAAAAATCAAATTCCGTATTAAGCTGATTTTCTGACATTCCATCTATCATCTTCAAAAGTATCGAATAATTCTCTTCCGAAAAATTTAACAAATCGTCTTTACTTCTTGCTCTTGGCATTTAAAATCCTCCAATTATTTAGAATTACTAGATTATACTACAACGTAAATACATGCTCCACAGATTCTATATTGGACATTATTCTAATCAATTTCTGTTGATTTGAATTATCAACATTTTTATTTTATCACAGAATTCGCTACTTAAATCAATTTCTGTTGATCTGAATAATCAACTAATCAATTATAGCATAAGATCGCTTCTTTTTTAGAAAAAGTCTCCACTAAGATATATATCTAGAACCGTTGGTTCATAATAAATCTTATCCGGAGGCTTACCATTGCAAACAAAATCAATGTGAGGCAAATATTACAGCACCACGAGACAAATATGTCCCGGAATATGATTGCAAATTCCAGGCATTATTCAAGAGACTCCGTCAGAAAAGTTATCAAGGTTGAGGGTGAAATGGGCATCAGATTTTGTGATATCCAGAACAAATCGGATGATGGAGTATACAAGATTTTTTCCAGACAGAAACTTTTTGGACTATAAAAAAGGCTGTACCTTATCGGCACAGCCCTATTGCAAGGAGTATTTATTTTTTTAATCACGAGTCATGATATAACTTGTATTACCAGTTAACGAAAGCAAACCTTGTGTAATCTCAGGATGAGCAAGAAGTGTATCCCAGATTCTTGCGAACAAAGATTTTCTAGACGTTGATTTTGTAGTCTTCATAAAACGACCTCCGAAAAAAACAAGTGAAACCTTATCGCCCATACGGGTTTTATGTTTCCTTATATACAATGTCGATGACTAACTTATACACTTTTTACTAAATAATGTCAACAGATGTCAAAGTTTGCAATAAAAAGTTAATAAACAAAATCATTAATCAAAGCTGCCGTCATATTTTGCTGCTGCTTTTGGTCTATATCACTCTCACTGTCTCCTTCTTGAAAACCATAGCTACCAAACTGTCCATGATTTCCACCTTCAATTATGTATTCAACATAGCCCGATGGTAGATTTACCTTGTTTTTTTCGTATTTTTCTATATTGAGGACTTGATCTTTAGAACCATAGATACAAATGACATCTGTTCTGCTGTCAGATATATCCGATGCAGAATATGCAGCAAGAAGAACAAGACCTTTATATGTATCACGTCTCTTACTTACATGGGAAGATGCCATCGCTCCTCCAAGAGAGTGACCTCCTATATACCATTCTGTATTTTCTGCATAATGTTTTCGAACGCTGTCTGCTGTATTTACACCAAAAAGCGCAAGGTCCATAGGCATCTTTACCAGATAAACATTTATTCCATAAGAAGCGATCATATCCATAAGAGGTAAATATGCATCATTATCAACACAGCCTCCAGGATAAAAAATAAAGCCAGTAGAACAGGATTCTACAGGCTTTACTACAATTGTACCAGACTTATCTACGCTTATACTGTTTCCGTATTTCGAAGAATAATTTCCATACCCAACTTCAGCTTTATAGTAGGTCATACATGCAGTATTAAAAAGACATAACACAATAAAGACTGAAATCAACATTGAATTTGTTTTAGTTTTCATGTCATTAATATACTGCAAAAATGACAGAAAATAAAGTTTTTACTGTAAAAGCATTTGGTCGTTATCGAGAGACCTATTTTTGATGGCTTTGAACTTATCTACTATTGCATCCATAGTAAGATTTTCTTTGTCTGCCCCAGCTATATCAAGGATAATCTCTCCTGCATCCATCATCAAAAGCCTGTTACCGTAATCAAGGGCATGCTGCATGTTATGAGTTACCATCATTACTGTAAGATTGTATTCCTTGGCAAACTTACGGGTAAGTTCCATGACTATCTGTGCATTTGAAGGATCTAGGGCTGCAGTATGTTCATCAAGAAGAAGAAGCTGTGGCCTGCTCATTACTGCCATCAACAAAGTCAGCGCCTGTCTCTGCCCTCCTGAAAACTGCTCTACATTATCATTGAGTCTGTTTTCCAGTCCCATATCAAGGATTGAAAGTTGTTCCCTAAAGACTGATCGGGTCTTGTTGTTAAGGGATATTCCTAATCCCTTGAATCCCTTCCGGCTTGCAATGACCATATTATCTTCAAGAGACATCTTACCTGCAGTACCAAGCAAAGGGTTCTGAAAGATACGTCCTATATACAAAGCCCTCTTGTACTCTTTTTCTCTTGTGATATCCCTTAATCCTGTTGGAGTTTCCAGCTTTATGGAGCCATAGCTTGCTTGGAGGGAACCTGCAATTACATTATACAATGTAGATTTTCCAGCTCCATTGCTGCCTATGACAGTAATGAAATCTCCTTTATTTATTTCAAGATTTATATGTTTTAAGGCTTTGTTCTCATCAGGTGTATTTGGATGAAAAGTTATTCCTATATCGTCAAGTTTTATCATAGATTTGCCACCTTCTTGTTTTTAGCTGGTAACTTAATTTTAGTAACAATAAGACAGATTATTATCAGTAAACCTGTTATTAATTTCAAATCATTTGGTGTAAGATGAATATAACTTCCATATGTACGGGCTAGAATCATTAATGCCCTATATATGACAGAACCTATAAGAACTCTGAGAGTCTGTAATCCAATACGATTACTCCGAAGAATAAACTCACCAAGCATAAGAGAAGCAAGAGCGCTTACTACAGTTCCACTTCCCATTCCTACATCGGCAAATCCATTGTACATAGAACAGAATGCTCCAGCTAATGCTGCCAAACCATTACTGAAACATATACCAATTGTACGCAAAGTATCAGGATTAACTCCCTGACTTATCACAAGCTGGGGATTAGCTCCCAATGCTCCCATCGTAAGTCCCATATCCGTATGAAAGAACAGATCCATAAGACCTTTAAGTAAAAAAACAAATACCAGAAGAAATACAGCAATACCCCATTCCGGATTTATACTAAACGGCATATCGTACATCTTATCGATGATACGACTGAACATGGTCTCCACTCGAAGAAACGATACATTAGCCTTGTTTTCCATGATTCTCAGGTTTATGGAATAAAGCATGGTCATGGTAAGAATACCAGCAAGAAGATCCGGAATTCTCAACTTTGTATATATAAGGCTTGTCACTAAACCTGCAGCAAGTCCTGCAACAAAAGCTATAAGCAAGGAAATACTCATCGGAAAGCCATGAAGTAGACATTCTGCCAGTA
This sequence comes from Treponema sp., assembly GCA_045616545.1. Lineage (GTDB taxonomy): Bacteria > Spirochaetota > Spirochaetia > Treponematales > Treponemataceae > Treponema_D. The sequence continues at coordinate 45,521 of JAZLGX010000063.1, read as the reverse complement.
CACAAGCCCCCATAGGAAACGAGCCATCTACTGTCATGTCACAAAAATTAAGGACTCGATAAGTAAAGAAAGTCCCTAATACTACAATTCCATATATCATGCCTTCGATTAATATGCTTTCAACCATGTTGTTACGATTCCACCTTTTAGATAAGTAAGTCAAGGGAATCTCCACAGCTTAAGAGATTCCCTAAAAAGTTATTTTGTTTCCAGTGCTCCGTTTCTGTAAATCATATTTGCTTTTTCCAGCAGGTCTGCAGGAATTGTTATTCCACAATCAGCTGCAACATCAAGATCAAAGAGAAGATCTGAGTCTTCAGGCTTTGTAATGAACTTTACAGGTATAGTTGCAGGCTTTTTACCGTTCACAAGAATATCATATACAATATCTGCAGTTGCTCTTCCGGCTTTATAGTAGTTAAATCCGCTTGCCATGAAAATTCCACCAGCTTGAGCTCCAGTTACATCTCCAGAATAAATTGGCTTATGGTTCTTGTTAAATACACTTACAAGAGCAGGCAAAGCACTGAATACAGTGTTGTCTGTTGTAAGATAGATACCATCTACACGGTTTACAATAGATTCTGCAGCAACTTTTACTTCATCACTTTTTGTGATGCTCTGTTCAACAAGAGCAATACCAGCCTTCTTGCAACCTTCTTTTACAAGTTCAAGGGAACTGATGGAATTAGCTTCTGAACTTGTATAGATATATCCCAATGTCTTGAGATTTGCAATCTTTGCAAACTGAACAATCTGATCTACTGTAGGAATTGCATCAGTAAGACCTGTTATATTACGATAACCAGAATCTACAGTCTGAACCAAACCTGCTCCTACAGGATCTGTTACAGAACAGAAAACAACAGGTTTATCTTTGATGCTGTTGGCGAGAGCAACTGCAACTGGAGTTGCAATTCCTACACTAAGATCCATTTTCTGGGTTTTGTATAAAGATGCAATCTGAGCAGCTGTTCCAACATCTCCATTAGCATTCTGAAGATTATACTCTGCTTTTACTCCCAATTCATTAAGCCTATCTATAATTCCCTGTTCACAAGAATCAAGAGCAGGATGCTGAACAATTTTTGATATACCGATTTTATAAGTCTTTGCGCTATTTGTCTTTGGTTTGGCAAATGCTGAACTTCCAGACACTACAGCAAGTGCCATCATGGAACATAATATTTTTTTCATACTTTATTACTCTCCTTGTGAGCTTATTTTATAGATTACATAAGAATAATTCTGCAAATAACAAATCCCAGCAATATTCCTATGTTTGTTTTATATTAATAGATTACTACCAACAGAAACATAAGTCAAGCTATATTTGTATATTTATACAAGTATAGCAATCGTCAATTAAGACCATCTGTTGTTCAGGAAAACGCAGCAAGCTGCGCGCTTCTTAAAAAGTTTGGCTTTAAATCTATATGAGTCAAAACACTAAAAAAGTGGAACATGGATGTTGTGTATCCTGAATACATATTTTCGCTTACACTATAATACTCAGTCTTTTCTTTGTGTCCAGGTAATCAGTACCAAACATATGCATTTTTAAAGAAAAAAGCCACAGCTTTACACAAACTGCGGCTTTTCCCAGAATCCCAAACTTAAGTTCTTGTCAAATCTTCCTTTTCATGTTTCTTTTTTACATCAGGATGATTCTTATAGAACTCTTCCCTCTCGTTACTTAAATTAGCCCTGCTTTCAATCAAATCCGCATTTATTTTTGCTATATCCCTATACAACTCATAATAACTGACGCGGGATCCTTTAGGAATCTCATGAACTTCTTCTTCTTTTACGAACTCTTTGTTGTTGTATCTCCAGTTGATTTCATCTTTAGCAGTCCAACCTTGGATATCATATGAAGCATATGTCTTTAGCTTAGTCATCACTACAACCTGATGCCAAGGTTTTCCCATGACTTCCTCAATTCCAAGCCTCAACTTCTTATCCTGATGCATACCTACAGTGACAATATACTCCCCTTCAGTATCACTTTCCAAAATGTATCCATCCTGAGGTAAATCCACATTACTAAAATATTCACTCAACTTAGCTATATCAGAATCTGATATAGCTTTATACAAATATTGGCTTCCCCATACATTTGAACTGAGGGATTCTCTCTTACGCATATTTGTAACTGGGAAAATAAAAGCTCTTGTTATCCTAAACTGGCTCGGAAGAATGTTGTTCATAGTGTCTATGAAAGTCTTTTCATCAATATTTTCATAAAGCACACAACTGGCAACTTCATCAAAGGAAGGTACACCCAACGTCATGGCCGAAGCAAATTCAAGTCTTGGCAGAGGATTAAATCCTGTCGTAAAGACAAATGGCATAGAACTTCTAAGAATTGCCTTATGGAATGACTCAACTTGCGAGAGATATGCTATATATTCTCCTCCGGCTGCCCTGGTAAATGTAAAGATAACCCTATATAAAACAGGAATATTACTCTCTGGATAAATAGTTGGAGGAATTAAATCCCTGTTTTTAAAATTAACACCTACCTTTTCGACGGTTTCTGGTGTATGAACTTCTATCTTTAACTGGGAATTATTTTCCTTATTACATATTCCACAGCTATGGTCACACAAATCCTTACACCTCTTGGTCAAAACACTTTTCTGACTTTTAAGCCATTCATTCTTATAAAAGGCTTTACCTACTCCAAGACTAACATTATCCCATGGAAGTTTTTCCTCTACATCCCAGTCTTTGTAGATATATTTCATTACATCAAAATCAGCTTCTGCAAATGCTTCCATCCACCAATCATGATTCTGCGAAAGATGTTCATCCCATGCATCAAGTCGAGCACCTTTTTTATATGCATTTAGTATTATGCTTCCAACCCTATCATCTCCACGACTGAGGATTCCTTCAAGGATTGTTGCATCAAAATTATGTCGTCCAACCTTGAACTTTCCTTTTGGAAGATGTGTCTTGATATAATTTATTTTCTTTTCTGCCTCATCAACAGTTATCTGTCTGACCCACTGATATGCCGTATGTGGCTTAGGTATAAAGACCCCAACATTTACATTACACTGTATACGTGTCCGGGCTTGAAGTTCAAGCATAAAGTCAACGATAGTTTCTTCCTCTGTCTTCCCTGTAGGATTATTCTCTTCTCCCCAGTAATCACCAACAGGAAGTCCAACCATAAAGTAAAACTTTGCACTGCTCCAGCCTTTAGATTTTGCCTCTCTAATTATACTTTCAAGATGCTGGGCATAAACTTCCTTATTAAGGCTAAGTTGCCATGCTTCTTCAGGCGTCTCAACTGCAAATGTCAGACCACTCTTACGAACTTGATTCAGCTTTTCCAGCGTAGTCAAGGACATGCTGTTTACTTTGAGTGAAGGAAGCTGGAATGACACATTAAGTCCCTTATAGCGCTCATTCAGAATATCTAGAAGCCCATCTATATCAGGATAATCTGCACTGCTCAAAGAATTAAGACTTATTTCCCTATAGCCGGCATCAAAGACAAGATGGTCTATCTCATCAATAATAAGATTTATGTTCTTTACTCGTGTTGGCCGGTAGTAAATTCCTGCATGACAGAAACGGCATCCATTTGGACAGCCTCTCATGATTTCTACAACACCATGATCCTGCACAGGTTTAATCGCTGGTAAAGGGAACCAAGATGGAACTGACGGTACTAATCCAAAATCAGCCTGAACAGCTCTCCCTGCAACATATTTTTTATCTTTAGTCCACATATATCGCTTGCTGGCAATAACAGACAAAAGTTCTTCTCGTGTTTTTCCTTGTTTCTTTAATTGAGCAAGTTCCTCTATAAGTTCGAATAAACCGTCTTCAGCTTCTCCTATCATAAAGGCATCTATAAAATCACTTAACGGAGCTGGATTTGTTACTCCACAACCACCTGCGATTATAATTGGATCACCTTCTCTTCGATCCTTACATAATAATGGAACATGACCAGACTCAAGCATACTTAAAACTTGAGTTGCACCAAGCTCATAACCAATGCTAAAAGAAACTATATCTACATCACATAACGGCATCCCAGTTTCTAGGGTATATAAAGGTACATTTCTCTCTGCAAAAAGCTTTTCCGCATCTGAATCTAAAGAAAAAACTCTTTCACAACGAATATCATCATACTTGTTAAGACCATTATAGATAATTCTTATTGCAAGATTTGACATGCCTATTTCGTATAGATCAGGAAATGCTACTGCAACATTAAAGTGAAACTTATCATCATGTTTTTTAACAGTGATACCGTATTCTCCCCCTAAATAACGAGCAGGAGACTGAACTGTATTTAAGGCTGGACCAAAACTTTCAAGTGGATTAATCAATATCATATACTCAAATCAAATTCCAAACGACGAGAATTAACACTCATCAACAACCCTATGGCAATCATATTGGATAACAAAGAGGAGCCTCCATATGACAAAAAAGGAAGAGGTATACCTGTAATAGGCATACATCCAATAACCATTCCAACATTTTCCATAAAATGGAAGAAAAACATTCCCAAAATTCCGGAGCAAATAAAATATCCGTACATATTTGTTGTATTACGAATGATTACTATTATTCGAACAAAAATAAGCATGAACAAAGTAAACAGTACCATTCCACCAACAAACCCAGTCTCCTCTGAATAAATACTAAAGATGAAGTCTGTACTCTGCTGAGGAAGGAATCGATAATGACTCTGGGTACCCATTTTGAATCCGCGTCCAAAAAGATTTCCAGATCCAATAGCTATCTTGGATTGAATAATATTCCATCCTGCTCCTCGAGGGTCACTATTTGGATCAAGAAATATGATTAAGCGCTGTATCTGATATGTCTTTAATACCTTACCAGCTGCAATAGAACCGAGTAAACTTATTGTAATGATACCAAATACATAGGCAATCCAATAGTAGTACTTCTTCTTAAAATAGATATATCCTGTAATACTTATTATTGTAACTATGCCACAACTTGCAATTACAACAAGAAGCAATTTAGTATTTGTAAGAATATCTATCGCAGGTATATCAGTTTTTATGATGGTTGACTCCCAGATTGGAAGAACAGTAAACACAACTGCAGTCAAACCTGTGGCCAAAATAAGAATCAAGTATCTTAATGGCATATCCGCCATATAACACATGAACAAAAAGGTTGGAATAAAAACGCTGGCTGTTCCCAAATCTGGCTGAAGCAAAATCAGACCTGCAGGACCTGCTAAAATACAAAGGGAAATGATAAACCTTTTTATTGGTAGTTCTTTTTGGGATTTATTTAGATACCATGCAAAAAACAATATATAAAATATTTTTGAAATTTCAGAAGGCTGAACTCCTAATCCTCCAAAACCAATCCAGCTTTTTGCACCATTTACATATCTACCAAAAAGTCTGGTATAAAGAAGTATAAATATTGTTCCAATATATAAATACGGTGCATACCTATATATTTTTCTATAGTCAATTATGGCTACAGCTATCATTATTACAAGTCCAATACCTGCCCAAATAATCTGCTTAATATATTCATTAGTAACAAGTATTCCGTCAGAATTAAAGCCGGAAGAGTATATAAACAACACCCCTATTGAAGTTAACGAAACAACACACAGCAAAAGGAAGTAATCTATACGTGATAAAATCTTAATCATTCTCGTCGTCCTGAAGTTTTCATCAAATATCTGAAGCCTAAAGTATCTACTGCTTCATCATAGGTTTGGTCGTTAAAGATTCCCTGAATAACGATATTAGTTGCATATGGAGCCCACCATTCCCACTGGTTTACAGCTTCAACAAGTGTAGCAACAACAACCTGCTCCTCAGGAGGCGCATCATAAGGCGCATATGTTACCATCCATGAATGCCAATGGTCTGCTCCATAACCATTTACCTCCGCTGTACCTGTCTTTCCTGCTATTTGGACAGTCTTATTATGCATTGGATAAGCTGGTGTTCCGTCTGTAATGGTATATCGAAGAGCCTCTTGTATCTCCTTCCAAACTTCAGGAGCAACGGAGGATTCTTTCATCTTCTCAGGTTTTATCTCTTCTAGTATCTCATTTGTGACTGGATCACGGATTTCTTTCAGTAAATGAGGTTTATATATTACACCTCCATTACAAACCATTGCCATCATATTTGCAACATGAAGAGGAGTTACAAGAGTATATCCTTGGCCAATAGACATATTCATCGTATCTCCACCTAACCATTTTTCATGATATCGTCTTTCCTTCCACTGCCCTGTAGGAACAAATCCGTCAGACTGAGATGGTAAATCAATGTTAAGACTTTCCCCAAAACCAAATTCCTGAGCATAACTGGAAATACGATCAACCCCAAGATAGTCTCTTCCTACAACCCAGAAATATACATCACAAGATTGTGCAAGGGCATTCTTCAAATTAAGCCATCCATGTCCAGGTTTATGAATATGACAGCGGAAAGTTCTTCCTCCATAATTAATTTCACCAAGACACTCAATATTTTGGTCAGAGGGGAAACTTTTCTCTGATAACATTGCCGTTCCCATTACAGTTTTAAAAGTTGACGCCGGAGGATAAACAGCATTTACGGCTCGATTCAAAAGAGGCTTATTGGGATTATTGGCAAGCCTTGTATATTCCTGAGAAGCATTATCAGTAGAAAAAAGATTTGCGTCAAAGTATGGATAGGAAACCATAGCAAGGATTTCACCAGAAGCAGGTTTCAAAACAACAATGGCTCCAACTCGTTCTCCTAAAGATTCTTCTGCTAAAGTTTGTATACGCGAATCAATAGTAAGGACAAGATTCTTTCCCATCTGAGGAGGTTCAACAATTGGATCACCATTCAGTATTCGTCCTCGAGCATCAACTGTTCGACTTTCTCTACCAACAGTCCCCTGCAGTAAATAGTCATATTGTTTCTCTATACCGGTTTTTCCTATGATTGAAGTACTCGTATAACCTTTATTATACATCACATTCAGTTCTTCTCGAGTAATATCTCCAACATAACCAATTACATGACTTATTGAACCGGTTTCAAGATAATTTCTTATAGGCTTATTACGCCAACTGACACCAGGAAGATCCGTTATGTTTTCAGCAATATCACTAATTACAGAAAACTGAACATTTGTCTTAATTTCAACGGATATGTAAGATTTTCTCAGTGATTGAGGAATTTTTTTATCGATTGATTTTTTACTAATTCCAAGATATTCAGCCAATTTAGTAGTAACTGTATCATAATATCCTGAAGGAATTTCTCCAGGAATAAGATCTACCGCAAAAGAATCTGAATTTATTACCATTGGAAGGTTAGCATTTCTATCAAATATTTCCCCACGCTGAGCAGGAATCGTCGTAACTGTACTTGAAATCTTCACAGACTGATTCCTATACTGCTGACCTTCATTGATTTGTAATGTATATAAGCGTAGTGTATACCCCACAAAACACGTGGCAATTATTATGAATAAAAAAAACAGCTTCTTATTTTTTCGTGCTGCGTCTATTGTAGAATTTTGAAAATCATTAACATTCATCTAACAATCGACTCCGGTTTTAGTAAAACAGAGTTCCTGAAAAAACTAAGAAATTTGAACACAATAGGACACAACACTGTATTACACCCTAATTCAAAAACGAAAAAAATAGTAAAAGGATTGTACGAAACAACTTTCGAAGGGTATAAAAAGGAAACAAAAAAAAGAAGAAGAAACTTTACAAGCGTAGCAAAAAAACCTAACAGACATGGAATTAAGATACCGTCTGTAGTCATTGTCTTGTTAAAGATTCCACCTAAGTATCCTATTATTGTCCTTATGAAGGAATTCAAACCAAAGGGCCCAGAACTCAAGCAATCAATAAAAAGTCCAGAAATAAATCCTGTTCCTTCCCCAAGAATTCTTCCGTTATTTATGGAAAAATAAACAACACATAAAAGGGACAAATCCGGAAGTCCTGGTAATACAACTATATTTGATAAAATAGCAGATTCTAACAGTGAACAACACAGAAGAATCAACGTACTTACGGAAAATGATTTCACCATAATCTTTAATTTCCTTCTTTTGGCTCAGATTTTTTATTAACAACCTGAACTATCTCCAACCGAGCAAAATCCAACATAGGTTCTAAATCAATATCTAGAGAAGAATCATAATCAAGTACTTTAATGGAAGAAATGGTACCAATAGGAACATCTCTCATGTAATTATCGTTTTCACCACTGGTTACAACAATGTCCCCAAAATTAAAATCCCCCTGAGCTCTTTTCCGAATATATTTCATAGAAAGAGGAATATCATCTGAACCATTCCCAGATACGATTCCAATATCTCGCGTATTCTGAATTCTAGCAGAAATATTACATTGAGAATCAAAGACAGGCATTATGATGCTTGCCCCTAGCCCTACTGTAACTATTTTTCCAACGACACCAACATTGCCATCTTGCACAGCAATTACAGGCATTCCCTTCCTTATTCCACTATTACTTCCTTTGTTAATAGTTATACCAGAATATAAACTGTCAGGATTACGTCCGATTATTTGTGCAATAATAGTGTCATATTCATAGTCATTAGAAAAGTCCAGCTCTTTCCTGAGCCTTTCATTTTCTTTTCTAACCTCAGTATTGTTACGCTGTAAGAACTCATAATTTTCAAGTTTTTGCTGCAATTCTTCATTCTGTCGTTTAAGTGTTGCAATATTTTTAACCGAATCAAAAGTATTCACAACACCATTAACCACATAACTCACACTCTTCTGCATGGAAGACATTACAGTAAAACCTACAACCTTAAAGTTTACAACAAAAGTACCAGTCGAAAAAGTAAGCATACTTCCACTTATCAATACGAGAATAATAAGTAGCAACTCACTAACATGTAAGCGAGGATGATTTTTCATTAGTTATTCAAATTATCATAGATAGATCTGTTGGTAGACATATCCCTGAATAATTCAAACGCTTGTCCAGCACCAACAGCAACACATTCAAGAGGCTTCTCCACTAAAATAACAGGAACTCCAGTTTCTTTCGAAATAAGTTTCTGTAATCCCTTCAGCATAGAACCACCACCAGTCATCACTATACCACGTTCTACTATATCAGCAGCAAGCTCTGGTGGAGTATGTCCTAACGATTTCTTTATCTCTTCAACAACCTTAGTTATAGGCTCCTTAAGAGCCTCTCTTACTTCAACAGAATCAACCTCAAGTCTTCTAGGCAAACCTGTAATTGCATCCGTACCTTTTATTTCCATTTTTTCGATTGTCTTATCAGGAGTTGCATTTCCAATTTCGACTTTAAGCTTTTCAGCCATCTGCTGACCAATAATGAGGTTATGAACAGTGCGAATATGTTTCATAATGGCTTCATCAAATTCATTACCACCAGTACGTATTGAACTTGTAATAACCATACCACCAAGAGATATTACAGATACTTCAGTAGTACCACCACCAATATCACACACCATATGTCCAGCTGGCTCATAGATTGGAATCTGAGCCCCAATAGCAGCTGCAAGACTTTCCTCTATAACCTCAACTTCCTTAGCTCCAGCCTTCAAAGCAGCAGCCATAACTGCATCTTTTTCAACCTGAGTAATACAAGATGGAATACCAATTTTCATGCGTATAGATTTAAAAAGGTGATGTCGAGGAATAACTTTAGAGATAAAATATTTTATCATCTTTTCTGTACTATCACTATCCGATATTACACCATCAGCTAAAGGTCTGATTGCAACGATATTTGTCGGAGTTTTCCAAAGCATTCGTTTTGCTTCTGCACCAACTGCAACAACCCGACCTGTACCTTTTTCAACTGCAACAACAGAAGGTTCATCTATTACAATTCCCTGCCCTCTGACATATATCAGTGTATTACAAGTTCCCAAATCTATACCAATATCAGTAGTAAAACTATCAAACAATCCCATTTATAAATTTCCTCCCGAGAAACTTACTTATATATTTTTATTTCTGTAATTCATTCATTTTTTGTATCGCCTGAGCATGATTAGGTTGGATACGCAATATCTTTCTAAATTCAGCCCGTGCCTTTATATTATCACCTTGTTTCTCATATAATACACCAAGACCATAGTGTGCGTCAGTAGAATTTTCTGTTTTTTCGAGAATTGATTCAAATTCCATAAACGCATCATCATATTTTTCTTCTTCAGTATAAATTTGTCCAAGGAGAACATGACTTCTGATAAGTAAATCATCATTCGAAGTATTATCTATTACCCGATATAAATATTGTTTTGCCGAAGTTTTTTGATTGTTATTATAATATTGTTCCGCAATTGAGAGCAAAAGAGTATCTGACTCGCGGACAAGCAAAGCTTCCGTAAAAGCTTCAATACTACGCTGTGTATCTCCAAGCGAAGCATAACATAATCCTAAGTACATGGACATATCATCACTTCTATATCCGAGATCATATGCAAGATTTAGATATTTTAAAGCTAAGTCAGAATAATAAAAATATGAAGAAAAATGATTTTTATAAAAATATGACTGCCCAAGCATATAATAAATTTGAGGTTTACTCTCCTTCTTAGCAGATTGGAGGGCAATTCTCAAATTATTTATAGCTTCATCTATAAATAACAAAGACTGAACATTGTCTACTTGAGAAACAGCAAGATAAAAAGCACTGTAACCCCTAAAAGCTCTTGCTGTATTATGCAAGGAATGATTCTGGAGAATAGAACCAGAAATTTCATAGACTTTTTCATAATTCTGCTGATTCCAAAAATCATAAAGAGCAAAAACAGAATCAGAACTATGCACTTTTTTACTTATAAAGCGGTAAGACGCGTAAGAACCCGCTGCTATCAGAACTGATGCTATAAAAATAAAAACAATTCTTGGAATTATTTTTATTTCCCGTTTAGCAACTCTACCTCTAGCACTTTTATTTCTTCGCATCAAACCCACCCAAAATATAAAAAAAGAGGATATAGTAAGCCGGGTTCTGTCTTATTAATGTTTAACACTAATAAATGGTCATCTATCCACAATCATAGTTACCTATGATCTCCAGCAATCTACCCGCAGTTTAAGTCCGGAATACCAAACTGCTATCTGATTTTGCTCCAAATGAGGTTTACTTATGCCACTCTTGTTACCAAGAATGCGGTGAGCTCTTACCTCACCTTTTGACGCTTACCCATATGGGCCGTTATTTTCTGTAGCACTATCTGTCAACTTATGGGTTATGCTTAAAAAAGCAACTACCATAAGTTGCCCGGTTATTATCCGGCATTTTTTCCGGTGGAGCCCGGACTTTACCTCACAAATCAATACTATCATAAGTAATGATTTGCACGACCATATATCCTCTAATTAATTTTAATTCTCATCAAATCCCGAAGCCTGATCAGGTGAATCCGAATCCTCTGACTCACTATCCATAGATGAATAATCATCATCAAGTTCATCAAGATCATCCTCAAAACTTTCATCGCCAAAATCAGCAATAAGGGAATCATCACTCATTGAGAAGAATGTAGATTCTTCACCTTCAACTTCTTCATAGAACAAGATTCTACTACAGTATGGGCAGAATAATATTTTCTCACCTTTATGAACTTCATTAGCAAACTGGGCAGGAAGAATCATGTGACAACCATCACACACATTTCCCTTAACAGCAACGATACCCTTACGATTTCTTTGAATGATTCTCTGGAACTTGAAAATTATCTCAGAATCAATACCATCTGACATTTCTTTTTCTTGAGCTTCAAGTCCCGTCAACTGAGACTTTAACTCATCAAGTTCTCTAGTAAGATTATTCTTTGATTCATTAACATCAGATTCAGTAGTCTCGATAAGAGCTTCTTCACCTCTTAGGCGTTCTTCTAATTCATCAAGACGTTTTTCTTCCTTTTTCAAATTATCACGCAGAACTGATTCTTTTTCTCCAGCTTCTTTTACCTGTTTCTCAAGAACCTCAAATTCCCTATGAGTTGTAACAGAATCCATTTCCTTTTCACCGTTTTCACGGGCTCTTACAGCTTCTTCAAGATCCTGTTTTAATGCTGTAACCTTACTCTTCTGATCCTCATATTCAGCATTTGTTTCGATATATTCAGCTTTAAATCTATCTAAACTTTCTGTTGTTCCATCAAGAGACTTTGGTAATTCTTCAACTTTTGCTTCAACTTCGTATTTTTCGGCAAGCACATCCTGCAAGGACTTTAACTTGTCGAGAACTTCTGACATCTGCATTAACTACGACCTCAACTATAAAATGCTCTATCAAAACATAATATAATATTTATAGACTAATGTCTATACTAAAAAATAAGTTCAGTTTCTACATCTATAAACAAAAAAAGGGCTGTATTACAACAGCCCCATATTTCAAAAAAACTTCTTCTAAATATCCATATAATCCCTGAGTCCAGAGGCTCTTCGAGGATGACGAAGTCTTCTCAAAGCCTTAGCCTCAATCTGTCTTATACGCTCTCGAGTAACATTAAAATACAAACCTACTTCCTCAAGAGTCAAAGAATATCCATCTTCAAGACCGAATCTCATCTTCAAAACTTCTTGCTCACGTGGAGGTAAAGTTCCGAGGACTTCCTTAAGCTGTTCTTGTAACAGGATATAAGAAGTCTGATTAGCAGGATTTTCAACAGAATTATCTTCTATAAAATCACCAAGAGAACTATCTTCTTCCTCACCAATTGGAGTCTCAAGAGATATTGGCTCCCTAGCAACATTCTTTACCTGTTTTACTCTCGAAACAGGCCAAGAAAGTTGAGCCGCAATCTCTTCATCTGTAGGCTCTCGACCAAGTTTCTGAACCAGCTGACGACTCTCTCGCACAACCTTATTAATCTGTTCTATCATATGGACCGGAACACGAATCGTCCTTGCCTGATCTGAAATAGAACGAGTTATAGCTTGACGAATCCACCATGTTGCATACGTAGAAAACTTATATCCCTTTCGATATTCAAATTTTTCAACCGCTTTTATAAGTCCAATATTACCTTCCTGGATAAGATCAAAAAGCTGAAGACCACGATTAGTATATTTTTTTGCAATCGAAACAACAAGTCGAAGGTTTGCATTAATGAGGCGATTCTTTGCCCTTTCCATCTTATTTCGACCGCGTTGAATTTCTTTTGCCATATCAAGGATTTCATCAACTGAATTCTCAAATTCATATTCTATCGTATGAAGCTTCCTGTCAATTTTCTGAATCTGCGTATAAACTTCGCGGATAGCATCAGCTGTAAGCCCAAGTTCCTTTTCCAATTTCACAGACTCAGAATGAGTAGCAAGTCTCCTACCAATCGAACGCAAACCTGCAGTATCACTAATGCGAAGTTCCTTCATAAGCTTTTCCTGCTTACGACGATTTTCATCAATTTTTACAGTTGCATCCAAAAAACTATTACTAAAACGTTCAATTTCTTCAGACTGAAGTTCTGCTCTCTGAATCTCAACTAAAATTTGAGATTTTAACTCAACCAACTGAGGATCCTGAAAAATCTTCATCGACGGATCATTGTCATTTAAATGCCTTTTTCTCCCCATATACAACTTCATCTGAGGGAATACAGGCTTTATATATTCACTGTAGCAACTCTTTAAGCGACGCTTTTCAGCCATTTCTTCATTAATCTCTTTTCTAAGTCGGCCTTCCGGATCAATACGAGTAAAAGCTTTTACAGCAATTCCATAAAACTCAGGAACAATCATTCCAGAATTCTTTAGAACATTCTTTATTATATTTTGTCCATCTTCCATCTGCTTAGACAATTCAACTTCTTGTTCAGCAGTAAGAAGATTCTCTTTACCGATTTCACGAAGATACAGTCTTATAGGATCATCAATACTGCTCTCTTTATCATTCGCTACAAGTCGATGTCTTCCACTTTCGTCAAGTTTAGAACTATCAGAAATCTCCTGTTCTCCAGTTCCTAAAGATTCATCATCCTCATCATCAAATGGATCATCATCCTCATCATCAGTATCTTCCATTACTTGAATATTATTTTTTGTAAGTAACTGAAGCACACCTTCCATTTTAGGAGAATTAACAAAATTTGTAGTAAGAATATCAGTAATTTCTTCCCAAGAAATAAACTGCTTACTTCTCGCTACATCAAGAAGCTTTTCAACAAGCTTAGCTTGTTCCTCATCAATACCAAGTTCTGTAGCCAAAGTAGATTCAACTTCATTTTTTACTTCAGCAGCTTCTGCTGATTCTACTACAGGAGTCTCCTCCTTCTTTACAACTACTTTCCTAACTCTTTTTACGACGACTTTTCTTGCTGTAGATTTACTTTTTTCGTCTTTTGTACTTACTTCCAAATTTTCAGAGGATTCCTGATCCATTTTCTATCCCTTTAATAAAGTAATCTGTTTATCCAAATCCATTTTTTCAGATATCAATCTCAAAAGAACTACCTTGTCTTCTGGCAGAGAACTTCGTTCCAACCTAAAGATTCTACTTTGTAGTTCTTGCTTCTTTCTTTCCAAAGAATTTCTCTTAATAAGATTTATACTATCCTGCACAGATTTCGAGATACTTCCTGAGTATTCATTAACAGATTTAAAAATCAGCTCTCCAAAACTATCATTTCCAGATCTGTTTAGTATAGCACTAACTGAAAAATTCCCGGACTCACTACACTCTTCCATTATGGCAAAGATTTTCTTTGCAAGAGGATCTTCAAGATCATCCAGAGTAATCTCATTCCGCATTTTTTGAAAAAGACTGACATCATCAGTTACAGCTGTCAATACAGCACGCAGCTCAGCCGTAATAACAAAATTACTGCCCTCTATGTTATCCTGCTCTATTTCTTCTTTCTTTACAAAATGTTGGGAAACTTGATTTCTGTTAACAAAATCTTTTCTAACTGCCTCTAATGGAATATCATACGCCTGTGAAAGCTGATCCAGACACGCATTTATCTGTACTTCCGACTGTAAGGAATCAACATACTCAAAATAGTCAAAACAAGCTCGTGTTTTTCCTTCAGGAGTATCTTTTGGGTACAATTCCCCCAGTTTAGATAACAAATAATCACTATCTAATATAGCATTATTTACTTCACCAGTCAAGAAATCCCCGCCATATTTTATCATAATCTCCGCAGGATCCTTTCCTCCAGATAATTGTATAACCCTGACACTTACATCAAGCTTTCTACACATAAGTATAGCTCTACGTGTTGCATTTTGCCCGGCATCATCCGAATCAAAAGAGAGCAAAACTACATCAACAAAAGGTTTAACGATTTTAATCTGATCCTCTGTAAGAGCCGTACCAAGAGGTGCAACAGCATAGGTAATTCCACACTGATGATATGCTATGCAGTCCATATAACCTTCACAAAAAATTACTTTTTTTGATTCTCTTATGGATTGCTTCGCAAAATTAAACGCATAAAGAGTTTGCCCTTTTTTATATTGAATTAAATCACCTGAGTTCAGATATTTCGGAGACTTTGTAGCATCTCCACGCAGAAATCGTCCTCCCATAGCGACTACAGAACCAGACTTGTCAAAGATAGGAAACATAAGACGATCATTAAAAAAAGCATAGTCTGGGTAATTCTTTGAAAAAAGACCTGATTTTTGTAAAAAATCATCACTATAATTCTTTTTTAACAGAAAGGACTTCAACCATTTCCTGTTTGAAGGACTATACCCCAATTTAAACTTTTCAATGGTTTCCTTCGTAATGCCCCTTGAAAGGATATAATTCAATGCAAATTTACCAGCTTCGGTTTCCAAAAGCATATAATGAAAAGTTGTAGCTACTCTATTATACAAATCAATATATTCTTCCTTCAGCTTTACTGTTGGATCCGTCTGAAACTGAGCATTACCAGACTTCCCATACTTAAGAGCTATACCATATTTCTTAGCCAAATATTCAACAGATTCAGTATAGGACAATCGTTCCATTTCCATTATGAAATTAAAAACAGTCCCCCCTTTATGACATCCAAAGCAATAAAAAAGCTTTTTATCAGGGTTTACTGTAAAAGACGGAGTTTTTTCGCCATGAAAGGGGCAACATCCCCAGTATGACTCTCCTTTTTTAGTCAAAGGAACAGAAGAATTAACAACCTCCACTATATCAGCTCTATTTTCAACTTCTGAAATACTTTCTGGAGAAATAAAGTTTGACATTAAAATCCCTTATTTTTTTACAAAATTTGAAACATCCCCGGCAGCCTTGTGCTGATCAAATGTCTCACTAAATGTATGAGCCCCATTAATAGGATCAGTCAAGACAAAATAAAAATACTTGGTTTTAGCAGGGTTACAAGCAGCCTCCAAAGCCACTAACCCTGGATTAGAAATCGGACCAGGAGGAAGCCCTGACCATTTATATGTATTATACGGACTATCTATTTTAAGATTATCATATGTAATTCTATCAGGGTGAGGTTTTCCCTGAAGCTCTGTAATTATATATTCTATTGTGGCACAAGAATATAGACCAATATTATTATTAAGCCTATTAGTAAACACACTAGAAATAAGCGGAGCTTCAGAAGCAACTCGATACTCACGTTCTATTATGGAAGCAAGTATTACATAATGCTTAAGTTTTTCAGGATTTAAGTCCTTAAGATTTTCAATGCCGCTGATCTTCCTAAAAAAATTGTCTATAAGTTCACGAGCAACATTTTCAGCATTCATTTCTGGAGTTAAAAAATATGTATCCGGAAACAAATAACCTTCTACATTATCTGCACTGATAGAATATGCTTCCATAAGTTCCTGGGAACTGCAGACAGCTATAAAATCTTTTGCAGAGCAGATATTCTTAGATTGGAGGATATTGGCTATTTTCGTTATAGTTAATCCCTCAGGTATACTTACAGATATGTACTCCTGTTCCCCAGACTGAAGCTTTATGTAAATATCTTGAAGTGACATCGAATTATTAAGAGAATAAACCCCTGTCTTAAGGCAAAAATCATTATCTTCCCTAAACAAATTAAATCGTATTATGTAATAGAAGAAATCAGCTGACTTTATGAGCCCATTCTCTTCTAGCACACTACACACTTCCCTTACAGAAGTCCCCTGCACAACTCGTATTTTACATGAGACATCCGGTTTATCGGCAGATAACGGAGCACAGAGATAATTCCAAGCAAAAACCATAAATACACAAAGCACAGAACACAATGCTAAAAACCAAAATAATATAGCTAAAAAAATGCTTGTTCTCTTATTTCGCTTTTTCAAAATTCTATTTCCTGACCTTCTACAGCAATATCAAGATCTATTTTACAATCCTGCTTATAATCAATATACCAATTTGCCATTTCCACCATATCCATAAGTTTCTTATCATCATATGTTGGTTCATGATGGAACATGAAAACTTTCTTTATATTCCATGTATGAGCAAAATCTATTCCAAAACAAAACGAAGAATGTCCCCAATTTTCTTTTACAATAGCTTCATCTGCAGTATATTGACTATCAAATATAATGGCATCTGCCTTATCAAAAAAATAATTTCTCGGATTATTCAAATCGAAGTCAGAGTTCTGAAGCTCAACATCAGTGCAATATATTACTTTCTTCCCATCTTCTTCGATAGAAATCGAATAGCTATCTCCCGGATGCTTCATCTTATGAGTATTTACAATAACATTACCTATTTTTACAGGTTGCCCTTCTTCAATAACATGAAACCTTATCGTTGCATTAAGCTTTCTCCAATCTGCATTCGGAGGGAAATATGGCTCACCATTCTGTTTCTCCAAGAACTCTTCCATATTCCTGTAATTTGAATAAATATCTATTGTAGCGCCAGAATCATAAATTGGATCAAAAAAAGGGATTCCCTGTATATGATCCCAATGAAAATGAGAAAAAAATAGATGATAATGCTTATCTGAAGGTTTTACACCTTTTTTTGCAAGGCACCTGATACCTGAACCACCATCAAGAATAATATGATCGCCAGCTTTAGAAATTACCTGTACACAAGGACTATTTCCACCAACTGTTCCATATATCCATTTAGGAAGATTAGCTATAAATTTCATTCTTGAATCTTCTGAAACAAGATCTTCCGACGTTATACGCTCTACAACTGCAGTTATCTTAGACTGAATCTGATCTGAAGTCAACGGAGAAGGTATACTTCCTCTTACTCCCCAAAAATGAACTAACAAGTTACCTCCACTTTTTTCTTATCTTTCTGACATATATTATGACACACACATTAAATTAATTCTACATAAAAAAAGCTCCTAAACCATAAGGTTTAGGAGCTTTTCATGGGGAGTGAAGGATTCGAACCTACGAAGGCGGAGCCAGCAGATTTACAGTCTGTCCCCTTTGACCACTCGGGAAACTCCCCATAACTAATTACTCGCAAGGTTATTAGTTAAAGCCGCCGCAGGGATTCGGACCCAGGACCTCGAGATTACAAATCACGCGCTCTACCAGCTGAGCTACAGCGGCTTGTTGATGATTTAGATAATATACTAAATATATTTTTTTGTCAACATCAACAGACCTTCTATTTTAATTATTTTTCAAAAGACTTAAATAAAGATTTATATATTTCTCTACGACAACATCCCAGCTATAATTTTCAACAATATAATTAGCTGCATATGTAATCATATTATTGAATATATTAAATTCTGTATTTTTGATTCTAATGAGAGAATACAAAATATCTTCCAACTGCTTAGACTGATTTGGAGAATATAAGAACCCTGTTTCCTGATTAATTATCTTACAAAGACCTCCAGTTGCATGGGCTACAGGAAGAGTACCATATATTTGAGCAATAAAATCTTCGAGTCCACATGGTTCAAAATAACTTGGAAATGTCATGAAATCACAAGATGCAATGCATAACCTGGATAATTTCCTATCGTATCCCCTAAAGAACACACATTTCCCTTCATAATTTAAAGCCAAATGAAGGAGATCCATTTCAAGATCATTTTGTCCCTGCCCTATAAAAACAAATCGTACTGGGAGATTCTTTTTCAACAGAGCATCAGCAGCCTCGGCAAGTACCTTAATTCCCTTCTGACTTACAACACGACCATGATATCCGATATATGTACAATTCTCTTCTTCATCAAGATATCCATATTGCTCAATACCCGGACGGATAATACCAGATGTATCACAACCTGCATATTCATTTATAAGAATACTCCTGCATATATATTTTCCCTTCAAATCTTTCTTAAGAGGGTTAAATGCAGCAGGAAGCAAAGATGCATCTGTATCTGCAGGATTATACCGGGAAATATCTATTCCATTTGTTATTCCGATTATATCAATTCCCATTTTGTTAAATATTTCACTTAACCCGGCAGTTTCTGTACGTCCTGTGACAATCTCATCAGCATACTGCGGCGATACTGTTGTCAAAACAGCATTCAATGTACACAAAACAAAAGGCTCAACACATTTTCCGTTAAGACCTATCGCAAGAAGTTCCCTATCTAGTCCAGTAAATTCTTCAGCCTGATCAAGGCTCTCAAATTCATGATGATACCCAGGACCTGCATTATGAATCGTAACAACGCACTTTGTATTCCGATAATAAGGGTCGTTTCTAATAAAAACAGGAACTAAAGCTGCCGTTGCATCCTGACAATGAATAATATCAGGCTTCATATCGACATCACAAACCTTATGAAATACAGACACAGCTTTCTGAAACACAACATTCATCAGTCTGAAGTCTTCATGTCCTTCAGCCCTACGATGCAATGGATTCAGTCTTTCATCTTCAGCAGTGTAAACATACACAGCTCTCTTTTCTCTGAATATATCATTACAGACAAAAACAATATCCACTCCATTCATGCGACCGTAAGCATAGTCAACCTTATACGATCTTCCTTGTGCAGTCACCTCTACACTTTTGAAATAAGACTTATGAAAGGATTCAAGCTGAGAAATATCTGTACAACCATAAAAGGGGATAAAAAGAACGACTTTATTCCCTCTCTGAACAAGATTTTCAGACAAGGAACAAGCTACATTCTTAACACCACCAGCTTCTGCAATTCCTGCATATTCTCTAGATACAAGCCAGATATTCATATCTATTCCTTAATCAAATCAGGACGAAGCTTCTGGGCTCCATTGATGTACACTGGCTTGAGTACACTTCCTTCCGGAAGATATGCTGTAATCATAACTCTTACGACATGCTCCAGCATTCCTTTTTCAATAGCTTCCTGAGAAGTAAACAATGGAATAACAGAGCCGTTTATCCTAGATCCTCCCAATCTAAGAGCCCTTGCAGGATTTAACTCATCAAGATCCGGAGTCATCGTAAACTGGATAGACACAATATCCTCTGTCTTCAGATTATTCAATTCCACAAGAGAATCCATCATTTCACAAACATTCACCATTATTGACTGCTTTGTATTATCTGCGCATGTAGCTCCACGTACACAATAAAGTCTCTTTTCCATTTTTTTAATCTCCTTTTTGTAAATTATCATAAATATTTGAATTCAGTGTAATTATAATATCATTAAGGTTTCCAGATTTTCCCATTTCAGTAAGGGCAGGATATTTTTCCAGCAGAACAGCAAGTTTTTCCACCATCTCAAAAGTACGATCTTCTGAAACTCTTATGGCAGCCTGCTCTTCTGCCCTTTTTTGCAATGAACAATCAAGAATGGCCTGATAATCATAAAACGACTTACGGGCTGTCTGATACATCTCAAAATCAGGTATTTTACAAGTCCTTAATTCCACACTATCGAGCTTTATATACCGAAAATCATCCGCATATCTTTCAGTCAATTCACTTATTTCATCAGAGCCAAGAACCCCATTACCAAAAGACCTGCTGCCATCCCCCATACTCAATATATAATCCGTAACATGTTGAGCAATCAGCCTGGAATTATTTTCGTAATATAATTCCAACTCACGCTGATCCCGTATATTGTTATACCTGACAAGTCCAACAAGACCTTCCGGAGTTGTCGTCAACCCCAACTTATAGTCAAACTGATATGTAAAATCAGGATGACTATCCATATGGCTGCTATAAACAGAAGCCGAAGGAAGAGCCCCTGTCAAGGTCGGAAAAGAGTAATAAACATCAGTAGAAAAAGTTCTTAATTCAGCATTGGTCGGAAGAAGCCTCTCCCATTTCCAACAGAAAGATTCCGAAGAAACCGGTACATTATATAATCCACTGGTTTTAGATATGACTACACCATATTCCCCTGGATTAACAAAAATATTAACCCACCCAAGAACAAATACGAAAGCTGCAAAAAGAACAATGATAAATATACAGAATCCAGCTTGTCTTCTCCCTTTTTTTTTCATTTCCCCACCTATATTATAATTCCTAAAAAAGTATTATACTGTTTATAGCCAGATTACAGCAAGTATAGTATCGGCAAACAGAGTCATGAAACACAAACATAAAATCCAGAAAAACGACTACCAAAAACCTCTTACAGTCAGACTAATAGAACGGTTTTCGCTATATTTTTTCTTGCTTCTAGCAGTAGCACTTACACTTTTCCTTGCAGGAAATTATCAGAAATTTCTGGATACAACCCAAAGAAATATACTCTATTTCGGGATTTTTCAGGCAGCAAGCTTGTTTGTATTTTGTATTGCAGGGTTATTCTCAAGTATAATAATGTTAATAAAATCCAGACAAAAGCGTTATATACTCCAATTTATATTTTACATAGTTGGTCTTATAATAGCCCCTGTCATCATGATTGTAATACATATCTTTTCATTTATAGAAGGTGGAATATGAAAACTCTTTCAATCCCAGAAGAACTGAAAAAAGTAAATAAAATATTTGAGGATTCAGGTTTCAAGGCATATCTTGTAGGCGGTGCCGTAAGAGACGTGATTATCGGAAAGAAAAGTCACGACTATGACATTGCAACAAATGCCACCCCACAGCAAGTAATGAAGATGTTCCATAAGGTAATCCCTACAGGCATTGCTCATGGAACTGTAACAATCCATATTTACGGGTTGGAACTGGAAACAACAACGTTCCGGACAGAAGAAGGCTATACCGATGGAAGACATCCCGACGAAGTAAAATATGCGGCAACCATAGAAGAAGACCTTTCAAGAAGAGACTTTACAATGAATGCCATAGCCGCAAACCTAGGAACAGGAGAAATTGTCGATCCATTTGAAGGTCAAAAAGATATAAAGGACAAGATAATTCGCACCGTAGGCAAGGCCGAGGACAGGTTCCTTGAAGATGGACTTAGACCTGTACGGGCAATAAGATTCGCAAGTCAGCTTGGATTTTCCATAGAGGACAATACGCTCAAAGCTATTTCACAGAAAGAGATCCTTGCCAAGACAGCAGGAATCTCTGTAGAAAGGTTCCGTGATGAATTCTGTAAGATCCTAAAAACAGACAAGCCTTCCATTGCAATACGTCTCCTGGAAACGACAGGAATCCTTAACATATTCATCCCGGAGTTTACAGTCTGCAGAAACTGCATACAAGAAGACTATAGAGCTTTCCATGAATTTGATGTAGCCGATCACATCCTTTACGCAACAGATGGAGCTCCCAAAGACAATCTAGAAGTAAGGCTTGCAGCATTTTATCATGACATAGGCAAACCCGAGGCCAAAACAGTGGAAACCGTCAATGGCAGGGAACAGATACATTTCCATGGGCACGAAAAGATCAGTGAGAAGAAGGCTCTTGAATCAATGACAAAGCTTAAATTCAGCAACGACGTCATAAAGAAAGTCTGTCACCTCGTAAAAGAGCATATGTTCTTTTACGAATCAATATGGACAGATGCAGCCGTCCGAAGATTCATGATCAGAATCGGCACCGAGAACTTTGACGATTTGGTAAGCCTACGCATGGCAGATATCTATGGAATGCATAATTGTCCCGTAGATCCTCTTTCCCCAGCTTTTACCCTTCTGACAGAACTCAGAAGTCGCATAGAGGACAATCTCAGACAAAAGTCAGCCTTAAGCTTGAAGGATCTTAAAGTTAACGGCAAGGACCTCATCCAAGCAGGTATTCCTGCCGGAAAAGTACTTGGGGAGATCCTGAATGAACTTTTTGAGACTATAACAGACAGCCCTGCAATGAACAATAGAGAGGACCTTCTGAAAATAGCAGTCAATATTTACAGGACGCAGTATAAGCGTGATGAATAAACATTAAGGGCATCTCTGAAAACTGCAATCTTCAGAGGTTCCCCTTAACCGGCCGCTGAAGACAATGTCTTTTCGATTGTCCGTACAACATAGATTGTCGTAGGAATGATGTACAGGATAGCACAGAACCATGCACTCTGGTCAGCTATACAAATAGCATTGAATCCTATAAGTGGAACAAATACAAAACTGACAATAGTACGGGCAAACATCTCAATCACACCGGAGTATATAGCTCTGTTACTGAACCCAAGCCCCTGCACTGTAAGTCGCGCAACATTAAGGATTCCCAAGGTCCAGAAGAACATTCCTGACCACCTGAGGACTTTTGCCGATGCATCAAGGACATCATAATAACTTGACTCAACAAACATGGAAGCAAGGTTTCTTCCAAACAAATACTGAACTATACCTATGATTATTCCATAGGAAACTCCGATTGCAATACCCTGTCTCAGACCTTTTTTAATCCTGTCAACCTTTCCGGCACCATAGTTCTGGCTTGCAAATGTGGAAACTGCAGTAGACAATGCATCAAAAGGACACATGCACAGCCCCTTGATACGGGCTGCAGCAGCAAGAGCTGATACATATATAGAACCGAGAGAGTTATTGGCAGACTGCATTACCATGCTTCCTATAGCCGTAATACTGAACTGCAATCCCATAGGAAGTCCCATCTTAAGAAGATACCTAGCCATCCTGTGGCTCCAGGAACGATCTTCCTTCCTGATATGAAGGATTTCATATTTCCTGATTATAAAGACAAGACAGAGAATACCACTTACAGCCTGACTCATGATAGTAGCAACAGCAGCACCTGTACATCCAAACCGCAAGATTACGATAAACAGGAAATCAAGGGTAATATTCAAAACCGTAGCTATGAGAAGGAAGATAAACGGAGTCTTACTATCTCCAACAGCTCTCAGTATTCCTGACAGATGGTTATACATCAGAGTAAAGGGAATCCCCATGAACAATACAAGAAGATAGTGATAAGCATCCTTGTAGATATCTGCCGGAGTCCTAAGGATATGAAGTATCTGGGGACAAAGCAAGCTAGTGAACAAAGTTATATTGAAACCAAAGAAACCAGTCATGATGAATCCCTGGAACATATACTGCCGCATACTATGATAGTCTTTAGCTCCAAATCGTTGGGCCACAGGAACTGTAAAACCTATGCACATTCCAGAACAAAAGCCAAGCACCAGAAATTGTACGGAAGTGGAAGCTCCTACAGCCCCAAGAGCATCAGCTCCAAGGAACCGTCCGACAATGGCCGCATCCATTATGTTATAAGTCTGCTGGAAAATGTTACCAAGCAAAAGTGGTACTGTAAACTTCAAAATCAGAGATAAGGGATTACCCTCAGTCATATTTTTTGCCATATTATGCCCCAAAAAAAAGCGGTAAAGTGAATTATATTTCTAGAATAGAATATAACACACATTACCACCGTACCAAGATTTTCGATTATTTTATACAGCTATAAGATATCTTATATCACCATGTTCATGGCTTCCCTAACTTCGCTCAATGTCTGTGCAGCCATCTCACGGGCCTTTTCACTACCCTTGAGGAGGACAGAGCGGATATACTCAGGATTCTTCTCAAGTTCTGCTCGTCTTGCACGTATAGGACGGAAATATTCGTTCAAGGCTTCTGTAAGAGTATTCTTGAGCATACCAGCACCACCGTCCCCTATGCGGTCTGCAATAGCGACAGGTTCTTCGCCAGTACAGAGACTTATGAGATTTATGAGATTTGCGACATCAGGACGGTTTACAGGATCATAAGTAATATGACGCTCTCCATCAGTCTTGGCTTTTTTTATGAGTTTTGCAGTTTCATCTTCTGTGCTACTGATAAAGATGGCATTGCCACGGCTCTTACTCATTTTCTGACCATCAAGTCCAGGTATATGGGCTCCTTTTGCCAGAAGAACATTTGGCAGAGGGAAAATAGGATCCTTACCCTTACAGAACTTGTTATTGAAGCGATTGGCAATAAGACGTGTCATCTCAATATGAGGAAGCTGATCTTTTCCTGCAGGGACAAGATTTCCCTTGCAGAAAAGAATATCACAAGCCTGATGAATAGGATATGTATACATACCGGCATTTACGTTCTTGATTCCAGCGGCCTGGATTTCCTCTTTTACAGTCGGATTACGGCTTAATTCCGCATTGCTTACAAGTGTAAGGAACGGGATCATCAACTGATTTGCTTCAGGAACATAACTATGAGGATAAATATAAACATCCTCCTTTTCTGGATCAATACCAGATGCAATGTTGTCTATTACAATCTGCTTTGTAAGCTGACTTATTTCCTGATAAGCATCATGATCAGTCAAAACCTGATAATCTGCAACAAGAATCATTGTTGGAATACCCATATTCTGGAGACGAACACGATTCTGTATTGTTCCGAAGTAATGACCTATATGTAGACGACCTGTAGGACGCTCTCCTGTCAGGATCCTGTATTTTTTTGGGTTGACAGCTAAATCTGCCTCTATTTTCTTGCTGGTTTCAAGAGCAGCTGCATATGTCTTATTGATATCTAATTCTAGTTCTGCCATATTTTCCTCTCGCTTTTTATGATTTTTTTTACAATACCATAAAAGCACTGGATTAGCAATTGAAAAAAATATGTATTTGTCTAAAATAGACTGCTAGAGATATAAATATTATGAGTTCAACAAAAGCATTAATTGATATAAATAACCTTATAAGCAACATCAACACGATAAAGAGTTTTCTTTCCCCTTCTACAAAATTACTGATGCCAGTAAAGGCAAATGCATATGGTCACGGAAGTCTTCTGTGTGCCCAGGCAGCACAGTCCAATGGAATCGATTTCCTGTCCATTGCCAGAGTCAGCGAAGGGCAATTTCTCAGGGAAAACAATATAACATTACCTATCCTTCTCTTTAGCCTTGCCAATCCAGACGAGATTGCACCAATGGTTCAGCTGGATATAACTCCATTTGTCTTTGACAAGGAGTACATAGACCTTGTTGCCCAGGCAGCCCGTGAAGCAAACAAGAAGAACTATAAAGTACACCTTGCAGTTGACTCTGGAATGGGACGTATTGGATGCCGCAAGGAAGAAGCACTGGAGTTAGCCCTTTATATTGAAAGCAAAGGACTCTGCCTGGAAGGTATGTGCACCCACATGGCTGTAAGTGACAGTATAACGGAAGAAAACCGTATATATACACAGAAGCAGTTTGATTACTTCATGGAAGCTTGTACAAGTGTAAAGAACGCAGGTATAAATGTTCCTCTATGTCACTGCTGTAATTCTGCCGCAACATTTGACCATAAAGAAATGCATTTGGACATGGTCAGACCTGGTATAACATTTTACGGATATTATCCTGATGAAATCACCAGGGAATATCTTGAATCCGCAGGCAAAGCAACTGACCTCAAGCCAGTCATGACACTGATTACAGAAGTCTGTTCCATACGTTCATTCCATAAGGGAGAAAGTATAGGCTACGGAAGGACATGGACCTGTACAGAAGACACGGATATAGCAGTCCTTCCTATAGGTTACGGGGACGGTTTATTCAGAAGATTTGGACAGAAAGGACTTAAAGTTGCCATAAACGGCGCAGAATACCCTGTCGTAGGTCGTATTTGCATGGACCAATGCATGGTAAATATCGGAAAATCCAGTGGCATACACAGATGGGACAAGGCAGTTATCTTTGGAGACAGGAAACACGGAGCACTGCAAAGTGCCCAGGAAATCGCTGACAACACGTCAACAATTTCCTATGAGATAACATCAGCAATCACAGACAGAGTACCAAGGACCAGGATTATCTAACAAGTTTCAGAATATCTGCGATGTAAAAAATGAATCTCGTCGATGTAAATTTTGAATATCGTCGATGTAAAAAATAAATCTCGCCGATGTAAAAGAAATAACTCCTATTAAACCGATAAATTTTACTAAGTAAAACCGCAAGTTTTCCTAAGAGAAACGCACAGTTTTCCTTAGACTTTTTACCAGTTTTCTAAGGAGTTTTTTTCCGTTACCTCATGAACTTTATCTTGTCTCTGTACATTTTTTGGCCAGAAGGAACTTCTTTACTTCCGATACAAGATAGAAAGATCCCATGACTATAAGAGGACAATGAGCCTTGTCAGCATTGGACAGGGCAATGTCTATCGCCTTGTAAAAATCAGATAAACTTACGTACTCGATTCCTACAGCATCAAATGCCTTTTCCATACGTCTGATATCAGAAGCCTTTACATCGCCTGGTCTTGTTATGACAACAGAATCAAATCTATTACCTATGATCCTTGCCATATCTTCAACATCCTTGTCTTCGGCACAGCCAAAAAGGAGATGACAGGTCCTGTCTTTTTTTCCTTCAAAAATATTTTCCAGGGTATCCATTGTAAATCTGATGGAATTTACTGTATGAGCTCCATCAAGGATCAGCTGTGGTATATTTTCATAGCAGAAAGGTGCCTTCTGTATCTCAAATCTTCCTGGAAGATATGCCTTCGAAAGTCCACGCTCTATTATGCCTTCATCCATATCAGGAAAGAGAATCTTTACTGCAACGGAAACTAGAGCTGCATTATGACACTGGAATTCTCCCAATAATTTCATTACTGGGCGTAAAGGTCTTGAAAATAGTCTGGACTCTATGGTCAGTGCCATTCCTATTCCAATCTCTGTATCTACGTACTTCATGTCACTGACTTGTGCAACTTCATCCTCAAAATATATAGGAGCACTTTTCTCTGCGGCAATCTTCCTGAACACTTCCTTTACGCTGTCATTCTGGGCTGCAACCACAACAGGTTTTCCATTCTTGATGATTCCACCTTTCTCGGCAGCAATTTTTTCCAGGGTGTCCCCTAAATATTGTGTATGTTCCAGCTCAATGGGACCTATACAGCAGATTTCAGGATCAATGATGTTTGTCGCATCAAGTCTGCCGCCAAGTCCTACTTCATAAACATTCCAGTCAGTTCCGGCATTCCTGAAGCTTACCATACCAAGAAGAGTAACAAGTTCAAACCATGTAATGGGCCGACCTCCAGGAAGATCTGATGCCTTTATGGAATCAACTCCATTCATGATCTCTTTTACAGATTTCTCGTAGACCTTTTCATCAAAAGCTCCGCCGGAACTGCTTATGCGCTCCGAAAAATCAATGATATGAGGAGAAGTATAAAGACCTGTAAAGTAACCTGCTTCTGAGAGTATGCTGGCAATCATGGCAGACATGGAACCTTTTCCTTTGGAACCGGCAACATGAATACTTTTTCCGGCTTTATGAGGCTCATTAAACCGTCTTGCCAAAAACTGCATCGTATCAAGCCAGAATATATTTTTCTGAGGCTGCTTCTCAAAATTCAAGTACTGGTCAACCCAACTGTTAAAAACTGACATAGCCTGCATATTTACTCTCCTCCTACTTCTGATTCCTTTAGGAATTTATCCAACGTCCAAGCACTGATGCTATATCTGTAATTAAGGCTTTCGACGGTCTCTTTATCCACGTCGGAATACGCGATACCACCCCGAAATGACGGAACTACGATATAACTGTCATCTTTCCTATATATTCTATAAATTGCTTCCGCTCCATTGCCAAAATCTTTTCTTATGACATGATCTGCCACATTTCCTGTAGTTTCAGTAGAAAGGACCCCACGCCTCAAAAAGCCTTCCGACTCACGGCGGCTAAGTCCGGTGATACACTGAGGATAAACAAAGGGATCTGCCCAAAAAGATTCTTCAGTTTTTATAAATACCAATATGGAATCCGTAACCTCATATACAGAATCATCTCTCCAGGTTCTGAAAGCAACTTTCTGCGTAAGAGGGTCACTCTTACCATAATATATGGAAGATAATATGGTTCCTGAATCATTGTACATAGAAACAAGTATACAGTTTGACTCATCGACTCCAAGCCTTTTCCATGACCTGGAATTCTCCCCCACCTTATTCATCTTTTCTATCTTACTGTTGGATAAAATAAAATTATTCACTGTCTGAGTATCACAAGGCCACGCCATCGTATAATCGGAAATGGATGATGTCCCCGTCCAAAAACTTCCGCGTCTTGTCATGACGACTTTGTCTTTATCACTGCTAGAGCAATCTGTGATTTCGATTACACAGACATCATCCGTGTACTTAGGGTTCAGCAAAGCAGATTCCATGCTGACAGGTACATTTTTCCCAGTCGAGAACACAAGGGACAGAATCAAAAGCATAAGAAGGACAACATCAGAAACAGATAAGATCAATATACCTTTTTTTAATTTCATGATTACCTCAAATATATCAAATAGCTACAGTATTGAAACGCTTCTGCTTGATTTTTACAAAAGCAAGAGCAATGAGAACGATAAGAACAGGGATACCACAATCAAGCAGTATGACCTTGTATTTTGCATTTATAAGAGAATATAAGCTTACCTTATAAAGGGAACTGTTAAACTGATTCTTGTTCTTTACATCCAGGATCGCTTTCTCGTTGTTAAGTACGAGAAGACTATCTGTCAAGAAATCCAAACTTCGCAGGTCCAGGCTTTGCTCGGAAGCATAGTTAATCATGTTTGAAGTAAGTGCATACTGGTCTCCAAGCACAATCAGCTGAGGTACAGATTCATCTTTTTTCCTCATACTTACCGATACATCAAATCTACCTGTCTCTTCTCCGTCCTCGGCCTTCTTTGATGTAAAGAATGGGTTCGTTATGAAGCTTCCCTGAACTTTTGTACTCTGCCATGCTGAGTCTGATGTTACAAGATAGGACTCTACCTGATATCCATTGTCCGAAGCTACTTCATTATCAGTATCCATTGCACACGGCCAAAACAGAGAAAGGCCGCCCAATGCATTTGTCTGAGGCATAAGTACAGGCCATAACGAATAATTTACAGTTTCCGCCTTGGTCGATGAAGAAATGGCCTCACCTGAACTATACATTGTCAAACGAAAATTTGATAAGTCAGCAGTCAGTGTATCTTTCAAATAGATCCCAAAATTCTGGAGCATATAAGAAACATTATCAGGGTATTCTATGACTGACCAGTCATTCTTGATATCTATGGAGTATGGAGTCATGGCTATCATTGCTTTCCCTCCATTCAGAATATACCTGCATAGAGCATCTGCATCTTCCTGGGTAAAATATGCTGTTCCCAGAATTAAGAGAGGGATTCCGTTTACAGAATCAAAGCTGATTCCCTTGCCTTCTTCCTCCACAAATGACGGAAGATTTGTTTCAATGATACTAAAGCCTTGGTTAGAAAGCCATGGCCTTATATATGAATAATCACTGTCCAGAGTGAGACCGTTTCCCACCAGAATCTGGATGAGCCGGTTATTTTGCTTTACTAGACTTTCAACATGACTAGTCAAATCATATTCCAGGGTAGAAGTATCAAGTAAAAATGGTATGACCCGAGTTTCCCCAAGATAAGTCACGACCACAGCAGAATATACGGAAGTATACGAAGTGCTGTCCCGGCCGGCAGTCTGAATCTGCCTTTGGTCAATCCCATAGGAAGCCAAAAGATTCTCCAGAGACGGATTGCTGTTCTTCCTTGATGGATCCACAAGCTTGTATGAGATATAGGAACTGCATCCTGCATATTCCTCAAGGAAATCATCAACATCCCTGACTTGAGGATACAAATCACTTAAAGCCTTGCTTCTGTAATAAACTATGGAGAGTGGTTCCTCGACATTGTTTACGATACTTCGACTATAAGCCGAAAGTGTATATTTTTTCCCCTGGGAAAAATCGATTCTCCTGTACATGATGGAAGAATCTATTAAAACAAGGATAAGAGTCACTGCAGACAATATGCTGAATCTATGTAAATCCCTGCCATTCACGCCTCTTCTCCTTTCAAGAACAAGTACAGTTCCTACAATAAAGAAACAAGTCATGGCCACATAGAAAATGATATCCCTTGTATCAATAAGACCTTTTCCAAAAGAATCAAAATGCCAGGCAAAAGATAACTTCTTTGCGACATATGAAAAAAAGCCACTCAAATTAAAATACAGAAAAATATTATGTATTGTATTGATGACTGCAAGCATTATTGCAGAAACAAAAAAGGAATATGATACTTTTTCTAAGAGTGTCGACAAAAGAATACATAATGACACGGACGCTATTATATAAAAAAATATACCGATGTAACCTGTCAAAAGCAATGATATATCAACGTCCCCAAAGAAAGATACACTTACGCCAACTGTCGCAGTAAGTATGGTACCAACTGAAATAAAGGATACGACAGAAATAATCTTGCTGAAAATCAGTTCAAAAGATGAGCAGGGATAGGACATTTCCTGTTTCTTGTAGGGAACCAAAGCACAAAAAGCAGGCACAATAAGTATAAATGCATATGAAAAGCCAGAAAAAAAATAGTGGAAGTCAGTAGACCCTACGTCACTGAAAAACTGTTGCCCTATAAAAAACTGCAGCACTACATATATAATAAATCCTGAAATCATAATGTATGACATTGGATTTATCAAAAGCATAAAAAGATAATGCCTGGTAATATTTCTATTAAATTTCATCTTGATTTCCCTCACCTAGCTGTAAAGTATAAAAAAGCATCTTCAAGGGATTTTTTTCCGGACTTTCTGAGTATATCATCCAAGGAACCTGAACAACATATTTTCCCTTTGTCCATTATGTATACACAGTCACATAATGACAAAGCCTCATCTATATGATGGGTAGACAGTATTACAACCCTATCCCTGGCAAGTTTTTTTATCAGCTTCCTGATAGAAACAATTTGTGATGGATCGAGCCCTTCGGAAAATTCATCCAGTACAAGAACTTTTGAGTCAAAGCATAAGGCTTTTGCAAGGCAAACTCTCTGCTTGTAGCCTTTTGATAAGACAGACACTTTTGCTGCCACAACATCTTCAAGCTGACAGTCCTTTACAGCCCTGGAAACATAAGTTGGTACAGATTTTTTATCAATACCATGTATGCATGACTCCTGGTAAAGAGTTTCCTTGACTGTAAGGCTTTCATCCAATGATGATATCTCATTTACATATCCGCATATCTTACGTATATCATTCAAATCAGATAATCCACATACAGAAACTGAACCTGAACTCTGGTACTGTACTCCGGATATTATTTTCATGAGGGTTGTCTTTCCGGCTCCGTTAGGTCCCAGCAAAACTACAACAGAACCTTTAGAAGCAAAAAAGTCAACTCCATCACAAGCGTACCGGCAGTTTCCAGATTTTTTGTCAACTTTACCATACACCTTTACAATATTTTTTAGCTGTACACAAATATCAGTCAACATAGGGAATATCAAACCGCATCCTATCACGGGTAAGTTCAGCAGATGGATAGACTTCTCTAGCTTGTTTCAGCAGAACATCAAGATCTCTATCTGTATAACGTGGACTATAATGAATCATAGCCATTCTCTTGGCTTCCGAATCCTTTGCTATCCTTGCAGCCTGACGAGCCGTCATATGTTTTTTTTCTTTGGCCTGATCAGCACAATCATCTGCAAACATGCCTTCACAGATCAAAAGGTCTGACCCCTTTACTTCCTGAGCAATGGATGGCAAATACATAGTATCTGTGACAAAACTGAACTTTCGCCCGCTTCTATTCTTTCCAACTACCTGCTCAGGGGTGATTTCCATGCCTTCGGCATTCAAGACACATTCACCCTTTTGAAGTTTTCCCCATAGAGGTCCCATAGGAACATTCAACTCCCTGGCTTTTTCAGGATTAAACTCACCAGGCCTATCAAGTTCTTCAAGGGTATACCCCACACAAGTCTTTGTATGTTCAAGGGGAAATGCTCTGACATAGAAATCTTCCCCACTATACACAATGCCAGGTTCTGTTATTTCCTTTACAACGATAGGATAGTTTATATACATGTCCAAAACTTTACGGCTTGTTTCTATGTACTCGGCAATTTTTGGAGGCCCGAAAATATACAGTGGATCCTTGCGATCTACCTGGGAAGAAAGCATCAGTATACCAGGTAATCCAGTAACATGATCTGCATGAGTATGAGAAACAAATATGGCATTGATTTTTTTCCACTTTAAGTTCAATCTTTTGAGAGAAACCTGCGTACCTTCGCCGCCATCAAAAAGAAATAAATCACCTTCCCTTCGGAGTAAAACAGACGTAAGATGTCTGTAAGGTAAAGGCATCATTCCACCACAACCTAAAACAAAAGCTTCCATATTCATAGTAAAGTTAATGTACTCCAAAAAGCCAAATACTTCAACTGTGCCACATTGGAATAAATATTGAATACAGATTAATTATATGTTATCATTATTTTTATTTATCAATAGTATGGATAGGATACAATTATGAAAGGAATTATTTTGGCAGGCGGATCAGGTACACGACTTTATCCGATAACAAAAGCTGTTTCCAAGCAGATTCTTCCCCTTTACGATAAACCTATGATTTATTATCCCCTAAGTGTTCTTATGCTTGCAGGGATAAGAGATGTCCTTATTATCTCTACACCAAGAGATATCAAGGCATTTGAAGAATTATTTGGAGACGGTAAATGGCTCGGAATGAATTTTCAATATGAAATACAGGACAAGCCTAGAGGTCTTGCTGATGCATTTATAATTGGAGAAAAGTTTATCGGGACAGATAATGTCGCACTTGTACTTGGCGACAACATATTCTACGGACAATCATTCACTTCCACACTGAAAAATGCCGCTCAAAAAGTTAATTCTAAGGGCGGTTCTGTTATATTCGGTTACTATGTAAAAGACCCTACAGCCTATGGAGTTGTAGAATTTGATAAGAATAACAAGGTTCTTGGTATCGAAGAAAAACCTGTCACACCTAAATCAAACTATGCTGTTCCAGGACTTTACTTCTATGACAATTCAGTTGTACAGATAGCCAAAAATGTCAAACCAAGCGCCCGTGGAGAAATAGAAATTACAGCTGTTAACAACGCATACCTTGAAAAGAACGCCCTCAGTGTCGAGCTTCTTGGCCGTGGTATGGCATGGCTTGATACAGGAACCTATGACGGTCTCTTGGAAGCTTCAAACTTTATCGCCACAATCCAGAAGAGGCAGGGAATGTATGTAAGCTGCATTGAAGAAATTGCTTATCGTAACGGCTGGCTATCAAAAGAACAACTAATTGAACTATCCAAGACATACAAGACATCCTATGGAGATTATCTTAAGTATATTGCGGAAAAGGAATAGAAAAAAATGCCATTTGAATTCAAAAAATGCCCTATCGAGGGATTATATGAAGTACAGCCAAAAGTATTTGGCGATCAAAGAGGATACTTCTTCGAAGTATATAGTGAAAAAGACTTCAGAGAAGCTGGCTTGACAATGAAATTTGTTCAGGACAATCAGTCCGCTTCTACAAAGGGTGTACTTAGAGGACTTCACTTTCAGACTCTTCATCCACAAGGAAAACTCGTGAGAGCAGTTCACGGAAAAGTATATGATGTTGCAGTTGACCTTAGGGTTGGTTCTGCCACTTTCGGAAAATATTATGGGGTAATTCTTGATTCAGAAAAACAGAATGCTTTCTACATTCCGGAAGGATTTGCCCATGGGTTTTATGTATTATCAGAGACAGCTGTTTTTGCGTATAAATGCACAGACTTCTATCATCCTGAGGATGAAGGTGGAATTATGTGGAATGATCCAACAATTGGTATAAAGTGGGATGAAATTGCTCCAGGATTAAGCCCGATTCTCTCCGAAAAAGATACGAAGCATCCTGCATTCAACATGGAAAACACTTATTTTGACCTTAATGGGATGTGGATCAATCGTTAACTAAGAGGTGAATTATGATTTGGCTTATTGGCTGCAATGGAATGCTGGGAAAAGAAATCGCCCGACAACTTACAGAGAACAAGATAGATTGGATTGGAACAGACAAAGATGTAGATATTACTAATCCGGAGGAACTAGAAAACTTTTCTAGTTCTCATGACAGTTCTGCAGGAAGAACTGGAAATACAGCAAGCAGGGGAACTGTTCCAAGCAAAATTAATTGGATAATTAACTGCGCGGCATATACAGCAGTAGATAAGGCTGAAGGTGACGTCGAGTTAGCAAGAAAACTAAACGCAGAAGGACCCAAGAACATTGCTCGTGCAGCACGTCATATTGGGGCCAAGCTCATTCATATTTCTACTGATTATGTGTTCGATGGAACATCTGATACCCCGTATACTGAGGATATGCAAAAAAATCCTATCGGAGTATATGGAGAAACAAAATCTGCCGGAGAAGATGCTGTAATCAAGGAAATGACTCAATATTACATAATTCGCACAGCATGGCTCTACGGCTTTGACGGAAAGAATTTTGTCTATACAATGACAAACGCAATGAATTCCCATGACGACGTCAAAGTCGTTTCGGACCAAAAAGGCAGTCCCACTTGTGCCGTGGATTTGGCATCAATTGTTCTAAAGATTATTGAGACTTCTGAAAAAGCTCCTTCATTATTTGGAAAGAATAGTGCACTGCCCTACGGTGTCTATCATTTTACAAATATGGGCGAAACAACGTGGTATGAGTTTACCCAGAAGATTTATGATTTCGGGAAAAAATACGGGCGAATTACACAAAACTGTACGATAAATCCTTGCAGTACAGCTGAATACCAGACAATTGCCAAAAGACCTGCTTATTCAGTTCTAAGCAAGGAGAAAATTTGTACAGGGTTAAAAATCAAGATTCCTTCCTGGGAATCTAGCCTTGAAAAATTTATCAAATCAAACAGATTTGAATTAAAATAGAGGAAATTCATGTCCAATAGAAAACTTACAAATATACTGATAACTGGTGGAGCCGGTTTTATCGGGAGTAACTTTATTAATTATCTTTTTGGTCAGAGTGCAACAGAGCAAGCTGCATTTATGGACTCTGGTTTTACAGGAAAAGTTGTCAACGTAGACTGTTTGACTTATGCAGGAAACCCTAACAACCTGAAATCTGTTGAAGAGAAATTCGGGGGATCAAGATATTTTTTTGAGAAAGTAGATATTTGTAACAGAGCCGAAATTGAACGTATCTTCAAGCAATATGATATTGATACTGTCATTCACTTTGCAGCAGAAAGCCACGTGGATCGTTCTATCCTTGGTCCTGAAACATTCATAAAAACTAACGTTAACGGAACTTTTACACTTCTTGATGTAGCAAGAAATTATTGGGGAGTCTCTTTGGACAACCAGAGAGATGATGTTCTGTTTCACCATATTTCTACTGACGAAGTATACGGCTCGCTGGGACCAACAGGTTACTTTACAGAGGAAACAAAGTACGATCCACGTTCACCATATTCTTCAAGTAAGGCTAGTTCAGATCATCTTGTCATGGCATATTATCACACTTATGGGTTACCTATCACTCTGAGTAACTGTACAAATAACTATGGACCATATCAGTTCCCTGAAAAACTTATTCCTTTAATGATAAGTAACATGCAGGAAGGCAAATCACTTCCAGTCTATGGAGAAGGAACAAATATCAGAGACTGGATTTATGTTGAAGACCACAACAGAGCTGTATGGCAAATTGTAAACAGTGGCCGTACAGGTGAAAAATATAATATCGGTGGCGAAAATGAGTGGCAGAACATAAAACTCCTGGACAAGCTAATTGAAATCACATCAAAAGAAGCCAGTCTTAACGAAGGTGAAGTTCGTTCTACTATTGTGCATGTAAAAGATAGGCCTGGTCATGATGCCCGCTATGCAATTGACTGTACAAAAATAAAACAGGAACTTGGATGGGAGCGCAAGATGACTTTTGAAGAAGGTCTTCTGATGACTTGTCGGTGGTATCTTAAGAACAAGGATTGGATTGATAATATAAAATCCGGAGATTATCTTAAGTGGGTAGAAAAAAATTACGAGAATCGTAAATAATTCATTTATAATCTAAAATAGAACTCTTCTATAATTGAAGTACGATTTACATTTACAGAAGAGTTCTATTATTTATTCAGTTCTAATTATTACACCAAAAATACGAACCAAATGGTTCAATATTTCATTCAAATCAAAATAAGTGTTTTCCATTAAGGCTTTGTCTTTCTCGTTGGTTTCACCCCTCATGAGGGAATCGATTATCTTAAGATGCATATTAAGACCATTTACTAACTGGTCAATTTCTTCCACCCCAAGCTTTTCCAACATACACACAAGCTCATCCATGGACCCAGCTTTACACTTCAATACATCAGGAGAATTTGCGAAAGCATTGAGTTTTGACTTGGTTTCCTCTAGCTGAGTCAAAAAGGTATCATCAACCATGCTTTGACTTCTAGAGATAAGGGTTCTACATTCAGCAATATACAATTCCCATTCTGTAAGAACTATCGTCTTACAATTCAGGTTTTTCAACAATCTAAGCT
This sequence comes from Treponema sp., assembly GCA_045616545.1. Taxonomy (GTDB): domain Bacteria; phylum Spirochaetota; class Spirochaetia; order Treponematales; family Treponemataceae; genus Treponema_D. Next base: position 7,845 of record JAZLGX010000063.1, on the reverse strand, counting down.
TTTCTTTTTTGTGCATATTATTTCTTTACTCCATCAGGAAAAAGTTTTTCATATTCATCCTTATTACAGTACTCTGCAACAATCTTGCCATCTATCTCATTTAGACTATATACATCAAATTCTTTATAATGGGCAACAATCCAGCCATCATAACTTGTCCAATCATCAAAATATTCTTTCATTAGTCCATTGTACCATAATCGAAAAACAGTTGCCATAAGGCTATAAAATAAAAATACCCCTCTTACTTTTTGTCCAGTAAAAGGGGTACATATCACCTACTACCAAGGGGAAACATATTAAATATATCTAGTCTAATAAACTCTAATACTTCCACTTACAGCAGAAACATCAACCCTACAACCTCCAGTCCCCTTTTCCATAGTACCTTCATGCTTAGATCCACGCTTGACATAAGCTGAACCACAGCTAACAGAGCCAGATGTATTCTCATAATCAACTGTTACTCTGGATGTCTTTGACAAGTCCAGCTCTATAGAACCACTTACACTATCTATTTTACTGTTAGACTTCAATTCACTATCATCAAAAACCTTTATACTTCCTGAGACGTTTTCAATACTGAATCCATCATAAGATCCAGATACACCTATACTTCCTGAGACATTTTTTATAGAAGCATAATTTGAATGACAATCTTGAGTTCTGATACTTCCACTTACACTCTCAATATTAATTGCATCAGCATATGCATCATTTACACGGATACTACCACTAACATTATCAACATCAATTCTATCAATTTTTTTTGATGGAATTTCGATTTCAACAGATCCATTTCTCATTGAAGAAGTATATTTTACATTCTTATTTGCCGTTACATGGAGTGTATCACCCACAAGTCTGACTTCAGGTTTATATTCTCCCCAATTTCCATTAAGAGTTACTTTAACCTCTTCAGAAGAAGAACTTTTAGAAATCTCAATCCGTTCTGAAATAAGTTCAAGATTCAATCTATTTATCTTAGAAATCTGATATTCATACGACTCATTTACAGAATAAAGCTTGGAATAATCTGGTGCTAAACTATTCCCGGTCCCTATATGAATCTCAGAAGAATTCAAAATTCTTTCTATCCATCGATAAGTATTTTTCTCCCATCTGTCATGAAACCTACGTTTTCCAACTATTCCACGAACAAGAACAAACATCAAGATTAAGGAAATTACAAGCCAGATAACAGCCGCAACAGGATTACGTCTCCTACTCATCAGTCGTTATCCTCCTCTCCGTAAATGGCATATAAAAAATTCTTAAAAGCAGGAGCAATCAAATAGATTATCCATGTAATATGCCACGCCCCGGTTGCAAATGAAACTATAAAATACAAAGCTACAACAATAGCCCAGTAGGACCCCATTATGGCATCAAAAGTCCTGTCTCCAGTAGGCTTACTAGTCTTCTTATGAGTTGACTTGGACATGTAATTCTGAACATCATCTGGTGCACTAATTTTTGTATATATGATAAGCGCAATAGCACCACCCCAGCATAAAAACATTACTATACAGCCGATAAGTTCCCATAAATCATCATTGCGACTCATATCTCCCAAGTAATCTGCAACAGCAACAGCAACCAAACCCAAGACTAAAAGACCAACTGAAATAGACATATTCTTAGCCTTTATAGTCTTATACTTATCAATATCCTTTTTAAGCTCCCGATCCGGAGTCAAGGAACTTAAAAGCTCATCTACATTTCCAAGGTCTTTGAGACACTCAGTGTAAGCTTGATTTTCTGACATTCCCTCAGCAATATGCTGCTCAAAATGCTCATTAAGATTGCTTAAGATTTCCTCCTTAAGCTCAATTGACTTTCTCGTATTAGGAACATCACTAAAAAGAACATCTACATAGTTCTTGATCTTATTGTTCATTCTCATTCTCCTTTCAACAGGTCCCTTAATAATTCTTGGATTTTAGCCCAATCTTTCTTATTTTCAGCCAGAACTCGCCTACCGTTATCAGTTATGGAATAATAACGGCGACGTGCCCCGCTGTTTTCATCACCCCAGTATGAAGAAATATAACCATTTTCTTCAAGCCGACGAAATGACGTATACAGAGTTGCCTCCTTAAGTTCAAAGGAACCGTCGGAAAGCTCGCTGATAGCTTTATTAATCTGATATCCATAACTATCAGACTCATAAAGCTGAGCAAGAATGATTGTGTCGGTTAAGCCTCGGAGTATTTCCGAATAATTAAGCATTTTAACCTCCGTTCAATAATTAAGTTATACATCAATATACCTCACCTGTCAAGGTATATTATAAATAAAAGATACTAAGTTTGATGAATTATCTATTATCTGAAATAAATATTATGCGCTTTATCAAAGGGATTTCATGATGGAAATTAACTTTATAGAAGTCATTTACAAATACGCTGAGGTGTGCATAGATGGCAGATACAAATAATTCCTGCCGTGATTCCCATATATTCAAGAATAGAAACAAACAAATTCAACGCAGCCATTTTCCAGCTACCGATGTTAAAAAGGTAATAAAAGCTATTCCGGCATAAGCATGAAGACCTAAATTACGTACTGTCCCATGACTCATTAAAAAGATAAAGTCAAAGTACATAACAAGGTCTATATTGCCCCTCATATCACATTTCCGGCTTTCTGCTTTCCGTTTTGAGCCATAACACCTACCAAGGCATGAGGTTCATATAATTCTTCTAGATAAGATATATCTTCATCACTAAGAACCAGATCAACAGCTTTAACTGCCCCTTCCACATGAGATTTTTTTGTTGCACCAACTACAGGACATGTAACCTTTGTAAGAAGCCATGCAAGAGAAACCTCGGTCATTGAAACACCTTTTTTGTTTGCAATTTCTAAAACTCTTTCGATGACAAGCCCATCGCTATCGGCTGTTTTATCATACTTAAATTTTGCATAAGCATCTTTTTCTAAACGGCTAGAAGTTTCCCCAGGCTTTTTTGAAAGTCTTCCACTTGCAAGTGCGCTGTAAGGAGTCATGGCAATATTCTGGTCATAACAAAATGGAGCCATCTCCCTCTCTTCTTCTCTTGCAATCAAATTATAGTGCCCCTGTATCGAGACAAACTCTGTAAGATTGTTTTCCCTTGCATAAAAATTAGCCTTAGCAAGCTGCCATGCAAAACAATTAGAAATACCGATGTATCTTGCTTTACCAGCTTTTACTACTTCATGGAGACCTTCCATAATTTCTTCCATAGGAGTGTGATAATCCCACATGTGATAGATATAAAGATCTACATAATCCAAGCCAAGATTTTTAAGACTTTGATTCAACGAATCTTCGATGTGTTTTTGACCGCTTACATTACTATCGATTTCAGCCCGACTTCTTGGAAGAAATTTTGTAGCAATCACATAGTCATCACGCTTTGCAAAGTCCCTAAGTGCTCGCCCTACAAACTGTTCGCTAGTTCCATTCTGATATGCAATTGCTGTATCGTAAAAATTGATTCCGTTTTCAAGACCATATTTAATGATTTCTCTTGTTGAAGCCTCATCCAAAGTCCATCCATGCTGACCATTTGACGAATCTCCAAAGCCCATGCATCCCATGCAGATACGCGATACATTTAAATCAGATTTTCCTAGTTTTGTATATTTCATAAAAATCTCCTATAATCAGCTTATTTCAAAACCTTTTCAAAATACTTTTTCAGTTCACTTTCGCTAGTACTAGCGTAAAATCGCTCACCTCTTTTCCAAACTACAGTCTTTGACGCGTGAGCTTTCAAATCTTTTTCGGCTTCTGAGATCCCACTTCCACCACTTGAACAAAGTGCTACAACAGTTTTTCCGCTTAAATCGTTCTGTTCTACAAAAGTCCACATAATTTTTGGAGCTGTGGACCACCAGATTGGAAAAGCCAAAACCACTGTATCATATTTTGAAAGATCAATTTTAGATTTAATTGCAGGACGGCTTTTACTATCATTTGATTCTTTTGAAGAACGACTTTTGCTATCATGCCAATCTATATCTGCAGAAGTATATGGAACTTCTGGTACAATTTCAAAAAGATCAGCATTTAATGTCTTTGCCGCAGTTTCTGCCAGTACCTTAGTGTTCCCTGTACAACTGAAATAACATACGACAGCATTTGCATAAGTTGATGCCATTAAAAGACCTCCGATTAAAAATGTTAAAATAGCCTTTTTCATATATACCTCAAAATATTTTTATATTTTTTTACCTATAACTTCTCTCAAAGATTCCTGCTATATCTTCGTCACTTGTTTCGCATGGGTTTGCTGCATAGAGTCCACCCTGAAGCTTTCTTGCGGCCTTTGCCAGTGTCATGCATTCAGATTTTTCAAAGCCGTAATCACTCATTTTAAGATCAGCTACTCCACAAGCTTTCTGCAATTCAACAAGGGCAGTTACAAAATCCTGAGGACTATTGCTTTCAGGATACCCCATTACACGAGCCATTTTTATGAAACGATCATCACAAGCATGCTTATCTACATAAAACTGAGCAAACTCTTTTGAAATAATAATAAGTCCTGCTCCGTGCTGAAGATTTCTGTGATAAGCACTCATAGCATGTTAGATGCAATTATATTTTTCACAGTCTGATATAGCAAATACTTATTTCAAATGGTTTTCTATGCCTTTTTTCTATATTTATGCTATAATCGCTTTATGAGATTGAATTTTCAAGTTTTAACATATTTCCTGGCCATTGCAAATGAAGAATCCATAACAGCCGCATGCGAAGTTCTTCATGTAACCCAGCCAACCGTAAGTCGCCAGATTTCTGATCTGGAAAAAGATTTAGGCGTAGTTTTATTTGAACGAGGACCTCGAAAAATCACACTGACAAAAGAAGATATATTATTCAAAAGACGGGCAGAAGAAATTCTTTCTCTCATCAACAAAACAGAAAAAGAAATAGCTCAAGATTCACAAGAGCTGGAAGGCACAATCACCCTAGGGGGTGGAGAATTGCGAGCCGTAGATTATCTTTCAACAAAAATAGCAGAATTCCAAAAACTCCACCCAAAGGTAATTTTTGATTTTCAGACCGCAACTAGCGATATTATTAAAGAACAGATGGATAAAGGCCTTATGGATATTGGTCTTTTGTTGGAACCAATAGAAATTGATCGCTACAATTATTTCAGGCTTTCAGTAAAAGAAAAATGGTGTGCTATGGTGCCTCTTACATCACCACTGGTAGAAAAAGAAAAGCTTACACCATCAGATTTATTAAACGAAAACTTCATTCTTCCAAGACGGAGCATTGTAAAAAATGAACTTACTTCCTGGCTTGGTACAGATATAAACAAGTTGAATATTGTTGCCAGTCATAATTTGAATTCAAATTCTGCAGTTATGGTTTCTAAAGGTATAGGAATATCCTTAAACATAGAAACAGACATGATAAAAAACTATCCAGGTATTAAAGTAATTCCTCTTGAACCAGAATTAATAGCAAGAACTGTAGTAGCCTGGAAAAAAAATATTCCTATGTATGTGGCCACAGCCAAGTTTATTGAATTTCTGACATCAAAAAATTAACTTCAAAATTAGGAAACGTTCTGTAAATCGTATATTTGGGTAAAAACTTGCCCATTTGATTTATCCATAATTGACCATGTGCTATCTTTTGTGCTATAGTCTTCGCCAAATCAGAGAGTTTTTCAGATCCTTATCAATTTTATTCATACAAACTAAAAATATTGCCTCAAACCAATATTTTTACAGGAGAAAGAATGTTCCAAAGAAAACAAACTCTCATTTGTTATGCATTATTTTTTGTTTTAGTGATTTTTTCATCTTGCTCAAACTATGTACCAACATTCCAAGATGAAATACCAGAAAATACTTTCTATTTTATCCTCAATGATGGCACAAATAGATATATAATGTCAGAGCAAAATAACACAAAAAAACTTTCCTCAATTGAAGCAAAGCTGAATAATGATAATATACTCGTACTTTCTGGAACAAAACCGGCATTTATGACAATGACACAAGAAGACGACGAGTCATATTTGTTTATCTGCAATAACAAGTATCTAACATGTCCTAAAGGGGGCGACGGTCTTTCTTTCGAAGCAGAAAAATCTGATTTTTCATATTGGTTCCTTGAGGAAATAGAAGGAAAAGAAGATACATACTACATACGAAACAAGAGTGCACTTTATAATAATAACAAAAGTCAGTATATTGAATACTATGGTGGATTTACAACTTACTCGTTCAATAATTCCAAAAAAGAAATCTACACAGTAACCATAAAGCCTAAAAAGTCTCTGCAGTTTGTAAATGGAAGTGAATCTTCTATAGATATGCATGATTCAGGTATTGCTTATAAGATTGAAAAACAGAACATCGATCCTTCATTCGACGTAACCGCTGCTTATAGTGAAAACAATGCTCTTCTTTTTGGAAATCCTTCAAGGGCCACAAAAAACGAATTATATGCAAAGAACTATCTATTGGAAAGGCCTCAATACACAATTTCATTTAACAACAAGTCCCATAATCCAAACTGGGTTGCATGGCATCTTGAAGCATCAGACATGGGAGACTGCGCACGTAGTGACAATTTTAGAACTGATACAGACCTTCCTGCAAGTTTTTACAGAGTAAATGATAAGCAGTACAACTACAGTCACTACGGATTTGATCGCGGTCACATGTGTCCGAGCGGCGCAAGAACATCAAAAAAAGAAGACAACAGTGCAACATTCTTTATGTCCAACATGGTTCCTCAATCAGGAGAAAATAATCAGAAGACATGGATGAACCTTGAACACTATCTTCAGGACATTGCAAAAAAAGGCAAGGAAGTATACATCATTTCAGGTCCAGCAGGTATCGGAGGTTCGTCAAGCAAAGGTAAATATGACTACATAACTCTCGATCCATCTTGGAAACTATCAAGAGATGATAAAGGTATTGTTATACCTGAATCAACTTGGAAAATTGCCCTCATTCTTGACGAAGGAGAAAACGATATTTCTCGCGTAAAAAAAGATTCAACAATTATTGCCGTAAACATACCTAACACCATAAACTGTCACAAAGATGCAATAGACAATGGTTTTGTAAAGGAATATAAAGTCACTTATAATGATGATGGCACAAGGGATGAAGAATTGTTAAATCCAGAAGACAAATTCTGTTGGGAATATTATGCTACAACCGTTGACCAGATAGAAGAACTTACAGGCTTTGACTTCTTTGCAAACCTTGATGACGAAATTGAAAATGCTCTTGAGAGTAAAAAATATCAAAGCAGATAAGTTTAAAAAGAACATTTTTGAGACAGTAAACTATTTTTTGTAAAATCAGCCGGCTGCAAAAAAGATAAATGCAAATTACTCACTTGCAGTTGACAGCTACTGTTTACATTTCCAATATACGATTTGATTTTTTCAAGAATCAAAAAAAAAGACAGCTTACCGTAAGTAAGTTGTCTTTTTTTATGGAAAAATAATCTGGTAGGCAATCTTCGATTTACCCCTCCCCAGTAACCTCTCCTTAGATGTCTTTGAGCAACTTACAATAAATAATATACATGAAATACTGAATATTGCTTTAACTTTCATCATATACCTCTGTAATATATTCTATATTGCCAGCTGTTTATTTTTGCGCATTTCAGTTCATACTAATCTCTTCTTAACAATATCAATTGATGGGAGAAGCATAATTATTCAATTTTATACTACCCCATCAAGTTATTTTTCATTAATATAATTAAACAATTCTCTTTTTATTACTTCCGTCTTTTTCATTGTTTCAAAGGTTGTATAAACAATCGTATCACGGAAGTAAAAGCCAATCATTTTTTTCGAA
>JAZLGX010000062.1:0-10441 GCA_045616545.1 Treponema sp. | reverse complement strand
TTAGTTGCAGGACTTGTTTTCATATTTTCTCCCTGCAAAAATCGAAACCTTCAAACGGGAGCAGTTACCAGTTATTTAAAAATCGTCACCTTTGACGGGTGTCGTATTTTTAAATTCGTAACGTTTATTGGGGGCTAATCAATGCTTTTGTATATCATTGCAGATTTCTTGTCTTTTATATAGATGTAAATATGATTATATCTTTTTGTAATCATTATAAAAATTTCACTCTCAAAAAAAATATTGTTAGAGGACAACAGGGAATATAAGGATTATGTTCTGCCTGTTGTCCTATTGGATGCCAATCCTATTGGCTAGTTATATCTGTTGTTTTTGTTTATAAGATAGATTCCTCCTGTTACTGCTGCTATAGCTATTACACATGACTGTGCAATACTTACTTTTACCCATAGATCCCTTGATTTTTTGCACTGCTGTATCTGTTCCCGATAATCTGACAAGCTGTTACGTACTGCAAGGAGCACATACTGTTCTTCCTGCCGTACAGCAAGAAGGACTGCATCGTCTATTATCTTTTGTATATCAGGTGGCGTATCGGCAGATGTATTCTTCTTGCCAAATGCTGCCTGCATAGATTCTGCATTTGGACCAGACCGTGCAACGGATATTCCCAGGGGTTGTATCGATAGTTCCATCTGAGCGTCGTCGGAACTGCTCTTGGCATAAATGCAGCATGATGAAGTAGCAATTACCAGTATTATTAATATCAGTAATAATCTAATCCTTCTTAAATAGACTTGCAATCTGTACTCCTCCTATATTGAATACTATCATAAGTACTATAAAGAACCATATCTGGTCACTTATCATCTTGTTGCAGAGCAATACTGTGCTTAATAACAATACTACTCCCTTACGGCCAATAAACTTGGATATACAAATAAGCAGTCGCCTATACAGATATACATACATATCCTTAAAGTGCATTTCGTACAGATTTATATCTTACCTCCAAGCCTGAGCCATTCGTTACGGTTAAATCCCCTAAGCACCCTGTCAAATGATGGATACATCGCATCCAGCTCTACACGCTTACGGATATGCCCCATCTGCCCCTGTTCTATGCTGGACACATTGACAAAAAAGTCTCCCATAGCTCTACCTGCTACGTGGACGGCTCTGCCAGTCTTCCTGTCTATAAAGAACAGTGCTGCAATATCGTTATCCTTGACATATGTAGAGGTAAATATCTTACGGTAAAAGTCATCTGCGCACAACCTGAGCCTCGTATCATACATCAGATTGAGTACGTAATTTATGCTTCCACTACAATCAGAGGATATAAGAGATTGAGTTCCATACTTGTAGGGTACCTGATCAAATTCCAATAGCAGTTCACAAAACTTCTTGTTATCTGTGGTTATAGCTTCCTCCTGTAAATCATAGAATAATGGTGACAAGCTGGTCATAGGATACCCTATGTTCAGCCAGGTAACAAATTAGGCCCTGAATATGACAGTGTCAACATGACCCATGCATAGATACCGTTTGACAGTACCAAATGCCCTGTTTGATACTGTCTATAGGGGGTATATGACAGTATCAAACGTATGGTTTGGTACTGTCATAATCATGCTATGACTCTGTCACATAGATACTGTCATTCCTATAGGCTCAGAATGTTGATCCTGGATCATTGCCATCATCTACTTGTGTGTTATTATCTGGTGTCTTGCCTCCTTCAGGACGTATTGTGTTTTTTGGTACATACGGACTAAAGGTCAGATGATTATTGACCATCTGCTTGAAGTAAGAACTGCCACGGAATGTCACCCTAGGATTGATGATATCAAGGGCAGATACATCCTGAATATTGTCCTGACCCTTGGAACGGAAAGTAACCCTAAAGTGTCCCCAGTCACCAAGATATACAACGTTGCCTCTGGAAGTATATTTGGCCACTGCCTTGGCAAATCCATCCAGTACAGCATGGATATCTGAAGAGTTGATTGTGGTTGCATCGCTAAGCTCTTCGCACAAATCACGGATTGTGATTTTTTCGCCATAGCTTGGCGTGCAATAGAACTTCTTTTCGTCCTTGTTAAGAGGGTTAGGTCTGTTAACTACCAAATACTGCATACTGATGTTCTCCTGTTTGTTATGATAAAAACTCTAATACAAGAGTCCATGACTGCGGCCGCTTGTCATGATGTTATGTTAATCCCGTATTGCAGAATCCGCAATATGGTTTTTTACGATTTTTGTCCCAAATTTTTTGGGACAAAATCAGCAAAATTTGGCAACACAGCTTAAGAATAGTCTGCTATCATTTATTATATGAAAAACGGACATACTATTTTCTTTAACATTGCAGCCTGCAATAAATATAATCTTGGACCAACAGATGCCTATATCCTGGACTGGATCTACAGATTTGCCCACTCCGGCAAGATGTACAGCATACGGCACCGGGAAGAGAATACAGGTAACATCATGACTTATTACTGGGTATTGTATGATAAGCTTATACGGGACTTTGGTGGATTCCTAAAATTTCAGAGTACAAAGAATCTAAAGAATCAGCACATAAACAAATATGTACAAAGTGGTATATTATACAAGTTTGTGTACACAGTTCCTAAATCAGATTCCAAAGGTCACACGATGGCAGTCAACATACCAAAGCTACCTGATGGCAGACAGTTAGCTCCGGGAAATTATACATTCTTTGCCATCAATGAAGATATATATCTTGAGCTTATGGGAGAGACTGACATAGGGGATGGTCAAATCTGTACGCCAGTCCCGGATAAATCTGACCTAGACCCCCCGGAAGAAAACTTCCGCACAAATATAACAACATCAAGTAATAACAATACTACAACAACTAGTGTTGGTACTCTCCATGACAATGATAATTCCGGTATGATTGATAATGAGTCTATAGGCTTGGGGAATATCGATGCTGATAACACAGCTGAATTGAAGACTCATATCAGAGACTTGTTTGGAGATAAGAGTTATCTACAGGGCGAAGACTTTATGCATAATCTTGTTGGAAGAATGAATTATGTGGGTATTACGGACTTGCAGGACCAAAAGGATTATGTTACGTGGGTCTTTGGATATTCCAAGAGCAGGGCCAACAAGAGACTTAGCAGTTATTTTAGGTCTGTTGCATGCAACGCTGATCTGATGAGGGAGTTTCTTGATGACAGAGATAAACAACGCACCCAAGAGGATCTAAAGATAAGGGCAAATACTATGAAGTGTCCTGTATGTGACACTTATCATTATATTGGCTCGGTATGTCCTGAGTGTGGTCTTGTGGATCCTGCAGATACTGCCAGTGTTACACGGCTTATAAACATACGCAAGTTGCCTTTATATACACAGGCTCAGCTCAATAGAAGGATTGACGCTCTATACAAGGAATGTGATCTGAGCGATATGGGAGCAATACTGGACCGTCATCGTCAGAAAGAAAAGATATATGCGGAGTACGGAGTTTGATGAGGAATGTACAATAGTCAGAACTATCAGGCTTGGAGCCATTGTTCAAAGTCACGCTTGGTGGAGTTAAAGGCGATGCCGAGTTTTACTATCTTTTTGTCGGATGGTGCATAGGTACAGGCGTATGACTTGTCGTCTATTTGCTTGAGTGCTTCTTGGGCTGCTGTGTTTGTGGAAGCAGTCGGTGCGCTATTGTCTCTTGTGAGCTTGAACTCAAAGAGATACACTGTATCAGATGTCTCTACGATACAGTCACTCCTGCCTTTGAGGGTGTGGACCTCGGCTCTTGTGTACTGTCCCATAAGATTAAAGATTAGGAAGAAAGCATTCTGCACGCTTTGTTCCGTTACAAGTTCTGCCTTGTCGCCAGTTGCATATGGGACTGAGAGGACTAAGGATTGTAGTCGGGTCATAAAGGAGTCGATGTTTCCAGATCGTATGTCTTTATAAAAGTCAGCTATATAAAAGCCTTGATTAGACTCAAGATTTGGAAAGACTGATGGATAGAGAGAATCCAACAAACCAAGCTTTACTTCATTATTTGGAAAATTTAATCTATAAGTCTGAAGTTCTGAGTCATATCCTTTTATTGTAAGGTAGCCTGCCTGGTATAAAAGTGGAATTGCGGAATCCAAGTCAGTTGCAGCGACATCAAATTCTTCTGCTTGACACTCGAGCTCCTCTGTGTCTGATATCCTGAAGTTGAACCTTTTTATGGCTTGGGTAAGGAATGTAGGGGTTCCGCTGTCGTACCAGTAATTTTTTATGTCATGAGTAGCAAAACAATTCAAGAGACTGAAAGGATTATATATGTCTTGGGACTTTTTGCTAAAGTGGTAGCCATCGTACATAGTCTTTAGCTTTGATAAAGTCTCGTCATAGGTGAGGTCAAGTTTTGCTGAGAGAGACTCTATGTCTTGCTTCATGCAGGTCTCAAGCTCGCTCTGTGTAATACCGCAGATTGCACTGTATTCATCATCCATGCTTATCTTTGCAAAGTTATTGACTTCGCTGAAAATACATAACTGATTAGTGATTCCTGTCATAAAGGCAAACTTGATATATTCATCGCAGTCCTTGATAGGAGAGTAAAATGATTGAATGATACTCCGTACTTCCTCTATATTGTCTGCATAAAATTCATTGACGAGTGGAGCATCGTATTCATCTATGAGGATTACAACTCTTTGTCCTGTCTTTTTGTAGGCTAGTCTTATTAATTGAGTTAATCTGTCATTTATATGTGAATATGTGTTTTTTATATTATAAAGCTCCTCATAAGGAGCGAGCATTGCATTAAGTTCTGCTTTTATGTCTTGGATGGTGTCATGCTTACAGCGGCTCATGTTAAAATGCAGGACAGGATACTTTATCCAGTCTTTTTCGAGATTTTCTATCTTTAAGCCCTTGAAGAGTTCTTGGTTGCCGCTAAAGTACTCTCTAAAAGTTGATACCAGGAGGGATTTGCCAAAACGGCGAGGGCGGCTTAGGAAGACAGCCTTATATTTATGGCAAATATCATAGACTAAATCGGTCTTGTCTACATAAACATAGTTTTCGTTGATAATCTCGCTGAAAGTCTGGATCCCTACAGGGTATTTTCTTGTCTGCATGACAGAAGTATAGCATAAGACTGGAATTTTGTTAATTCTGAAGGAATCTTTGCTATCTGTGCTTAAGGTGAAGAATGCTGAAGTAGTATTATTTGCAGGTTCTTTGACTATATGTTAAACAAATCTGAATGAGTTCCTGTTGCAGTAGCAGAAAGAATCAATTCATCAGCTTTGCATCATGTTTCATGCGATTTGTATAAACAATGCTATACAATTAATCCTCCAGCATAGAAACAACAGCATCTTCTGCAGAAGAAAATGGACCGTGTAAATTCGTTCTGATACGGGAATCTGAGATTGCTTTTTCAATGGAATAAGGATCCCGAGTGATTTCGAATGGGATACGGTTTTCACGAACTGATTGACGCATAAAAATGTTGAATGCAGTTGTCATATTCATCCCTAAATCTGCAAAAAGGGCTTCTGCCTGTTTTTTTAGTTCGCTATCAGTTTTTATATTAATGTTTGCAATCATAATTGTACCTCTCAATTATAATATAGCACATTGTGCGCACAGTAGTAAGAAAATATCGTTATATATCCAAGAAAAAATAATTGGTTTAATGGAGATAGTAGTGGATTTTTAGGCTTGGAGCCACTGTTCAAAGTCACGCTTGGTGGAGTTAAAGGCGACGTAGTTAACTTGTGGTTTACAAAATGTAAAATATTTATTATATTTGTAAACAAGAGGTAAATTATGAACGCTAATGAAATCTTTGCACAAAGACTTAAGAATGCTCGTGTAATGATGTGTTTTTCTATGGATGATCTTGTTAACGTCATGGGGAACAATATTTCTAAAATGGCAATTTCTAAATACGAAAAATGCCAGCTTTCGCCAAACAGTACAGTCATAATTTCTCTTGCAAAAGCTTTAAATCAGCCTGTGGATTATTTTTTCAGACCATTTTCTGTGCAGGTTAATTCTATTAAATTCCGCAAAACTAAAAGCAACCTTGCCGCAAAACAGGAAAACTCAATTAAAGAAAAAGTATCTGATTTAATCGAAAGATATATCAGTATTGAAGAAATATGTACTGCATCAATTAAGTTCAATTCAAACTGTAATGAAGTAGTCTTAAATAATGAACAGGTAAAACAGGCTGCTTTACAGGTAAGAAATGAATGGTCTATTGGTAACGATGGAATTGTAAATGTAATCACCCTTCTAGAAGAACACGGAATTAAAGTGATGGAAATCGAGGCTCCAAAATCTTTTGACGGTTTAAGTTCTATGGTAAATGACATTTATCCTGTTGTTATTTTAAACAAAACTTATTCATCGGAACGAAAGCGTTTTACTGCTCTTCACGAACTTGGACATTTGATTTTAAAGTTCCCGGAAGGTATTGCTGAAAAAGATGAAGAACGTTACTGCAATCTGTTTGCCAGCGAAATGTTGATTCCTGAATCTGTGTTTAAAAATATAATTGGAACTTCCCGCCATGATATTTCGTACCAGGAATTAAAAGCCATTCAGAAAAACTTTGGTATTTCCTGTGATGCTTTAATGTTCAAGGCAAAAGATTGTGGAATTATCAGTGAGCAAAGATACAGAACTTACTGCATCTCTAAGAATAAAAATCATGCTTTCAAAAGCATGGTAGAAAATTCAATTTATCCTCAAGAAGAGAGTCTTAGATTTACTAGCCTTGTGTACAGAGCTTTAAGTAACGAACTTATTACTACTTCCAAGGCTGCAAGCCTTCTTAATCAGACTGTTGAACAGGTTAGAGAGGATCTTGCTCTGGTATGATAGAAGAAAAAATTGTTGTAAGTGATACAAATATTTTCCTTGATTTACTATCTATAGATTTGCTGGATGCTTTTTTTCGGCTCCCTTGCAAAATTGCAACTACTGATTTTGTAATGAGCGAAATTCAGCATCCGGAACAATTGGAAAAAGTAAATGTCTTTGTTCATTCAAGCAAACTAGAAATTGCAAAGTTTGATTTTTCGGAAGTGGCGGAGATAAATGCAATTTTTGAAAATAATGATAATAATGCATCAATTCCAGATTGTTCCGTATGGTACTATGCAAAAAAGACAAATGGCAGATTACTAACAGGCGATGCAAAACTAAAAAAATCAGCGACCAAAGATTCCTTAAAGGTTTCTGGAATTTTGTATATTTTTGATAATCTTGTTGAATATGAAATAGCAGATAAAAAACTGTGTGCTCAAAAACTGGTAGATTTGCTTCAGATAAACACAAGACTTCCAAAGGGTGAATGTGAAAAACGGATTGAAGAGTGGGGAAAATCTTAGACTGTTTAAAATTATTCGTAGATTTGGAATATAATGAAATTTATTCCTTAATCCGTTATACTCTGGGACTGTACATAATTGTTATATCTCTTGCCAAAGGTTACTATATCGTCTTTATCTCACCTTTTGTACTCTTGAACTTTAATCAGATGAAATCATGCATGTTTTCAAGAACCTTAGTGGAAATTTTATGTATGAATATCTTCTTTCGAAGTTCAATGGAAAACCTGGTTGCAGCCGGATATTTACTTAAAAAAACAATTAATAGTTGATTGATGGGATATGTACGTAGTGATAACTTTGAAAAACTCATTAAATCAAAGGGACTTTAGTTCGTATTCTAGTCATGGACTTTTCATCAGATACTGGTACGCACTGGATTTTTAGGCTTGGAGCCATTGTTCAAAGTCACGCTTGGTGGAGTTAAAGGCGACGCCGAGTTTTACTATCTTTTTGTCGGATGGTGCATAGGTACAGGCGTATGACTTGTCGTCTATCTGCTTGAGTGCTTCTTGGGCTGCTGTGTTTGTGGAAGTAGTCGGTGCGCTATTGTCTCTTGTGAGCTTGAACTCAAAGAGATACACTGTATCAGATGTCTCTACGATGCAGTCACTCCTGCCTTTGAGGGTGTGGACCTCGGCTCTTGTGTACTGTCCCATAAGATTAAAGATCAGGAAGAAAGCATTTTGCACGCTTTGTTCCGTTACAAGTTCTGCCTTGTCGCCAGTTGCATATGGGACTGAGAGGACTAAAGATTGTAATCGGGTCATAAAGGAGTCTACATCAGCGGATTCAAGATCCTCGACAAAGCGATCTATCCAGAAATCACTTTTTTGGCCTGCATCAGGGAACACTGACGGAAGTAGGGAATCCATAAGACCGTATTTAACTTCGTCATTGGGAAAATATAATCTGTAGCGTTCAAATCTAGGTTCATATCCTTTTATTGTAAGGTAGCCTGCCTGGTATAAAAGTGGAATTGCGGAATCCAAGTCAGTTGCAGCGACATCAAATTTGGTACTAGGACACTCGAGCTCCTCTGTGTCTGATATCCTGAAGTTGAACCTTTTTATTGCTTGGGTAAGGAATGTAGGGGTTCCGCTGTCGTACCAGTAATTTTTTATCTTACTTGCTGCAAAGCAATTCAAGAGACTGAATGGATTATATATATCTTGGCTATTCTCGCTAAAGTGGTAGCCATCGTACATAGTCTTTAGCTTTGATAAAGTGTCGTCATAGGTGAGGTCAAGTTTTGCTGATAGAGACTCTATGTCTTGCTTCATGCAGGTCTCAAGCTCGCTCTGTGTAATACCGCAGATTGCACTGTATTCATCATCCATGCTTATCTTTGCAAGGTTATTAAGCTCGCTGAAAATACTAAGCTGACTGAACTTTGTGATTCCTGTCATAAAAGCAAACTTGATATATTCATCGCAGTCCTTGATAGGAGAATAGAAAGACCTCATGACTCTCCGTACTTCTTCGATATTGTCTGCGTAAAGGGTATTGAGGAGCGGAGCATCGTATTCATCTATGAGGATTACAACTTTTTGTCCGGTCTTTTTGTAGGCACGAGTAATAAGCCCAATGAACCTAGAAGTAATTGTATTCTCGGAGTCTTGTGTCCCGTAAAGCTCCTCATAAGGAGCGAGCATTGCATTAAGCTCTGCTTTTATGTCTTGGATGGTGTCATGCTTACAGCGGCTCATGTTAAAATGCAGGACAGGATACTTTATCCAGTCTTTTTCGAGATTTTCTATCTTTAAGCCCTTAAAGAGCTCTTGGTTGCCGCTAAAGTACTCTCTAAAAGTTGATACCAGGAGGGATTTGCCAAAACGGCGAGGGCGACTTAGGAAGACATAGTTATAGTTATGGCAGAGTTTATATATGATATCTGTCTTATCTATATAAAGATAGTCACCGTTGCGTATTTTTTCGAAAGTCTGGATTCCTACAGGGTATTTTCTTGTCTGCATGACAGAAGTATAGCATAAGACTGGAATTTTGTTAATTCTGAAGGGCTGGCTATCCGCCATACCCTGTAATATTTTCAATACTCGAGTGAGTTCAGAAGGATTCAGATAAGTAATTTTTATGACTTTTTGCCTAGATATTCTTAATCTAGCACAAAATTTGAGAAATTTCTATTCATTTTGATTCATCTGAACTCACTCAATTCTAGGTTTTACTTAAGGTTTTTACTTAATATATACAACTAACTAAGTTTATAATCTTAGATTTTACAAGCCTCAAGTCAAGGTATTTACAAAGCTTTCGGAAATACCACCCACTTTACTTACTTTATCACACATGGGTGATATAATTTGAAACGGGTGATAAACTGGGTGTTATTTCAGAATTAAACGATACTCAAATAAAAGTTCTTTCAGAAATGAGAAATAACCCTAATATAACAAAACCTGAACTAGAAAAACTTGTTGGGGTTGGTAAGACCTCTATTGATAATGCTATTTCAGTTTTGAAGAGAAAAATTATTATTGAACGAATAGGTTCAAATAAAAACGGATATTGGAAGGTTATAAGATAAATTCTAATCGCAAGAAAAAAACAATAATTTCGCCATACTTTTTGGTCAATTAAAAATCTAAACTACCTCCATGCCTCGTAACTACCGCGGGGTACGAAATGATTTGGAGGTAGAAGATGAAAAAAAATCTCTCAACAAAACTTCGTCTGACACAGAATGCAGTTTTGATGGACACTGTAAAAAGCCGACTTACAGATGCTGCCACTTCAACTGTGCCAGAAATTCTTTCAAGACTGGGTTCAAGACTTACAGGATTAAGCGAAAATGAAGTCCGTGAACAGCGCAGTCACTTTGGCAAAAACGCTATCACTAAAGGGAAAAAGAAATCTCTTGGGCGTCGCATTGCAGAAGCGTTCATAAATCCCTTTACGGCAATTTTGATAGCCCTTGCTCTTGTTTCAGCTGCAACCGATATGATTTTCCCAGCCCTCAGTATGCTTGGAAATACACCAGAAGATTTTGATCCTCTCACAGTCATCATTATTCTGACAATGGTTATTCTTTCTGGTACTTTGCGTTTTGTTCAGGAATCAAGAAG
>JAZLGX010000061.1:0-21987 GCA_045616545.1 Treponema sp. | reverse complement strand
GTAAAAAATCACAATTTCAAAAATGGAAATAGAAACAATGAAAATAAAAGGTGTAAATTTTACAAAGATGGAAAAAACGATATTACAAACTGCCATAACTAGAAGCAACCATTTTTCTCTCTGAAACACTCCTCTCTTAATTCGCTTTACAAAAATCACGGAAATTAAAACTGCAATGACAGATGGAATCCAAATTCCAAAAAGATTGAAAACAAAGTTTATATTATCTTGAGAAAATCCTGGCACAAAAAACATAGATATATAGAAGAGTAATAAAAGAAAAGAATACAGCAATGGAAACAATCTTACATAGGCCCGTACATTTGCACTAACCAGATCAAAAGAAAAATTAATGATTCCATAAGAAAAACAGATTGCACAAATAGAACCAAAAATTGTAAGGAAAAGCTGATTTGTAATCTGTCCGTAAACCATACTGTATAAAGACTCAACAGAAATTGCAAAGAAGAATAAATGTACCAGTCCAATATTTACAAACTTGGACTTTCTGTACCTGAGTGCATGTAATAGTGATAACACTAAAACTGAAAAACTAAAAAGACATGTTAAAAAAATAATTATAACTTGCATAGTAACATTTTTCCCTGACCGAATTATTTCGTCTTAAACTTGCTGTACGTCGCCTATTTTCTCCTTACATGAATCAAAGGCAAAAAGAGGCAAAGATTGATTAAAAGATACGTTTTCGCAACTCTATTCCCCTACGCTTTCAGTACCTTTTATAGCTCCTGGAATCAATGTCTCCTTATTTTTCAAAATCAAATATTGGCATGTCATTTGGAAGAAAAATTAAAAACTTATTGTTTTTTTCAATCCACCTTCCATCATCCACCCACATTGGAGAAGTTAACAATACATATAACCACATTCCATCATTGCATTCATATTCATCTCTGTTAAAAACTTCCAATACGATAACTTTCATACCTCCTTCATGGTTCAGTGTTCTACAAACTATAGGAGCAGATATATCCTTTTCAACGCGTAACTCTATTTCGCCTTGAATCCTAAAAGATGATAATCTTTCAATTTCTAAATGCTCATATAGAAAGCTCCCATTAGAATATGCAAATGTACAACTAATCAGAAATATTAAAATCAATGCAATTTTTCTAGTAATATTTGCCACCTTTATATCAGGCTCCTTTCACTTTGTTCAATATCTATAAATTTCAAACCTGTCTGTCAGAAACCCCTATTCCTCATCAGGTTTCTGACCGTCATGAGCAAGCCATTTACATTCTGTGATTTCCATATTTGTAAAGGTTGCCCTAAAAGATGAGTCTTCAGGACTGCAGGCATAAATACCAAACTGGATTTCTTCAGTTGCCTTGTACATGTGACAGATTCTCATCTGCTTGAATTTGATTCCGTCTTCCGAGCATTCAATGCAGTAATCATCTTCACGGCGGCTGAACCGATACCACATTGATTTTATACCGGCAGGAATTTCTGTTGTTGCCCAGTCTGAGTATCCGTTGTTTGTAGCGACACTTCCAAGGTGTTGGAATTCCTCATTCTCATATTCTATGGAACCTTTAAGCCAGTTTTCGCTGTCCAGATACATAACAACACCACACTGATCAAAACGCTGTTTACTCTCAAATTCGGTTCTTACAATGAATGAGAAATACTTTTCCGAAGTTTTCATCTGAAGAACTGGTGCATTGTCGTTTCTAAAGTGATAATAAGTCCTCTGCCACAAGTCAGTGTGAGGTGCAGTGATGATTTCAATTTTGTTGTCTGTAATGGAATAATCCTTAGGCTCACGAGTCCAGGTCCATTCTGTTGATTCAATTTTCATATTTTATCCTACTCCAAGCTCAAAATAATACCTGTTTTTCCCTTCCCTGCTACAAGGAAAGTCTTGATTTTCTTTACATCGGTGATATCAAGTTTACCAAGCGATTGTAAGGAGTGATCTTTTCATATCATTTAGCCTCCAAAATTAAAGTTTCTTCCTCATTGAAAGCACCTGGATCTTGTCATTCGGTGCAATGGACGATAGTTTCAGATACATTGGAACTACATCGATTTCCTGTAAACAACTGCAAAAGATTTCCCTTTTACAATTTCAACAACTTCAATACTTTCAAAGCCGGCCAGCCGTCCAAGTTCAACTAACTCAGCAGGTTCAAACTTCTTGAAACCTTTTTCTGCCATTTTTGTTCTTGAAAGCCACTCTTTTGTGTAAACCGCATTTATGAATGATCCGCCTGGTACAAGACATCTGCGGATTTCTGAAAGACCTTTTATTGTGTCTGACCAGAAATAGACTGTATTTATGGAAGAAATACCATCAAAAGTATTATCCGGAAATCGAAGATTACAGCAGTCCCCTACTTCAAGATTCAGTGGCGCAGACTTCAATGCCTTCTTGTTCCGTTTTTCAGCAAGTTCTTTCATATCTTCAGATATATCAATTCCATAAAGATTACATCCAAATGATTTATCTACAATTTTAAGAAGATACCCGTTTCCGTAACCAATATCCAATAGCTTTTGGTTTTTATCCAGTGACAGTAAAGAAACAGTTTTCCTGTACATTTTATTGTTGATGATATTCATGCATGTGCAACAGATAAATCCAATAATACCATGAGGATTTCCAAACTGATTCCCGATGTATTCTGTAAGTTTACTCACACTTTACCTCTTTGACTTTTCAGACATCCGCCTGCAACTACACCTGTCGGATTAAAAAAGTATACCATGACTTATTTTAATTTTAGTAATACTTTTCCTTCTTCTTCCACGCATAAAATAACATCATTTATATTTCCAGGCTTTGTAGTTTTGGGACTTAAATCAATTGCCTTTTTTTTATTATCTTTAAGATATTTTATTCCCTTCTTTATCTGATTCATTTCAAAATAATTCTCTGCAATCACCACATAAGTTATCGGCCTTGGATCAGTTTCTAGAGCATTTAAATTTCTTTTCAATTTTTCTTCTGCAGGTATCTGTTCTTTATCTATATTTTTGTAATAGATCAGTTTCCCATCTTTTAGATAATATAGTAATCCCCATGAGTCTTTCATGTCTTCCGGATTCGTAATTATCGAATTATTTGCTTTATTATAATTTGTCATTATCAATAATGCTTCACTTGAACCTGGCATTTGACCGAAAGTAATTATCAAGTCTTGATTATCGATAAAATCTTTTACTACAATTTGGCTCTTGTATCCATTGTTCAGTTTATCATAAATCTGTATGCAAATTTTTCTTAACGCATCCCTATCTACATTGTTCAATAAATTTAGATTAAAAAAGATATCCTGATAAAACAATGTCACATATTCAAACTTAGAATCCATCTTTGGAAAATTCAAAGTCTTTTCTGAATCTGCATATAATTCCAATTTCTTTATGTTTTGATTAGATTCTGAAAATATGCAAGAAATCATACTTGTAAACACAAACAATAGAACAGCTATTTTCTTTTTCATTTTTTCTCCCAGCTGACACATAGAGGCACAAGCTAATAAGGTCTTAAAAATATTGAAGGTGCAAGGATTTTCTGTTAAAAATTTTTACCAAAAAAAACTACGCACCTGAATAAAACTATATCACAAATATTGAGTTTACAGAATACCATAATGAAGAAAGCAAGGCCCTGATGTTTAATGTCCGAGCAAAGTTGCAATGGCTGCCGCATGGAGTCTCATGGTCCTTAGTTCCTGGGCTTGTTATTCTTCCGTAGAAATGAAGCTTCTGGCAATGGCTGCCGGTAGCTGATAAAGGTTTAAGGTGTATTTTTTACCTTGATGGTCACCAAGTGTTTCCCAAAAAAAGACTACTCGTTTTTATCAAAAGACTACTCGTTTTTGTCAAAAGAGTACTCGTTTTGGGCGAAAGAGTACTCGTCTTTTGCCCAACAGACACTTGTTTTTTTGGCGGAGAGTTCAGGGGGCCTCTATGCTCCCATGTTTTCCAGCTGGCGGACAAAGAGGAGCTTCCGGATTGTTTCAGGGAGAATCCTTCTCAGGGGACGGGTCATAAGATTATTGTGGTTGATTGACAGAGCTTGTTCCATTATGTCTGCCATTACAGGAGGACAGGATCCCAGTATCTTTTGGGCTTCTTCCCGGCTGTACTGCCTGTGGTCAAGGAGAGGACTGTAGGACTTGAGTTTTTCCAGGGGATAAAAGCGGCATGGTCGCCACACTCCCCTACCCTCCTTGTCCCGGAACATGCTGGCGCCAAAGAGCCTGCAGATGAAGGGTCTTCCGCCATAGATACTGCAATGGTAGTTGCTTTCGGCATCAAAGAATATACATGTTTTTCCATCGTAGTCATTACGGAATTTTTCCTCGGCAATGGAAACTGCCAGTTCCGGATGGTTGTCGATAAGATAAGATGCCATGAATATAGCCTCGCTTTCGTACAGTTCCGGCTCAAAGTCATGGCAGCAGCTGCCACAGCCTTCGGGACATGTAAAGCATGACTTTTGGTACCAGTCTTTCTGGACTTCCTCCAGTGTTCTGTATGACTCTCCCATTCTTTGTGTGACTTCTGTTTCCTGCAACATATTTTTACCTCAAAAAAAAAGGCACTTGGGTCAGGAAACAGTTATCCTAACCCAAGCGCCTTCGCTATATGATACAGGAATATATCACTACATGAATCTTAATGCAATACCACTCATATACTCTATTGTGACCTGGGGATTTTCCCACAGGGGACTATGGGCACTGTCTGGAACCTTAAGGAATTCCTTTGAAGGACTGTCCAGAATGTTGCAGTATTCCTCTACAAGAGGCCACGGGCAGTTGTAATCCGTATCTCCACTTATGAAGAACACAGGAAGGTCAAGGCTTGTTATTTCCCTGCGGTAGTCCCTCGACTTGCAGTCCCTGTAAAAAGGCGTGGTGCGGTACATCTTCATGCCGCGGATATAGTTGAGCTTTTCCTTTGCGGTGTAGCAGCGGCACTTGAGGATCGGGATGATTATTCCCTCTGCCTCGCTCTTGTCCTTGATTGTTCCACCGCCTGCCTGGTGCAAAAGATATATGAAACTCGGCCAGTCAAGGCACTTTACTTTGCCACCGGCCTCTTTCTCAACAGACTTTTCCAGCTTGTGGAGTTTCTTTTTGTCTCCCCTCGCCTCGAAGGTCCTTTTCATGAAGTCGTAAATATATGTGTCGTTGTCACTGTCACTGGAGACAACCTGTGCCATGGCAAAATATGCCGTATATTTTTCGGGGTGAGATTTGACAGACTGTAGGGCTATATGACTTCCCCCGGAGAATCCCATTATGAATATCTTGTCCTTCCCAAAGCGATCCCTAAGGTAATCTGTCACTGCCTGGGCATCTTCAAGGATGACTTCCGTGGTTATGGAAGAGGGATCCATGTTCCTGTCGTACACAAGGCACATTCCCCTGTAGTCCCAGTAGCACACCGTAAAATAGTCCTCAAGGTTCATGGAGGGATAAGCCTCGTTAAGAAAATAATCTGAAGTCCCAGGCCCACTGGACACAAAGAGCAGCACCGGATTGGATACGTCTTTTCCCCGGATGATAAGGCCATTGTCGGCTCCGTTGAGGCGGATCACTGTCTTTTCGGCGATGGAACTAGGAGAGATGTTTCCGTCCTTATCCCGGTATGGCTCTATCTGCCCCTTGGAATGCAGAATAAAGACCGTCACCGCTACAAGTACAATGACCAATATAAAGAGAAGTATTCCTGTAATGATGTTAACTGACACCCTTTTCATCCTTTGCCCATTATCTAGAATTTCTGGAAGAATGACAATGGTACAAAAAGCTGGACTTACGTTACATTTAAAAGGGTTTTTTAATTGGACTTAGGTTACAGTCAAATAATTAAATCATTATATTATATTGTTTTACAGACAGACGGCAAATTCAGTACAATAAACTGGACTTACGTTACAGTTGAAACTCCAAAACATTGCTACATAACAAGATAACTGCAGGGATTTTTTGTAACGATAAATTTGGACTTAGGTTACATTTGGAAGCCTTTCGGCAAAAAAAAAAGTTAAATTTGGACTTACGTTACAGTAAAATTGGACTTAGGTTACAGATGTTTGGACTGACGTTACATTTAGCTTGTTATTTACAACTTTGTATGTTAAAATTATCAGGAAAACATAGGGAAACCTCTACAATATTGGTAGAAAAGCCCTCTAAGCTTTTAAATTGGACTTACGTTACAGTAAAATTGGACTTGAGATACATAAGAATTGGACTTACGTTACAATAAATTGGACTTAGGTTACAGCAGATTGGACTTACGTTACAGTCAGCTATCCTAATTTATTATAGTGTCATCATTTACAAGTGCGTAATATATAATAATATAATAAATTTAAAAAGCAGTTCTAAGGAGAAATACGTAATGCCTCGACCTAAGAAAGCAACTCTGGCCCTGACTTCAAAGTCCTCGATTCTCAAGATTCCAAATAACTTCCTGAGATCCAACTATACATGTTCTGCTACAACTCAGAGACTGTTTTACTATTCGATATTCAAGTACCTGACATCGACTCCTTCTACAGATGGAGCTGTTTCGTTTAACTATGCGGAGTTTTTCTCTGACCTTGACCTTCCGGATGGTTCCAAGAGCCGTGAGCTCATCAAGCAAAATGCCAACGAGATTCTTACAATGCAGATTGTCCTTCAGGATGATGATGAGGCTTTTGAAAAGATAAATATCTTTGAGCTTTCAAGATGTGAATTCAATTCCTCTCGATTTTCGCTGCAGTTTACTCATAAGATGACGGTTTTCCTGTCTACTCTCAAGAAACTGGGGTATTCCAGCTTCAAGCTCAAGACAATAGGCTCCTTTGATTCTTACTATGCACTGCGTTATTACCTTATCGCCATATCATACAAGGGCTTCATGGGGAAAAAAGGCAACAACGTCAACAAGTGGTATTTTGACTATACTGTGGAAGAACTGAGGAACCTCTTTGCCCTTTCAGAGGACAGCTACACCCATGGCGGCGTATTCAAGCAGAAGCTTGTGGACCTACCTATCAAGGAGCTTAACTCCAAGGATCTTGGGCTTACAATAGAGTACACTACGATCAAGACTGGCAAGAAGATTACGGGCTATCACTTTATCTGTTCAGCGACAGATGGCAAGGACGATGTACCTCTCCTTGAGGAAAAGCCCAAGAAGTCCCGTACCAAGAAGGTTGCTGCCGCCTTTGACGAGAGTGCTTACATCGAAAGTCTCAAGGCCCAGTACCCGGAGCGCTACTGCCAGATACTTATGGAAGAGCTCAAGAATACAAGTCCCATGAATCTTTCTGCCGAAACCAGGGCGGGCTTCCGTCTGATGGAGGAGTATCCTCCCAAGGAAGATGTCATCATCGAGTGACGGGAATTTAATGGACCTGACCGTGGCTCTCTTTGTGGAGGGCCTTGAGTCAGGTTTTTTTATCGGAATCTATAAAATCAGATTATCCAGGTCTTCTACTTCAAGCTTGTTCTGTCGTTCCTGGTTCTGCATGTAGTTGACTGCCAGCTTGATTCCTGTGGAGACTGTAAAGCCTCTCTTCTTGAAGTACTGCTGTATCATCATCTTTTCCTTGGTGGAAAACCTCAGGTTGACAGATACATACTCGTCCTGTGTGCGCATAAGTGTCAGTGCCTTTTCATCATAGCTGAACTCCAGCGTAGAAAGGTCTACTACCCCTGCCCTCTCCTGGTCCTGGAGATATCTCAATGCCAGCTTGATTCCTGTTGTTGTCCTGTAGCCTTTGCTCTGGAAATAGTTATTGATGTATTCCCTCTCGCCGGCTGTTATCCTTATGGCAAGTCGGGCTTCCTTTGTCCTCTTGGTAAGAATCAGCTCATTGATTACTGGTATGTCATCTGCATCGTCATCGATTGTGTCTTTAGGAGGTTCCCTTTTGGGTTCCGGAATTGCCTCTGCAGCTGGCTGAGGTGCCTTCTGTGTAGCCGTAAGCTGAGGATCTTGTGCCTGGGTGTCCTTTACTGCCATGGGCTTTGATACAGGTTCTGCAGGATGAGGCTGTGTCTCCCTTGTCGCTGTTACAGGTGGACGGGTTGTACCCTGAGGTGCATTTGTGACTAGAGTGGCCTGGGGCTCCTGGCGGACTACAGAGGCTGGCTTCTGTAATGACGGCTGAACAGTCTGGAACGGGTTCTTTGCTGCAGTTTCGGCCGGTTTAGGCTGGGTGACTGCAGGGTGATCCACAGGTTTTGCAGGCTGTGATACAGGTTCTGAGCTCAGGAGCTGTGCTGTTTCAGCTGGCTGTGGCTTCTCAGGGCTTTGGGGTGTATCTGTGGTCTCTACTTTTGCAAAGGAGCCTCCCAGTACACCGAATATATCGTCATCCAGGTCAAAGCCGGATGGTTTTACTTTCTTTGTGTTTTTGTCCATTACTTCAATGCCTCTGCTATTTCCCTTATGGAATTGAGTGTGTCTTTTTTGATTCCTGCCATGTTCTGGAGGATGACTCTCTCGTTCTGAGCTTTAGGAAAGCCCTGTTCCTGGGGAACAACAAAGATCTTGAAGCCTCTTGGTTCCAGCTGCTTGTACTGGGTGATAAGTTCACGGCAGCGGCTGAATGAGCTGTTGTTTTCGTTTAATATGAGCATTCGCTGGTAAGGTGCGCCTTCTGTGCTTACGCCGTAGCAGTTGTTGTATCTCTGCTTGAGGTCATCCAGGTTGACTCTGAATGTCTTGAGTCCGTCCTGGGAGAATTTGTCCAGCTTGAGGACATTTATTACTTCGTCACAGGCAATGAGGCACTGTTCTGTCAGTGCGTCAAAGTCTGGAGATGTATCGATCACGCAGTAATCAAATACTTTGGCCAGTTCTGCCTTGAGCTGTGCAATCTTGAAAGGTTCTTTCTGGGCAAAGGATTCCTTGTAATTCCTTAGGCCACCGTTAATGCCTGCTGTAGGTATTATGTAAAGGTTTTCCTGGGATGTCTTGTGAATGGCATCTTTGAATGCACATTTACCGGAGAGAACATCTGAAAGTTCGCCGTTGATCTGTGGAATATTTATCCAGTCGGTAGAGTTTCCCTGAGGGTCTGCATCGATTATGACTGTTCTTCCAAACTTGGCAAGTTCTACTGCTACTGACAGGGAAATGGAAGTCTTTCCTGTCCCACCCTTTTGAATGGCAAATGTGTAAGTTTTCATTACAACTCCTATCTTGTGCCTTTAAGGCTAATAATTTTTTTGTCGTGCGTTGTGCCTGAACTACCTGACATGTCTGTTATGTCCAGGACATATGAGACATAACTAAAGTACAAGGTGTCACAGACACTTTGAATGCGCCAGTTACTTCAGATAGTACAGATACACGGACTACTCCAGTTACACAGGTTGTACCATCCGCTCTAGGTGCTCTAGTCACATAGGTTGTCTTAGTGACACTAGGTGCATGAGTGGCACTTGATGTACCAGTTGCACCGGTTGTATCAGAATCACCAAGTGCACTAGTTATATCAGTTGTCCCAGTCACCCTAGTCGCTCCGAGTGCCTTTAGTGCATCAGTTACTTCAAGTGTACTAGTCACACTTACTGTCCTAGTTGCTCTAGGTGTACCAGTTGCTCTGGGTGCTCCAGTCACATAGGTTGTCCTAGTTACATAAGCCATACCGAATGCATTAGCTGTGTAAGAAGCACAAGCTTTCCAAGCTACACAGGGTGCATCAGTTACCCAAAATATTTCAGACACTCTGGGTGTTCGAGTCACTTTTACTGCCCAAGCTACTCTGAATGTCCCAATCGCTCTAGGTGCTTAAGTGGCTCTAAGTGTACCAATTGCACAGGTTGTCCTAGAAGTACCAAGTGTATCAGTGACATCTGCTGTATCAGTCACCCAGACTGCACCGAACACTCTTACTGTCCTAGTTACTCTTGCTGTATCAGAAACACTTAATGCGCCAGTTATCTTAAGTGTCACAGACACTCTGATTACACTAGTCACCTATTATGTTCATAACATCGTAAATACGTCAGATACTTATTATGTAACAAACATCTAAGATATCCTTACTGTCTTATATGTCTATAATACCATAGATGTATAAAAAATACAAGAAAAACAAAATACACTAGATGTTAGTGATGTACAAACCACACAAAAAGTTGTACATAAAGTAGTACAAGATGTACAAAAAGTTGTACAATTGTACATACAAAATGAGCAAAAATGCCTCTTTTGAGAATTTGTCAGGATAAACGATTTTAGTTTTTTTGGGATATCATACGGGAAGGGGAGTGGACGCAAAATAGACCCCTTCTCGCGTGTCTGAGGGGATTTGTATTTTCTAAGATTTTGCGTTTAGTTAATCCACTGTGAACAAAAATCTGATTCCCGTGTTGCTGGCAATCTTGATAACTTTCCCTGACAAAGTCTCTTGAATAATGGGGGCATATAAGCCTCGCTAACCTGCCTGCAATACGAAGGAAGAAAATCTTGCGGAAAGAAAAAATAAAATCTATTATATAGAAGTAAAAGGAGATGTTAGCTTAATGAACTTGAACTACTTTAAACAGGGAATTTATTTCATAGCTATTTTAGTATGTGCTTTGTTTTTTCTTGCAATTTCAATTTATGCTTTTTTATCTAAGAATCCGATTAATTTCTGGGCAGGAGAAAAAATATCAGTTAGACAGGTTACTGATGTAAAAATGTATAATCGAGCAAATGGTATTATGTGGCTGATTTATGGAATGTGCTGGTTAATTGCTGCAATTATCGGTCTATTCAGTATGAAAGTCAGCGCGGTTATTGTAATGGTTTTAAGTATAGGAATTGGAGTTCTAATTATAATTTATATGAAAATTAGAAAGCAATATTTTAGGAATACAAACGAATAATATTTTTAGCGATAAATCATTAGTTGCAACCAATTTTCTATGAGCTTTTGCGTAGAACAAGCAGACAAACAGGAATCTATTTTCCTTAACAAAAGGAAATTCATATGAGAAAAGAGTTAGTCAAAATTATTATTGGTTGTCTATTATTGCAGTTATTTAATTATGCCTTTGCAGAAATCGACAGGACAATTATAAAAACTGGACCAATGCAAGTAACAGAAAACCTTCGTCTTAGACAAACAGAATCTACATCTAGTGAAATTCTTACTACTTTAAAGACAGACTCTGCTGTTGAAGTTGTGAAAATTGGAAAGCCTGATGTAATTGACGGTATTAAAAGTAATTGGGTCAAAATAAAACTATTACCAGGCTCAAGAGGTGTAGATGGGAATTTTATCTGTCTTGAACATTATCATAATGGCGGATGGTGTTTTGGAGGATATCTTAAAGAGCCTGAAGACAGCAGTTACTGGCTTTTATCAAACGAAGAGTGTTATTCAAAACTTGAAGAAGCTGTAAAAGAAAAATCTTTTGAAAAACTTCAGGCATATACAAATTATGGAAATTATTGTGGCTGGGTTCGCTATTATTGGGAAGAATACAGTCCTCGTATCTATAATCCTGTTTGTATGACCATTAGGTATGATTGGAATGAAGGATTTGACTGGTTAAAAAATAATTATCCTCCTTTGCTTAAATTCGAAAGTAATGGAGATGGCACAAAACAAGGTTTTGGTTTTGATCCAATTGTTGATGCATTGTATTCCGGCAATAATTACTACTTACAGGAAGTTCTAAAGCCAAAAAGACAGAATTTTGGAGACAATTACTATTGGATGGTAATGTCAACAAAAGAAGAAGCTAACGAACTGCAACTCTACGAAGAACCTTCTGAAACTTCTGCTTGCAAAATTGTTAAATCAGATAGACAGAAGTCATATTATTATGTACTTGAAATTGGGCAGAAAATATACCCAGATATTTGTTCTTCATATAAAACTAGACCTCATGGCGAGGCATCTTATTTTGAGATGTACAGGTGGATAAAAATCTATGATAAAGTGAGTGGAGAAAAAGGTTGGCTGAAACCAGGTGATTCAATGTGGATTTATTCATACGATTCTGTAAAAATACAAAACTAATTTGGAAAGCGATTTTATTTCTGTAACTGTAAATTAAATTTACGGTTATGTAAAATTCTTGAGAATAAACTAATAAATCCAGATAAATACCAATTGACTTAAATAATGTCCAATTTTTTGTGAGTTTTTGAAAATTACTCAAGTGGACTTTTTCTTGATATGGGTGGACCCATGTTGCCTACAGGGGGGCTTTTGGGTGTAAAATAAGCATAGCCTTTACGGGGGGAGAGATAAATGTTTTTCAAAAAGCAAAAAAAGGAAATCAAGATTACAGGAACATCAGATTACATTGATGTACAAATAGAGAACCGTATTGTCAGGATCTCTGGAGAGATGGTAGTTGGTGGGTTTGTGTGCAATTCAGCTTCCATAGATTATTGGCTTGTCCCTAAGGACGTAAAGATAACGGAAGCCGAAAAAGAGGAAATCAAACAGAAGGTAATTGAAAAAACTGCAAACTCTCATATGGTCATAACGTTTGAGGAAGAACCTGAGGCTGTCGGCTGGAAGGCAATAGAAGAAGAATTCCTTAGGGTGTACAAAGGTCAGACAAATCCAAAGCACTATGGGACATTGGTCAGGTGGATTCTTGGAGGCAACGACCCTCTCGATGGAATCAGTATCTATGAAGGACCTGATTACTGGCATTTTGTTTCCTTTGGGCTGACTGAACTTTATGAGAAACAGGAAGCTGATGCTGCGATAAGCGGATATGGGTACGAATTGACTTACAAGCTAAAGAAGGGCAATTATCAGGACCAGGAAGCAGAGTTCAAGAACGTATGTTCCATCTTGCAGGCAGTTGCAAGGCTTGTCTTTGTTAATGGAGAAGTTTTTTCTGAAGATGAATATATCTATACAGGACAGACCCAGGGAATTGATGCCTGCCGGAAATCTATTCTTACAGGATTTATTTTGGTAAAGGATCCTTGTGTAAATACGATAGAAACACCCAACGGTCAGGTAGAGTTTCTGGAGCTTGTAGGAATGACAGATGCGGAACTAAAGACACTTTCCACCAGGGAATCTGTCCGGGACATTTACGGAAAGCTAGGCTCAGACATCACTGATTATGAGCGGGAATCCGTAGTCTGAATGACTCCACTTGGAGATTCCCAAGAACTTTTTCTTAATATACAACGTGCAGCACAAAGATTTCTTAAGGTTCTTGCTCCTGAAGTAAAGTGACTTCTTAAGGATTATAGCGAAGTAACTAGCATGTAATATGGTTTATACGCCTTTAATGTTTGTTTAAGAAAAGTAAAGTAAAATTGTATACAATATGAAAGCAACAGATACATTCAGAAATCCGGCATTCGGACATAACTGCGCTCAGGCAGTAGCAAACAAGTATAAAGATTTGTACAAGAGCAGTGACATCGTAGGAGAATATGCCCCTTATGTAGGCGGTCGTGCTCCAGGTGGACTGTGTGGAGCCCTTTATGCGGCCATGGAAGCCATCCCAGAACACGCAGAAGAAATCAGGGCTGAATTCGTAGCTACCTGTGGAGAAGAAACCTGCCGCGCCATCAAGACGGAAAGCGGAACACCATGCCAGGTCTGCGTTGATACAGGTGACAAGCTGGTGGAAAAGTACAAAAGCTGCTAAAAGAAAGTCGCCTTAAGCAAAAAAATCCCTGTACCTACACATTGCAGTATAAGTACAGGGTTTATCTTGGCAATATAAGCTATGCCAATTAGTTATCAGCTATAACCATGTTTCCGCGGAAAAGCTCAACATCTTTGCCGTTAAGCTTTTCTTTGAGCCATGCTTGTGCCTCATCATACTCATCAACATATCTTATGCTTGTTATGTTGTATGAGTAAGGGTCGATGTCAATTATCCATGAACCTGTGTAAACATACTGTACATTTTCTGATATTTTACAAGTCAGAGGAAGGGCTACCCTTACTTCGGCTTCAGAGTAGTCCAAAGGGAAGTAACCAACATCAAGTGTCCTTACGGTTTAGATGGAGCCTTTTGCTCCTTATTTTTAAAAACCTATTCCGAAACCAAAAGTGAGACCTGAGTTCATAATAGGGTCAGATCTGTCAGGTAATGCCATCGTTGATCCCCATCCTGCAAAACCATATAAGGCAACAGGTGAGTCTGAATTAGTTCTATAGGCAAACTTTGCTCCAGCCTGTGAGTATAAAACAAATGATTCAAATGAGAGGCCAAATCCTGCTTTTCCATAAGGAACAATTGCAAAAGTCTGGTTTATCATTACAGGAACCTGTAAATTCAGTGCAGTACCAAAAAATCCCATGCTGTTGCCATAGATATTCTGATGTGTATATGTAAGATCAAGTCCTACTATTTTGCCTGTGACTGCCAATGACAACTGGTTATCAAGGTTCTTTTTGCTGTCAGCATTAGGAAGCATATTCCACTGAAAGGCTACATTGTAAGGAGATTGAATACGGATATCTGCAGATTCCTTTACTTCAACAGAACCGTCCTCTTTTACAGTCTTGACCTTCTTGCCTTTTTTGCCCTTTGTGATGTTCTGTACATCTGAAAGTCTCCAGACACCAGTGAGGCCAGTTTCTTCATAAACCCAGACTGTCTCAACCTTTTTGATCTGGTCAGTGAGGATTATTGAATATGTACCGTCTTCGTTTTCGCTAGGTTCACCAATCTCTGCATCCTTGATGAAGTCATCATCAGCAAATATCTTGTATACCTGGCTTGATACTGCGTATTTCAATCCTTCGATAGGAGAATAATTTACAAATGCACCTGTAATGTTTGTGCGTGTATTCTTGGAACCCTTGGTCATCTCTGAATCAAATGCCTTGACACCAGTACTCTTTACATAGTCATAGGAAATGTACTTTGAGAAATCCCTGAAGTAAACTCCGTCGTCACTGTCAAAAAGCTCTTTCATTGATGCACAGCGAGCTTCAAGGTCCTGTACAGAGTTAAATGCGTTCTTCTTGGCGAGGGAGTCCTTGATGAACTTCTCTACGACTGAAGCTGGGAGGGCAATGTTTGCACTCTGACGGTAAAAGAACTTCCATGTGTTGATGGCAATCACTTCGTAGCTGTCACCTGTCTTTCTGAGAAGAGGTCCACCTGAGTTACCTGAGTCTACAGGAGCTGAGTGCTGGATAAGTGTTGAGATTGAAGGGTCAAGGAATTCCTTGATCTTTACGCTTGAGTTTGTGATGTTACCTCTACCAAACTGCCATACTGGTTCACCGCCAAGTCCTGGGAAACCTGCTGACCAAACATCTTCACCATCTTCTGCAGGCTTTGCTGCGAATGTAATTCCGCTCTTGAAAGGTCTCTCATCGTTGTCAAAGGCAAGGATTGCGATGTCAAGGTTCTCATCTGTTGCAATTACTTTGAGGTTCTCAAAAGTTGAGGAAGAACCATCCTGATTTGTAAATTCTACACTTGCGCCTTCGCATCCTGATACTACGTGGCGGTTTGTAACTACATAGTTTGTGCCGTCCTTATCAACATACAAAAAGCCTGAACCAAAAGTACTGCCGATGTAATTATCGATGTAATCGGAATAATCTGAGTAACCTTTGCGGTTAAGTGAGTCAGATACTTTCTCGCAAAATTCCTTTGTTTCGTCAAAGTAAACTTCACGTACAATACAAATCTTGGACTTCAGTGACTGGACTGTTTCAGCACATAGACAAAAGCTGCTCACAGAAACGAGAGCTACCAAAACAAAAAGTTTTTTCATAAGCTAAGTAAGACCTCTTACTAATAAATTTTTTACGAGCATATCCTGCCTCTGAGGATTCACTCAAAAAACTTTTATCTATTGACTTTTTTAGAGGAGATATCATTATCAGAGTCTTTCTAGCAGGCAAAGAGCCTCTGGCTCCTGACTATTACAGGGACTGTCCAAACCAGCTCCTCTGGCTAAAAAAATCTGAAAAAAACGAATTTGTTATGACGATGATGTGCGGCAAAAAGAAGATGTTGGTAAGCTAACAAAATGTTATTGCCTAAACTGCCGACTTCTGCATTGTAGATTGGAGCAGAATATCACAAGTACTTTTTATGGTCAAGTATCTGGTTCAGATAATTTAAAAAAACTGGGATTTTTTCTAAAATGTTCTTTATTAAATCCATGGAAATTGCAATTTTTTTGTTTTTGTCTTGCAAAAAAACAGACATCTTTGAAAATCTGACATTCAAACCTTGCAGTTTCAGGGCTTGTTAAGTTACACTAAAAAAGCAATGCGCCTTATAAAGGCAGCTTATCAATGAAAAACGGGAGAAATGAAAATGTTGGCTTGGTTAAGAAAATTTGACTTGAAGAAGGCTGGAATGATCAGCGTGACAGTGGGAGTCATAAATGTGCTTTTGCATGTTTTGGTCATTGCAGGGGTGGTTCCTTTTGGCTGGGTAAACGGAGGCCGTACCGCGACTTTTGAGGAGGCCCGCGGGATATCAGGCAGTTCCATCGTCATGACATTGATAAATATCCTGATAGCACTTGTGGCAAGTCAGATTATCCCGCTAAAGCTCAATAAATTCTGGGGAATTGTGCTTTCTGTGTTTCTGATAGGGACTCTGCCCCTGACATTGGTAGGGGTTTCCCAGCAGTTCCTTGGGACCATGTTTGAAAAATG
This sequence comes from Treponema sp., assembly GCA_045616545.1. Classification (GTDB taxonomy): domain Bacteria; phylum Spirochaetota; class Spirochaetia; order Treponematales; family Treponemataceae; genus Treponema_D. The sequence continues at coordinate 5,378 of JAZLGX010000061.1, read as the reverse complement.
CGTCATGGGCATCATTACTATAGTAGGTTTTTGTAGCGATACAAGGATCGCCTTCGAAAAGCGCTGGTAAGGTTGTTACTTCTAAATCCAATATGACAGGATAATGTAATTATTTGCCATAATACTGCAAGATTTATGGTAAAAAGACTAGTATCATACAATTATTGTGTAGCGCTACAGTCATATTGGAGAAATAATGAATCAGAAGAAATCTTTATTGACAACAGTCCTTTCCATAGCAATACCTGTAACATTGCAGTGTATGCTTCAGTCTTCTTTTAGCATAGTAGACCAGATAATGATTGGTCAGCTGGGAGAAGCATCTGTTGCTGCAATAGGACTTGCAGGTAAATTCTTTGGTATATACACTGTTCTGGTAAATGCAGCCGCATCCATTGCAGGCATAATGATAAGTCAATACCTTGGAGCAAAAAAACAAGATGAGGTAAATACAAGTGTCTCCTTGGGAGTCACGATTTCAATCTTTCTTTCGATAGTCTTCCTATTATTTGCGATCTTCATTCCAGAAAAGATCTTGTCTTTTTATACTCAGGATAGCGAGTTGTTTCTTCCAGGGGCAGAGTATCTGATGATAATATCTTTTTCTGCGATTCCTGTAGCATTGACTTCCATAATAAGCAGTCTGGTGCGCTGCCTTGAAAAAGCAACTCTTCCATTGTATGCAACAATAGTCTCTGCTGTAGTAAATACAGTTCTTAATTATCTATTTATCTTTGGAAAGCTAGGCTTTAGTCCAATGGGAGCAAATGGCGCCGCCATTGCAACACTTGTTTCCCACTGTGTAAACATGATTTTTATTCTTGTCTGTGTTGTATTTCTTTATAAAAAAAGGGGAATTTGTTATAAATTTAGCCTAAAACTCAGTAAAGAAAGTCTAAAGCAATATCTTTATATGCTTGTTCCACTACTAGTAAATGAATTTGTATGGATTCTTGGTGAAAATATCTATGCTTCGATTTACGGCCATATTGGAACAGTTGCCTGTGCCGCAATGACTATCACTTATCCTATACAGGGACTTTTAGTTGGAGGATTAAGTGGTTTTTCTGCTGCTGCCTCAATCATTGTGGGAAAGGATTTAGGTAAGGGAGATATGATAAAAGCCTATGAGGACTCAAAGAAAATCATTATTTATGCAGTTATTGGTTCTGCTTTAGTTTCCATATTCCTTATAATTATCCAGGATTTTTACGTATCCCTCTACAAGATAGAGGATACGACAAGAGACACAGCTATAAAACTCCTTACAGCTTTTGCGGTTATTTGCTCTGTAAAGGTAATGAACATGGTGCTAGGAGGGGGAATAATCCGGTCAGGTGGAGAAACAAAAATAACACTCTTAATAGACCTTATAGGAACTTGGTGTTTTGGAGTTCCACTTGGATTAATAACAGCTTTCGTTTTTAATCTTAGCATCGAAAAGGTGTACTTCATACTCTCCCAAGAAGAATTAGTCCGACTTATAATTTCTTTCTTTGTCTTTAGAAGAAAAAAATGGATGAAGCAGATATCATAAATGTAGTTACATTGTGGAAATAAACTGGTAAAATCTATTAAGCATGGCAAGTACAAAGAATATATTGTCTTATGAGTCCAAGATTCATGGAAAAACAGATTTTCCTTATGCCGTATATATGGTGGAAGTTCCAGATTCCCTTAAAAGTTTTCCTCTTCACTGGCATGAAGATTTTGAAATAATTCTTATACAGGAAGGGGAACTTTTGCTCCAGGTACAGGAATTATCATATACTGCAAGAAAAGGGGATATAGTTCTTGTTCCTTGTGGGGCTCTGCACAGTATAAGGCAAAGTGGAAAAAAAACTTCTCTTTATTTTAACATTCTCTTTAAGCTATCTTTATTGGAACCTGATGATAAGAGCCGTTTTTATCAAAAGTATTTTGCTCCCCTGGCTGTAGAAAACGGAATAATCAACTTTATAGGTTATGGGACCTCACTAAATAAAGATTTATATCCTATCATAAAACGGTTGATAGAAGAACGTGATATTGATTATGATAATCAGGAACTAGTAATAAAAGGATTGCTTTTTTTTGTATTGGAAGTACTTCAATCAACAATACGGAATGATTTTTATAGGACAAATAAAGAAAAAAAACATTGTTCGATAACAAAATTGAAACCCTTGCTCAAAAAAATCAGCGATACCCCTCAGGAGCAAATTACGATAGAACAGGCAGCTTCTATCTGTGCCATGAGTGAAACATATTTCATGAAGTTCTTCAAGAAAATGACAGGTCTTACGTTTACGCAGTATCTTAATCTTGTAAGGCTTGAAAGAGCCCAAACATTACTAAAAACGACAGATCTTTCTGTTTTGCAGGTATCCGAATATGCAGGCTTTAACAATCTCTCATATTTTATCCGAAGCTTTAAGAAGCATTATGGAAGAACTCCGGGACAGTGGAGAAAATAAAGTAAATTGACACCACATCAAGCCGCTTCTGTCACATTAAGTCACTTTTTTAGGACAAAATGATTCTTTCTTGTTTCCAGGAGGCCTTCCTTTACCATCTTGGAAAGTTCACCGCTCATTGCCGAGCGTTCCAGGTTCAGATAGTCGGCAAGCTGCTGCCGGTCAAAGGGAATGTCAAATTCCAAGGAACCATTTATCTTTGACTGATATGTAAGATATGCATTCAGCCTGGAACGAATCGTCTTTGGCGAAGTAAACATTATCTTGTGGGAAAGCTTGAGGTTTTTCCTGCTGCAGATATCTACAAGAATCTGATAAAGTTTAATCTTGGTCTGAACATCAGAATCATTTATTATCTTGTGGATATTGATAAAAGCAATTTCGCTGTCCTCGGTAACCTCTACGTCAACCATTGATGGCTCACCGGTTATTGCATAAGTCTCAGCAAAAAATCCACCGGCAGAAATTTTATCTATGATAGTCCTGTTGCCCCATAAATCATTTTGCTCAACCTGGACGCATCCTTTGAGGACAATTCCCATTTCGTGGGTACAGGATCCGGCAAGAAGGACAAACTGCCCTTTGGAGTATGATTTCTTTACCTGGGTAAAGTCCTTGAATAGTTCCGATATATTTTCTTTCATTTTCCCTGTTTTGTTGTTTTAACAACATATTTATTCTACATTATATTTTACCATTTGAGTAGTAAGACTTGCTTTATGAGGAGAATCAAATGGTAAGAAAGATCGTAAGCATCGACGAAGAAAAATGTAGCGGATGTGGGCTTTGTGCAACAGCCTGTCACGAAAATGCAATTGTCATGGTCAATGGCAAGGCAAAACTTATCAAGGATGATTTTTGTGACGGTTTTGGCGACTGTCTTCCTTCATGTCCTTCCGGCGCAATCAAGATAACCGAACGGGAAGCCGCTCCTTATGATGAAAAGGCAGTGGAACAGAGAAAACAGGCGCTTGAAATGCAAACTCATGGTCAGGAAAGCGGGTGTCCCGGAAGCAGGATCAGGATAATGAAATCAAATGCACATCAGGATAATGTTGCCCCAAAGAGTGAAGGAAATATGGCTGAAACCGCCCCTGTGTCCCATCTTACGACATGGCCTGTCCAGATAAAGCTTTTGCCTGTGTCAGCCCCCTTCTATGAGGGAGCAAACCTTCTCATCGCTGCAGACTGTACAGCATATGCCTATGCAAATTTCCATAAGGATTTTTTGCACGGAAAAGTTTGCCTCATTGGCTGTCCAAAACTGGACCAGATTGACTATACGGAAAAACTCACTCAGATAATCAAGGACAATAACATCAAGAGCGTTACCCTCATCCGTATGGAAGTTCCTTGCTGTGGTGGACTCCAGCACGCGGCAGAAGAAGCCATCAAAGCTAGTGGAAAGTTTCTTCAGTGGCGGGTAGTCACAATTTCAATTGAAGGCAGGATACTCGAAGACTAGGGTGAGTGACAAATCCCATATCACATGATGGAAAAATCCCAAAGGAGATGAGCCAAGATGAACTTTGAAAAATTGCCATACGGCGTTCCATTTAATTTGTCAGACTATATTGCCGTAAAACCTCAGCTGGTAATCAGCAAGAATGTGTGTGCAAAAAACTTCTTTGACATGACCCTCTATTCTTTTGGAGAAGGGGAGGGCATCACCTGGCAGACAATTCCGGGAGATATCCTGCTTTTTGTCCTGGAGGGGGAAGTGTTCCTGGAGACCAAAGAGAATGGAAGAGCAATAGGAGAGACTGCCTCTGTGGGAAAATGTATCTTTGTCAGAGGTGGAGATGAGTTTCAGGTCAGTGGAAACAAGCCATATAAGATGACATTTATGGCAGTAAATAATATTGGAGGAAATGATATGTTCATTAAGAACTTTGAGCACGGAAAGGTTGTAACCCTTAAAGACCAGATTTCGGTAGAAAGTGGTACTATTGTAAGCAAGACTCTTGTAAATAGCGATGCCATGACTATGACAATCTTTGCATTTGACAAGGGGCAGGGGGTAAGCACACATTCAGCTCCTGGAGATGCTTTTGTCGTATGCCTTGAAGGCAAGGCAGAAGTGGAACTGGATGGTCAAAAGCTTACTGTCAGCGAAGGGGAATCTTTGATCATGAGCGCAAATGCACCTCATGCCCTTAAAGCTATTGAACCATACAAAATGCTTTTGACAGTAGTCAAAAAGTAAGCGCAGGTAAAAGCGCATCCTTAAAAAAGTAACAGAAGGGGGTTCAAGTATTTCGGTTGGACCCGGGAACTTTAACTGTGGAATCGAAACTGCAACCCCTTCAGCAATGGCATTTTACTATTTAAACCTAGGGTTTAATTGAACTATCATGAATCTTATCTTTTATTATAAATAGAATTCTCTTAGTACCCAAAAAAAACATCAATAAACTAAACGTAATATCTATAAAATATCTACAATTGGATTCCTTTATTAATAAATATGCAAAATTTATTGAAACACATAAAATCAATAAGTCTAAGATAATCCAAATTATTAGCATTAAATAAAAAAATATCTTCTTAATCATTGATACAACTCATTTAATTCATTTGCAGTATCTTTTACCCCTAAATAATTCGTTATCAAATCATAGGTATCAGATCCTATCTGAGCAATTATATTTTCAGCTCATTGATTTTAGTTGGATTCAGATAAAGCTTGCTCAATTGATGGGAGGAGGGGATACGAAGTCCATGCATAATCATAATTACACTCGCCGATGCATGGATGTAATTATAGTTTTACTCCTGTTTATTTAATTTCCTATTGACCATTTGAATCTTTAATAGTTTATGAGACAAAGTGCAGTTATATTTTGGGATGAAACAAAAAACTATATTTGCCATGTATATTAAATTTAACAAATTCAAATAATTTGGATAGCTTTTTAAGTC
>JAZLGX010000060.1:0-32927 GCA_045616545.1 Treponema sp. | reverse complement strand
AAAACTCAAAGAAATATTAAAAGAAACTGAAATTTCAAAGAAATCAATCTGTGCAGAATTCTTCTCCAGAGTAAAAAGCAATAAAGAGTCGGAAGATGACCTTGGGGAAGAACTTATAGGAATCTGCCTGTATATGCTTCTACATCTTTCAGGAGAACCATCTGGCAAATTTGTAGTTATTTCTGATGATCATGAAGCTGCTGCCAGATTTAGTACAGGAACTAAGAATATTCCTCAAAATGTCTCAGATAAACTAATTGTAATATTAAGTACAGTTAGATTACTGCAAAATATGATAAATGAAGATTATATTATAGATTTAGCACTTGTAAAAAATATGCTGAAAAAGATTATCGTAGACAAAAGAAAAGTATATGCTGCAAAACAGAATGATATCTCAGCTCAGCAATACTCATTTACAGCAGAAGAACTAACAGGATTAATAATAAATAAGAATGAGCTTTCTATAACATATTAAAGCAGAATTATTCGAAAGATAACTTTTAGACCTATTTAATTTACTGTAGCCTGGACTAGAACAGCCCAGGCTTTTTTAATCCACTACACTATTGCCGGTCATGGCAAAATGATTTACTGCCACGAAGTCTTAGACTTTTACAGTTTTTTTTAGATAGCTTTATGGAACCTCTAAAAACTAGCAAGTTTAAGAGGTTCCATTGAGATTCCCTTAATGATAAAAAAAATCTGATTTCCGACAGGTTCACTATCGGAAATCAGATTACACTACGCGACTATATGATTATTTTATCAGTGCGTGGTATTCCTGGAGAGACTTGACTCCACCTATTCCCTGGTTTCCGTTCTTTGCAGCTTCGATACCCATTACGGCTGCAACAGCTCCAGCAAGAGTTGTTATGTAAGGTACCTTGTACTTGAGACATACCTTACGGATAGTCTTTCGGTCCTCGGCATAGTTACGCTTAGCCTTTGGTGTATTTATTACAAGGCATACTTCCTTGTTCATGATCATGTCCACTACATCAGGGCGTCCGCCTCCAATCTTGTTGACTACATCACACTTGATGCCATGAGCATTAAAGAAATCAGCTGTTCCCTGTGTTCCAACAAGTGTAAAGCCGAGATTCTTGAGTGTCTTTCCGATAAGTTCAACCTGCTCCTTCTGTCCTTCCTTGTCACTTAAGGAAACAAGAATCTTTTTGTTTTCCCAAGCCTGAGGTGCATGAGGGAGTTCTGAACCTGCAGCTTCCTGAGCCTTGTAGAATGCGAGAGGGAACTTTTCTGCCAAACCGAGGACTTCACCTGTACTTCTCATCTCAGGTCCAAGGATTGGGTCTACTCCTGGGAATCTTGCCCAAGGCAATACTGCTTCCTTGGAGCCGTAATAAGGGATCACCTTGTCCTTAAGACCGAGATTCTCAAGACTTTCCCCAAGCATCATGCGTGTTGCAAGGCGAGCCATCTGTGTATTACATACTTTTGATACAAGAGGTACTGTGCGGCTTGCACGTGGGTTAGCCTCGATGACATAGACTTTTCCGTTTTCGATGGCATACTGCATGTTCATGAGACCGCATACATGGAGGCTCTCGGCGATTTTCCTTGTATATTCCTTGATTGTATCAAGGTTTTCCTGAGGAATGTTTACTGGAGGAAGTACACAGGCACTGTCACCTGAGTGAATGCCTGCAAGCTCTATGTGTTCCATTACTGCAGGTATGTATACTTTGTTACTGTCAGCAAGGGCATCTGCCTCGCACTCAAGGGCATTCTTGAGGAAGCGGTCAATGAGAAGAGGACGGTCTGGTGTAACGCCTACAGCTTTTGCCACGTATTCACGAAGAGTATTTTCATCGTAGATGACTTCCATGCCGCGTCCGCCCAAAACAAAGCTTGGACGTATCATGATTGGGTAACCGATCTTGTCTGCAAGTTCCTTTGCTTCGTCAAAATTGACAGCCATTCCTGATTCTGGCATAGGGATATTGAGATTGTCCATCATCTTGCGGAAAAGGTCACGGTCTTCGGCAATGTCGATGGAATCAATGGAAGTTCCGAGGATATTTACTCCTTCTTCGCTTAATGCTCTAGCTATGTTAAGAGGTGTCTGTCCGCCAAACTGTACGATTACACCGTATGGCTTTTCCTTTTCGTAAATCTGGAGTACGTCTTCCAGGGTAACTGGTTCAAAGTAGAGCTTGTCAGAAGTATCATAGTCTGTGGAAACTGTCTCTGGGTTACAGTTTACGATGATTGTCTCGTATCCCATTTCCTTTAACTGCATTGCAGCATGGCAGCAACAGTAATCAAATTCGATGCCCTGTCCGATTCTGTTTGGTCCACCTCCTAAGATCATGATTTTCTTAGGGTTTGTGGTTGCCACAGACTTATCTTCTGCATTGTATGTTGAGTAATAGTAGCTGGCATTCTCTACTCCGCTTACAGGTACTGCAAGCCAAGCTTCCTTGATGCCAAGCTCATTGCGGCGCTGACGGATAGCTTTTTCTGATACTTTGAGAATCTTTGAAAGATACTTGTCGCTGAACCCGTCCTTCTTTGCCTGGATCAAGAGGCTGTCTTCAGGTACACGGCCAGGGTTCTTGAGCATTTCTTCTTCAAGGTCAACAAGTTCCTTCATCTGCTGCAGGAAGTATTCCTTTACATGGGTGATTTCAGCAAGCTTTGTAAGCTCTACACCCTTACGGATAGCTTCGTAAAGCTGGAAGTATCTTTCGCTTGAGGCTGTCTTGAGCATTTCGCACAGTTCCTCAGGGGTTTTCTTGTTGAAGTCCTTGGCAAATCCAAGTCCGCTTCTTCCGTTTTCAAGTCCACGGATAGCCTTCTGGAAAGTCTCCTTGAATGTCTTACCGATAGACATTACTTCCCCGACTGCCTTCATGGATGTTCCAAGGCTGTCTTCTACACCGCGGAATTTCTCAAAGGCCCAGCGTGCGAATTTGAGAACAACGTAGTCTCCGTCTGGAGCTCCTCCAGGAGTATACTTATCGAGGGTACCATCACGCCAGTAAGGGATTTCATCAAGGGTCAGACCTGATGCAAGCTTTGCTGAGATCAATGCGATAGGGAATCCTGTTGCCTTTGAAGCAAGGGCTGAAGAACGGGATGTACGTGGGTTGATCTCGATGATTACTACTTCGTCAGTCTTTGGGTTATGGGCAAACTGAACGTTTGTTCCACCGATGACACCGATTGATTCTACAATCTTGAATGCCATTTCCTTGAGGCGTTCCTCAAGAGCTTTGTCGATTGTGAGGAATGGTGCTGAACAGAAAGAGTCTCCTGTATGAACACCTACTGCATCGATGTTCTCGATAAAGCAGATTGCAACCATCTGGTTCTTGGCGTCACGGACAACTTCTACTTCGAGTTCTTCCCATCCCAGGATAGACTGTTCGATAAGACACTGATGTGTCATGGAGAGGTCAAGTCCGTTAGATACGATTGTGCGGAGTTCCTCAACGTTGTAGCAGAATCCTCCACCCTGTCCTCCCATTGTATAGGCAGGACGTACTACTATAGGGAATCCTATATCAGATGCTATCTTTTCGGCTTCTTCCACGGTATAACAGATATCAGACTTAGGGGTAGCGATTCCAAGGCTCTTCATTGTTTCCTTGAAGATCTCACGGTCCTCGCCGCGCTCAATGGCATCAAGGTTTACTCCTATGACTTTTACCCCGTATTTCTCGAGGACACCGGCTTTGTTAAGCTCACAAGCCATGTTGAGGCCTGTCTGTCCACCAAGATTAGGGAGGAGAGCATCTGGACGCTCTTTTTCGATGATCTGGCTCAGTCTTTCTACTGTAAGAGGTTCAATATATGTACTATCAGCCATGACAGGATCTGTCATGATTGTAGCGGGATTTGAGTTTACAAGTACAATCTTGTATCCCTGTTCCCTCAAAGCCTTACAGGCCTGAGTACCTGAATAGTCAAATTCACAGGCCTGACCAATTACGATAGGACCTGAACCGATGATCATTACTTTGTCGATGTCTGTACGTTTCACATTAACCTCAAAAAAAAAAGGCTGGATACCTCCAAAAAAGAGGCAATCCAGCCGTAAAATACTAAATGATACCAATATACGCTTTATGAACGGTAGAGAGAGAATTGTCTGTCTTTATCTTCAGCTTGCACATATTGCACTACACTATATCATAAAAACAAACTTTAGTCATCACCTAGAGCATAAGAGAGTAGATTGCCTCTACATCACTCTGGTTCAGAGTCATAAAGCCCCAAACCTTTCCGCCGCGGTTATTGTTGCCATAGCAGCAAGTATATGCAAGCTGAGGAATGTCTTCTTTTCTGGCTCCAAGTTCCTTGAAATTCTTAGGCATTCCAATGCTTATGAGGAACCTGCGGAAGCATTCGATGCCTTCTAAGGCTGTTCTTTCCGGATTGACGAAGTCCATCTCACAGCCCCATACTCTCACAGCAATCTGGGCAAAGCGCATTACATCATGCCTTAGGGTATATAAAAATACAGCAGGCATAACTACGGCAAGACCTGCTCCATGAGGGCAGTCATAGAGAGCACTAAGTTCATGCTCCACACAATGACTTGTCCAGTCATGGCTTCTTCCGACTCCACAGCTGTTATTGTGGGCCATCATGCCTGCCCACATTATATTGGCACGTGACTGGTAGTCAGAAGACCTTGCGACAGCTTTAGGACCTTCGACCTTCATGGCCAGAAGAAGTCCTTCAATCAGGCGGTCTGTAACTTCAACATTCTTGGTGTTGGTAAGATATCTCTCGTAAAGATGAGCCATGATGTCGGTAACGCCACATGCAGTCTGGTAAGCAGACAATGTCTGTGTAAGGGCTGGGTTCAAGATGGAGAACTTTGGTCTTAAGACGTCTCCAGTAGCACCACGCTTGAACATGCCGTCTTCCTTGGTGATTACAGAATCTGGAGAACCTTCGCTTCCTGCGGCAGAAATAGTAAGGATAGTACCAATAGGCAAAGCCTTATCTATGACCTTGCCTTCATAGAAGTCCCAGAAATCTCCGTCGTACAAAGTACCACAGGCGATGGCTTTGGCAGAGTCAATGACACTTCCGCCTCCTACTGCAAGTATAAAGTCAACTTTTTCCTTTCGGCAAAGCTCGATTCCTTCGTACACAAGGCCACTTCTTGGGTTAGGTCTGACACCGCCCAGCTCGATGAAGTCAACGCCTTCTACCATGAGAATAGCCTTTACACGATCCAAAAGACCACTTCTTATAACCGAACCACCGCCAAAGTGAATAAGTACTTTGGTTCCGCCAAATCTCTTTATAAGTTTACCGGTATCATCTTCTCTGTCTTTGCCAAAGGCAAAGTAAGTAGGTGCATAAAAATTAAAGGTTTCCACTTATTTACTCCATACCACTCAGCGTCACAAACTTCCCGTCCACAGATGGCAGAAAGCTTAAATCGCAGAGTCATTTTTATTAGATTTTATGTCCTTTATATTGTACACGATATTTCCAAAAAAGCAAAAAAAATAAGTATATATCTTTAATTTTTATTCGTGCATATTATATTCTATGTCACTGTCTATGAGCCGAAGCATTATCTTTGCAATCGTCGGGTCAAACTGGGTTCCTATTCCTTTTTCGATTTCCATCCTGACGTCTTCCTGTGGCATATAACGGCGGTAATTGCGGTTACTGGTCATGGCATCATATGTATCTGCGACACAGACTATACGGGCAATTTCCGGTATATCTTCGCCGCTAAGTCCATAAGGATATCCCTTTCCGTCCCAGCGCTCATGATGATATCTGGCTACAACCTTGATTTCCGGCATTGAATGTATGTTCTCAAGTATCTCACCACCGATAATAGGATGTTCACGCACAATATCGACTTCCTTTTTGGTCAGGGAAGAAGACTTTTGTATTATATAGTCCGGGATACCGATTTTGCCTATATCATGCAAACTTGCTGCAATGTATATGCGATCTACTTCTCCTTTGCTCTTACCCATTTCTTCTGCCAGCATCTTGGAATAGGTTGCAACACGGTTGGAGTGTCCCTTGGTATAAGGATCCTTTGCATCTATTGTACTAGCCAGGGCCTGGGTTATTTCAAAAGACATCTGCTTGACAATATCTGTCCTCTCCTCAACCTGACGTTCCAGATTATGCTGCAGGGAAAGAAGCTGGGTTGTTCTCAAGTCTACGTCTTTTTTAAGGTTCCGTGAATATTTCCTTACCTTAAAGAACCTGATGTATATTTGTATGGCTGCCATGACAGTAATTATGATGACAACTTCAACCCAGAACATCGCCATCTCAATGAGGCGAGGTCTCTTTATTATTATCACAGGCTGCGTAAGTTCTCCAATGACTCCACTATTACTCATCGCCCTTATACGCAGATGGTATGTTCCGTGATTCATGTTGTTGTACAACGCGAACCTGTCATAACTCCACTCGCTGTAATCCTTGTCATAGCCTTCAAGCTTTACAGAATACTTTATCTGGGAAGAGGCATTGTAACATATACCGGCAAAGTTGACCCTGAGCTTGTTACATTTCGGCTCAAGGATTATAGGTTCCTTCATGTCGATATAACGGGCATCGATGACTTTTGTATCAACAACTATATTCTTTACAAACAGTTTTGGCTCAGTCTTTATGTCAAAGTTCTTGAGCGGATTATATATGGTAAAGCCGTCTACCATGTTGAACCATATGCAGCCGTCTTCTGCAACAACACTGTTGGATGTCGTCGTGGAGCCGGCACAGGTAATGCCCTCGTTCTTGCCAAAATATCTGGTCTTTACAGATTTGGACTTTCCCTGGATATAGCCTGCAAACTCAGAATAAGGAGCACTGAATATTCCTCTGTTACATGTTATCCATAGAGTATTTGTAAAGTCCAGAAGAATCTGCCCCACGTTGTCACTTACAAGCCCTGAAGAAGAATCAAAATTGATGTACCTGCTACCGTTGTAGACAGAAATTCCGCTGTCTGTACAAAACCACAGATTTCCCTCTATGCGGCTTATGCTGTATACTACGTCACCGGCAAGTCCCTGGCTCTTGTCCAGATGCATATCAATGACATAATCATACAATCTGTACACTCCGCCTCCATTGGTACCAACCCACACGCTATGGTTAGTATCTTCAAAGAGGTTCATGACATATTCATTACGGAGGCCGTTGCTCCTGTCATACCAATGGGTATCTCCTGTTTCCTTTTCTATTACAAGAAGCCCATTGACAGTACCTATATACAGGTCTCCATTATGAGCTTGCATGCTTACCCTGCACATGTCTGTCGTAAGGCATGTTGTATCCTGATTGTAATAAGACAAAGATTCATCACTGTCTATGACAATGACACCATAGCTACCGTATGTAGAAACGATGAGCTTATTGTCCTCTGTAAAATTGATATGACGGATCCTGACTTTATCAAGCTTCTGAGTAAGACTGTTTGTCTCAAAGTTCCCGTTCTGGTAGCACAGTATCCCATCGTCTGTACCAATCCACATGCAGTCCCTGAGAGTGTCCTGTGCAATAGAGTTTACCACAGTATCTGTAATCACAGACCTGAACCTGGTCCTAGTCAGCTTGAAAAGTCCCTTGCGTTCAGTGCTGATCCATATGTTGCCGTATTCGTCTTCATAGATCTTGTATACCTTGTCGCACTTATTACCATATTTCGAGCTAAGATGGGCGACTCCATCAGGGGTTATTACAGAAACACCCTTTTCCCTTGCACACCATACATTGTCATTACTGTCAACATACAGGTAGTTTATCCGGGATTCTCCCTTTTCTGCCTCCCCCACATCATAAATGATTTCTTTTCCGGTCTCATACTTCAGCACTTTGTCAGGGCTCAGAGCCATATAAAAGGCACCGTCCCTTGACTGCGCTATAGAATCTACCCATACGGAAGACACAGTCCTGAACCTGTCAAAGTGAACTATCCTGTCATTCTCATAGAGGTAAAGCAAGTTTTCCCCATAACCGCATATCCAGATCCTGCCTGCCGAGTCACAGAATACCTGGGTGACACTCATATCTACAGAATATTCAGCATCCCTTGCAACAAGGGGATACCGTACCCTTCCTGTAGGATCGATATAAACGACACCCTTTGTAGTTCCCAGCCAAATATTTCCCCTGAGGTCCTCGCAGATACTCCTTATGTACATGCTGGAAAGGCCTTCGTTTATAGTCCATTTCCGCACCGTACCGTCTTTTCTGATGCAGCTTACTCCGTCTGTGTTTGACCCTACCCAGAAGTTCCCCTCTGAATCAACAAAAAGACTTCTTGCCGAAATAAAACCATATTTTGAATCAGTGTTCCTGTTGTATAAGTCAAAGTCCACACCGTCAAACCTGATAAGTCCCTCATATGAACCAAGATACAGGTATCCTTTGTCAGGACAGGCAATATCAAGGATGCTGTTACCGGGCAGCTCGTTGTTTACGGTCCAGTTGGTCAGGTCATAATGGTTGAAGAAATCCCAGTTATAGAAAGACTCCTGGCATACAAGAAGCGAAGTATTCATGAGAATACATACGATGAGAGTTATTAATCTGTAAAATCTATTATTGGTCATAATCACTTGTTTAAATAAGTACAGATCATGTTTTTCTGTACCCTAGCTTGTATATGTATAAAATCGGTTATCCTTGGTAAAAATGGTACCAAAAAAACTTTTTAAATTTCTTAAAATTTTGGAAAAACCTTATTGACTAAACATTTCGTTTTGTATATTATCTTAATCATCAAGCGACAAGCACTGCAAAAAGTAAATGAAACTTGATAGAATAAGCCAAAAGCTTATCAACATCTTCCCCGATTGTGTAATGGTAGCACTTCAGATTCTGGTTCTGACTGTGGGGGTTCGAATCCTCCTTGGGGAATACACAATGCGGCAGTCATATAACGGCTCATTATCTCAGCCTTCCAAGCTGATGACGAGGGTTCGACTCCCTTCTGCCGCTCTACAAAAAAGCTCTCTAGTCTTAGAGAGCTTTTTTTATTTGTGTGTTTTGGTATTTAGATCTATGAAACAAAAATGTAAATTAATAATTATAGCAGTAGTTCTTTTAGGAATGAGTTTTACATCTTGTACAGTAATTGTAGATCTATCTGGATTTGATAATGCTCATGGAACTACAACTAACCTGACAGAAGTTGATTGTCCTACTGATATAAAAGAAAAAGTATTTGTCTATGCAAACGAGTATAAGAATTCCGACACGGAATACTCATGGGGAGGACAAGATCCTCTTAGGACAATAAAGCTTGACTGTTCTGGATTTGTTATAAGATGTTATCAATATGCAGTCGAAGGTACAGATTATAAATTATTATTTGACGATACAACTTCATATAATATGGAAAAATACTATTCCATAAAGACAAATACACCCGTTAAAGGAGATTTAGTTTTTATGGGAGAGACTGATTCTGACAATATATCTCATATCGCGATTTTTGATAAAATTGAGAATGGATATGTTTACTTTATTGACTGTACAAAGAAAGACATCAACGACGACGGAATCTATGAAATAAATGGTGTTTCTGAACGCTCTTATAAAGTTAACGATAAAAGAATTAAATCATTTGGCATAATGAAATTATATCTAAAACAAAACTCATAACATCCATGTTTATTTATTAAAGCAGGATATTATAAGTTTTGCTAGAATCGGAATAACAAATTTTATAAGATTTTGACAACTCCCCGGTAATGATATTCCATCAACTAATCCTGCCGCTGTCTAGCTCATACACTTTATCTGCATATTCAAATGTAGAATTCCTATGCGAAACTATCACTACGGTTTTTCCTTCGGATTCCTTTTTTACAGTTTCCATGATCTGATGCTCATTGTAGGAATCAAGGTTACTGGTCGGCTCATCAAGAATCAGGAATTCCCCGTCATGCAAAAAAGCCCTGGCTAATCCCAAACGCTGTCTCTCACCTCCACTAAAATTGTCACCCAGCTCAGAAACCATGGTTTTGTAGTTCTCAGGAAGAGTCATGATAAAATCATGGATTGCAGCCTTCTTGCAGGCAGATTGTATTTCTTCCATGGTTGCATCCTGCTTTGCGATTCTCAAATTATTCTCTATTGTGTCATGGAACAAAACAGTCTCCTGAGTGACATAACTTTCCATGGACTTAAGAGCCTTGGTATTTATGACGTCTACAGATTGACCAGATACCTTTATTTCTCCAGAATCTGCCTTCCAGAACCGCATGAAAAGCTTTAACAAAGTTGATTTGCCACAGCCACTCTTTCCCTGGATACCAATAATCTTACCTTTAGGGAACTCCATCGAAACATCATGAAGAATCTTTTCTTCGACTGCAGATGGATAAGCAAAAGAAACATCTCTGGCAGAAGCTCCTTCAAAAGCCACATCAACACCTTCAGTGACATCCTGCAAAAGAGGCTTTTCGTCCAACAGTGACAACACACGTTTACCGCTGGCAATTGTTCCGCTAAGTCCACTACCCAGAGCCGCAACCGCAAGGACAGGACCAAAAGAGCTGAACATTGCTGTAACAGCGATTACCACCTGTTCAATAGTAATCTGTCCCATCTTATGTAGCTGTAAAGTGACCACAAGCATAGTAAGGGCACCTAATGTAACAAATAGTCCAGATAATGCAAAAGTAAAGCCTTCGTTTTCCGAAAGCTTTTTTCTTGTAGCGGAAAGCTCATCACTACCAGTCTTTATCTGTTCCAGCTTTTTACTGCCATTTGAATAGAGGATTGTCTGTTCAAGCCCACGGAGACAGTCATAGAGAAAAGAATTCATCTTTCCATATTCCTCGCGATGAATTGTCCCAAGCTTTACAGCAGCTTTATTAACGACAGAAGGAATGATTATTCCAACAATGATGTAAAACCCTAATGCCACCAGAGCCAGATATACATTGATCCTTGCAAAAAACACCATCATTCCGATTGTTACCAAAGTTGCAATGCATACAGGACTAATCGTATGGGCATAAAAAACCTCAAGGAGCTCAATGTCAGAAGTAAGTATAGAAAGCAACTGCCCCTTCTCTTTTGTCTCCATTTTGGCAGGGCCCAGTTCCCGTAACTTTTCAAAGACTATTGACCTGATCCTTGCCAAGATTGAAAAGGCAAGATAATGATTACAATACTGTTCGATATAATGGAGCACGCCTCGGGCGACCCCGATGACAGGGAGAACCCAAAGAGGAACTGTCCCTAACAATGCACAGGCACCTAACGTAGGAATCCCTATGGCACAGAAGTGACCGATTGTTCCAAACAAAACTGCCAGAATCATTACAGGGAACAAAGGTCGGACTAATTTGGATAAACGTAATAAAGCTTTCATTATTGCACTCCCATAGATGAAGGATCTTGTTCAGTATGACGGCACTGTATAGTCCCGTTCTCAAATTCATAAATCTGGTCAGCATCCTTGCAGTTTTCTTTTCTGTGACTGATCATGATTATCGTTTTTGTAGACTTTAACATATGCAGCAACTCCAGAATTGTCATCTCACTCTCTACATCAATATTACTTGTAGCCTCGTCAAAAACATAAACCTCACTATTGTGTAAAAGTGCGCGAGCTATCGACAAACGCTGTTTTTGCCCCCCGCTTAGATTAGATGCATCCTCCTGTATCTTAAGCTCAAGTCCGCCATTCTGTCTAATAAATTCAGCCAACTGAACCTGTCCCAGTACTTTCCACATCTCTGCATCTGTCGCAGAGGGATTTCCTTCCAAAAGGCAATCCCTGACTGTTCCTTTAAAGATCCAGTCTTTATGGCTTATGTATGTACAGAATTTGTAAAGGGATTCAGGAGCGACAGTAGAAAGTTCTTTTCCCATGGCATAAACATTGCCCTGATAATTGACATTGATTCCTGCAAGGACTTTTGCAGTAGTAGATTTTCCTGACCCTGATTTTCCTACAAAGGCAGTGAATGAACCAAATGGTATTGTAAGAGAAATGTCATCTACAACAGTTCTCTCTCCAAAACTGTAAGAAAGATTTTTGACCTCAAAGCAAGCCTTGCTGACAGAATCAGTAGAAGTAACCAAAGAAATACTCTCACCGCCCCTTTTGTTTTCTTCCGTATCCAGCAATGCAAAAATATTATTACTGGCTGTTGTCCCATTCATTGCTGTATGGAAATAACTTCCCAGGCGACGCAAAGGAATAAAAAAATCTGCAGACAGCAAAATACATACAAGTGCATGTTCCAGAGAAAGCTGTCCACTCAAATAGGACGAAAGAGCTGTCATAATTCCAAGTCCGGCCCCACCATAAGCCACAGTATCCATGACTATGATAGAATTGAGCTGGAATGAGAGAACCTTCATGGTGATGCGACGAAAGTTCTCTGCATCAAGCCCAAGCTTTTTCTGCCGTTCTTCATCTGCATCATATATCTTAAGGGTTGTAAGTCCCTGAAGATTTTCCAGATAATTGTCTGCAAGATTTGCATACTGAGCCATGTAGCGGCCCAAAAGTTTTTTTGCGATTTTTTGGACTGCTACAATTGAAATCGGAATCAAAGGCACACATGCCAAAAGTATAAGTGCCATTTTCAGATGGATAAAAGAGAGAACCAAAAAAGTCAGGACAGCAGCAATCATGCTATAAAAGAATTGAGGCAGATATTGTCCAAACCAGATTTCAATTTGTTCAACACCTTCAACTGTCCACTGTATGATCTTTGCAGTTTCAGTTTTCTCCTGATACTCAGGCCCCAACCGAAGAAGCTTTTCATAAATCATTGTCCGAAGAGTCTTCTTTACTTCCTTGCTGGAATAAAAGCTGGCAATCGATATCAGCTGATTGCATGAAAAAGTCACGATAACAGAAAGTGCAATCATAAGAGCTAAAGATGAAACATTGTTTCCCCGCCTCCCTATGATGGAAGCAACGGAAAAGACAAGAACAAAATTAGATATCAAAGATACAAGTTTCAACGCTACCGTTATGAACACATACTTCTTTGACTTTGGTACAAGATTAAGTAAACGTTTATTTATCATCATTTTAGTTAGTCCCCTTTAACATGATAATACAAATAATAACCTCAGTCTTGATTTTCATCAAGAACATCAAGATTCTTGAAAAATAATGCAGTAACCACGTAGAACGTAATATGCCAAATACAAGGATCCAACTCTGTTCTATATACCGTACTCCATTGCAAAAGAAACCAGAAAAATATATCTTTCATTAGCACATGCTAACTATTGACTTTTTTTTACAAATCCTTTAGTTTCTAACCAGAAGGTATTAGTTATGGCTAACTTAACAAAAAGTGATTGTATTTTTATCCATTTTTCAGCTCCAACTTTATGCGGAATTAAACCCTCAAATCTCTTTACTCTATCTGAAGCTCAGTTTCAAGAGATAAACATCAAAGAGTGGGACTCAAAACTGAAAACACAAAATCTCTGTATAACCTATTTCAGAATCTCATCTACAAGGTGGATGATTTTTGTGTATGACCTTTTTTGGATCAAAAAAATAATTTCCGATGAACTGATTCAAGGATATCTTCACGTTAAGTGTTATCAAAATCCTATGGACACTACCCTTACACTGAATGACCTGTTCAATCGTCTCAAGAACTTAAAGCCTTTTCCCCATGAAGTTGGATTATTCCTTGGATATCCCTATGAGGACGTAATAGGATTCGAGATGAATGGTGGACAAAACTGCAAATATTGTGGCTATTGGAAATCATACACTAATCCTTTGCAAGCAAAGTCTTGCTGTGCTCAGTATAAATTGTGCAGTCAAATATGCAAACAATTGTTTGACGAGGGACTTTCTGTCCCTCAGGTAATAAAAAAATATAAAGAAGTAGCAGGAAATGCTGCTTAAAGAGGAGCTTTTATGAAAGTTGCAATTATTTATGCAAGTACAACAGGTAATACAGAGGCTATGGCTAATGCTATTAAAGAAACTGCAGAATCAACTGCACAGGTAGTCTTTGGAACTGCAGACAGCGCTGATACAGAAGAGGTACTTTCCTGTGATACTATTTTACTAGGCAGTCCGGCCATGGGAGATGAAGTACTGGAAGACACAATGGAGGATTTTTTCTCAAGAATTGAGGGTAATCTTGCTGGCAAAAAAATAGGACTATTTGGCTCGTATGATTGGGGAGATGGCCAGTGGCTCAGGGATTGGGAGGACCGCGTAAAAAGTATCGGTGCAACTGTTAGCGAAAGCCTTATGGTTCATCTTACACCAGAAGCAGATGATATTACTAAATGCCAGGAATGGACTAAGGCCGTAATGTAATCATAAAGTACTCCTTGTATTATGACTAAGACTTTTGAAGAAAAAAGTTTTTATCTTCTGAAGAAAAAGTCTTAATCTTCTGAAGAAAAAAGTTTTTATCTTCTAAAAAAGTCCTAGACTTTTTACGAAAAGTCTTTATGTTTTAAAAAAAAGTCATAGACTTTTTTTGCTAAGTCTTAGACTTTTTTTTACGGAGTCTAAGGCTTCGTAAGCCCGTCTCCGTACTTATGTAGAAGAAGATTCATCTCTCTCCTTTGGGACATAATCTTCCAGATAGTAGCGATTTCGCTTTTCTGTCTTCTTGCCGTAATTTATTGCCTTAGTAGGGCACAAGTTGATGCATGACATACAGTGTGTGCATACTTTGCCCCACACAGGTTTTCCTTCGACAATGGATATGTTTGAATAAGGACACAATCTCTGGCACTTTCCGCAGCCTTTGCAGCTGTCATTGACAGTGAACTTTTGGGTCCCCATATTGAACTTATAATACAGCTTGTAAATTACATCTGTCCCATAGAAGCCGATTCTTGTCAAAGACCTGACATTCAGCTGCTCACCTTCCTTGATTTTCCGGGCGATCTCCCTTGCAGACTTTTCAGCCTCATCGATTACACTTTGGCAATCTTTTCTTTCTGCCACATCAAAGAGAGCCGTGTAGTTTTCAGGCATATGAACAACTGCATAGCCTTTGTAATCAAGAGCATTATCCTTGCAAAGTTTCTTGCAGTAGTTTCCGATAGCATGTTGTCCGTTACCTTTTGCGCCGCACGTCAAAACAAAATAGCAGTCCTTCCTGCCGTCAAAGATTGTCGTGTCTATAAAGTCCATCATTATCCGGGCAGGAGCTGCAACATAAACCGGAGCGACAAACACAAAAGGTCTTCTGCTTGAGATAGTAAAACTTTCAAGCGATGATGATTTTGTATATCTGACGATATCCTGAACCTGGTCATCAAGAGTCTCTGCAATGACCTTTGCTACATAACGGCTGTTTCCCGTTCCGCTGAAATATAAAACCATTTTTTCCTCTGAGGCTACTTTTTGTTACTTAAGGACATCTCTCCAAGTTCCCTTAATTTACTTCCCAAATAATTTTTACAAGAGTATAGAGAAGGCGGCATCTTTCTTCCATAGCAGACGGAGTAAACTCGTCATAGCTCTTGAATTCAACACCATACTTTGACTTCAACTCACTGTTGAAATCCGCAAAATCAGGGTTGGCATTATAAAACTCACTGCACAAGGTATGTCCCCATACAGGTCCATGGGAATATGTCTCAAGCTTATCCTTATAGTCTTCGTTTCCGGAACTGATATTGTCCCTGCCCTTCAGGAGAAGTAATCCTCCGATACCGTTTCGCTTTTCCCAGAAGTTTTCTTCTGTCCCAAAATATGCGATATTCTCCTCGTTGTTACTGAAAATATGCTCAATGTGGTAGCCCTGTACATTGGAATGCTTTGTAGATATATACTGTACATCATTTTCAGGAGCTATCTTCAGCTTGGAACAGATAAAGTTTTCTACTCTTGCAAGTAAATAATAGAACCATGTATCTGTCCTGTAAGAGAGCTGCGCAAACTTGTTGTACTCAAGAACTGAGCTTATGGAGTCCAGGTTTACACTTGTCTTTTCTGCGATATAGTTTCTGATGATATCATCAAAGGTTTTCCTATACTCTGCAACTGGAAGGCCTTTAAGCTTTTCATTCAGGCTATATGAAAGTCCATGAAAATCATTACTCTCGTAAACACCGTTCATCCTCAACAGCATGTATAGTCTTTCGTATTCCTTTGCCAGCAATTCAACCTTCTGACCTTCCTCACTGTCATCTACCTCACAAGCTGCCATAATCACCTGATACTGACCGTCAAGCTGAAGGATACTGTTGCTGTACATCAGATTTTCATTTTCGTTCCTGATGATTTTTGCAAAGAGAGATGAATAATAGACCACATCTTTCTGTATGAATTGCTTTATGGATTCTATTCTGTTTGGATCAGTCTTTCGGAAACATAATTTCTTTGCTTCTTCATTCTGCTCAAAAATATACCTGTGATACTCGTTGTTTATCTGTTTTTCCTTTTCGGAGTTCCTGGAAAAGATGAACTTTGACTTGAGGTATGTAGCAAAGAAAATATCTTCCTGATCCTTTACAGCCTGCATTGAGCTGTCCCATTTTTCAGAGAAGCAATCTGTATCGTTTTTGTTCAGTGCACCAATGAGTTTGCCTTTCAATATCTCAAAAGGCTTAAGGGCTTCGCCCCTGTCATTGATTACTTCAAAGACCATTGCCGTATCATCCTGGTTGTCAATGCTGAGTCCCACAAGAACAAGCTTATACAAAAAATAGAATATGAAGGCTGAGAGCTTTTTGTCGTCAAGTTTCTTGCTGTCAATATAAGCTGATATATCTTTGTATCGTTCTACTATCGTCTCTTCAGTCTGATTATGATAAGGCAATTCTATTTCTTCACCTTTAAGGACACAATCCATTGCCCTCTTTCGCTTGTCATTGTCTATCCTGTAAACATTCCTTTTCCAGTCTTTGCCGCAGATACATGGCAAAAGCAAGTCTTTCTCGTCCTGGTCATTTGTCAGGTTATGTAATTTTGTGCAAATCAGCGTGAGGGTCGAAAGTCTCTGCTGTCCGTCCACAATGTAGACTTTATTATCAATCTTGTTTGTTATGAATACATTCAGATAATACCATGCAAAATTCTTTTCCATGGCTTCCGGGGTTAAATCTGCATCTTTCAGTGGATAATATGACTGTTCAAAGATTTCAAAGATATCAGATAGCAGGATCTCTACTGTCTTCTTGGACCAGACATACTCACGCTGATAAAAATCAACATAATATGTCTTGTCCTTAAGGCACTGCTGTACCGTCTGTCTGTCAGGTTGGATCATCTGTCCCATTTTTTACCTCTTTATACTGAAAGCCCATCAAAATAGACTCTTTTATCAAGTATCAAAACTTGCAAGACATCTATGGAAAGTATTTTTAAGAGATGTCCTTACACTTTATTCTAACATAAAAACTTATCAAAACAGGGATACACCATGCATATTTATCAAAAAAAGCATTTTCCCCAATGGGTAAATTCCATATGATTGATAGATATCTCAATATGTGATATGTTACTGTCCATTGAGCCTTGCATGCCGTTTGATGATACGCACCCAGCAAGGTTATTTTTTTTTGCACAATATATGCGTTTTTGGGATACAATGGGAGACGGAGGCTTTGGATGATAACGATAGACTTGACCACAGAAAGAACAGGCGGCTTATGCGACTCCATTATTTCCTCGATAAAAAAGCAGATTTCCCAAGGAATACTGAAAGCCGAGACAAAGCTGCCTTCCAAGCGAGCCTTGGCAGAGCATCTTGGAGTCAGCGTAATCACGGTTCAGAACGCTTACAATGAACTTATCAGCCAAGGCTACCTTTACTCCATCGAGAAAAAAGGTTTCTATGTAACTGACATCAAGGCTGCAAACATTATTGACCGGGAAGGAGACAAAGTAAGTGCAGAGCCTTTGCTTCCTCATGAATTGCAGATAGCAGAGAATGAATATGATACAGACCTTAAGAGCAATGCAACTGATACGAGGCTTTTTCCTTTCAGCCAGTGGGCTCACATTACACGACAGGTTCTCAATTCAGGAAATCCGGCCCTGCTAAAAAGACAGGATGTCTATGGTTACATGGGGCTAAGGCAGGCGATTGCCATGCATCTTGAAGGTTTCCGTAACATGAAGGTACACCCCAGACAGATTGTCATTGGGGCTGGGACAGAGTCCCTTTATTCCATGATAGTACAGTTTATGGGACGGGACAAAACATATGCAGTGGAAAATCCCGGGTATAAGAAAGTCCGCTCCGTAATAAACCTGAACGGAGCCGAGTGTTATCCTGTTATGGTAGATTCCCAGGGCTTGTCTCCCCTGCCTCTCCTTGAAACCCAAGCAGACATTATCCACGTAAGTCCCGGCCATCATTTTCCCACGGGAGTTGTCATGCCGATAAAAAGACGCAATGAACTTTTGTCCTGGGCCTATGACAAGGAAGACCGTTACATAATAGAAGACGACTATGACAGCGAGTTCCGCTTTAACGGGAAGCCTCTTGAGACTCTTTATTCCCTGGACAGGCATAACCGGGTAATATACATAAATACTTTCAGCAAGACATTGTCTCCTTCCTTCAGGATAAGCTACATGATAATACCTGCAACTTTGCTTTCTGAATTTGACCGAAAGCTTGGAACATACAGCTGCCCGGTCAGTTCCCTGGAGCAGCTTACTCTGGAGTCCTTCATTACTGGCGGTCACTACGAAAAGCATCTTATCCGCATGAAGAATTACTACAAAAATCTCAGGAACAATCTGATATATGCCCTTAACAACAGTGCCATAAAGGATATGATAAGCATAAAGGAAGAAGAAGCTGGGCTTCACTTTATCATGGAATTCATTACTGACAGGAACGGAAGGGAAATACAAGATGCCATGCGCAGGAAAAAAATAAACCTTCCACTGCTGGAAGATTTTTACTATTCCAACAGGGAAGGCAATGAGATGAACGGACTCCACCCTGTCTTTGTAGTAAACTACACTGCCATCTCCAAGGAGAAAATCACAGACTTAGTAAACCATATGGAACAGGTGATACTATCCAAATAAACCAAAAGAAGGCTTGTTCTGCCGATATTCTGTCGGCAACATAACCTTCTTTAGAGACCTAGGACCTTAACAATACGAAGTAAAGCTTCTTTACGGGATAGTTTCTTGACATACTCAGTATAATCTTCCAGAGTTACAGCATCTTTTGGATGTTCCTTTACAATGGCCAAATCATACGTCTTAAGTATACTGTCAAACTTAACCTTGACTATCTTGGCGTTCTTGCTCCTGAAAACAGTCAACGGATATTTTAAATCCCATTTTAGTTCAGTATCCAACTTGTAGTTTAGTCTTAGATCAATAGCTAGCTCTGATAATTCTACAGATGTCATACTGAATTAAACTATAATGCAGATATTTGATTTTTCAACTCAAAAACAAAAAAAAGGACCTTACCCAAGATAAGATCCTTTTCTCCCCCGATATCTGGCCAAGCCTAATATCAGAGCCTTATATTACATTGCTGTATATCCACCGTCTACAGGGAGAATTACTCCTGTAACGTAGCTTGATGCTGGACTTGCCAGGAAGATTGCTGCAGTATCAAGTTCACCTTCGTGACCGTAGCGTTCTTCCGGAATCATTGTCTTTGCATTCTGCTGGAAGAAGTCAGAATCCAATGTCTCCTTTGTGAGAGGAGTATAGAAATATCCAGGACAGATTGCATTTACAGTAATGCCATGTTTTCCCCATTCAGCAGCAAGTGCACGGGTAAGGTTTACTACGCCACCTTTGGCAGCATGGTAAGGACTGGATCCGGCAACCTTGTTACCAACCATACCATACATGGAAGCAATGTTAATGATGCGTCCGTATTTATTAGGAATCATGGATTTCTTAGCACAAGCACGGGCAACCTTGAATGTACCAAAAAGATCAATGTTCATTTCATGTTCAAACTGATCGTCTGTGATGTCTTCGGCAGGGCCTACAGCTCCTGTTCCTGCATTGTTGATGACGATATCAACACGACCAAACTTTGCAATAACCTGATCTACGGCAGACTCTACGTTGGCAGTATCTGTAATGTCACACTGAATGGCAAGAGTTTCTACTCCGTATTCAGACGCGATTTCGCTGGCTACTTCCTCAATCTTGTCCTTGCGTCGTGCCAATGCAACAATCTTGGCTCCCTGGTTTGCGAGAGCTTTTGCCATCTGTACACCAAGTCCGCTGGAACATCCTGTTACGACAGCTACCTGTCCCTTCAAGTCAAAGTATGATTTCATTAACTTCTCCTTTCTCCAATTAAATGTTACCTAATCATAACACGGTTTATTTTAATTTGCTATAGTTAACTAATGCTAATACAATCATTTTTGCACTTGATTTTCAAAATATCTCTTTAATTGACAAATGACCTTTATGTCTTTATATTTAGTGGGTTATGTCTGATAAGATTTTATGTATTGGTAACGTTTCTGTAGACATCAAGGCATTCAGCCCTGACATAGATGATACAGAAGCATATAGAGACGGGTCTATCGAACTTGTTCCGGGGGGAGTAGGAAGAGGTATGGCCATCAACTTGAAGCACCTTGGGTTGGACAGTATCCTCTACTCATACGTCGGTAAAGACATCTTTGGGGATTACCTCCGCAAAGGACTTCAGGAAGACAACATTAATACAGATCTTCTGAGGGAAAGCCGTATCAACAAGACTTCGCTGTTCAGCGTAATGGCAACTGCAGGCAAAAGTGCCAGCTGTATCTATTCAACAAAGATCCTTCAGGAAATTGTCTTTGATGAAGAAGTTAAGTCTTATATAATGAAGAATAATATCAAGAACTTTGTTTTTGATTCTAACCTGACAGAAGAAACTCTTGCAGATTTCTATCAGTTCAAGAAAGAACATCCGGACTTTTTCTATTTCCAGAATGCGACAGCTCCAGATATTGCCTTAAAGACAGTAAAATATGCACCTTTGATTGATCTTTTTGCCTGCAACGAATATGAGGCAAAAGCTATCTTAGGGGAAACTCCATTTCCGGATGTAGAAACTGCAGATAAGTTCCAGGCTCTTGGCTTCAGGAACTTCATCATCACTTTTGGGGACAGAGGTGTCATGGTACGTATCGGAGGCGACACTTACAACGAGCGCCCTTATACTCCAAGTCAGATTGTGGATACAATAGGTGCTGGAGATGCCTTTGCCTCAGGATTCCTCATGGGATTCCTTGCCAACGAAAACATCAAGAGATGTATTCATTATGGACTTGCATGCTCCAAGGAGACTCTCCTTACACGACAGACAGTATCCAATAAGCTGAACCGGGAGTTCTTGGAAACATATCCCGTTGATTAAAGCAAAAAAAGGTTCACTTCAAATTCCACACATGGATCGAAGTGAACCTTTTTTTTATGCACTGCATCTTTTCAGTAGCTTAATCCGTATCCCATTGGGAACATGTTCATGTCAGTTCCTATCTGCTCCAGAGATGCATACCATGGACTTGGAAGCTTTCCTGTAAAGGGTGCTTTTCCTGTAAGGACGTTGGCAACTCCCTGCCCTTCTGAACCTGGAAGATAGCACATTACACAGGCATCCCAGTCTTCAAGATAGTCCTCTATAAGGACATGACGGCCTGCCACAATACAGGTTACAACAGGTTTGGCAGCATTTCTGTATTTTTCGATGACTGACTTATTGGCAGGAATACCTTTTGACCCGCACAAATCAAGATCCACTGTATCTCCATTCCACTCTGCATAAGGAGTTTCCCCTACACAAAGAATGATGACGTCAGCTTCTGCCTCATTTCTTACAATCTGGATCCCTGTGTCCTGCGATACACTGGCAAAACCTTGTGCTATGGTTGTAACTCCCTGTATTGGCCTGTCCAAATAGCCATTCCAGTCGATTGTCCATCCTCCGCACTGAAAAGCTGTATTATTGGCAGCAGGTCCTGTAATATATACTTTGGTGCCGCTTTTAAGGGGAAGAATGTTATCATTGTTTTTCAAGAGCACAAGGCTCTCTTCTACAGCACGCTCTGCAAGTTTCCTGTATTCTCTAGACCCTGTTTCCTTCTGCACAGTCTCAATATTTTCAAACAAAGGGTCTCTCAATATACCTACAGCCTCTTTTACATAGAGGATCCTTGAAACAGCATCGTTTATCCTTTCTTCCGATATGTCCCCATCTTTTACAGCCTGGACAACTATCTCTACAGCTTCCTGGAATCTTTCTACTTCCATCATCATGTCTACGCCGGCATTGATGGAAGCAATGATCTGTTCCCTGTAAGTAGGCTCCTTGTTAAGCTGGATACCATTCCAGTCAGATATTATAAAGCCCTTAAATCCCAGGTCTTTCTTAAGATAATCAATGTACTTTTTGTTTTCGTGCATTTTGACACCGTTCATGGAACTAAAAGATGTCATGATAGTAAGGGCACCGGCTTTTATGTTTTCTTCGTAAACCTTAAGCAGTTTTTCAATCTCCTGCTCCGAAAGCTCACTCTTGCCACGGTCCATTATCTTGTAGTCAAAAGTACAGTCTCCGCTGCCATATTTTACGTTACCGTCACCAAAGAAATGCTTGGGACAGGCAACTACACCTCCATCTACAAGTCCTTTGGTATAGGAAGTGGAAAGAGCCGTTATTATATCAAGGTCCTGTCCGTAACTTTCGTAAGTGCGTCCCCATCTAGGGTCTGCTGACTGGGCTACGCAAGGAGCAAAGTTCCAGAGCATATGGCAAAGTTTAGCCTCATCTGCAGTGGCAAGTCCTATGTCATACATGAGAGCACTGTCATTGGCAGCACCAAGTCCAATATTATGTGGGAAGTACACTGCATTTTTGCAGTAATTTACACCATGGACATCATCCTGCCCGTAGATAAAAGGCACACCTGCCTTGGAACTGACAGCAGCTTGCTGAAGTCTGTCTATGTTCTTGCGCCAGGTAGCGGCATCTGGAGAATTGATGTTGGAAAGAATGCTTCCATAACAGTACTCCTTAACATCAGAGGCAGAAATATTATATATTGCAGGCTGTACCATCTGATAGACTTTCTGTTCAAGAGTAAGCCTATCCAGGACTGACTGTACAAAATCATCCTTTCTGGCCGTAGCACTACAGGCAGAAAGAGACAAAATCATCATGAAAGTACCAGTCATCAAGAGGGTAACATTGATGATTCTGAATAAATTTAACTTTTTCATGGAATCTCCTTTTTAAAATACAAATACGGCTGAACAAGGCTCATTACGCATAAACCTCTGATCAGCCGTATACCTATATTAACAAATAAACCTAAAATGTCTAGAGGTGACCTTAAAGATTGAACTTTTTCATCTCATTCTGAAGATGGCTTAAAGTATCTCGGTTACGATTTGAGTTACGGTTAACGTTGTCTACAGACTCAAGAATAGTCTTTGTTCCATTAGCCATATCTTCCATTGCGCTTGCAATATCTGATGAAGACTTTTCAAGTACATTCATCTCATCCTCTACGATGCGTCCCTGTTCTATTACGTTGTGGGCACCATCCCGTACTGTAATCGTAGACTCATCGATATTGCGGATAGCTTCCAGAACCTGCTTGCTTCCTTCATTTTGCTCAACCATAGCATTCTTGACATACTGTTCCTGCTGGGCAACGCTTCTTGTCTTGTCAAAGATAACATCAAACTGCTTCTTTACCTCGTTGTTGTCGCTGCTTACCTGTTGGATCGTCTTGTTGAGGACTTTAAGACTCTCTCCGATACGCTTACCCTGAGAACTTGACAATTCAGCCAGCTTACGGATTTCTCCGGCAACAACGGCAAATCCTTTTCCTGTCTCACCAGCATGGGCAGCCTCTATGGCTGCATTCATAGCCAAAAGGTTTGTCTGGGAAGCAATAGACTGAATCATCTTGCTGGCTTCCATTACAGCCTTTGAGTTCTCAAGAATCTGGTTAGAAGACTGTACGGCAGACTCGACTTTGGTCTTACCAGTATCAGCTTCTTTTTGCAGGGACTCGACTGTCTCAATGTTACGGTCAATGATACTGGTTACACTCTGAATATTGGCAACCATCTGCTTGATTGCGGCACTACTTTCCTCTACACCGCTACTCTGATTCTCGATACTGCTATTGAGAGACTGAATATTCTCTACGATGTTATCCGTAGCCTTGTTGGCATTATGGACAATATCATTCTGCCTGAGTATCTTATCCTTAACACTGTTGATATTAGATATGATTTCCTTTACGGAAGTGACAGTAGTCTCCATGTCAGCATTTACTTCTTCACCAAGCTGTACAGTATCACTTACGTTGTGGTCTACACCAGTAAGAAGACCCTTTGTCTGACTGTAGAATCTATTTACGTTGCCAAGTACAAGCCCAAGCTCGTCACGGCTGCTTATCTCGATTTCATCCAGTTTATAGTTACCCTGAGCAAGATCCTTTATGAAGTCACTGATACGTGTAAGACGCTTTACAAATCCACCTATAAGCACACGGATATCAATCATACAGATTATGATAGTTATGATCATCTGTGACTTACCTTTGTTCATAAAGGCAAGAAGATAATAACCACTAGGCAAAGTCTTGATATCATCACTGTTTGCTACAGTAACAAAGAGTCCTGCATAAGCAGCCATGACACACAGGAACATTACAAGAACAATACGGCGAGTGATACCAAATCTTACATCTTCATTTTCCACAGGCAAGAATTTAAGCCAGTCTTCCCATTTACCAATCCATATACAATAGAAGAAAGTACACAAAAGGAATGAGGAGTTTATGCAGACCATATAAAGCTTAAGCTTACTGAAGTGGACTCCGGCAGCACTGGCTCCGATATCAATCATCATCGGATAGATGAATCCCATGAAAAGCGGTGCAAAGATATTGATAACAGCATGAATCCTGTAATATTTACGAACTTTAAGATAAGACTCCGGAGTACCGTCGTACCGCTCCAGCTTGGCGATGCTGCGATGCTCTACCCCTATGACACCCAAAAGTCCCAAGACAACAAAAATAATCACCGGAAGACAAAACAACATCCGAAGCATATCTCTGTCGTCTTCAAAAACACTACAACCGGGCAATCTGACTAAATCATACAGTACAGGCCCAAAATAAATCATGAAATTCAGGATATACATGGATTTTTTTGGTTGTTCCTGCTTAATATCATTATCACTCATAATTATCTCCTGAAACGGGATTACATACTCAACTATAACGCATAATAATCTCAAAAAAAGTACAATGCTATTTTTTTCATGAATAATGTGATTTTTTACAAGTCTTTTACAAGTTTCCATCCCTTGACAATTTGTCATTATTTGATTAAGGTGTTAGTCCCAAGGCACCTTGTTTATGGTGCTATCAAGACAGTTCGTAACCATCCTGTCTATAAATAAAACTATGGAGGCTTTCGAGTGGAAGCATTAGTATTATTCTCCGGAGGATTAGACTCCTCCACCTGCCTTGCTCTGGCAGTAGACAAATACGGAGCAGACCAAGTCGTAGCTTTGTTCTGTTATTACGGACAAAAGCATCTCAAAGAATCCCAAAGTGCAATCAAAGTAGCAGAATATTATGGAGTTGAGCTCAGATCTCTGGACTTAAGCCTTATATTCAAGGACTCTGACTGTTCACTCCTGTCTCAGTCAGACAGAGAGATTCCTCTTTCCAGCTATGATGAACAGCTTAAATCAACATCAGGAAAGCCAGTTTCTACATACGTACCATTTAGGAACGGCCTCTTTTTGTCAG
Organism: Treponema sp.; assembly: GCA_045616545.1. Lineage (GTDB taxonomy): Bacteria > Spirochaetota > Spirochaetia > Treponematales > Treponemataceae > Treponema_D. The sequence goes on along the minus strand of JAZLGX010000060.1, from coordinate 7,211 downwards.
CAGCAAGTTCCATAGCTATCAGCCTCGGATGCAAGGAAATCTATTACGGTGCCCATGCAGATGACGCAGCACTCAACGCTTATCCTGACACATCTGTTGCCTTTAACGAAGCAATTGCCCGTGCCATTTACCTTGGAAGCGGTAATGCCCTTAAAGTACAGGCGCCATTTATCTCAAGCACAAAGAAAGATGTAGTTGCCAAAGGCCTTGCCCTTAAAGTTCCATATCATCTTACATGGAGCTGTTATATGGGAGGCGAAAAACCTTGCGGAAAATGCGGTACATGTATAGACCGCAAAGAAGCATTCGTCCTTAACGGCACAACAGATCCTCTGGACTATTAAAACACAAGTCTGCATAAATCATTTTTATATAGGAAACAATCATGAACGCATTAGCATTTTTTACTTCAGTATTATTTTTTTTGACCGCAGCAACATTGGCATATAAGCTTTTTGGTAAGAGCGGAATCTATGTGTACGTAGCATTCGCTACAATTCTTGCAAACATTCAGGTATGTAAGGGAGTAAATCTCTTTGGCTTTGAGACAACAGCAGGTAATGTTCTCTATGCATCAAGCTTTCTCTGTACGGATATCCTCTCGGAGCGCTACGGAAAGAAGTCTGCTCAAAAAGCTGTACGTATAGGAATCTACGTCACAATAATATGGATCATCGGAACACAGCTTACACTCCTGTCAAAACCAAGTGAAACAGATATAATGCAGCCTCATCTTGAAGCAATCTTCGGCCTTATGCCTCGTGTTGCAGGAGCAAGTCTTCTTGCATACTGCATAAGCCAGAGCATAGACGTACTCCTTTATCACTTTATCTGGAAGAAATCCGGTGAGTCAAACAAACATCTATGGCTCCGTAACAATGGTTCTACACTTATATCCCAGTTCTTTGATACATGTATCTTTGTAACAGGAGCATTCATCGGTACAGTTTCATCAGAAATATTCTGGTCAATTCTCTGGACAACATACCTCTTTAAGGCAGCAGTAGCACTTCTTGATACACCATTTGCATATTTTGCAAGAAAAATCAGACCAATAGGAGAAGTAAAGTAATGAGCGAAAGCACAAACCGTAAGGACGACAACCTTACAGCACTGGGCGCAAAGACACAGTACAAGAGCGATTATGCTCCGGAAGTCCTGGAAACATTCCGTAACCGCCATATTGAGAACGATTATTTCGTAAAGTTCAACTGTCCTGAGTTTACATCCCTATGTCCTATAACAGGCCAGCCAGACTTTGCTACCATATACATATCATATATTCCTGACGAGCTTATGGTAGAATCCAAGAGCCTGAAGCTGTATCTTTTCAGCTTCAGGAACCACGGAGACTTTCACGAAGACTGTGTAAACGTAATCATGAAAGACCTTATAAAACTTATGAACCCACGCTATATAGAAGTCTGGGGAAAGTTTACTCCCCGTGGAGGAATCAGTATCGATCCATACTGCAACTACGGTAAACCAGGTACAAAATACGAGTCCATGGCAGAACATCGATTGATGAACCATGACATGTACCCAGAAAAAGTAGACAACAGATAAGAATAAAAAAAGGCTGTCCTACAAAACGGGCAGCCTTAGTCATTAATAATACCAGTCATCTATGTAAACTTCGTACCAATCACTTAGGCTGGTACGGTTTATAAGCTTGTAGTAAGATGGCATAGGGTTATTTTCCATAATGTCACAGGATGGAGAATAGACAAGCATATTCCTGTACGAGAGCACAAGAGGATCAGAAGAACTTTTCTTACCGATTCTTATTTCATTAAGGTAAGTGTTGTCCTTAAGATGAACAGTCCTTATGAACAAAGGATTTTTTCCCTTGTCATCACAGACTTCCCCAAATCCCATGTCATGCTGATAAGGCTCAAAGTCTGCCTTGTGCCTTTCAAAGTAGCCAAGAGAGTTCTTCTCGATGCAGATTCTCTCGACGTCACTGCTAGCGACAACACACCAGTTCCTGAAGAATATCTTTTTCCCTCCAAGATTCCACACAGACATAAGCTCATCATCAGACATATACCTGTTGCCTTTTATGCAGCGACTGTCACGTACAGTAATCCTTAAGGAAGATTCAGATGCAGCTTCAGAAGAAGCTTCCTGCATTGAGTCATAGAGCATAAAACCTTCTTCATCATACCCCACAACTGTCACATAATGCTGCACACCATGGCTGTCCACAAGGAGAATTACAGGATAGCCGTGCATGATTTTGTCCCGGAGAAAAGCCGCTTTCCGCTCATCCTTATATGCATAAAGCACATATTCCCTTACCTTTACCCCGTGCTCCTTAAGGATATGTGTCACCCCGTAAGGAAGAGTCAGGTTCTTCATGATGCGAAACTTCATCTGCGAAGCAAGAATCTCAGGGTCAGCCACTTCGCCCCTAGTAATATTAAGGGCCGCCATGGAACTATAGGCACTGCAGTTATTATATGTTTGCCTGTAATATATGCTGTCGCTCATATTAAGTGTATGAGCCTTGACTTCGTTCTCCTTAAAACTCAAGAGAACTGACGGAACACATCTTGTCCCAAAAGCCCCCAAGATAGCAATTATCATAATAAAAAGAATAAAATAACCAAATTTACGCATGTGTATATTATACGCACTACGCTTCTCTATTACAATAAATGCCGAATGTATTGAAGACTATAGCCACTAATATTAAGATATCTTCTGCAAAAAGTTTTACCGTCCCCAAAAAACAGCAAATTCACAAATTATTCTCTATAATTCTGAATAACTTATACTGACCTTATCTCCGCGAAACATAGTCTCCGTATTCTGCTGTGTAAAAACCAGGCCTTTTTCATATTCTACAAGAACGGAATCTTTTTTTAGCCATGTAACTTTTATAAGGGCATCAGGTTTGTTGTAGGATAAGATTCCGCCACCGCCTTCTTCCCACATTAATAATCCAGAAGAATCACTATATTCATCATTGACATATACATCCTTAATTGTAAAAGTACATCTTTTATCTTCTGGCTGAGTTATTGAGATTGTTTTCGTGGTAACCTTTATCTTCTCTCTTTTTCTTCGTACCTTTTTCTCTATCGGAGAAGATATCTTATCTAAGAAATCACTTAAAACTTTCTTTCGCTCATCCAATAACTTTTCATCAGCACCAAGGTCTTTCCATAATTTCAAGTCATTGCCGGAATTAACAATATCCGCTACCTTTTTATATAAATCATCGGTTAATGACTTTGTTTCCCATGCAGCCAAAGCAAGAGCCAACAACATATTATTCTTTTCATCATCTTCTTCATCGTCCAATATATCAGAATACTCTTCCAACAATTCCCTTATGATAGAAGAAGGCTTTCTCCCATCATTGTATTCATCATAAAACTCTCCGTATATATCAAGTGAAGTATCATTCCCAAGAAGTTCAGTATTAAAAGTTCCCATTTTTCCTCCAAATAAACAGCTTCAATTGCTGCCCGTAATATATTCACTTCCTCGGCAATTTGAATTTGAGGGAAGAAGTTTTTAATAAAACCTTGCTTATCATAGAATTTTACTACTCATAAAATGGAACATCTTTACAAATACCAGCAGGTAATGGTATTCCAAAAAAAGAATAGTTCAATCTATCAACTACTCCTAATTCCATCCATGACGCTGCCACTTCCAATCCAAAACATTGCTCACGCGGTACTTTTATAAACTCAGCATTTACAACATTCTTAAAGATAAAATAATCATCCGATCCCACAGGATTGTTATATTTATAGAGAATATTTTTTCTTTCCTCGGGAAGTGGCTTATTACAAATGAATTTCCATTTCTCACTTTTCAGGCAGTCACTATCAAGCCATATTCTAAACACTTCATCTTTTTCCAATATTTCATCAATATTATCATTTTCAGTTTCAGAATAATAATTGAAGAAAGCTACATCACCAGCTTCTACTATCTGACAATAGCAATGGTATTTCTCGTGAAAATCAACCCTGTATACATCTCCAACCTTTTTCCTTCTAGCCATTTATTTACTCCTGTACTGATTCATATCCTGTATAAGGTGCGATATTTCCAAATTCTTTATTTGCAGCCTCATAGTAAATCACTTCTCACAAATTCCTTTTACTAAGTCCACTAATTGCTTTTTTCTGCAGTACCTTTATGTTCACCAACAGCAACAGATTAAGGACCAGCAGTATTGACCTTAAAAATTCTGTGAAAAATATTTGATCCCTCAATAATCCAATATTTATCTTCAACAAATATATAGTCGAAGCAACTAAATATACACGGTAACAATTGTACCAGTCCCAATCTTCTTTAGACCTTCGAAAAGTTCAAACTCATTTCCTACTCTCAAATATTCAGAAGCTTTTTTCCTGTTTAAAAGTACAATTTTTACATTCCGAATAATCTCATCGAATTGATAATTAGAAATGTATGAACCAATTATTAAACCACAACAAAAACAATATTTACTATCAATAAATTTAATTGTAGGTCTATATGTATATTCTTTATCCATTATGGGAGGCAAATTTAGCCGTCCACCGTTTTTATCTGAATACAAGATTATATCAGCAGTCAAATCGTACTCTATCATGTTAATTTCCCAATGGTAAAATTACCTCCAGTGTTAATAATGTCAGCTTTTCAGCAGGACAAATTGCAGAATAAGTCTTGACCACCTTATTAGCTTTGGCAAAAAAATCCAAGTTCAACTCAGGTGGAACACTCCCTTGACTATTATTTTGCATCAACTACGTATAAGAATGATAATTCTCATTCGCAACTTTCCAAATTGCTTACTATTCTGGTAACAACTTAGGCGGAACAATATCCCCTTATCTATTTTGAATAACAAGTAAAAGATCATTAAGAAGAAAAGCCCATGTCCACATCATGAATGGCATCGTACACATAAAGACCTTAACCATTTTCTTGTAATCTTCTAAGTACTTGATAAAATTTGCATCATTTGTTTCGCTAATTTTTTTCTTTAAGTACTTAACTATACTACCATAACTAGGAAACCATGTTTCCCGCTCTCCAAATATATTTATGATACCAATTTTGCGCAATGTCTCAGTATCATTCATACTATCTAAATAGTCTACAAAATCTTGCTTATTTTTCTTAAATTTTGAACCTTCTTTTTTATAAATTTTATGAGCTATTAAAAACGATATTATACATATAAATAACTCTATCAATAATCGAATATAAACCATATATTCCTCCTCTTAAAACTATTATTTGTATATTATCCAACCTTCCGTTGCTTTCTTAAATTGATTGTTATTTATCCCAATAGCTTTTCCTTTTAAAGAATCAACAGTAGGTTGTATTATATTAGTATATATATCTTTACCTTAATTACTGCATCCCCATCCAGGGCCGTACACTTAACAGGATTATTCCCGGCATAGTGATACAAATTACCATTGTCAGGCTAAGAGCCGGGCCTCTTTTTCATCGCTCTTAGCCTAATTTTAGCATCGAAAGCCTGGATTTTCACCAAAAAATTCCAGATTTATCGGAAGAATCCTGCAGAAAAAGCATGAATTCTTCCGGTTTTTTTAGACTATAACTGCTGTTCCCCATCAATTTCAATTGATTGGACAGTAGTATTAAGTGAATAAAACATCTCTTTACATACCCCTTTAGTGAAGATTAACAATAAGTTTTGGATTTTCCTTTTTCATATACGAAACTAAATCTATAATTTTCTTTTTTTGAAATGTCGAGTTTATGAAGAAAATCGGAAATTTAGAATCTTTCATAATTATTTCCATATTGTTCTTGAAAAAAGTATTTTGAATAATCCTGATATCTCTAAATAAAACCGTTTTCTTTAAAAACAAAATTCTTAAAACAATACATTCCTCATTGTAATATATCGTTTTAAATAATTCCACGAGTATAAACAAGTTGAAAATACAAAAACCAACTATTACAAAGAAATTGAAATCCTTGTAGTTGAAAATACCAAATGAGAATAATAAGAAGATAATAAATTCAGGAACCTTAGAAAAGTCATAGATTTTTTTCACACTACCACCTCAACTTTTATTCAAAAAAGTAATCGCAAATTTCATTTGTTAGATACACTCCAAAAAGTCCTCATGCAGTTTCTCCATCTGCAGCATATCTACAGTAACCCCAACTAATCTCCCAGAGCTGAGGATTAAAATATAAAATAATAAGAAATATAGTAAAAATTTCTACATAAACAAAGAATCTTTTCCATTCTTCTTTGCTATTTCCCCCTAAACAAATTCGTACTAATATTCTTAAAAAATATTAATTCGGCCTAATAAAAAAAATATTAATATACGTTCTGTATTTAATCTAATAAAATTATAATCCATGGTTCAACGTCCAGTCATTCCAGTCCGTTATTTTTAAGTTATTTACTTCATTAGCTTTGTAGGAATCTGAAGTCATCACATCTATTCTATCGATAGCAAATAAACCGTCTCCATCATCAATTAATTCTTTCAGTCCAGAAGATGCATAATTATATAAAGCCGCGACATGTTCTGATGAATCAAAAGCAATACTATACCAATTTTCCATCCTATAACTGCTATTTCCCAAACGATTTCAATTGAGCGGAAGTGGAAAATCGATAATATACTTTCTCATATCATCTATGACTTTAGGTAAAATATCATGATAAATAGAATCCTTATATAAATCTGTACTTCCAGTTGCATATATTATTTCCAAATCATCCCAACTGCAATGAAAATCATCCTTAAATTTTTCACTGCTTTCAAACCTTAATATTTCATATAAGCCCAGAGTATTATCAAGTAAAATACTTAAATTTATTTGCTCAATAATTTGTTGTATATATTTGCTTGTATCCATAGTTTAGAATTCATATCTTGATATCCGTTATTACTTTACAAGCTTTATTCCCAAGCCCATACTTGTTGTTCTCACGGCAATTTCAATTGATGGGAGAAAATATTATTAACATAAACCAATTTATTACTTAAAACAAGTTTTGAAAGCGATTATGCACCAAATTATGTATAGGGCAATAGAAACAATAAGATTTTCTACCAACCCTAATTTTTTTACAAAACATCTTGCACAAAACAATCCTGAAAAACAGAAAAATCCGAATATAACATAATAAATAAAAGAACCGATTTTATCATTAAGCATTATACATTCCTATTACTTATCGTTTAAGATTT
>JAZLGX010000059.1:0-24490 GCA_045616545.1 Treponema sp. | reverse complement strand
AAGATAATCTAAGTATCGCACGCAAATAATAATCTGTCAATAAAAAATAAGAAAATTTTACACACCTTACTCATTGTTATATTGCTTAATCGGATTATAATTTTCGATATGAGAGATGAACTTTATAATGAAATACTGATGAATCAGAATACAGAAACAGAAAACATATCTGATACTCCCCTTGATTCTTCTACATGGTTAACATTTAATGCAGGGGGGAAAAAATATGCAATAGCTTCATCTCTTGTACAAGAAATATTACGAAACAACGATGTTTTTCCTATACCATTTGTTCCTCCATATATCAAAGGAGTCCTGAACAGTTATGGAAAACCTTTTGCTGTGCTGGATATATCCCTATTTTTTTATCAAAAGGAACAGAATACAAAGTTATATATGATACTAAAAGATGATAATCATTTAGCTTTGCAAATAGATGATCTTATGGAATTTCATACACAAAATGAAATTTCTCTACAAAAGATGGTTGATTCATCAAACATAAGATATTTTTCATCCGCTCTAACATTCGAAGCGGATACTATCCCTGTATTAAATATGGATAACATAATTTCCGATATAAAGGACGAAATTGACAAAATCTAGCTGGTTTGCGTGTCTTAATTTTGACACATTTGATATTCTCATACCTCACTCCCTCATAGAAGATAATGGACTAACGAAGGATGTTACTGAAAATTCCGAAAATGTAAAGAATAACTATGATATTGACGATATTTTTTTATCGATGAAGAATGTTAATCAAAATCGACAGACAAAAATAGATATTGCCATAAGAAGCTCAGATTTTTCAAAAGAGTCAATCGTTTTGCGTTCCACTAAGCTTCCTTCAATGGTAAACGTAGATTATAGCAGCTTAAAACCTGTATCTGGGATCTTATTTCCCTTGAAAGAAAAAAAAGGATTACTGGCTTTTAGATTCTACAATGGCAAAATACAATACTTATTTGATTTTGAAAAATATTCAATAACTGAAAAGGATGATATATGATAAGAGTGCTTATAATTGACAGTTCTGCAATAGTATGTGCCATGTTAAGTCAAATCATGACCGAAGATAAAAGATTTGACGTAATTGCACTGACCAGTACATCAGAAAAAGCTCTCTCTGTTATCAATGAACAGAAACCAGATTTGGTGCTGTTTAATGTCGACTCCCAAGAAATAAATGGTGCTGAAGTAATAAAAAAGATCACATCATCTACTTCTGTACCTATTATAGCCTATACAACAGCAGACTCTATTGATCTGGGATATAGATGTATTGATGCAGGCGCACTTGATATATTAACAAAACCTTCATTTTCTTCAATGTCTGCAGATGTCCTAAGAAAATTTTGTAATCAAATATATGAAGTAGCAACAAGTAAAAGAATAAAAACATCAGCACCAACTGAAAATATACGTTCGGATTCACTGACAAAGACAACTCCACGCCAAATATCAGAGTCCAAGACAATAGATAAAGTTGCTCCTGTCGTTCTTGAGAAACCAGAAAAGAAAAATTATAAGGTATTAGTCATTGGAGCTTCTACAGGTGGTCCAGCAGCAATTCAGACAGTACTCTTAGGTTTAGGATCTAACTTTCCATTACCAATATTGATAACACAGCACATAGATCAACTCTTTGATACACATTTTAGCAAATGGCTTGATGAAACTACAGGAATAAAAGTTGAAATGGCACAAAATGGCATGCAAGTAAAGAAAGGAGTTGCATACATTGCCCCAGCGGCCAAACATATGATCATAAAATCTAAAGGTCAAGATACTTTTGAAATCGTACTAACTGATGATCCTCCTGTACATTTTCTCAAGCCCGCAGTTGATAAGTTATTTACTTCAGCTGCAGCTGAAATAGGCGACAAACTTATTTCAGTTTTACTTACAGGAATGGGTAAAGACGGTGCAGAAGGAATGCTCGAAATAAAGAAAAAAGGCGGTTATACAATAGCCGAACACGAATCAACATGTATCGTATACGGTATGCCAAAAGCTGCAGTTGAATGTAATGCTGCAAAAGCCATTATTCCACTTCAACAAATCTCAGAATATATAAAGAGCAACTTACTCTATACATAATAAATTTTTTGCGTAAAAAATATGCAAAAAAGATTACTCAACCTATAAAATAAGAAAAACCGTGTTATAGTCTTATAGAGAAGCTGTTTAGCTGGGTACCGATATGAAATAGCCCATTTAAAATAGCCAAATAACGTAAAGGTGAGAGAAAAGTCAGTTTTAAATGGAATTTTCAACAACAGAATTCAGGGCCGGATTTATATCAGAAACAAACGAACATCTGGACTCACTGAATGATAATCTTATAAAACTCAAAAATTCTCCAAAAGAAAAGCAATATTTCATTCAGATACTGCGTGAACTTCACACAGTAAAAGGCACAGCAAGATTGATGAATTTTTTGACAATCGAAAAGCTTGCCCATGGACTTGAAGATGTATATAAGGGAATTCAGGATGAAAAATACGAACTCACCGACCATATCGTAAAGCTAACATTTGCCACATCAGATTGCATTAAAAGGTGCTTGGCAAAAATAACAGAATCCCAAAATGACAACATTGATATTCAATCATTCATGAAAGCTTTTGCAGATGCATCTTCTGGAATGTTTTTTACAACCGATGCTCTCGAAGCTGAAAATAAAGGATATTCCATAGTTTCTGAAGATACAACAGACTTTGACGATAATAGTCTTGATAAAATAAAATCAATCAGAATAGACATAGATAGAATAAATGACATAATCGGTTTCTTTGATAATATAATAATAAAACAGTTTCGATTTAAGCATCAGCTGGAAGATTTTGAAAAGAAATCTTGTGAATTACCTAGACAGCTTAAAGAAGAACTAAATATTATTGAGACATCCATATTTGAAACAAAAAACAGTATCCTTAACTTAAGAATGTTACCTCTTAACATTATACTGAGTCCCCTCAAAAAGGAGATCGAAGAGAATGCTCTTTATCTTAATAAGGATATTATACTGGATATACCTCAAACAGATATAATGCTTGATAAAGCAATTCTCGAAACCCTTAAGGACATAATCTTACATCTTGTACGAAATAGTCTCGATCATGGAATCGAACCTCCTGAAGAAAGATTAAAGCTTAACAAAAATCCAAGAGGTAAGATTTCCATATCTACGCAACAGATATCAAGTCAAATTATAATCACTGTGAGCGATGATGGTAGAGGTATCCAATATGATTCCATAAGGAAAAAAGCATGCATGCTATTTCCAAATCAAGCACTTGAAATTTCTTCCATGACAGACAAGGAACTTCAGCAATATTTATATATGAGCGGATTTTCAACAAAAGATGATTCTTCACTTATCTCAGGAAGAGGTATCGGACTCGATGTAGTACGAACTGACATGGAGCATATCAAAGGAAAAATCCGAATAAATTCTACTGAAGGAAAAGGTACAACGTTTGAGCTATATATTCCTCTTACATTAGCAACACAGCAGGGGTTATTCATTTACTGTGGGCAAAAAAAATACATGATACCTTCCCACTATATACAGGAAATACTTGATACACGCCCAGAAGATTTCATAATAATGCAGAGCCAGACATTTATTCGATATGCAGATCTTATGGTTCCAGTCTATTTTTTGTCATCAATACTGGGCGACGAAGTCAAACAGCCGGAAAACAACTCAGTTATTCTTGTCGAATATCTTGAGACACATATAGCAATCATGGTTGACTCAATATACAGACACGAAAACGTCGTTGTAAATACACTTCCTCCATTACTTAAGCATCTTAAACCATTACAAGGTGTTGTATATGATGAAAATTATTCGATTATACCGATTTTGAACATTCCTGATATAATGTCTCGCATGAAAAATTTATACATGTATGATCTCAAAAAACATAAAACAAAAAATGAAAAGAAATCATATACAATACTCGTAGTCGACGATTCTACTACTACAAGACAGATTGAAGAGACAATTCTGGAAACTGATGGATATATTGTAGAATCATCTTCAGACGGTATTCTTGCTCTGGAAACTCTCAAGAAAAAACATATAGACTTGATTATTTCTGATATAAAAATGCCTAGGATGGATGGACTCACTCTACTTAATAATGTACGCCGAATGGAAGAGTACGCCGCTACTCCATTTATTATAGTATCAGGAGTATATGACAGTGATCTAAAAAAGCAATTTATAGAAAATGGAGCACAAGATTTTATTGTGAAATCAGATTTCAAGAGAGGAAATCTACTTGAAGTTGTAAGGGAACATTTATATGGATAACCAGCCAAAGATTGCTCTTGCATTCGATTCGACAACGATGATGTCTCTTTTCAAAGCTTCACTGGAAGAAGATAATTATGACATCTATGAATATACTGATGGTCTTAAAGTTATTGAAGGTATGTGTTCAGTACATCCTGATGTCCTTGTTGTTTACCTTGATTTACCTGTAATAAATGGTTTTGACATATCAAGAATAATAAAAAATACTCCTTCACTAATTGATATAAACATTCTTATTGTTGCATCAGAAAACAAAACTGTTTATAAGTTTTGGACACAAAATTCAAGATGCAATGGATTTTTTGTTGCAACAGAAAACAACTTTACTGAGTTCAGAGAAGAAGTAAAAAACCTTATTCCCTACATGCCTATTATAAATAAAAAAAACATAACTCCCACACATGAAGAGCTTATTGAAATAATAACTCAGGGACTTAACTCTGATATATACAATCTATATATAGTCAACAATGCATACAGTACTAGCCGGACTATAAGTGATATCAATTCAATTCTTATGGGACTGATAAAATCTCTGAAAACTATATTTACTTACGATGCACTTGGTCTAATTGTAAATGATGAACCTTTAATCGAATTTTATGACTTCAAATCATCTTTGACAGATTCAGATATAAAAGATTTTAGAGATGTCTGCCATAAAGATTTTGAATCAGTTGCCAAAAATAGAAAAAATTGTGCTTGGCAAAAAAGTATTGTCTTTAATACTAAATTTGATGTTGATAAAGAAAACGGAAAGCTAAAAACATACGAAATTTTCCCTCTGGAACCAAAAGCTAAGGTTCCTTTTACATTGCATCTGTCAACATGCAGACAAGATTCTCTAAGTGATGACTTACGAGAACATCTCAATTTTTTTGCACATGTATTTTCTCAAATAATTTCTAATGCAATTCAGTATCATCAGCTTAGTAATTCCAATATGAGGATTCGTCATGCATTCGGGCGCTTTGTTCCGCAGCAACTTATAGATTCCATAGTGACAGGAGAATCTTCAGAAGATATTTCAATTGGCCAAAAAAGAAAAGTAGCTATATTAATATGCGATATCAGAAATTTTACTAATATAAGTGAGATGAATAAACCTGAAAATGTCGTTACCTTTCTTAACAGGTATTTTTCTGTAATGGGTAGTATTATAAAGCAAAATGGAGGTTCCATAGATAAATTCATGGGAGATGCCATAATGGCATTATTTGGAGCGACAGACAGTTTTACAGATAATGAATACAGAGCTGTAAAAACAGCCTACGAGATGATGAAAGTACTACCTGGTATAGACATCAGTATGATAAATTTTCCCGATGGATTTAACTTTAATATAGGTATAGGCATTCACTACGGAGATGTCATCGTAGGATCTATAGGTAGTGATGAAAAGCAAGACTTTACAGTAATCGGTGACAACGTAAATCTTGCTTCACGCATAGAAAGTCTTAACAAAATGTACGGGACAAATATAATCGTTACAGAACAAGTAAAAGAATCTCTACATGACAATTATAAAACCAGGCTTTTGGACAGAGTCAAGGTAAAGGGAAAATCTATTCCGGTATATATATACCAGATTATAACCGAAGGTATCGCTTATCCAGATGATTTCATGGATTTATATAACAAAGGTATAGATTTATATTTAATGGGAATCTGGAAACGCGCAAGTGAATATTTCAATAGAGCACTAAGTATAAAGAGTGATGATACGGCAACACTTCTGTTAATGGAACGTTGTATAGAATATGACAAGAATAATCCTGATGACTGGGATGGTTCTTATACATTAACAACAAAGTAGAGGTTCTTATGGCAAAGTATCGTAGTAAGAAAGAAAAAAACTTTGAAAAAAAAATGATGGACCAAGGTCGATTCTATAATATATTATTTGGTCTCCTCATTAGTATATATATATTATACTTATCTGATATACGTTATGATAAATTATCCTCATCCCAAATTATATTGACAATTTTTCTCCCGGTAGTTGTCCTATTAGTAATGCAATTTCTAGTAGCACCAAGAACAAATCACATCATAACACGAAAAATTTCCAGACTTCTCCAAAAAGAAGTAAATGAAACACTTACAGTCGAAGAACGAACAACTCTCGTAAAAAGTCTGATAAACTGCCCGCTTCATGTATGCATACAGGTTTTCATTATATTTTTTGTAAGCTGCATAATCTGTATATTCACTTACAGATATAAAATTCCCATAAAAGATATTCAAATCTTATTTATGAGTATGGCTTCTTTGTTTGGATCATTTGAAGCTTCAATAATGGCTTTTAATTATGCACATAAATTATGCTCAAAAATTTCAATTGAGGAAATAAAAACTGGAAACATAAATGTAACATCATTCTCAGGTAACTCATACAACAAGCTTATATTTTTTTATATCATTGTACCTATAATACTCATGAACTTACTGCAAGTGAGTTTTTTTTTCAAAAGCTTTAACTATAACATCAAAAACATTCAGTTACAGATAAACACAGTAATTATACTTTTTATCAATTCATCATCGCTTTTACTAATGGCAGGAATATTTGTATCCAAGATAAACAACTCGATATTAAAGATGAACACAATACTTGAAGAAGTCTCTAAGGGAAAAATAACTGAAGAGCTTTATTTACCGACAGATCTATCTACTGAAATTGATTTTAATATTTATCAGCTGAATACTATAATCAAAGATCTTGATCGCATATTCGACGATAAAACCGCAACTAGTTTCAGAATACAAAAAACTACAAAAGATCTATTTGTTTTTTCAACACAACTATCAGATTTATCAAACACTCAATCCCAAAACATAAATTCAACTGTTGTCGCAATGGAGAGAGCCAAGAATACGTTACATGACGTTACCAAGTATATATCTGAAGTGTCTCTAACAGCAAATAAAACTCTCGAAAACGTATCTACAGGGAATAGACTTTTGCAGGAAAATACGGTCAAAATGGAAGAAATAACACAGGCCAATGTAGAAACTATCTATGGAATAAAGGTTTTAAGTGAGAAAATTGAAAGTGTATGGCATATAATAAATACTATAGATAAGATTGCAGAAAAGACAAGAATTATTGCCTTCAATGCAGAATTGGAATCATCTTCAGGAGATTCCAACAGTGAAAACTTTCATATTGTAGCTGCAGAAATCAGAAGACTTGCAGAATCTATCTCAGAGGCTACAAATGAAATAAAGGAAAAGATAACTGCCATTCAGCACTCCTCTGATAATCTTATTATTACAAGTGAAGGAGGAACTGAGAAAATTCGAGAAGGAGGAGAACTTTTTGGATCTCTAGAAAAAAGCTTTAATGAACTCAAGACTTCATGTGAAATTACCGCAGAAAGTGCTTCAAATATCCAGACTGTGATCAATTCCCAGGATGAATTATTTTCTCAGGTATCAGTAGTCTTACAGCAGCTTAATACAGGATTTTCTTATTTTGCATCTGTAGCAGGAACTACAAAGGATGAAGTAAACAGGTTAAAGAATATTGCTGACAAAATGGCTATGGATATTAATATTTGAGGCTTAGATGGTAAAAACGAAAAATCTAAACACGGAAGTATATTTTAACAGCTTATTATCAAACTCATTACTGGCATTACTATTGTGGTTTTCGTCCATGCTGCTGATATCATTTCCGATAACAACATATCCATTTGCAACAATATTTGGAGTTTGCCTTATACTTATGGCTCAATTTATTTTGGGGCCTATAACGTCTTATATAACGTCCTTCAAGATATCAAATGATATGGAATACTTTCTTTATTGTGAGACCAATAATAATTACAGAACACAACTTATAAAAAATCTATATAAAACTCCAATAAAAAAGCTACTTGAAACTTTTATCCACTTCATCGTATCCAGCGGAATATACAGTATTTTTTTGTATAAAATATATAATATTGATATTACATTGATTACTTATTTCTTCATCTCATGCTTACTTTATAGTTACATAGCTATGGTATTGTCTTATCACAACACATATCAACTATGCATGAAAAAAGCATCAAACATCGCACAGAAAGGAATAAATATCGACGATATAAAAAACAGCAATCGTTTTGGAAACTCAATGATAAGCAACTTTATATTCTATCTAGTTATTCCAACTATCATATGCTCCGTACTGTTTTATATTACAAATACTATGTCACATACAGAGTTTAAGGTATACTCTACAGGATTAATAGCTGCCACAGATTTTACTCACAGTTATCCAGGTCACCGCATGTTGTCATACAAACAACAACTGCTAAAAATTATCATTATCAGCAGTTTCAATATACTGATTCTGTCATATCTTACATATCTATACTTTCAAAATCTCAATAAATCCGTAGGAGAGATGAAAAAGCTTCTTATAAAACTTAAAGATAAGGATTACAATAGTTATATATCATCTGACATGGATTTTTCTACCCAGCTCTCTTATACAATATATCTTATTCAAAAGATAATAAGTCTTTTTATTACTCTTGGTAATACGACAAAAAAAATAGAAGATCAGATTGTCAACACAACCCATGACCTTGCTGCTGTCTATGAGCAGACAAATACGACATGTAATGAACAGATATTAATAATCCGCAATCTTATTGAAACTATGCAGCATACTGATGATCTGGCAAAAGATATGCTTATAAGAATCGATGAAGTAAATAAAGTAGCGGACAAAACTACACAAGACGTCAATTATGGATTCTTATCAGTGGAATCAAACCTAGCCAAGATGGAGGAAATAACAGCTTCCAACAAAATCATAATTGACGAAATAAAGATTTTAGCCTCCAAGATTGAAAGTGTAAGGGATATAGTTAATCTTATAGACAACGTTGCTAATCTAACAAAGATTATAGCCTTTAATGCAGAAATGGAAGCAGAAAAGCTTGACAATTCAAATGATAAGTTTAAGAACGTATCTACGAACATCAGAAATCTTGCAGATAAAGTCATGGATCTTACAAGTGATATTAAGAAAACCATATCTACTATCATTGATGCAAGCACAAATCTTATGATAACTGGAGAAGAATGCACACAAAAGATAGAAGAAGGAAACAGAATGACAAATAACCTCCAAGAGAATCTTCTTGGCATCAAAAAGTCAGCACTATCTGTTTCTAGTTCTACCAGTGATATCAATACAATAATCGAAGAGCAGGTAAAATTGTTTAATCATCTGAAAAACTGTATGGAAAGTACAAATAAAGAGATGAATAACTTTGATTCCATATCTAGCTCAGTCTCAAAGACAATAAGCTCTCTGCAGGATGAAATATCTCATCTCAAATCAATCAATGAGCATACACAGGAGAAAATATGAGTTTACAAAACAAGATTTATCTCAGTAACATAATACGAAATACCTTGTTCTGCATAATCACTATACTGTACTCTTTCTTTGCACTACAACAGGACATATCTATTATACCTATTCTTCTACCTCATGTTGCATTTCTGGTATTTGTCTTCTTCCTTATTTTGTTCTCCAGTATATCTTATATTTTTTCAAGAGATATATTTGCAAAAAACAAGATTTTTGAGTCAGGGTCAATGAATATCCAGGAAAAAACAATGCTCTTGGACAATTTTATAAGACTCCCAGTAAAATATAGGTCAGCAACTTTTTTATTTATGAGTTGTACGTCTTTATCTTGTTATATATATACAATCTATAACCAAACAGGAATCTTAGGTTATAATACAATTGCCTTTGCAGAATGTTTGTTCTGTTCTTACAATATCGCATTCATATCAGCAATACGGACAGACCGTATGTGCAAGAAAGCATCATTCAGTATCGTGCAATCAGGGATTGACCCTTTATATGTTAAGAATAAGAAATGGCTTGGAATCTCCATAAAAAAGCAGCTCGTAATGCAAGTCATTGTTCCAGTTATCTTGTCAATGCTTATTGCTGTATCCATCCTCATTTTTGACAGGCTAAACGGATTATCTGTAACCGTCACAGATTTCTCAAATCTGCAGGTATACAGAACAGTAATGATTAGGATTATAATGATTCTTCTATTGAATACAGTGCTTGAACTTTATGTAATACACAGCTTCTACAAGCAAATTAAGATAATGAACAATAACATTTCATCTATTCTCGAATCCATGTATTCAAGAAGCAATGAAACAGATATGTCCCTTAATACAGATATAAGTGATGAATTATCATATAACCATTATCTCTCAAATGAAATGTTCAAATTCCTGAAAAGCATTTTAACAAAAGCATCGGATATAGGTTTCAATATTGTAGAAGGGTCCAACAATCTTATGAACATTGCCTCAACAACTGAAAACATAGCTGTAGACCAGTCCTCCAGTGTTAAAGAAATTGTTGCAACTATGCAGGATTCCAATTACCTGTCCAAAAACATCGAGGCAAAAATTAATGAAGTAACTGATATGATGACAAATACAGCCATAGAAGTTAACAACGGATCAAAAGTCCTGGAAGAAAATATAAGTAAGATAAATGAGATTACAAATTACAATCAGAATACCATTCAGGGAATAAAGACCTTCAATGAGAAGGTTTCTTCTATTTGGGAAATCGTAAATATAATCAATTCTATTGCAGACCAGACAAAAATCATAGCTTTCAATGCCGAACTGGAAGCCACAAACGTACATGACAAAGGCAAAAGTTTCAAGAATGTAGCAAATGGGATTCGACGCCTTGCAAACAATACTATGGACAGTACAAAAGATATCAAGATTATCATAGACCAGATACAAAATGCATCCGACCGACTTCTACAGTCAGCATTAGACAGTAATAATCAGATAAAACAAGGATCCACTCTAGTATCTTCACTGGATCGTCTGTTTCAAAACATAAAAGATTCTGCGAACACAAATTCTGATTCTGCAACGGAAATAAGAGAACTCATAAGTCAGCAGACATATTCATTTGAACAGATACTTATAACGCTTAAGCATATAAGCAGCGAAGTAGACAAATTCTCAGTATATACAGGAAATATAATAGATACAGCAGGAATGCTCCAAGAGAGTGTTGATGAACTGGACAGTATTGAATACACCAGTGACGAAATGCAAGGAGACGACGATGATGGGTACAACATTGAAATTTAACAAACAAATATATAGGACGATAACTCTGACAAATATTCTCATTGGATTTTTTACTCCAATAAATGTCATGTTATTCATCAATCCCAGACCAGAACAAATTCACGCAGGACTTATATTATCGGCTATATTTATTGTTCTGGACATCATACTAATCTCTCCTCTGACAAATAAAATCTTCTGCTCATCAATAACCAAAAGAATTAGAAACTGGAAAGAGAATGGCTTAGATGATTATAAAGACAGAACAGAACTTTTTGAAGATATAATGGCTTTTCCTTTTAAAAGAAGCATTGTAACATGCATCTATTTTATAATTTCTTCTTCCCTACTCATCTCTTCCCTATATATTCTACCTATATTTAACTTTACATTGACAACATGTATCATTGCATTTATTCCGTGTATAGCATGCACAATAGATGCAACAATACTTGCAAGATATAACAGCGAAAAGATTTGCAATACATATGCAGAAGAACTTGTCCAGGAAGGTATAGATAAGGAATACATAATAAAAAAGAAAAACTTTGGAATGCCACTTTGGCTCAAAACCTTTTTTTATCTATATGTACCAGTAATATCAGCCTCAATGCTTACATTCCTGCTTTTGCTTTCTTATTATTTCAAGACTGGAGACTATATCCAGGCAAGATATATCTATACAATCAAGGTAATAGCTGCAATATTCTTTAATGTTATCCGATGCGTCGCATTTGCAATCCTTTATTACAGGCATCTTACAATAAATAACAATAAACTCCAGGCAACATTAGAAAACATCTTGGAATCTGGTATTGTCAAAAATCAATCAAGCTCAAACATTGGTGATCAGCTGCAATACAATATCTATCTTTTTAACGTCCTTGTAAAGAGATTCGATAACCTGATAGGTAAAGCAACGGAAATTGGAGAACACATCAAAGAGACAACACATGAATTATCATCCATATCAAAAAAACTGTCCTCTACATCCATTGACCAAAGTGCCAATGTAAAGGAAATACTTGCAACCATGGAAGATTCAAATGAGCTTTCACTAAATGTTGCAGCAAAAATAAACCAGGTTTCACTTGGTACTGAAATCACAAAAGAAAATGTAGAGATAGGATTCAATGAGTTGAATCAGAACATCTCACAGATGAAGGAGATACAAGATTCCAACAGTAAGATAATTACAGGTATCGAAGACCTTACACTGCAGATAAACAAAGTAGACAACATCATGACTATCATAAAAGATATTGCCGATCAGACAAGAATCATAGCTTTCAATGCAGAACTTGAGGCAGTAAGTGCCGGTGAAGAAGGAAGAAACTTCCATATCGTTGCAACAGAGATTCGTCGTCTTGCCAACAGTACAATGAACAGCATAAACGAAATACAAAACTATATAGCAAACCTAAAGGCTGCATCAGATGATCTTATCTCAACATCCGAAAAGGGAACTACTGCAATTGAAGAAGAAAACAATACTGTCCGTAATTTGGAAAATCATTTTAACCTGATAAAACAGTCAGCAGAGGCTTCTTTTCAAAAAACAAGTGAAATAACAAGTATTGTACAGCAACAGACTACAGCATTTGGTCAGATAATTCTTACCTTACGACAAATCAGTACCAGTATAGAAAACTTCACGGAATCTACAGGAAATCTTAGTTCCATATCAAATGAACTACAGACAATATCCAGTAATCTCGAAAATATCCAGATTACAGAAAATACAAACTAACTGCTGTCATTATTCTGCATAATCCTTGGTATCTGCTAAGGTATCAAGGATTGATTCCATAACGGGAAAACTCTCCGGTGTAAGAGATTCTATATTATCCTTCTCAGAATGAAATAACTTCCAAGTCAAGGGAATCCTATCCTTATAGCTATAGTCTTTCAATGTCCCGTCAATACGCTTCTGCTTGGTAGATGCCCTATTCAACACAGCTTCCTCAAGACCTTTTTCGTTGATGATATTTCTTGCATATAACGAAGCTTCTGTTGCCGGTAACATAGTTATCGCAACAGCAGGAATACCACATACAAGAAAAGAAGCATTGTCACTATAAGGAACTGGAAGACACATCCATCTGCCAGGACTTGATTTGTTAAGCATCTTTTGAGTCCTCTCAAATAGATCATAAAACTTATTACAAAAGGCTTTATTTGTATTTTCGGGGAGAATTACCTTTGACAATATAGGGACCTCACCTCTACCACATGCATCAAAAACATATACATCGTCATTCTTGATTCCAAGACGCTTGAACATACTAGCCAATCCATAGGCCCCTTGTTCACTCACTCCTTTCCACCCCAACTCTTCTCCATCAGTAAAGAATATCCGTACATTATGAAATCCCTTATATTCTTTGAGTCTGACAGCCCAGTTCATTATCATATAGTCAGCAGCACTATTATCATTTGCCCCAGGACTATCCTTGACTCTATCATGGTGAACTATGACAGTCTTAATCTTAAACTGAGGATTATAGAATTTGCTGTCATACTGAACAAGAATATGATTTTTTCCATCAATAACTATACGGTGATTTTTGACACCATGGTTATCAAGCCATTTCTGAATAAATCCGGCACGATCTGTATCAGGTGCAATAAACTCATTAAATTCCAGAGGTAAAAAAGACATACAACTTAAATTATATCTGATAAAAAAAACTTTTCAATAAAAAATAAACTATACTACATATAATAAAAAAAGCCTGCATCCGAATAAAGAATGCAGGTTTCTAAAAATCACAGACTAAAAGCTGTTATCATTAAAGTCTCTTCTGTCATTACGTCTATAGTTCTGACGTGGTCCTTTTGAGAAGTTCCGTTCACCACGATTTTCATTTTTGCGGGGACGCTCTTCAGCAATATTTACCCTAACTCTACGCCCGTCAATTTCTTTTCCGGAGAGTTCAGCAACAGCTCTGTCAGCCATTGCTTCATCGGTCAATTCAACAAAGCCAAACCCTTTGGACTGCTGAGTATCTCTATCTCTGATGATTACTGTTGAAACAATATCACCGTAAGAAGCGAATGTACTGCTCAAAGTCTCTTCTGTTGTGGCATAACTTAAATTGCCAATATAAATTTTTTTAGACATCTGTAAGTCTTCCTTTTGCCGCATTTCGGCTGATGTATTTACTTGTATGTTATCAACTTACTATAAGATGTACGTGCTGTCAAGCAATTTGATCTTACATATGATAAATAATTCCGTTTTTCCTATAGTATTTCATTCCAAAAGTAGTGCTGATATCACATCATTAGTTACCTTTTATAGTAAAAATACTGTTTACTTTTAAAAAAGAACTGGATACTTTTTTAAAAGAACTGGATACTTTTTCAAAAATACTGTTTACTTTTTTAAAAATACTGGATACTTTTTCTATTTATGCTTGAGTTGCTGCCTATAAATCACTGAGAAAATCCTAAATCTTATATTACAATAACATACACTCCTTATAGTTTGTTTTTATTCCTTACTGTGTTATAATTTAAAATATAATGGAAAGAAAAGATTTTTACAGGCTTTTAAAGGCAGTACCCAAAGCAGAACTTCATCTTCACGCCGAAGCAGTAATAAGACCTGCTACCATAGCTGAGCTCTATAAAAAAAGTACAGGACGACTGATGCCTCAAACCGAACTAGATAAGCTTTTTTCTTATTTTGATTTACCCGGCTTTTTGGAATCTTTTCTGTATATACAGACTTTATACACCAGTGCGCAGGACCTGGAGTTTATGTTCAGAGATTTCTCTGATTATCTGGAAGAAAACAATATAGTCTATGCAGAGACTTTTTTTAGCCCTACCATGCACATCCGTAAGGGCCGTACCTACAAAGACATGATTAATGTAATCCAAAATTCAGTAAATAATCTGGATCAGCATGGTAGAATTGTCAAGGTATTGATAGATGTAAGCAGATCCTTCGGCCTTGACAATGCAATGAATAACCTTGAATACATGCTGCAGAATCCTGTTCCATGTGTTATTGGTATCGGACTTGGCGGAGATGAACAGAAAGGAAAGGCAGAAGAATTTGAGACTGTCTATAAACGAGCCAAGGATCATGGATTTCACCGTGTAGCCCATGCAGGAGAAGTCTGTGACTCATCCTCAATAAAAAATACCATCCAAATTTTAGGGGCAGAACGAATAGGACATGGTATTACAGCAGCCTACGATAAAGATCTGACAGATTATCTTTCAATAACTAAAGTTCCACTTGAAGTGTGCCCTACAAGTAACATATTTACCCGAAAGTATGTTACCGAGCTAGAAAAACACCCTGTCAAGCAACTTTACGATGCAGGTGTATTCGTTACGATCAACACAGACGATCCTGTATTCTTCAAAGTCAGCCTTATTGATGAGTATTGGAATCTGTACGACAAACTAGGATTTACACTGGAAGACATCAAGATCCTGATATTAAACAGCTTTAAAGCCGCCTTTATCACAGAAGCTCAAAAGGCGGCCTATTGTGCCCAGGTCAATGAAGCCTGGAATACATGGATTACAGCTAATTCTTCTTTACTGTAAAGGAAAGTCTAGTCTCATTACCGTACCAATCAGTAATAATAAGAATACCTTCCCCCTCTTCACCTGTAGACTTTACATAGGTTCCGGCCATACCACCTTTTAGAGATACAGCCTTTGGTCCTATGATTTCGATAGGACCTTCCGATGTCAATGTCACACATTCCTGACAGTATGGCTGCACGTTATCATTTTCATCAACAGCTGTAATGCGTACTGAAGCTACATCATATGTATTTGATTCTACCAGTTCATTACGAAGTGCAACAGCCTTGACTACTGTAGCAGATCCAGGTCTTTTTAGCACAGTCTTGACAACTCTTCCGTCCTTGACTGCTTCGAATTTATATGTAATTACCTGTCCACCCCAGTTTCCGATATATTTTCCATACAGTTCCCGTACTTTCTTGTAATCAACAACATGACTGGCAACAAGCTTCAAAGCCTTGAGTCTATACATCTTGAAAGCTTTTTCTTCTCCATATCTGGAAGCTGCATGCAGGATTGTCTTTATATCATCAGCCCATTTCTCATCAATTCCATCTTCATCTACAAGACGGTGACCGATATAATCATCAATGAGAATAGGACCATGAGGCAAATGCTTGTAAGGGGAATCCTTTCGAGTATATTCTTTTAGAAGTATATCATTTACATACATTCTTACGCTGTCAGCGTTGGAGAACACCCATACATCACCTCTGGCACCTGCTGGCCACTCTCCAATATCCATACTGGAAGTTACAGCAAGAACATCACCTACAATAGAACTATCCTGCTGGCTCTGATATACATAGGCAGCAAGTTTTGGATTACGGAACATATCCATAACACCATGATAGCAGATTCTGTCACCACTACCAAAGTCTTTGTGAGTATTATAGTCAAAAGCACACCAACCACTGGATCCAGAAAGTTTTTCATAACCGGCAACGGCATCAAGAACATTGGCATGACGAATCGCATGCTGCATTCGATGTGCTTCATCATCAAAACTCTTTGTAGGGAACATATGGCCATTATATTCTGTAACCATATAGCCTTTGTGCGTATCAGTAACCTTTTCTTTGACAGAAACCCCAGGATTATCTCCTGTATGACTGAAGTCGTTAAAAGTATATACATCTTCCAAAAGGTGACTTTGACGAAGATATCTTACACCACCAGTTGGTCTTGTCTTATCAAGAGTATGAGCAATATCGTTTGTACGTGTATAAAGCTCATCATCATCCTGACTTTCATTTATACGTACACCCCACATAAAAATACTTGGGTGGTTCCTGTATTGCAGAATCATGTCCTTGACATTCTGAACAGCCTTATCCTTCCATTCCTTGCCGCCAATATGCTGCCAACCAGGAATTTCTGTAAACACAAGTAACCCAATCTCATCACATCGATCAATAAAATACTGACTCTGAGGATAATGACTGGTACGTACCTCATTAAGTCCAAGCTCATACTTAAGGATATCTGCATCCTCTATCTGCATATTCTTAGGCATCGCATAGCCTACATATGGGTAGCTTTGATGACGGTTTAGACCCCGTATTTTAATTTTAGTACCATTAAGGTAAAATCCTGTCTCATCATAGCGGATATCCCTAAATCCAAATCTTACAGTAAACTCATCAACAGTATTATTGTCTGCATCTTTAAGTTCTGTAACAAGATTATAAAGATAAGGATTATCTATACTCCACTGAACGACAGGCTGAGCTTCTGCACTGGTAAGAGCCCTGTTTCCTTTTACACCTGTAACAATCTCGGCGCTAGGAGAAAGATTACTGTCCATGGCACTGCTTATTGTCTGGAACAAGGTATAACCGTCTGCAGCCGTATTGAGGGTAATCTCACTTTCTATATGATTACCATCTGTCTTTACAAAGATATCTTCTATATATACAGGATTTTTTACTTCAAGATATACATCCCTATATATACCACCGTAAGTCATATAATCAATTACATATCCAAAAGGAGGCTGGTCCACAGTTTCATTGGAATCAACCTTTATTTCAAGTTCATTCTGCTCACCAGAAGGCTTCAATGTATCAGTAAGATCCACTTTATAGGCTGTATAACCGCAGTCATGGCTTGCAAGTTTCACACCATTAAGGATGACTTCACTTTGATGAGCGGCGCCCTCTATCGTAAGAATTACTTTTTTGCCAGCCCAAAGATTATCTGTTACAAAGTTCTTCTTATAAGAACTCTTCATCTGGTAGATTTTTTCATCAAAACTATTAAAAGGTGTAACAACAACTGTATGGGGAATCCTTACCTCTACAGCCTGGGATGAACGGTCATTACTGTATAACCAACCGTCATTGATATAAATCTTCTCACTCATAACTCTCAAGTTTAGGATACTTTATGCATTATTGCAACCAAAAAGTTATAAAAAATGTATAAACTCTCATTGAATAACTGATAGTGTTTATAATAGAATAGGCACAGTATTCATTACAAAAAACGAATAGGAGTCTCTATGTCTAGTCCAATTCAAGATTATTTAGAAGAGTCAAAGGGTAATCCAAGCCCTGCCATGCTTGCTTACGTAGCAAACCTCCAGCAGGTAGCAGCAGTAGGTCCAGAAATTGCAGCAAGTACTGTAAAGGAAATTGAAAACCAGCGCAGACACTTGAAGCTTGTAGCCAGCGAAAACTACTGTTCACTTAGCGTACAGAGCGCTATGGGAAACCTTTTGACAGACAAGTATGCCGAAGGTTATCCAGAACACCGCTATTACGGTGGCTGTGATAATATCGATGCCGTAGAAATGGTTGCACAAAAAGAAGCACAGGAACTTTTTGGAGCTGATTACGCTTATGTTCAGCCTCACTCTGGTGCAGATGCAAACCTTGTAGCCTACTGGGCTATTCTTTCAAAGACTGTGGAAACGCCTACCCTCGAAGAATTAGGTGTAAAGAGTCTTGGTGAACTTAATGAACAGCAATTTGACATGCTTCGTAAAAGATTCGGCAACCAGAAGCTTATGGGATTGGACTACAGCTGTGGAGGACACCTTACTCATGGTTATAAGATGAACGTAAGCGCACGTATGTTTGAGAGCCATCCTTATGGTGTAGATAAGGAAACAGGCCTTTTGGACTATGATGCAATCGAAAAACAGGCTATGGAAGTAAAACCTCTTATCCTCCTGACAGGATTCTCTGCTTATCCTCGCAAGATCAACTTCAAGAGATTCCGCGACATTGCTGACAAGTGTGGTGCAGTATTGATGGTTGATATGGCTCACTTTGCTGGTCTTGTAGCAGGAAAGGTATTTACAGGGGATTATGATCCTGTAAAATGGGCTGATGTTGTTACAACAACAACACATAAGACTCTTCGCGGTCCTCGTGGTGCAATGATTCTTTGCAAGGAAGAGTTCAAGGACTACGTAAACAAGGGATGCCCAATGGTATTGGGAGGACCTTTAGGACACATAATGGCTGCAAAAGCTATTGCTTTCAAGGAAGCTCGTACACCAGCTTTCCAGGAATATGCCCAGAATATTGTAAAGAATGCTACCAAACTTGCTGAAAGCTGCAAGGCTAAGGGTATGATTCTCCAGACAGAAGGAACTGACAACCACCTTATGCTTATTGATGTAACAACATATGGTCTTACAGGTAAGCAGGCAGAAGCTGCTCTCTACGAATGTGGAATCACAGCTAATGCAAATGCTCTCCCTTATGATAAGAATGGTGCTTGGTGGACAAGCGGTATCCGTATCGGTACTCCAGGACTTACTACTCTTGGCATGAACGAAGCTGATATGGAAAAGGTTGCAGAGATTATTGACGAAGTCCTCAAGGGAACAAAACCAGGACTTACAAAAGACGGTAAACCTGCAAAGGGAAAGATTAACCTGGACGAAACAGTCAAAGCTTCCGCTCAGGCTAAAGTAAATGAACTCCTTGGAGCACATGTACTTTACCCAGAACTTGACCTTGAATTCCTCAAGAAACACTTTTGCTAGGTAATAGATAAAAAAAGGGAAACCGTAAAGTATGCGGTTTCCCTTTTTTGCTTAGCAACTATAAATCAAATCTTATCTTGAATGATAACCATTATATTCCTTTAGGAATCCAATCTTACTTAAGCCCATCTTATCCTTCAATGGACTTGTCTTTACAGCCATACCATCAATTGCTTCTTTTACAGTAAGATTATTATTGATCATGTAGTCAAGCTCAGTCTGATTATCTGCATTCTTAAAGAGTTGCTCTTTATCAGCTCCCAGCATCATGGTGTAGTTGCTTGGTCTCAAACTACGAAGATTATTTTCATCACGTCCCTGAAGAACATAAAGAGTATCTCCTGCAGCATTTGCCTTTGCAAGGTCATAGCCTAAAATATCTTTCTGGTACATTGCAACTTCAGCAATAAGTCCTCCACCATCTGTTACTTTGCGGTTTGCACGGTTAAAGCAGATAACATATTTTAGGTTCTTAAACTCTGTACAGAAATTAAAGTCCCCTGTACTATCCATAAAGCCTGCTAAAGGACCAACATTACCATACTTTGGATAGATAGCATTCATAATTGCAGTAACCTTTCCAACTCCCTGTGTCTGAGCCTTAATTGGGTCAGTTTGTACAGTTAAGTTTCCTTTTGAATCTTTTGTAAGACCTGTACCAGTTACGTAATCATAGGTATTGATGTATTTTCCATCGACAACCTTATTTGTCATTCCCAAAAGACCAGTCACATAATCCTGTAAACCAAAGGCACTTATAGCTCCCCTTACAGCATCTATAGAAGAAGCTGAACAAACCCAGACATCAATATTATTGTCATCAAGAGCCTTCCAAAGTTCCTTCATGTTAGGAGCTGGACCTACACCTTTTGTCCATGAAATACTTACCTGCCCTGTCTTTGACTTAACCTCAGCAGGACTCTTCCATGTTATTTTTTCTGTCTTTACAGCACTGTACTTTGTACAAGAGGCCTTACTCAAATCAAACACTTCATCAGGTGTCATACCTGTAAACCAGTACAAAATCCAAGGATAAGCGACAGAAGCTGATTCTGCATCATAGATAAGATCGTACATCATACGCATCTTTGTCGCAAACTCCTGCCAATAAGCATCCTGCTGAATCTTAGCCTGATCTGCTTTTGCCAATCCTTTTGCAGTAAAAGGACCATAATCTGCATAAAGCTTTTCGTAAGCAACAGTAATATCATCTACAAGATCACGATATGTACCTTTGTAATATCCATATTCGCTCTTATCACCATCAATATCACTTAATTCTGTAAACAATACATCCTGCATTTTCTCCGGCTTAATTTCAAAAGCCATTGTTTCAAGCTGATAAATAGCAAGCTGCTCTTCAATATCGAAGATTACAGATGTATTATCAAAGTCAAATACAACATATGCATTGTCCGTATTACCATAAGATGCTAAAAAATCATTTGTTGCTTTTTTAACATCAGGAGCCCATTCATTACGAACAAGTTTTGTACCAGATGCCTTTGATCCAGAAACATTAGTACTGCTACAAGCAACAGTACTAAACACAGCAGCAAGAAGAGATACTGTAAATACAGTTCTGCTAATTTTCCTCAAACGATTAAAATTTATCATCTATACCCCTTTTGTATATTGAAACCTTAATGGTCCTTATACCTTAAACTTATTGATAACTATATCAAGACGATTAATAGCATCATTATTTGTATTTGTCTTATCATTTACTCTATGCATTGCATTATTAATCTCGATAATTCCTTCGGACATTTCATTCATACTTCCGTTTATCTCTGAAGTAAAGTCAGAAAGTTTTGTCATCTCTCTAGAGATTTCCTTTCCTCCTTGATCCATCAGCACTGCATCATTCTTTACTTCAACGGTAAGCTCTGTAATACTGTTCATGGCATTGATAACCTTTTGACTTCCATTCTCCTGCTTATCCATTGCCTCTTTTATTATGACTTCCTGCTGCTTTACGCGCTGAGTATTTTCATAAATCTGATTAAACTGAGCCTGAATTTCACTGGAAGCTGATGCGACATTCGTTATAAGGTCCTTTAGCCCAACGAGAGCTTCAGTAATGTTTTTACCTTGTGTACTTGAATCTTCTGCAAGCTTACGAATTTCATCAGCAACTACAGCAAATCCTTTACCGACATCTCCAGCATGAGCAGCTTCTATGGCTGCATTCATAGCCAGGAGGTTTGTCTGACTGGCAATATTCTGAATAATGTTACTGGCTTCCATTAAACCTTCAGAATCTGACTCAATTTGCTCAATTAAAGTTACAGCCTTATCAACTACACTACGTCCATTATCTGCTGAAGAACTTAGTTCCAACACATCCTGTTCATTTTGCTTAAGGATTATATTTACATCCTTAATGTTATTGACCATTTCATCTATTGCAACAGAAGACTCTGATACACTTTGCGACTGCTGTTCGATATTATAAGTAAGCTTTTCGATGTTTCTTGAAATCTCACCAATTGTAACTGAAGCCTGCTCTACACCTGCAGACTGACTAATGACCTCATTATTTATACTCTTTACGCTAGCCGAAATCTCATTTAAAGCACTGGAAGTTTCTGTCATATCCTCGTTTAAGTCTCTGGCAACGTTGCGCATAACACCAGATTCTTCAATTACAGTCTTTACAGTAACACCCAACTTATCAATTGTAAGATTAAAATATCTTGCAAGTAATACATTTTCTTTACTTCCTACTTCCAACAGGCGATGTGTTAAATCACCATCACCTTCTGATATATCACGAAGCATCTTTACTGTTTTATTGATAGGATCTGAAATTCCTTTACCCAAAAGAAGAGCTGCAATAATACTTATTATGATACTGAATAATGCAGCCTGCATGCTTGTACGTATTACTGCATTATTTGCGGCATCTACAGATTTAACAGGAGTTGATACTAGATACTGCACTGGAATAAACTTATTCTTGGACTGAACCGTATAAAACTCATACTCTTCACCATTTATTTTTGAACGAATCTTAAGATTACTTCCAAGAGTAATTGATTTTAATGTATCGTCTGCAATATCTTCAAACTTCAAGAACTGATTCTCGGGATTTAACTGATCAACAAGAATCGTACCAGCCTGATCAAACAGCATAAACCTCATACCACTGTCATCCTGTTTTGCTGTTGCCTGAAGTAAAGTGTTTAGGAATGAAATATCAGATGTTAAGGAAAGAACTCCACGAGGCTTACCATCATCACCCATAAATAACCTTGAAATAAGGATTGATGTTACTCCATTACTACTCTGGTAAGCATCAGAAATATCAATAGCTCCATTTTTTGCCTTTGCAGATGTATACCAGGACCTTACTCTCGCATCATACCCATTCTTTCGGTCAGACTTAGGATACTGAATATAGTTACCCGCGCTCTCAAAACCTAGACAGACTTCCTCTATAGTGCCATAATCCTTTACAAATGTTCCAATATCCTCATAAACCTCTTTTTCGTACGGAGTAAATTTGGCGGGATCCATAGGAACTTTTCCACTTGGATCTTCGAGATTAACATAGGAAGTAATTGTATCATCATTACGCCTGATTACTTCCAGATCTCCAATCAAATTACAAGTAGAACTAAGCTGGGTAAAAAAACTGTTAAGTCCTTCATCCATTACAGCAAGAATATTGTCAATTTTTTCCTGATGGGCTTCTTCATCTATATTTGAAACCTTCTGGTAATTTATGACAGTAACTACACAAAGAATAAACGCAACTGTAGCAACCATTACAGTTACAATTCTTGTTCCAATCGAACTTCTTCTTCCAGTCTTCTTTTCCGCCATATGCAATCTCCGGCATACATATTGATATGAGTATCCTCAAATGTTAATTGCTAACCTTAAACCTAATATAATACACAAAAAAGAGATTTCAATAAAAAAATGGAGGGCTTTGCACTTTTTAGACTAAGTGCCATTAGTTTTGGAGTTTTTTACATAAATCAATTCTTAACATGGAATAAGAAATTTTAATAAATCAATCTTTAGCTTCTGATTCAAGCTTGGAAATAACAAGGTGCATAGAATTTATTAAATCACCCATTATTTTAAAATCTTCAGTAATATTCAATTTATAAAATATTTGTGTCCCATCTTTTTGGGGCTTTATCAATCCAGAGTCTTTCAATACCTTCAAATGATGCGAAATTGCAGGTCGCGAAAGATGAGACTTTGCAGAAAGGCTCGTTACGTTAAGTCCTTCTTCTCCGGCATCTGCAATATCAAGTATCAGTTTCTGTCGATATTCGTCACTAAGAGCAATAAATAATGGAGTACATGTTTTAAACATCTTTGTAAACCGATGTAATTCTTCAGCTTCTATCATATTAATAAGAATATGTTATTATTACCTTTTTGTCGATAGTCTACATAAAATGTTTAAAAAATTAAACGTTTAATCATTTTTACATTGACAT
>JAZLGX010000058.1:0-42324 GCA_045616545.1 Treponema sp. | reverse complement strand
AACTATGAATACATTCTCATAAAAAACTGAAGTTGTTATTGATATAAATCCCCAGAGTAATATTCCAGAAAAGAAAGAAAAAATACAACTAACCAATCGTGAAATACTTTCTAATGTTCCATTTGAATCCATTATCATATAACTTAAGCAATTTACTACTCTAGCTTCTAGAAAACCATAAAACAGAATAAATGCGAGGCCTAATAAAAGCAAAGTAATTTTAAATGATTTTTGCAAAATAACACTCCATCCATGCAGCAAAGTAAAGCAGTGGATATAATAGGATATATAGTTTTATGTATATGGATATTTTATGTGACAACTGCTTCTGTATAATAGCATTTATACTAGCAAATGACAAATAACCTGATATCCATCCCAAAGAAGTTTTAACTTCTTTGGGAACTGAATAATTACGATCCAACTACAATGCCCGCAACTGGATTACAAATACCGGCAACAGTACTCCCAAAAAACACCACATGCACCAAATGCAAATCCTTGACAACCTGGAACACAAGCTAATCCTGCCTATGCATGCAAAACAGCAGCTCCACTTAACATAAGCACTGACTGTTGCTAACTTAACGAGCGCTGAAATCATAAATAAACCATTAATTAGCATAATTTTGTATTGAAATTATATTTATATAAATAGTAATGTCAATATAAAAAAGATCTTGATATATTTTATCCTTGCGGTGTGTTCTGATATCTTACGCCTTAATGCCCATAATGTCCTCACAAAATAGACCAAACCTTTTTTCAAAAAGACTACTTGTTTTTTCAAAAAGAGTACTCGTTTTGGCAAAAAGACTACTCGTTTTATGCAAAAGACTACATAAAGAATTTACTTATTGCCAGAGGTAATGACTTGGTAAAATAAGAGTAGGCTTTACAAATATTAAACTAATCTGTAATATGATTGTACATTCATATATGAGGCACAATATGGTTAAGAAAGAAAAAAACAGAATACATGGGCAGTTTATAAAAGTAGCAACTGCTTTTATACTTCTAGTACTTATTTTATCAGGTTGCAGAACAACAGATAAAGCAGGCAATGACAGACCATTAAAATATAATAGAGCTGTTGTTACAGGAGTACTTGAAAATGGCATGGAGTATTACGTACAGCACAATAGTGAACCCCAAAACCGCATACAGCTTCGTCTTGTCGTAAAAGCTGGAAGTTGTATGGAAGAAGATGATCAAAAAGGTGTTGCACATTTTGTTGAACATATGGCTTTTAATGGTACCCAAAATTTTGAAAAAAACAGTCTTATCAAATATTTTGAATCCATAGGAATGAACTTTGGTTCAGATCTAAATGCATATACCAGTTTCAATGAGACTGTATACCAGCTTGAAGTACCTGCTGACAATATAGAATATTTAAGGACTGCTGTTACAATACTACACGATTGGGCTTGCGCAATTACTTTTGACGAAGAAGAGCTTAACAAAGAGCGTGGTGTTGTTACAGAAGAGTGGCGCAGAGGTCTTGGAGTTGGCAGTAGATTAAGGGATAAAAAGCTTAATTTTTTGGCAACAGACAGTCGTTATGTTGAGCGTCTGCCAATTGGAGACATGGATATCATAGCCAACGTAAGTCGTACACGTGTTGTTGATTTTTACAAAAAGTGGTATCGGCCTGAATTAATGGCAGTAGCTATTGTCGGAGATACAGATACTGCAACAATGCAAAATGTCATCAAGGACATTATGGGTACAGTACCAAAGTCAGAAGAAAAGATTTCTGCTCCATTGTATCTCGTAGAACCTTATAAGACAAAAGAAACTCTTTTGTTTACGGATAAAGAAATATCTAACATAGAGATAACTTTTTTGTCACAGCAGGCAAATTATACTCCCAGCACAACTGAATTAGGTTTTAAAGAAAATATTGGCATCAGTCTTTGTTACTACATATTAAATAAGAGATTGAGCAATATTACAGCAACCGCAGCTAGTCCATGGACTAGCGCCAGTCTGACACAGCAAAAAATGGCAGACAGAAACATCAATTATGGTCTTTATTTTTCGCCAAAGGAAGGCCAGACCGAAAAGTCATTTAAAACAATAATTGATGAGTATGATAAAGCTATTTTGTATGGTACAACTCAAGAAGAACTTGATCAGGCAAAAAAAGTTTTTTTATCCAGCGTGGAGCAAAACTACACAAGAAAGGACAGTATAACATCAAGCAGCTATATTGGTTCAATTGTAGACCATGTATTAACAGGTAGCGTTTACATGAGTGAAGATGACTACTATGTCTTATATAAAAAATGCCTTTCTCAGATTGATACATCTTATATAAACTACATTACAAGTTCCTATATAACAGATCGTGGGAATCGTCTTCTCATTGTAGCCCCAGAAAATAAGCTTGAACTTACACAAAGCCAGTTAGAAGATATCTGGAACAATTATCACAACACAGAGCTTAAACCTGTCGAAAGTTCACAGATTGCTGACAAGTTAATGGATAGACCTGTAACAAAAGGTAGAGTTGCAAAGAAGAACAAATATAAAGATCTTGATGTTACAGAGTACTATCTTGACAATGGAATCCGCATACTGGTAAAAAAGACAAACTTTGAAAAAAATACCGTATACTTTCATTCTTTTAGTAACGGTGGAACATCCTTAATAACTGATGATGAGTATTTATCATCTTCTTATGGTCCAGCCTATGCCGTTTACTCAGGTGTTAATGGTCTAGACTATAATCAGATGATAAATGTAGTTAGCAATAAAAACTGTAGCTTAAGTATTGGTATTAATAGTTATAGTGAAGGATTTTCTGGCTATTTTATAAACAAACCAGAAAACATGGAGTGTCTTTTTCAGCAGATATATCTATTTACAACTATGCCTCAGTTTACTGATGAGGGCTGGGAGATTGTAAGAGAAAATCTATATAAAAGTGCCAAAGCTTGGGGAACAAAGCCTAGTGATGAGTGGGCCAAAAAGCTAAATGATATAATTTTTGATAACAGTATAAGATACAAGCCTTTTGATATGAATGCCTACAATAAACTAGACAAGGATATAGCAGAAAAAGTCTATCGTGAGAGATTTGCTAATCCTGCAGATTTTACATATGTATTTGTAGGAGATTTTAACGAAAAATCTCTTATTGATATGTGCTGTATTTATCTTGGAAGCATGTCTACCGATCCTGATAACAAAGAAAATCCTATATACGAAAGATACCGACTGCCAGAGGGAATAACAAAAGTTATATCTAATACACAGACAGAAAATCGCTGTAATGTATTCTTTACAATGAGAGGCGATAATGAAGTTGTATCAGATCCAGAAAAAAAATTTGAACAAGATATTCTTTTTAATCTATTCAGATATTTGCTTAACATTAAGCTACGGGAAGTAATTCGAGAAGATCAGGGTGGTGTTTATGGAATAAACACCAGCGCAGGATTTTTGGAAGAAAACAACAGTGGATATTATATGTCTGTAAACTTTAGCTGTGATCCTATACGCGCAGAAGAACTGACTCAAATATTGGTAAATCAGCTGAACTTAATAGCAAGTGAGGTTGTAGACCAAAGCTATATTGATACCCTTAAAGAAACTTATCTTAGAGATATGGAAGGTCAACTCAAAAAAAATAAATTTTACTTAAATACTGTTATACCAGAAACTTTGATAGATTGTGAGTATCCAACAGACTATATAAAGACTTACAAAAAAGTTCTCCAGGTTGTAACAGCAGAAAATCTCAATACTGTGGCCCAAAAGTATATCAATACAGATAATTATCTTGTAGGATATCTCCTTCCTCGAGAATAAAAAAAAGAAGGTGCATGGAACTTACTCCATGCACCTCAATACACACACCGACATATTTCGCCTTTACCAGTCAGCTACATTTGGCCATGGCAAAGCCGGCGATAAGATTATTCTTTTTTTCTAATGTTCCTATACCTGGAAGTTATCTATCTGACTTCCCATATTTTCAATGGAACTCTTGAGTTTATCTGCTATATCAAAAAGAACACTTCCATTTTCCTTAATCTTTTCCGCACTTCTTGTCACTTTTCCCATAGAAGAGCTCATGGAATTAGAAGTATCCTCAAGATGCTTAACTTCCTCAAGAATCTGCTTGTTACCCCTAGACATTTCGCTTCCTGCAGCACGAACCTCCATTGTACTGTCATTCATTTCGTGCAAGGCATCGCTTATTCGTCTGGAACCAGCATCTTGTTCTTCCATGGAGCTCCTGATAAGAGAAACAAGTTCATCTGTTTGGGAAATCATGGAAGTTACAACGCTAAAAGCAGAACTTGACTTACCAGACGCCTCAACAACACCTTCTATCGATGCAGAAATGCTGTTAAGTTGCTCTCCGATAGTCTTGGACTCTGAAGAAGAAGTTTCAGAAAGCTTACGAATTTCATCAGCAACAACACTAAATCCCTTACCTGCCTCTCCTGCATGGGCAGCCTCAATTGCTGCATTCATAGCAAGGAGATTTGTCTGCTCAGCAATGGAAGCAATCACAGAGTTGGCCTCCTGCAAGGTTTCACTCTGATTCCTGATCTGCTCTATCTTTTCGTTGACGTCAAACTGT
Source organism: Treponema sp. (assembly GCA_045616545.1). Taxonomy (GTDB): domain Bacteria; phylum Spirochaetota; class Spirochaetia; order Treponematales; family Treponemataceae; genus Treponema_D. The sequence continues at coordinate 37,724 of JAZLGX010000058.1, read as the reverse complement.
ATCCTGGAGCCTTCCTGGGCATAGCGGGAAAGTTCTGCAAAGGAATTGGACATCTTTTCAATGTTTTGATTTACGGAATTGATGTTTCCAACCATCTGCTCAACAGACGCATTAGCTTTTTCAACACCTGTGCTGTGACTCTCAATTATCTGTTCCAAAGATTCAATGCTCTTTGCAATAGCATTTACAGAATTGGCTGTACTGACAACACTTTGGGACTGATCTCTCATATCACGGTCTACATTTTCTATGACATCAAGGATTTCTGTAATTGAACCGCTGGTATCCTTTGTACTAGAATCAAGTCCCTCTCCAGCAAGCAGAAGATTTTCCTTTGCACCTTTCATATCGACCATGATGCCATGAAGCTTGTCGGTAAATACATTAAAGCTTTCAACCGCATCTCCAACTTCTGACTGGCTATTTACATTTATTCTCTTGGAAAGATCTGCATTACCGGAAGCAAGGTCTGCAAAGGCAGACTTTAGGGAAGTCAAAGGCTTTACAATCTTAGAAACAATAATAAAGGCCAATACATTTGCAACAACAAGAGTTCCGATACTTACCAAAAGGATTATAAACCCAAATGTCTTCATGCCTGCATAATATGAATCATAAGGTGCAGCACACAGTACACTCCATGAACAAGTATCCCCAACTGGAGCGTAAGAACATACCATTCTAACACCATTTGTATCAATAAATTCATACAAATCACGTTCACCAGACATTATACGATTGACAGTTTCCGAATCACTACCAAAAGCCGAATCTGATATATTAGTTGCACCAAGAACCACATCCCTGTCAGGATGGGCAATAATAATTCCACTGGAACGATCCACAATAACAGGAGTATATTTTCCACCTTCTGAAAGTTCCGTAACAAGGTCCGTCAAATAAAACCCCTGAACAATTGCTCCAATCAGCCCAGATACCTTATTATCATAATTGTAAATAGGAACACCATAGCACAAGAAAAAGTTTTCTTCATTTGGGAATGGAGGAACTACATAATCAACACCGTTCAAGGCAGAAGCTACATGAGGTGCATCAGGATATTCAATATAGAAATCCCCCATAAAAGTTCCACCCTTGTCATTAAAGACAGTTACATCCGCATATCGCTCCCTATCCATTGACGCAACGTTAAGAGAAATATCATTTTTTTCTTTGAGACTTATGTTGTCATCCCTAAGAAATGGAAGCTCTGCAAGACCATGAAGCATTTTGAACTCAGTCGTATTAAGAGAGTTTATCTGCCCTCCAAGCTTATCCGCAACATTGGACAGTTCCATATAAACTGACTCAACGATTATTGCCTTGGTACTACCGTAAGACATTGCACCAATGAAGGAAACAGATACAAGAACAATCAATGTAAACGTAATGAACAAACCAAACCGAATACTGTGGAACACTTTCATATTTATAATAAACCTCTATAATCCAAAGTATATAACACTATTCCATTTATTTCACGATAAAGACATAGATAATTTTACAGTATCAACATGACCCACTCATAGTTGTCGTTTGATGGTACCAAAGCACCTGTTTGATACTGTCTATATAGGGTATTTGACAGTATTAAACGTAACATTTGGTACTGTCAAAATCATATTATGACTCTGTCACATATACACTGTCATTTCGATAGACTTAAATTTTATATATGAACTTTTACCTCATGACATGTCGGACTTTATGACAGCAAACACATACATGGTTTAATAAAAAAGGTGCCAGTAATAATTATATACCGACACCTTCTTTGGATTATAATGTTTTTAACTATAATTTTTTTAGTTAATATTTATTTCTGAGGTCCAAAACTACTCTTTCCAATTGAGTATGTTGTGTTTCCAAACCATCCTGAAACAACTTCATCATGGGCAGGAATTGATGCACTTCTAGCATATTTGCTACCGGAAAGAACAATTTCAAGACTCTGGCTTCCGTTCAATGATGCAGTGACAACATTTTCTGTAGCATCAAGAATAACACCAGAAATAGCAGGATACCCATTTACAGATGCAATTGATATAACTTTATGAGAGTAGTCAATCAAGAGATTTGCATCCATAGCAACAGGAGCATCTCCCATTACCAATTCATATGTACCTGTAAACTGTTCTGTAACAAGATCTTCAACCTTAACATCAAATGTCTGAGACTTACCAAGGAATGTACCTGTAACTTTCTTTGTTCCTGTTGTCTTAGAGTCAAACCCTGCATAACTAAGACGACCACCCCAGATGGATTCTTTGGAACCATTGGCACGTACTGTTGAAACAACCAGTTCTCCTGGATTAAATACATCACCTGTATAGAATGTACGAAGATTAGATGAATCAATACTAATAGTACTTGTTGCTGCATAAGGCATACCATAGATATTGATATTACGAGTTATTGCTCCACCAAATACACCAAAGCTCAGACTTGCTTCGAGGGAATAAGCACCGTGATTTGTATCAAATATAAATACATCGGCATCTTCTCCACCTTCTACATTAACTGGACGTGTTGTGCCTGATATAGGATCCTGAGTTCCTGTGATGTGGACAACAAAGTTTCTCTCATTGTCTTCATTGTAGTTATACCAGTATCCGTATACATACATAACCTGATCTAATCCAACAGATGTTGCAGGTCCAGAGAAGGAACCATACATTGAACCGTCTTTGAGACAGTACAAATCAAGACATGCAGGGTCAACGATTGTACTAAATCCTTCTGTATACTGTCCTTCAAAGAAATATGCAACTTCACTCTTTGATTCCCATTCTGTACGGGAGATCTTTCCGAGCTCTTCGATTGACATGTCTGCAAACTTGTTATCTGTAACCTTCATTGTAAATGAATCTTTTGCACCAGCTACATTTACAGAAGACTTAGTTGCTGTAGTTGAATCTACGCGGGAAAGGCAGAATATGGCAACAAAAGCAGAACAAGCAAATGCAAGGCATTTTATTACGTCACTCTTGATGCTAACTTCTTCTTCATCCTTTGTCTGCTTCATAAAGCAGGCAACTATACAAAGAAGAGCAGCAACAAAGGTTGCAACCATATAGAACACACAAAGACCTGGATTACCGCCAGCATAAGTTACATGATTAATGACATCGGCAAATACAAAGTATAACTGTACAACTACAAGATAAAGAGCAATATTATATATTACAGCCTGAATCAATGCACCAAATCTTACAGGTACAAAGTACATTACGATAGAAAGTACAGCACCAACAATAAGTACCATACCCGGCAAGGAACCTGTATGTCCCAAAGGTGCAGCTGTCTTTTGAGTCAACAAGAAACATATAGCAGTAGCCAGTGCCACAAATGCAGCTACCAAACACAAGTAACTACCGATAGATTTATTTTTTTTGCGTTCTAACATTGATCCTATCTCCATTAATTCTTATTACTAGAGGAGTTGTCTTCTTTCTTTGTAAAAACATTTGTATATGTATGAAGAACATACATTGCAAGTGCTCCAACCAACAGTAAAACTACAGTCACATCAAGGACTCTGAGTACAATCTGCCACCATGGCATTGCATCAGAAACAACGATTTCAGATGCATCAGCACCACCCATAGATGACTTTAACATGATGTAATACAAGTAGTGGTTAGATTCAATAACCTTTTCGAGAAGATCACCATCATCTGTACTGAGGATAAGCTTTTCGATCATTGCAGGGCGAGCTGTATCAAGACAGAAGATATTGTTTCCTGCCATAAGCATTTCTGGTGCAGAAGAATAAGCAGAAGCAGAAAGTGCATCATCAATAATATATCCACCATATGTCCACTCATCACGGAGAATGTGCTGGATACCCTGACTTGCTGCTGCATACATTGTACCAATACGGTTATATGCTGTCATAACACCAAGAGAATCACCTTCTGCAAGAGAACCTTCAAATGCTCTCATGTATATTTCACGGATAGCCTGCTCATTTGAGTATGTAGAAATACCCTGACGACCAGATTCCTGTTCATTCAAGAAGAAGTGCTTTACAGTACCGATAAGACCTTTTGTACGCATACCATGAGATACGTTCTTAGCTGCATAATAACTGAGGACACCGTCTTCTGCAAAGTATTCAGATGTACGTCCAGAATATGGAGAGCGGAGAGTATCAGCACCTGGAGCGTATGCAATTGGAATAGAAGCATACAAGGCATCTTCTCCATACATCTGCCCAAATCTGGTCTGCAAGTCGTGGTTCCAAGAAGCAGCTACCACAGGAAGTGTTGCCCAACCAGTACAATTGCGGCGGTCACCATACTTGAACTGACCATTCATGCCTTCAGGACCATCAACAATTGTACAACCTGGCTTGTTAACAGCCTTAACAGCTTTGATACCCTTGGAGTCACCCATATTGATGAGAAGTTCGTTAAGAGTAAGCTGAGAAAGGAAGTCATACCATTTTGGATCATCAAATGCAACTCCCTTCATATCGATAAAGTCGATTTTTTCGTCAAGAGTTACACCAAGCTTAAAGTCTGAAACATGTTTAGCATTTTCTGACTTTACATAAGTCTGCATATTCAAACCTTTGTAGAGCTTGTCATTAACTGTAATAGTGTTTAATGTCTTTGGATAAGTTGTATCCCAGGCAGAACGGGAAAGATATGTAATCTTTTCATTATCATTCAACCAGTAGTTTACGTCTGCATCATCAAATGTATTCTTTACATCAACATTTGCGTTGTAGCGAGATTTACGATACTTAGTCTTGTCAACGGTTGTATTAGGAGTTGTCCATTTTGCAACTGCACTTGTGTTTCCGCTGACTACATTACCTGATTCGTCAACAAGCTTTCCCTTTACAGTTTCACCGTACTTGGCAGAAAGAATATTGTTGAGGGCTTCGTGAGCACCGTTACCTACAGCAAAATAGTAGTCCCCTGCATCAAGGATATATCCCTTTGCACCAAGTCTGTCATAAGAAGCCATAAAGTAACCAGGAACAGTAATTTCAACAGTTTCTGATTTTCCGGCCTCTACTTCCACTTTGTCATATCCCAAAAGCTGGATAGCTGACTTCTCAACTCCATTTGTCACGTCATATTCTGTATATGGAGACTGAACATAAAGCTGTACAGTAGCCTTACCATCTCTTGCACCTGTGTTCTTAACAGTTACAGTTGCTTTATATGAATCAGAAGGTTCATCATATACAAGGCTATCCATATGATAATCATATGTTGTATAAGAAAGTCCATATCCAAATGGGAAACATACTTCATCAGCATAGTTCCAGCCAGATGTAGATGCCTTAGCTCCTACAGATGAATCAGCATTTCCTCTTCCAAGTACAGAATCTTCGTAACGTGTTTCATAGTATCTGTAACCTACATAAATACCTTCATTGTAGCTTACAAAGTTTTCACCAGCTTCGCGAGGAGCATTCTTTCCATAATCATATTTATGAAGTCCAAAGTTTTCAGCTGATGGAGCTGAGAGTGAATTAGCGGCAAAGGTAACAGTTGTATGTCCAGAAGGATTAACGTCACCTGTTACAATCCTAATTGCACCTGGCATACCGTAGAATCCTGGGTTACCAACCCAAAGAACTGCGTCAACATCATACTTTTCGATCCAGTCTAATTCCAGCGCAAAGACAGAGTTCAATATGACTACAGTCTTTTTGAATTTTCCAGAGCTCTTGATGTTCTCGAAAATAGCCTTTTCGTTATCATCAAGTTCAAGCATTCTCTTTCCTTTGGCATTAACCATGTCAAGGTCAATACCTTCTGTAGCAAAACGAGAAAGAGTTACAAAGGCAACATCAGCATACGAATCATAAGATTTTTCTAAGTCAGCATTAAATATAGAAGCATCGTATTCTCCTACAGTTGAAGTACTTCTTGCTTCTGTAACATGTGCGTTATTATATGCAGTAAGAACAGTCTGATTTAAGTTAAAACCAGCATCTCTAAGAGCATCAGCCGGAGTTTTCTGATATTCTTTATTTGTAGAAGAACCACCTGCAGTACTGCGGAATACAGGATCAATACTTCCCCTACCAAAAATAGTTACATTGCGTTCAGAGTTTGACAATGGAAGAGCATTGTTCTTATTGTACAAAAGAACACTTCCTTCTTCTTCTTCCTGCTCACAGAATTCGTAAGCAGCTTTGATATATTTTGCATAGCTGTCATCTGTTGGTACACCGTCTTCAGCAAACTCTGTGTTACCGTGAGTTCCTCCAACACTTTCTATCCCAAGCGCGTGATTGATTTCGCCTTCCTGCTGGAAAGCAATTGTAGTTCCTGTTCCAACAAGAGTTGTTACAAGTACAGCGGTTCCTACAAGTCCAAGCCAGCGATTTGACTTGTTCATGCTTTGTTTTTTCATCTTTAACCCCATTGTTATTTATACATTTGAAATATGTACATTGTATTCAAAAATTATAACATGGCTTTTTTGATGGGTGGGGTGCAAGTTATGTCGTTAAATATACAGTTTATGCCAAATTGGTCAATTTTAGGAGGGGGTAAATAACTTTAAATCAGCAGTTTAGAGGGCTTAGCGTACATATTTAACTACGTTTATCCCTCTATCAAACTGGTTTACAGAAAAAAAATCATTTTTTAATAAACTTCTTGTCTGTCTCCGGTATCTCATCATCTGATATATACCGTTCTACTTTCATATGGAGATTATATTTTTCTCTTAATTTAAAAACTGTATCCATCATGGAAGATGCATGATGAACATCTATTGCTTCCTGATTTTCCCAGCTATCAATCAAAAGTACAGTTTCTGCATCATCAACCGGATAAAAATAATCATAACGAATATTTCCCTTCTCCCTTCGGATTGCATCTACAGTTCCACTTGAAATCATCTCCTCAGCAAACTTACGAGCTGAACCATTTTCTCCTGTATAATAAATATTTACAGTAATACTCATAATTTATCTCCTCTCATTATTATGGCAAATCCTATAAAAATGTTCAAATATCAGCAGTGGTTATCATCAAAAACGGCAAGTATTCCATTGGCCAGTCGAGCTACATAAATTACATGGAACAATTAGTTCACGAGGTCATGGGGTCAAACCTCAGCTACTTATAGGTGTAGAGTTCACGAGGTTATAGGGCTATACCTCATGAACTTTAAGGTGTAAACCTCGTGAGCTATGAGTCTAAACCTCACGAGGTATCAGCTGGAACCTTGTGAGGTTTTGGGTATAAAGTAACTGAACTATGAATCAAAACTTCAGCAACTTTATACTAAAAGTTCATGAGGTTTTATATATCCCACCAGGCAGCAGCACTCTGGTCTGCCAATTGGATAAGGAGGACAAGGGGATTCTGCAACATGTTAGTATAGTTCAGCATTTCAGTGTCAGTAAGATCACTAAATCCCATATGTCTACTGATGGCTTCAAGTACATGACGTCTTGCAAGCAGTTCTGGGAATATTTCCAGCACAAGCAGCACGGACTCATTACCGTGACCAAGATTACGGTTGGTTGTCTTTGTCTTGTAATAACTTGAATATACCCAGTTTCCCTGATAGTCTTTGGTCTTTTTGTGTTCCGTCTGATAGCTTCCTGACTTACAAAAATCATGAGCTATTGCCGCTATAAATACATCAAATGCAGTATATTCAAACATATCTGAAACTTTACTTGTAAGATAATTATTTGCAAACTGAACAGCAAAGTACAAAGACTGCCTTGCTACCATCAATGAATGTGCAGCAAGCCCTCCTTTGACATTGCCATGGAATCTTGTTGATGCAGGACTTGTCCAGTATTCATGGGACTCAAGCCAGTCCTTCAGAAGCTGCTTTCTGTCATCCTCTACTATATAATCAATCATCTCAATGGTTGTATTCTTTACTGCTTCAGCATCGAAAGTTCCGTCTTTTTTGATTGGATCTGTCTTGTCATAAATTGCAAGAAGTTCATTTACCTGTTCTGTAAGTTTGTCTATATTTTCCATATTCATACAGACAAACTATACAGAGAATATGCACTAAAAGCAACTTGTCAGGCAAAAAAACTTATTGTCACTTTGTCATCTCTACCTTCAACGGTACCTGTAATGTACATCTCAGACAAATATGCCAAGTCAGGATTATCTGTATATATCACAGGATGGGTTGTTACCTTTCCATCCTTGTCACAGACTCCGTTGTTCTCGATAAAGATACGAGTTGATTTGCCGGTCTTGTCCGTGCCATCAAGAATATATCTCGCAGACAAAGTACCAGGCTCTCCACTAATAAACTTCTGTGTATCTACCCCACCACTTATTATCTTTCCATCAAAGAAATCACAATGGCAGTCTCCTGTAAAGCCTATCATATTGATCTGCCCTTTTGTAGATTTGACACATTCAAAACTTGTACACACTACATTGATATCAAATAGTTTTTTCATATATTATCTCTCAATCTGCATTAGTATTTTGCATCAATGACAAACGGCAAACAAGGAAGCCCAGCTTTATTATACAGATTTATTCTGTAGTAAGCTGACTGCCCCATCTCCACTCTGTAAGATTTCTGTATATTCTCAGGGCAGTCTTTTAAACTGATTACAAGGGTGTTGTTTTTTACGCTGCATGTACATTCACAACCTTCAACAATCTTGTCCCCACAAAGAATCTTCAATCCGCATACACCTCCCGTAACTGGCGGATTATATTCTGTAGCAGATATATCAAAGCCATTATATGTAGTAAAGTCTGATTCTTTTATATATAGCCCTTCACAATTGTCAAACTCTATACAGATAATTCTTTTATCACTGCTATCTACACTGGCTCTTACAGCTCTTGGTGCATCACTGATAACATCACATCCATAAATGCGACTTAATGCAAGGAGAGCAAAACGGTGTCCTACACTCTGTTTATCTTTTGGATGAATGTCATATACATTACCAATATCACCGATACTTGCCATATACACATCACTTACAGAGTCTGCAACATTCTGCTGCTGCTGTCTCAGTACAGGATAATTAGCTCCAGTACCGCCCATCCATGTTCCATATGGAGCCAGCTGGGCAATAATGAATGGAAGTGTCAATTGGGAAGGATTACGGCTAATCCATGTCTCTCGCCAGCAGTTTATGAGATTAGTAAGCAGCTTACCATAATCTCCTGCATGATCCTCATCACTTTCTCCCTGATACCAGAGGACACCCTTACAGCTGTAACCTGCTATATTCATAAGCATAAGTTCATACAGACTGGAAGGATAATTGGGATCGTCCTTGGCACGAAAGAGCAAATCGGAAACATTTGCAATTCCAGTTTCAAGTATTTTCTTAGGAATATCCATCGGAGGGAACACCTTTGAAGCTGTCTGAGGATCCAAAACCTGTGTCATTATAGCACGTTCACCTTCCTTTGCTTCAGGAACTGCCTGACTCTTTCTAAACTGCTCCTTTGCTTCTGCGAGGTCATATTTATCGACTAATGAATCCAGGTATGATGCATATTCCAGCTGAGACTTATAGATCGGATCATCTTTTATATAATCAGGACTTGTCCATGCTATCGCAATTGTTCCACCCCATGAGCAGTTTATTATTCCTACAGGGACGCCAGTTTCTGCTCTTATTTCCTTAGCAAAGTAACTGGCTACAGCACTAAAGTTGCCTCTATGGTCCTTAGTGTAACTATACCACTTATCCCATTCATTATGGGACTTATAGCCTTTCTCCTTTTGACCTTGATATGAATATCGCCCTACTGTATACATACGGAGATGCTCATCTTCTGCAGCATTCTTTTCTGTATCATAGTGCTCCTCATATTCCAACAGGAACTCCATGTTGCTCTGACCACTTGCAATGTATACGTCTCCAATGTCCACGTTATCATACACTGTGTCACCGATTGCGAGAGTTACATTTTCTGCAGCCTTCTGCGGAGGAAGCGTAAAAACAAATTCTCCCTGTGTTATGTGTACATTTTTTATCAGATTGCCATTTATACTGACACTGATATCTTCTTCCACATCGCTAGTGCCCCAAACTGATAGTTCCATATCACGCTGCAGTATCATATTGTCACAAAATACAGGTGAAAGTTTCATTTTTTGTAATCCTCCTATAAAAAGAGCCGCACAGACGGCCTTGTTGCATTCAAGACTTAAAGGTACTTATACTCGTCTTCTGTCCTTATGTATTTTACAGGGACACTTCCACCGAGAGTTCTGTCGATTACTTTGGCAAAGTCTTTCATGCCTAGTTCCTCAAGATTAAAGTGTCCTATGTTAAGACAAGCTTTTTTATGGCCAAAATACAGAGAATCCCTGATGTAAGACAATGTTGTCCACTCCACAATTTCTCCAGGAATAATTACCTGGATTCCATCTCTGTCCATTGCCTTGATAATATCGGCGGAATAGGAATGAAAATAACCGTCTTCCTTAATTCCTTCCGTAGAAAAACAGTTGGGACAAAGGTGTCCTACCAAAGCAACTTTGGTTATCTTGTCATCGGCATTACCAAGCATCTTGATTGTATCAAGATTAAGCTTTGCCTTTAGCTCTTCTATAAGGGAGTGAACTGTTGTCTCCGGAATCTCAAATGGGTAATAAAACAGTTTTTTACCTTTGTCTTCCTTATAGTAAGGCTCCCAACCAAGTTCCCTGATAACACCATAAAATATTGCATCATCATCCTGCATGTGCATATGGTCATGGTCACGATATATGGTCAGCTTATTTTTGTTGATAAAATCGTATTTCTCATCATAGACTGTATTTGCATAATCTTCATGCCACTCAGGATAATCTGGTCCCTCATAATTTGTTGGCTCATGGACGAGAACAAGATTACATCCTGCTTCTTTTGCTTTTTCAAGCACATGGAGATCAGGAACAAGTGCTACTGCGACCCCTGTACACTCATCATCTGCGCTACCGGACTTGTATCCGTCACATCCTTCGTAGTTTTCTTCATAAGGATGAAGAGCCATTATCTTTTTTATCACTTCGTTATTTGTCATCGCTCAATGCCCACTCCAGGCCAAGGTCTATATATTTATTCCAGAATACATAATCATGTACACCTTTTTCTTCATGATATGTAAAGTCTACATTATGTTCAGTAAGGAAGTTCCTGTAGAGCTGATTTTCTTTATAAAGGAAGTCTTCTGTTCCTACTGCCATATATAGATCAGGCATCTTTATTCCCTTCTCCAGATTCTTGAGTACAAGGGTTTCCGGATTTTTGTCACTAGTTACAAGTTCAGGAAGAGGCCCAAATATATCATCATAATATTCGTATGTAGAGATTGCATCTACAAAGCCTGGCTGGATATCCTTGATATTATGGATTATCAGGGCCGAAGACAAAGCAATTACCTTGCTGAACTGCTCAGGAAACTGAAGGCCTGAATGAATTGCTCCAAATCCACCCATGCTGAGTCCTGCAACGATTGTATTCTCCCTGCTGATATCAAAGCCAAATGTCATGTTTACATATTCCAGAAGTTCTTTGGCAACATATGTCGCATACTTACGGGTGCTGCTTTTGAGATCGAGATAGAACGAGTTTTCTGCTGCCGGTATGACAAAGTTTACGTTGTATTTTACTGCAAGCAAGCCAAGGGGAGTATTACGCACCCAGTCATTCTGGCTTGAGCTGTATCCGTTAAGGAGAAGCACTGTTTTAGGCTTGCGGTCAAAGTTTTTGTTGCCGGCCCTCATCATATCAGGTACATCATTTGCAGATACAACCACAAAATTTACTGCCCTGGATAGAGATTTAGCATAGAATTCACAATTAAAGCTGGACATTTTTTACCCCTTTACTGCACCGACTACGATGCCTTTTATAATATATTTCTGTGCTGCAGGATATACTGCAAGAATCGGCAGAATACCTACTACAGCCATTGCCATCCTTATTGAAGTACCAGGAAGTTCAACGGCTCCTGTACCTAACAAGGAAGCATTTGTATTGGCTCTGAGAGCCTGAATATTATTCATTATCTTCATCAGCAAAAGCTGGATACTATAAAGTTTTTCGTTGGTGATGTAATACAATCCGTTGTTCCAGTCATTCCAGTAACAAAGTCCTGCAAAGAGAGCTACCGTTACTATGGCAGGTTTTGCTAGCGGAAACATTATCTTGGAAAATATACGGATCTCACCTGCCCCATCTATCTTTGCTGATTCTATAAGAGAATCTGGTATACTTGTGGCAAAATAATTCTTGATGAGAATTACATTAAATGCCGATACGAGATAGTTTGGTACGATAAGTGCCCATATTGTATTCTTGATATGGAACAATCTTGTCCACATGATGTATGACGGAACGATTCCACCATTGAACAGCATAGTGAAGAATACAAAAAATGCAAGGGCATTGCGATATTTGAACGATTTTCGACTCATAGGATATGCAAGCATTGCAGATAATACGATGCTTAATGTTGTACCGATTGTAGTTACAAGAATGGCAATTCCATAGCTCCTGAGAATTGTCACTCCCTGCTTGATCATATAGTAATATGCATCAAGGCTCCATGATTCCGGAAGATAACTGTATCCGTTCTTGAGCAGGGAACTCTCTGCCGAAAACGAAGCTATTATTATAAGCAGCACAGGAAGAAGTGCAATGGCTGCAAATACTGCAAGGATAATAGTTGCTACTGTGTTGAATTTTCTACTTTCTACCATGACATTACTCTCCTAGAACAATGCGTTGTCTTTATCTATACGACTTACAATAAAGTTTGCAGCAAGTACAAGCACAAACCCTACCACAGACTGATAGAATCCTGCAGCAGCAGACATTCCCACATCATTAAGTTCCATAAGTCCTCTATATACATATGTATCAATAGTCTGTGTCGTACTGAACAATGCACCTGAGTTCTGTGGTACCTGATAGAAAAGCCCAAAGTCAGAATAGAAGATACGTCCTATGGACATAAGTACAAGTGTTATGATTGTAGGTTTCAGCATTGGCAAGGTAACGCTGAATATCTGCTTTATCTTGCCAGCTCCGTCTATTGTACAGGCTTCGTATATGGATTTGTCAATTCCACTTATACTTGCCATATACACAACAGACTGATAACCAATATTCTTCCACATATATGTAAACACAAGAATATAAGGCCATGCACTGGCTTTGGAATACCAGGATACAGGTTTAAGATTAAGCTTTGCCATGATGCTGTTGTTTACAAGCCCTGTATCTGCATTAAGATATGCAAACACAATAAAACTTATTACAACCCAACTCAATAGATTTGGCAAGAGCAACGCTGACTGAAAAAACTTGACTCTCATCTTCTCGCCAAGCTCACATAGCAATATAGCTACGAAAATTGACAACACTGTACCCAATACAATAAAGGCAACGTTGTACAACAATGTATTGCGGGTCATTATCCACGCATCCTTGGTTCTGAAAAGGAACGTAAAGTTATCCAAGCCACACCAGGAACTGCCGAATACTCCCTTAAAGAAACTGAATTTCTTGAATGCAAGGAATATTCCCATCATAGGGATATAGTTATTGATGATAAGATATATAATGCCAGGCAATGCAATCATAAAGAGAGCTATGTTATCTTTATTTGCCTTTATTGATTTCATAATGTTACTCCCAAATAATTATCTTGATGCCTTTACCCATTCATCAAGTTGTCGCTGCTTTTCAGAGAGGATATCCTGATATCCAGCATCGTTGAGTGCACTGACAAACTTTGTTATCTCTGTATCAGGATTGAGGCTTCCGCATACAAGACCTGGAAGATACTGGGCAATTACGTTCTTTACTGCTGTATACTGAGTCTTGAGTCTTGAAGAATCAAATGTAAATCCCATAGCTGGTGATGTCTTGGCAACCCTGTTCTGTTCAAGTTCCCATTCAAGGGAAGCAGGGTCTGTACCTAATGTAGGATACATAAGGAAGAAGTTGCCTAATGTTCCACAGCTAAGCTGAGCTGAATAAGGAACTGTAAATGCAGACTGTCCTTCTGGATATGCTACGAATCCATCCTGCATGATATAATCTCTGCCTTCCACTCCATAGATGATTGAGTTGATTACATCTTTGTCTGTAAATGTAAGGTTAAGGAATTTCATGGCAGCTTCAGGAACTTTTGTTGTGGAAGCAATCATCCAGCTTACTGCGTTAAGGTCTGATGTTGAAAGATATGCATCGCCGATTATCTTTGCTGCAATAGGGAACTCACTGAACTGTGCCTGGAGGCTTGCTGCAGTATCTTCTTCAGGGTAACTGTAAGAAGCAAGATATGCAAAGTAATTGCCTGAGCTCATTGCATCAGCTGCCATTGTTGTCGTAGTGGCAGCATCTTTCATGATAAGGTTCTTCTGCTGGAGTCCATATGCAAAGTCACAGATTTTCCTGAACTCAGATGAAGAATAAACATCCTGAACTTTAAGATCATTTCCGATAAGAACTCCCACTGGAGTATAGAAATCATCATTGAGATAGTCTATTTCCCGCATATTTAATTCTGTACCGATGCTGCCAGCCTGAGTCGGAGCCAAAGGTGTCATTGAAGGATAAGCATCCTTTACTTTCTGCAATACAGCAGTAACATCCTCAAGGGAGTTTACTTTTGTCATATCAAGATTGAGGGCTTCTGCAATATCTTTTCTGTAGATAACCATTGGAGTAAGTGCTACAGGTTTATAAGTCGGGATACCATAGATTCTTCCGCCGGATGCACAGGAATTGAGCCAATCCTGGCCTTCAAGAACCTTTGTCTCTTTTCCGTATTTTTCGATGAGATCTGTAAGATCATATGTCATTTCAGAAGATACACAGTTTCCGAAGTTTCCCAACGACTGGAAGATATCTATCTTTTCGCCACCCTGGAGAGCAAGACTTACTTTATTATTGTACTCTGCAATTGAGATAGGCAAAAGTTCTACTTCAACTCCGATTTTGTCCCTTGTAATGGAATTGATCTGTTCTTCTACAACATCAAGATCTGCTTCTGTCGGTATGTTTGTAAACACACAATAAGCATATGTGACTTTATCATACTTAACTCCTGAAGTGCCATTATCCTTTGACTTGCCGCAGCCAAGGAGCATACATGTCAGTAAGAGTGCTGACATTCCACTTGCAATAGTCTTTATCAACTTTTTCATCAATTTACCTCCGATATGATGAATACGCCATCTCTAAAAATTGCAATTTTAAAAATTGCAATTTTTAGAGATTCCCTTGTATATTCAATCATAAGGGACTTTTTTTCCTCATTCCTTAAAAAAAAAGATATAAACTTTAAATTTTAAGACTTTTACGGTATTCGTTGGGACTCATACCTGTATATTTCTTGAATATCGTAGAAAAATAAGTAAAACTTTCAAAGCCTACCATGTCAGATATATCACTGACTCTCAAAGATGGGTTCTGCAAGAGAAGCTTGGATTCGCTTATGCGGTATTCGTTAAGATAATCCTTGATGGTAGTGCCAGTCTTTTTTTTATAAAGTTTGGCGACGTATTCCGGTGCCAGATGCATGTATTCTGCAACTTCCGAGCGGCCAATGTTATTCTTGAAATTTTCGCGGATATATCTGTTTATCTTTTCTACATCTGATTCGCTGTTAAGCTCTTCCTCTACCCTCTCGATAAAACAGTCTACTATATAACTGCACCACCTTATCATATCAGTGGTCGACTCCGTTGCTCTTACAGTCAGCTCCACATCTTCTGCTGATGACATGAACAAAGATGAATCCACGTTATACAGTGCAAAGCATTCATATACGCATTGAGTTATTGTCTGCCTCAGTGTAAAAAGCATCAGCTCCGTAAGGGATTTGTCCTGCATCTTTTGGGAAAGAGTCTTTTTGAGTATGCTCATGATTTTAAGTTTCTGCTTGTCCATCAGCAGCTTCTTGAACTCCGATGTATCTATTATGATGGAGTCATTCTCCGTTGATTCAGTCCTCGTAAACTCATAAAAGTAACTGTCATTGTAACTGAGACTATCCGAGAGGAGAGCCAGATGTTTCTTGTATACTGCATATATTTCTGTAAGGAGACTTGGTTCTCCGATGCAGACACTGATATTCACTTTCAGGGTGTTCTTGACCGATTGAATTAGATTCCTGACACGAGTTTCCAAATGGGAAAGTAGTGGGGCAGGGCAGAGGCAGGCAAGGATATAGGAATTGGAAGTTTCCGTTGTATTTATATTGTACAGGCATCCACCTTCAAAGATAGCTTCGTTGTGGAGGTTTTCAAGGATAAATACAAACATACTGTGGTTCATGCGTTCTTCTTCAAGCCGTGTATTTGTTATGCGGGAAGTAACAAGGATATATTCCATATTCTCTGTAACACCAAGATTGCGCCCAAGAATATCTTCGTATACTTTACGGTCAATCCTGCCTTCCAGTACAGACTGATAGAACTCTTTGAGAAGATGAGTCTCCAGAACTAAATTAGCTTCTTCCGTCTCAGAGATTTTGGATACAATCTTTTTGACAGATTTTTCCATGGCAGATACATTGAAAGGCTTAAGCATATAATCAAACGCATGAAGCTTTACAGCATCTGAGGCATAGCTGAAATTCTCATGGCAAGTAAGAAAAAGAAATTCTCCTTTCATGTCCATGTCCCTAAACCACTTGAGTAAATCCAGGCCAGACCCCTGAGGCATCTCTATGTCACTTATTACTATATCTATTTTTTCCTTGCTGAGGATTTCCTTTGCCTTGCCTATGTTGTAACTTACAAACACATTGTTGATATTGAGACTCTTCCAGTTGACATTGTCCCTGATAACCTGGACTGTTGCCATGTCATCATCTACTACAAGTACATTCATATTCCTATCCTGTATCTATTCATTGACCTGGCTTTTTGCACATGGCGGTACAATGATTCTGTTTATACATCCATGAGGTTTTACATTGTCAATTACAAAAAGGTCTTTTTGTCCATACATTATTTCCATCATTTTTCTTATGCTCCATAGCCCTACCCTACTGCCGTCCTTAAGGGAACCGGATCCAAAATCCAAAAGGACTTCTTCAGGATAACCTTTGCCATCATCTTCTATTTCAATGCAGAGACAATTTTCCCCGTCATGCTCAACAGTGTGACACTTGATGATTATACTGAGCATCTTATCTACACTTACCGCATATTTATATTCATTTTCTATTATAGTATGAATTATCATCTGGGGTATCGGATAATCGTCAAGGCTGTTGTCACTTTCGATAAAGTAGAATACGCAGTCAGGATATTTTAGTTCCTGCATCGCAAAATACGTTTCAACATGGTTGAGTTCTTCCCTAAGGCTCACTGTGTGAAGTCCACTTTTGAACATATAGCGTATGTTGCTTGATAAATTATCTATGTATTTTATGATAGCCTCATTGTTCTTCTGCATGCTAAGGCTGGATATCGTGGTAAGTGCATTGAGAAAAAAATGGGGCCGTATCTGAAGCTTTATTGTCTTCAGTTCTGCCTGGTTCAGTTCCAGTTCCTTTTCGTAGCTCCTGATTCTCAATCTCACTATCTCCGAGGCAATAAAACGGGCCATATATATTCCGTAGATAAATGTCAGAAGAATAAATCCCATCATTACATACCGGGAAACCCTAAGGTGATTCTTGATTTCCTTATAATCTGCATATATCGTAAGGGATAAATCTCCATCCGAAAGAGGTCTCTCAAATGCAGTTGTCCTTCCTTTTGTAATGTCAGTAGTTCCCACCGTTATGGAAGATGAACTTCCTGAAGCTGTCAGTACCATCATATGACTACGCCCATCATTGATCTGGTTCCCCAGGTCCATGAAAGAATCTTTTTTGATGAATATTCCTATGGCACTCCCCTGCCACACAAACATCCTGTAAACATAGCTTTCGCCGTCCATTTCCCTGATATCCCAGCATGACTTGATTCTGCCTTTGTCTGCACAGGAAAGGACAAAGTTTTTTGCTTCCTGGCTTAACGTGTAGCTTACAGGTGAATTGTTTACAAGAAGAAAACTTTTGTAGTCAGACTCCCCTACTGCAATGAAGTCTATATACTCATCAAACACAAGAGAAGTTTTCAGAAGTTGCTTGATCCTCACAAGTGCATAGTATCTTTCTTCGCTCCTTGAGCTTTTCAGGATAGTATAATCGCTATTGTCATATACAATGCGTTCAAGAATCTTATCTGCGTTCTCGATTTTGCCCTCCAGGTTACCGGCATATAAGTCTGCATAAAACTGGGAAGACACATTTATGCTCTGCATGCTCAGCCTGAAGGAAAAGACAAGGTAACCTGTAAGTATCACAAGAAGCAGTACTACGTGGACAAAAAGCACTGTAAATATCCTTGTGGGAAGATGAAAATTCTGCATAGAAAAGATTATAACCTCCCCTACTCGATCTGCGCAAATAAAATTGCTACAGTTTATATCTTTTTGTACTTTCTACCCTGTTTCCCCAAAGATATCCATAAAAGACATATTACATAGAAGAAATTTTTCAATATCCTCTATAAAACTAGTAACAACTCGTTTTACTGGCGTTAGTAACAACTCGTTTTACCGCGTTTAGTAACAACTTGTTACACAGCGAAGTAACAACATGTTTTACCGTCGTGTAACAACTTGTTTTGCCGTCGTGTAACAACTTGTTTTGCCGTCGTGTAACAACATGCTTTGTCGTCGTGTAACAGCTTGTTACTAAAATCTTGAAACTCCATATATGATGGCGTAGCTAGAAAAATAGAGATTTTGCATTATATTATGGTTGGAGGATATATATGATGAACTTTTGGGAAGATGAAACTCCAGTTGAGGACGGACTTTCAAAGCGCCTTGTAAAAAACTATTTTTTACCGATACTCATACAGCTAGCTATCATCGCAATAATGATCCTGTTGTTTATGAATGTAGTTTCCATAGGCAATGAAGTGATGCCGTCAGTCAGCAAGGGAGTAGAACAGACTTCCCCTACAGCAGGCAGACTGTTCTACGCAATATTCTCCTTTATAATGTTCATGCTGATGGCAGTCCTTGCAAGCCTCTATTCCAAGAATAATTATCTGTACAAACCTTATTATATGGGGTTTCTCTCCGGAACATTCCTTTGGCAGTCTATCGGAGAAGCAGTCTGGCACTTAGGAGTATATGACGAAGGTGTCTTTGTCAATTTTACCCGCCTGGAAAGTGTAGAAGTCATACCGCTGGTACTGCCAGTCCTTCTCCTCATCGGTTATGGCTTTTACAAAAAGATTTTCAACTGGGGTATCCAAATTGTCATCCTTGCCTTCCTTTGTAACTGGCTCGGTCATTTTATAACAATCGGAATGGGACCTTTCTGGGAAAAAATCATTGGCGGAGAGACATGGAACTTTATCGTGGCATTTGTTGTGGGAGGAGCTCTCACTGTATTTGGATTTTACTGGGCAATACGAAAGTTTGAATACGCCAAGAGCCAGCTACTTGGTTCCATGGCGACTTTTATCGGAATATCTGTCATAGCCTTTTCTTTCATTCACTAAATAACGATTGCCTTCTCCCCTCCCCTCTCGGCAAAATCAGCAGGACCAACTGGAACAGTCGGTTCCTGTTCGATGTAATCTGCTACAGTTTATATCTGTATATCTTTCATCTTTGATCTTTGCAGCGCAAAAAAGTACTACAGTTTATATCTGACTTTACCATATTGCATTCTCCCCTCCCTGGCAATGCAACAGAAAATAGGACATCTCCCAAAAATGCAGTTTTTTAGAGACTCCAAATAATCTTATTTTCCAAAATTTCAGGATATTTTCTCTCCCTCTCCAAACGCACGAGGATTCTCTATAATCGATTCACCACCCTATTAATAACCAGTATCAAAAAAGTAAAAAACATCGCTCAAAACAAATCCTCACGTTAGTGATTTTTTCACTAAACAAACACTAATAAACTAATACACTATTTAGTTATTTAGTTAGTTTTTAGTGTAATTTTAGTTGTAATTTAACTAAGATTTAGTTATACTTTAGTTATCAATTAGTTATTTAATTAAATCTTAGTTAAATAACTAATTGAAGATTTCACTAAAAACAGATATAATCTGTAGCAAACCGGGAGAAAGTGGTTATGAAAACATTGACATTTGCCTTGCAGAAGGGTGGTACAGGAAAAACTTCAGTCAGCGTGTCAGTTGCAGTTGAACTTGCAAAGAAATACAGGGTCGTATTCATTGATGCGGATCCTCAGGGTAACAGTTCCGCTTGGATTGGTTCCAACCAGATAAAATACGAACTGGCAGATGTTCTCAACGAAGAAGCTCCGCTAGGGGAGTGTATTTACCAGACCGAGATACAGAACCTGTTCCTGATTCCTACAGCAGGGATTGGAGGAGGTCTCCGCCAGTACCAGGAATCAAAGGCCATGGGCAAACCTTTTGCCATAGCCGACCTGCTTCCTGACCTTGCAAAAGTCTTTGACTACTGTATCATCGATACTTCTCCTGCCTTCGGTGGAATAGAAAGGCAATGTTTCTGTGCAGCAGACGAGGTGATACCTGTTCTGCAGCTCAACCAGTTCAGTGTTGACGGGCTCAAGATTTTTACGACAAATCTCGGCAACGCAAAAAAAGATTACAGACTGGGCAACAAGCCTGTAATCCGGAATATCATTCTTAATGCCCGTGACGAACGCATCGCCCAGCAGAATGACAATCTCAAGATATTCCAGTCAATGCAGAGCGACGAAGTCAAGCTGTTTGTCCTTCCTACAGACCAGGCTTACAGCAAGGCCCAGAAGATAAACAAACCGGTTCAGTCCATATCAAGTACCAAAAAAGAGACTCTGAGAGTTCTCGAAGAAATAGCAGCAGAGATTGTTGCAGATAACCAGTAAGGGAGGGCTTAATGGCCGCCACAGAAAAGATTAATCCAAAGAATTATCTTGAAGAAGCAAATAAAAATACACAGGCTGATGTAAGCGATATCATGGCAAGCATCAGCATGCTGGGCAGAAGTTCAGCAGATACTGTGAGGGAACCTGTTCTGCATGATAGAGAATCAGTAATGTCCCATGCTCAAGCTCCTGATATCCAGAACTCCGGTGCCATGTACCGCAGGGATGAGGAGCCAAGAAATTCTGTCAGGACAGTGGCACCAAATCCAGCACCAAGAAAACCGATAGAAACTGTAGCAGTTCCTGTCGACCCGAAAGATGATAAACCAGGCTATATCTCGCTTGTGATTCCAAATTCTCTCAAGAAAAAGTGGAAGCAGTACTGCATGAACCACGATTTATCCCTTACCGACTGCATAAAGTTGGCAATGGATAATCTTGAGCAGATGGAACTGAACGATGTAATTGAAATTCAGGGGCGTTTCATAAAATACAAGAAACAGTAAAAAGGCTCCTGACAGCTTTTTTACTCCAATTTGGTATAATAACAGCAGAATTGAGGTATAAATCGATTCTAGACCCTTTCTCGTTCGTCTGAGGGGATTTTTAACTACAATTTCGGGTGTAAAAATGGGTAGAAAGAAAACAACAGCAAATTCCAATGAATTAGAACTGATAGATGGCAAGAAAAAAG
Source organism: Treponema sp. (assembly GCA_045616545.1). Taxonomy (GTDB): domain Bacteria; phylum Spirochaetota; class Spirochaetia; order Treponematales; family Treponemataceae; genus Treponema_D. Next base: position 16,167 of record JAZLGX010000058.1, on the reverse strand, counting down.
AAGTTCAGAAATACAAGAGTTACATGCCGGCTCCATTCATTTCTGCAGCTCTTCCTGCAAGAGATGTAAAGAAGAACGTCTTTGTACGCAAATATAATAACATAACTCTCAGACTCACAGGGGGTATCAAGGTACCTTTCGGCAAATACGGACGCCTTCTCCTGACAATTCTTACAACCCGTGCCGTAATCTGCAAGAACAGCAACCCTGGAGAACCTGTAACCATAACGTATAAATCCCTCAATGAGCTGATGAAGGAACTTCAGATACCAAATTCCCGATGCAAGGAAATCAAGGAGCAGCTGGAATGTTTCGCAAATGCTTCGTTCATCTATGAAGAAAAAATCATGAAGGTAACCCAGAAGTCACTCTTCAAGGATATGCTTGGAGAAGATTATGAGGGCTTTGAAGATGAAGTCAAGGCTACAAAGATATCTACAGGAATGATCCCCTTTATCAAGGCAATGCAGTACATAGAGCTGGAAGACCGAAAAGGGGAAAACAAGAATGTGGCGTTTAACATCGTGTTGGCAGAAGACTTTGTCAAATTCAGCCAGGCTCATTCTGTGCCTATTGATTATACAACATACAAGAGTATAACCTCCGCAATCGGAAAAGACTTGTATGCATGGTTTGTATATCGCAATAATTATATAACGGAACCACTTTTCATATCAAAGCAGGCATTGGTAAATCAGTTCATGCCGGTAAAGGAAGGAGCAAATAAAGATCAGTTCCGTACAAATTATGAATATCTTAAGAATCAGATAAAGATTATCCAGGAAAAATATTATCCTGAACTAAATATCAAGTTTGATGAAGATAACCAGGGAATAACATTATTCAAGAGCAAAGCTCCAATAATGGCAGAAGACAAGAGATACATCCTGGTAACAGCAGAGTTGTAGGAATCAAGTTATCCACAGGTAGGCTATTACTATTTGTTTAAATAACTAATTGTTTAAACTAATTGAATTCATAGAAGAAATATATAAATTGTAGTGCTTTTGTATATAAAGTGTAGCTTGCCTATCTGTGGGTAAATCAGTTAATTCTTTGTATTATAATCAATAATAAATCAGGCATTTTTGGAGTATAAAGTGTAGTGGACAACGGGAAACTGTCCCCAGATTGCCTGATTCAGGTAAGATATATAGTGTAGCAGAAAAAAAGAAGGCAATACTTACTGGAATGTATATAAAGTGTAGTTGCTTTTGCTCGTTTTTATTTTTCTTTTCAAATATTCCCAGATATAAAGTGTAGTAGACTTAGTATTTTGAGTGTTTTTGCTCCGTGAATCCTTGCTTTTGGTTGGTTTTGCAGGCATAGGTTGGGTTACAGGATATAAACTGTAGTAGTTTTTCCCCATGTTTTTTGTGCGTTCGTATATAAACTGTAGTAATATTATATATGTTTTTCCTGTCTGGAATTAGATTATCTGACTTATTTCCTTGTATATAAACTGTAGCAGCTTATTTTTGCCTTGTATTTCACAAGAAACATATATAAAGTGTAGCAATTTTCCCAGTCTTTTTTGCCGTTTTACTTAGCGTGATGCATTTTATTTTGTTCTTTGCGGGGAATCAGAATTTTTTTCATTTCATACATGATTCGTAGTACTACAGTTTATATATGAATCAAGGTATTATGGGGTAGAAAAGATATAATCTGTAGCAGTTTTGTATTTTGTTTCAAGTGAAACTTATATATAAACTGTAGCAGGAGGAATATGAGATATCCACAGGTAGTAAAAGGGACTTTTATTGACCGTCCCAATAGATTTATAGCTCATGTAGTTATTGATGGCGTTAAGGAAACCGTACATGTAAAGAATACTGGTCGCTGCAAGGAGCTCTTAATAGAAGGATGTAATGTAATCCTTGAGAAATGTGATAATCCTTCCCGTAAGACAAAGTATGATCTGATAGCTGTCTATAAGGAAGGTTTTGGTCTTATAAACATAGATTCCCAGGCTCCGAATAAGGTTGTTTATGAATGGCTGAAGCAAAAAAATGCTTATGATTTTATTAAGAGTGAATATAGTTATGGGGAATCCCGCATCGACTTTTACATGGAGAAGGGTGATGAAAAGTTTTTGATGGAAGTAAAAGGCTGTACTCTGGAAAGAAACAAAGTAGGGTTCTTTCCTGATGCTCCTACTGAACGGGGAATAAAACATCTCAAAGAATTAACAGGAGCTGTCAAAAAAGGATACAGGTGTTTTCTGGCTTTTGTCATTCAGATGGAAGGAGTAGAAGAAGTTTTGCCTAATCGTGAAACTCATCCTGCGTTTGCGACTGCCCTTGAAGAAGCAAAGATTGCTGGTGTAGAAGTGCTATATCTTCACTGTAAGGTCCTGGAGGACGAACTTTTTATAAGTTATTAACAGGTTGTGAATAGCTCTGGCTGGGGATAACTTTGTAGTTTTTGAAGAAACAAGAAACATGGAAAATTACATCATGTGTTTCACGTGGAATTAATTGTTATACAAGGAATTATCTAGCCTAAATTATATGTAATTCTTGTATATTCTCCAGAGTGTTTCTTGGACTTTCCTTGTAGATAAGTACACAGATTATCCACAGGTTTTGTGCTGATTGTGCATAATGTTGTCAAAGATGGTCATATATAAACTGTAGTAGCTTATTGTCAGGCTTAGATTCCGGATTACGCAGTTTGAGTTATTTTTCTTCTATATATACGATGACAGTCTTGGTTGTTTAAGGAAGTTTTTTGAAGGATAGATGTTTGTCTTTTGGAGGAAAACAAAATTCTGATATAAATTTTGTAATCTAATTGAGTCTTATTTGTTTAGATGGTATTATCTACCAGTCGCGAGGTAAAATAATGGGATTAAGAGGAAATAAATTAGTCCTTTCTGGCCTGGTATTGGTTCTTTGTACTTGTTTCGCATCGGCTCAAGGTCTAAAGTTAGACAGCGTAGAATATAAGGTTGATGGTGTAACTCGAAGTGATGCCTTGGACCGGACTCTTGATATTGATTCCGACAAGAGATTTGAGTCAGAAGATGAATTGGTTTCATATGTTGAATCATTGAAGACTCGTCTTGTGAATTTGCGTATCTTTGATCAGGTCGATATTTCTTATACAATTAATGCCTCTGACAGTGATGAATCTACCTCTCCTCAGAAGGTTTCTCTTTTGATTGAAGTTGCGGACTCCAAGCATCTTCTTGTTATGCCATATCCTAAATATGATTCTAACTCTGGGTTCTCTTTCAAAATTAAGGCAAAAGATACAAATTTTGTCGGTACCATGGAAGAATTGAATGCTGATTTGTATTTTGAGACTGATAGAAGTGATGCTGATGTTTCTGTCATCGAGAAAACTATAGGTGGAGATTTTAGCTATAGTTTCCCGTTCCAGGCAGGTCCCATTCTGTTTAAGTGGAACAATGATGATAGTTTTTCATATACTTTTGATAAATCCAAACCTGAATACAGTTTTACTACAGGTATATCTGGAAATCTTGAATTTGGGGAAACAGCTTCCATCTCGATGGTGGTGAATCAGGGATTAAGCCGTAATTTCAGTTATACCGACTTGGAAGATGAACTTTATGGATTTACCCTGACAAAAATAAGTGTACCTTTGGTATTTGGAAGAGACAAGCTGATTTCTCCTGTAACAATTGCACCGTATATACGTAATGCTTCTTACTATGATTCTGACGGGATAAGTGTTGAGAATCCTGATATAGAAGGTTTTACCGTTGCTGGTGGGGTGTCATTTGATTTTGGCGGTATAAACTGGTTGGGGAACTTTAGAGAAGGTATTACGACTTATGCGGATGCTGATATCGGATACTGCTTTGACAGGAAATATTTGGTTTCTGCTGTTACGGCAAATATAACTGCCTTCAAGTCATTTAAACATGCAGGAATCGGATCTCGGGTGTCTTTTTTTGCAATGAACAATACGCAGAAAGAGTTTGGTTCTCTTTTGCGTGGAATCCCCAATGTCTTGTACTACAATGAGTATAAGAATGCATGGAATCGCAGAGTTTCTTCTGTGAATGCACAGTATGGGATAGTATGCAATATTGATGTACCTGTACATGTTTTTACAACTAATTTTCTCAGGATGTTTGATTTTGAATTTCAGCTGAGTCCTTTTGCCGATATCGCTCTTGTGAATAATTTACAGACTAAAAGAGTATTTAATCCTGCTGATGGGTATTATGCTTCTGGTATTGAATTTCTTGTGTATCCTCTCAAATGGAAAAGTATTGTTGTACGAGGAAGTGTAGGCTTTGATCTTGGGCAAGTATTTAATTTTGAGTCTGGTTCTGCCAAGAATATGGACAAGTATGGTAATGCCAGCGAATCATATGAAATTTTTATCGGTATAGGATGGCATTACTAGAAGTTTAATCGTCGCATATGTTGCTGTTTTTTATAAATTGCCATTTGTTTTTTAATTCTTGCTTTTTTTAATACTACCTTAAAATTTGTTTGACAGACTAAAATTAGTGGAGTTATTATAAATTCATAAAGGAAACCTTTTAGCCGGCATTTGGTTCCTCTCAACAAAGCAAAGAAGAGGTTTATTTATGAAGAAGAGTTTAGTAGCAGCAGCTGTTGTTGCAGCATCTGCTTTGGCGATGATTACAACAGGATGTTCAAAAAGTAAAGTAGATCCAAATGTAGAAGAAATTAAATGGATGTTCTGGGATGACCTTGAGGCAACAACAGACCTTACATCTCAGGGATATGCACAGTTTGTTGAGCGTTTCAACGAAACTTACAAGGGTAAGTATCACTGTACTCCAATTACAACAAATCTTGAAGAATATGACCAGAAAATAAATGCACTCATTGCTGCAGGAAACTGTCCTGACGTGTATATCTGTAATCCTGGTCCAAACCTTAGTGTATACGTAGATGGTGGAGCTGCCAAAGATTTAACTCCAATCCTTAATGCAAACAAAGATTGGTATGACTCATTTACAAATGGAATCTTTGAGCGTATGACATATGATGGAAAGATTATGGCTGTACCTACATGTTTCCAGGCTGCTCTCGTATTCTATAATACAGAACTTTTCGAAAAGGCTGGGGCTAAAGTTCCTACAACATATGACGAACTTCTGTCAACATGTGAAACTTTGAAGAAAGCAGGAATTACACCAATTGCATGTTCAGCTGGTACACCATGGTGTCTTTCTATGGTTGCAGGTTATCTCTGTGATCGTACTGGTGGAGCAAAGCTTCTTTCTGATATTAATGCAGGAAATATCAACTGGCAGGATCCTGCATTCAAGTCAGCTTCTTCAAAGCTTTATGAGCTTTCTCGCTACTTCCAGCCAACAGCTGCCGGTGATTCAAATGATCAGGCTACAGCCGCTTTCTATAATGAAGAAGCTGCTATGCTCGTTCAGGGTTCATGGGTAATCGGACAGATGAATGGTGCTAACCCAGCTATCGAAGATAAGTGTGGTGTATTCTCATTCCCAGGAATCCCTGGTGGTGCTGATCCTAACCGTATGATTGTAAAGACTGATAACCTTGTTATGTCTGCAACTACAAAGCACGAAGAAGCTGTTATCGCATTCATGAAAATGTTTACTGATGATCAGTCTCAGAGGTATATCGGTGAAATTGCTGGTAAGATTCCTGTAACAAATGTAAAGGTTGACCTTAACAAGGCTCCTAAACAGCTTGGCTATGTATTGAAAGTACTTGAAAAATCTACAGGTACACTTGGTTTCTACAATGAATCATTCGCAAGTGTAGAAGCTGGTGATACATTTGACAACGCAATGGTTGACATCTTCCTTGGAGCATGCTCTGTTGATGAAGCTCTTCAGAAGGTTCAGAACTATTACGTTAAGAATGTATGGAACAAATAAATAATAAAATTTTACCTCCAGAAGATAATAATTAATCATTAGCAGGATAAAGGTCCAGCATTACACTGGGCCTTTTTTAGTGAAATTAAGTACAAAAAAAACAGGAAGAACAATGAAAAGTAATAATATGTTTAGGGATAAAAAGGCTATACTTGTCTTTATACTCCCAGCTTTGATTCTTTTTACATTCATACTTCTGATTCCAATCATTCAGATGGGATATTATGCCCTGTGTGATTATCAGAATCTTAAAAAACCTATATTTATTGGATTCAAGAATTTCATAAAGATTTTTGGTGATGATGAAAGAATGCGTATTGCATTCAAAAACTCGATATACTTCATGCTGTTCTCTGCAATTACCCAGCAGATTTTCGGTCTGTTTCTGGCTTTTTTGCTCACCAATATAACAAAAGGAAGAAACTTCTTTAAGAATGTATATTATCTTCCTTGTGTATTGTCATCAGCTGCTCTTGCATTGCTTTGGTCATTTCTTTTTAACCAGAAGATTGGTATTAATAGTCTATTGATGAAGATTGGTATTGAAGGTCCCTTGTGGCTTATGGATACAAAAGGCTTTATCATTTTGCCAATGAGAGTTATATGCTTTGTAGCTCTGTGGCAATATGTCGGACAGACTATGATGCTTTACATGGCACAGATAAGTGGTATCTCAGACAGCTTATATGAAGCTGCATATATTGATGGTGCCAGTACAAAACAGTGTTTCTGGAAGATTACTCTTCCACTTGTAAAGCCTATGGTTGCTACAACTTTGTCACTTAACTGTATTGGATCTCTTAAGTTCTTTGACCTCATATACAATATGACTCAGGGAGGACCTGGAAATCGTACCCAGGTTATGGCAACAGTATTGTACGAAGAAGGTTTTAACTACTATAAGATGGGATATGCCAGTGCCATAGGTGTTGTTCTCTTGTGTATGTGTCTTATTGTCACATTTATAATCAACAAGTGTATTAAAATAGAAGATTACGAGTTGTAGGAGGACTAGATGACAGTACGAAATAAATCTGCAGGACGCACAATAGCATATGTCTTTTTAATTTTTCTTGTAGTGCTTTATCTGGCTCCTCTATTGTGGTGCTTTATGGTATCGCTCAAGACTAATACTGAACTTATCAATAATCCATTTGCATTACCAAAGGTTCCTCAGTTTACTAACTATGCACAAGCTTGGAAAAAGGCTTATCTAGGTGTAGCTCTAAAGAACTCCTTTGTTGTATGTTTAGTTTCCCTGGTTCTTACACTTTTGTTTGGTGCAATGGCTGGTTTTGCAATAGGTCGCATGCAGTGGAAGTTTAACAATGCTGTTCTTACATATTTTATGATTGGAATGATGATACCTGTACACTGTGTATTAATTCCTCTATTTGTACAGTTTTCAAGAGTACACCTTGTTGATTCTCTTCCATCAATAATTTTACCGTATATAGTATTTGGACTTCCTATTACTATATACATCTTGACAGGATTTTTCAGGTCAATGCCTAATGAACTATTTGAAGCAGCGGCAATCGATGGCTGTAATATTTACCGTATATTCTTTACGATTGCAATTCCACTTGCCCAGACAGGTCTGTTTGTTACAGGGCTTATGACATTCGTAGGTAACTGGAATGAACTCCTTCTTGCTATGGTATTTATTTCAGACAAGATGAAAAAGACGATACCTGTTACATTGAGTTACTTTGTTGGTCCTTATAAAACAAATTATGTTCAGATGTTCTCTGCAATTCTTATAGCAATCATTCCGAATATAATTGTTTATTGTTGCTTTAGTAATAAGATTGTTGACGGTCTTACAGCTGGTGCTGTAAAAGGCTGATAATGCATTATGTCAAAGCCAGAAGCCTTCTATCTTCTCAAAATGGAATGAACATCTATCGAGGATGTACCCATGGATGCATTTACTGCGATAGCCGCAGTAAATGTTATCATATGGAGCATGATTTTGAGGATATAGAAGTTAAGGCTAATGCTCCGGAACTTTTAGAAAAGGCGCTTATATCTAAGCGTAAAAAATGTATGATTGGTACCGGAGCAATGTCAGATCCATATCTTCACTTGGAGAATGATCTTCAACTTACACGGTCATGTCTCGAGATAATAAATAGATATGGATTTGGCCTTGCAATACAGACTAAATCCCCGATGATCCTTAGAGATCTTGATATTCTTAAATCTATTAATCAGAAATCCAAGTGTGTAGTCCAGATGACTCTTACCACATATGATGAAAATCTTTGTCGTATTGTAGAACCAAAAGTTGCGTCTACTAGACACAGGTTTGATACATTGATGACCCTCAAGGAGAATGGAATTCCGACAGTGGTATGGCTAAGTCCTATCCTTCCCTTTATTAATGATACACGAGAAAATATTCTTGGGATACTTGACTACTGTAAACAGGCTGGAGTAAAAGGAATCATATGTTTTGGGATGGGGTTAACTCTTAGGGAAGGGGACCGGGAGTATTATTATCAGGCTCTGGATCAGCATTTCCCCGGTCTCAAGGAAAAATACATCAGAACATATGGAGCAAGTTATGAATTGCCAAGTCCAAATCATAATATGCTTATGGCTTTGTTTTATGAGTTTTGCAGGAAGAATAAAATGTTGTTTACTCCAGAGGACTGTTTTGCGTATCTAAGAGAGTTTCCAGAAGTAGACAATCAGTTATCTCTATTCTAAGTCTACTTTTTTCACAAAAACTTCAGATTATAGTAAATCACTATATAATTCCCTGGTGAAATGATATTGGTTATAATTATTTAATAAAGTTTAATAATTTTTTAAAGATTTTTATCTTATTTCCCGCTATCCTATACTTAAAGATATGTAAAATCAAATGGAGAGAATAGATGAGCAAAGTTTTAGAGACAAAAGACTTATGTAAGACTTATATCATTCAGAAGCAAAGCAATAATGTTTTGCAGAATGTTAATTTATCAGTGGAAGAAGGAGAGTTTGTTTCCATAATGGGTCCAAGTGGATCTGGTAAGTCTACTTTGCTTTACTGTGTAAGTGGGATGGATAAAGCCACTGCTGGACGGATAGTTTTTGATGGGCAGGACTTTTCAGAACTTTCAGAAAGGCAGGTTCTTAAGATAAGACTTGAAAAGATGGGTTTTATTTTTCAGCAAATGTATATGATGAAAAAGCTCTGCATAATGGATAATATTGTACTTCCTGGATACGAAGCAAATCTAAAGCCAAGAACAGCTGTAAATCAGCGAGCAGAGGAATTAATGCGCAGACTTGGTATCATGGATACTGCTGATCGAGAAATTACGGAAGTATCAGGAGGGCAGCTGCAACGAGCTTGTCTTTGTCGTGCTCTGATTAACAATCCAAAAGTAATTTTTGCAGATGAGCCAACTGGTGCCTTAAATTCAAAAACATCAAATGAAGTTATGGAAGAGTTTGTAAAGGCCAATCGGGAAAATACAACCATTATGATGGTAACACATAGCGAAAAAGTTGCCTCCTGCTCTGATAGAATAATTTATCTTGTAGATGGAAATATTCGTGGAGAACTCACTTTAGGAAAGATTTCTGATATGCAAGATGTAGTTGGCCGAGAACGTCAGGTAAAAGTCTGGCTCGATGATATGGGGTGGTAATATGTTTTTTAGAATGCTTGCAAAGGACCTAAAGGAAAACATTGGCTTAAATATCACTCTGTTTCTTTTTATGGTGATGGGTACAGCTTGCCTTGCTACAGGGATATGCCTTATTTATGCGAATTTTGGTGGAGAGGTCTCCACTTATAGTACACTTAATACATCTGATGTTGTTCTCCATATAAACAATCGCCTTGACCATCCAGAGTATCCTGAAGAGATTTTTACTTCTCTGAAAGATGATTTTTCAGATATTGCAGAGGTATCAAAAACTCCTGAGTTGAATATTTACGTAGCAAACTTATCTTTTGTAAAGGGAGGAGTCGAAAGTTTTACAAAAGATACAAATTATTCGTATTACTTAAAGAAGATGAAACATGATAACAGGAATATTCCTGTTAATTTAAGTGATCATATGTTTACTATACCACATGGAAAAATTGCTGTATGTCAGATGATGGCAAATGCTCATTCTCTAAAGATAGGAGACTGCATCAGAATAAAGACTCAGTATGGGAATATTTATCAGTTTGAAATATGTGATATATTTAAGGATCCATCATCTTATGGTGCCTATAAACTTTATATTTCTGATGTGGATTATGAGATAATAGATTCTGAGTGGCCAGAAAAATCCAGCCAATTCGAAATATATATGAAAGACATGCCTCATGGAGCAGGATACAATTATATCAGGGAATTTACTTCAATATTGATGGAAGCTTTTTCCGATTTTAGGGTAAGTATCATTCCTGGAAGAACTATCATACTCTCTAATGAGGGGATTATCTCTGTAGTAGTTTCAATTTGTTCTCTCCTCATAGGAATTTTTATTTCTATCATGAATCTTGTTACTATAAAGTTTTCTTTAAAATCAGCTCTTAAACGCGAAGAAAAGGAGATTGGTATGATGAAGGCAATGGGAATAAACAGTCTTTCTTACCGTCTTCTTTTTTGTGCTAAATATATTGCGTTTGCAATTACTGGAGGCATCTTTGGTCTTATGCTTTCCCTCTATATTAATCCTATAGCAATCAGAATATTTTGTGTAAACATACTTTCTCCAGAGATTGGTATGGAAATATTTTTTGCATCACTTTCTTCTGTAATATTTATTACAACTGTTATCTTTTTTACATTGAGTGTGCTTAGGCATATGCAGAAGATTTCTGTAATGGATGCACTACACGGAGAAAACCGTGGTGAAAGGTTTAACTCTTTTTCCTCGATTTCACTTTTCAAGAGAAGGCATATGAATGTTCCATTTTTTCTTGCAATGCATGACATACTTATAAAGATTAAACGTTATTCAAGTCTTATCATAGCATATTCACTGGGATTTTATCTTATCCTCCTTGGCATAAGGCTTAGAGACTCTGTGTGCGACGGGTCTTATATGAGTAAGTATTTTTTTGCCCGTAATACAGATTTTTATTTTGATGTTGGTGAACAGTATGAATTTACAATGATACAGAAATATGGAAGTTATCCAAACTTTATAAAGGAGCTTAACTTATATCTTAATGAACAAGGTATACCTGTAGATATAGAAAATTTTGATGTACAGTTTGATTCTAAAGTTATAATAGATGACAGGGAATCTGGTGTTATCCTGCATCTTCCAGGAAATGTAAATCTTGATGGTCTTACTTACAGGAAAGGAGGATATGTCCCAACACTGGAAAATGAAATTGCAGTACCATTTAGCTTTGCAAAAGAGAGAAAGCTGAACATAGGAGATAAAGTCAGGATCAAATATTACAGGTTCCAAGAAGATGCAATGACTGCTGAACTTGTCGAAGAAGACTTTATTATAACTGCTATGTTTGACCAATCTTTGGAAATAGTTCCTAGGTTTGTTATGGGAAAGGAGTTTACCCATGCAAGTTATAGTTCTTGGTATCCTGCAGGAAGAACTCTTGATTGCAAGAAATCTGAGCGAGATATGTATGTCAAGAAGATGCAGGAGCTATTTAATGAGGATCAGATTAAATTCTATGATACAGAAGAAACTATGCTGAAGATATTTGCAGGATTCTTCAGTACATTTACCCTACTAAGGTGGGTAATCATCATACTGGTAGGAATGATAGTGTTTTTGCTTACTTATCTGTATCAGATGATATTTTTGGAAGAGGAGACGTCTGATATAGCGCTTTTGAAAAGCATGGGAAGTAAGCTTTATACTCCGTATCTATGGCAGTTCTTACGGATAATGATTCTGCTTTTGGTTTCTATGTTTATTGGAGCTACAGGAATTGATTTTATTGCCGGAAAGCTTATTGCATTCGGAATGGAAAGCCAGGTGAATGTTTCTAATTTTGTATTGATTCCACACTTTGTATCCAATTTTGTAATGGCACCGGTATATTTAGTCTGTATATCAGGAAGTGCAGTACTACTGTCTTGCAGAAAATTAAAAGACATTAAGATATGGAGTATCAGAAATGAATAGAATAAATAAGTTTTGCGTTTATATTTTTTCCTACGCTTTGATTGGAATTATGCTGCTTATATCTTCTTCATGCAGCAAAAAACAGATTGTATACGATAGTAATGCTCAGGAACCTGAAGAATATGCTCTTGTTCCATATAGTGTATCCAAGAGCGATAGTTATACATACGAAGACAAGGGTACTGAAGAAAAGCTGGTAGATACTTTTACTTCAGCAGATGGACTTTGCTTGATTAGAAAATTCAACAGCTATTATGATGTAACTTTGGATTATGAGAATGGAAGTGCATCTCAGATTGGAAAAGCTTATGCAGAATGTATAGAAAAAGCTCTTCCAGATTTTGCAAAAGTTTCTGAGCCTTATCTTTATGAAAACATAAATCTTGCCTATCATGGGAACAGCTTTGAAAGTAAATCATTACAAAGAAAAGTTGAATCCTTGATTAATAATTTACCAGAAGAATATAAAGAAGAAATTTTTGCCTTTGCAGAATATATGTCAAAAGGAATGCATGGTTTTATCCAGGATGGTATTTTCAGTTATGAAGAAATCCTTACCTTTCAGGTTATTCCTGAAGCTCTAAGAGGTACTTGTTGTTCGGCGTTATCTTTATGGGGTGATAAGACATACAGTGGCAAACCTATAACTGTACGTGTCCTTGAATGGTCGATGGGAAGTGAATGCAGTATGGGTGCTATAAATGCAGTTGTTCATCACAAGAAAGGAGAAGCCTCGTTTACTGCAATATCATTTTTAGGGCTGCATGGAATTATCTCTGCAATAAATGATAACGGTGTCTTTTCTGCAATTCTCGATGTTGGTTCTGATGTTAGTCAGACTTCTGATTTTACTAATAAGCGTTGTTATACTTATGATATTCGATATGCATTGGAACAGTATGATACAGCAAAGAGAGTAGGAAGCTTTCTCTGTGACAATAGCTATGATTATACATTTTGTCACAATGTCATTATTACGGATAAAAATTATTCTGCTTGTGCAGAAAACTGCGTCCGGGAAGTTGTAGAAAAAGGTAAAGGATTTTCTGTCCTCAGGACGTCTGATACACCGTTGTTTTACGGTTTGAGTTGGGAAGATAAAAACAGTTTCTGCGTTGTAAACTCTTTTGCAACAAGAGATAATCAGGATAAGTTTTCTGTAGAACCTTCCAATATTGTCAGATTCGATAAATACAAAACTCTTGTAAATTCGAAGGAAAAATTTTCTTTAGGAGACTTGAAGACAGCGATTACAAGTGAAAATGTAGATGATACTGCCATAATGAAGATTCACTCGCAGAATACAATACAGATTATTATTGTGGACTATGAGACTGGACATATTCAGGTTGCATTTACAGGTACAGATGGTGTAAAAAATAGGCCTGACTTTATCGATATAGGCACTTACTAAAAGATGTCCTTGTGTGGTAATATTAGTGCATCTCTAAAAATTGCAATTTTTGGAGACTTCATTAGTTATAAAAAAAATGACTGATATATTGATTATTGAAGATAATAGTGAACTTGGAAATCTCATAAAAAGTTTTTTGGAGAGGGAAGGATACTCTGTTGTCCTTGTTGAAAACGCAGAAGATGGGCTACGCTTCCTTAAGGCTGAGAATGTAAAGATACTTCTTCTTGATATTATGTTGCCGGGAATGAGTGGTTTTGAGGCTCTTGTGGAGCTTAGAAAATCAAAAAAGATTCCGGTTATTGTAATGAGTGCCAGGACTGACGACGAGAGTAAAATAACTGGACTTGATATAGGAGCTGATGACTATATCGAGAAGCCTTTTTCTGTTCCTGTCTTGTTTTCCAAGATCAAGGCTTTGTTGCGACGTAGCTATGAACTTGCAGATTCTTTGAAAAGTCAGACAACTATAAAAGTTGGAGATGTAACCTTGGATACAGCCACGCGGACTGTAATTCGTAGCTCGCCATCTGGAATAGATGTCTCCAAAGTTCAACTTTCCGGAAAAGAATATGATATTTTCTATTACTTAATGACTCATCCTAAAGTGCTTGTCCCAAAAGAAGAGCTTTTTGATGCTGTCTGGGGAGAGGATTGCTTTAGCGAGATGTCTACAATGGCAGTTTACATACGATGGTTACGAGAAAAACTAGAAGAAGATCCCAAGAATCCTGTTTTGATAAAGACTGTGTGGAAAGCTGGCTATATTTTTGGTGAATCGCTATGAAAAAAATATCATCAGCATATTTATATGTCCTGCTAGGATTATTACTTACTCTAATTGCTGGAAATGTCTGCCTTTACAAAATACAGATACAAAGTGATGGATGCCGTAGAATTGTTGTAAATCGCCTTATCAATGAAATAAATCATGGTTTGGACGATGGATTTTCTGCAGATAAAGTTCTTGAGAAACAGCGTAATATCTTGGTCCGTGAGTTTGGAGTAAACAATGTACCTTCAAAAATAGAATATACATCAGGTGGTATTGTATTTATATTCCCAGAGTATAGAAGTAAGATGTATGGTACGCTTATAAATCTGATTGTAATATCTGTCTTTATTATTGTAAGTGTTTTCTGGCTGTTCATATATCTTCATATCTTGAAACCATTTGGTGATTTATCAGAGTATCCTGAGCAACTTTCCAAGGGAAATCTAAGTGCAAAACTTCCGGAAAACAGACACAGAGTCTTTGGAAAGTTTATCTGGGGAGTAAATATGCTTTCTGATAAGCTTGCTTATGAGAGAAAACAGAATATTAAACTTACAGAAGATCGGCAGAAATTGATTACATCTATTGCACATGGCATAAAGACTCCCCTGTTTAATATAAGCCTTTATGCAGATGCTCTTGAAACTGGACTCTATAAAGAGGGAACTCCTGATGCACAGGACAAAGAAATTGCATCAAAAATCCGAAGTAATGCAGAAAATATAACGACACTTGTTACTGATATGCTTAAGTCTTCTGAAAATGAAGTCTTTCCGTATATACCTGAAATTACATCGTTCTATCTCCAGGAAATACCTGATTTTATCAAGAAAGAATACAGTAACAGGCTTAAGGTTCTTCATGTCCCATTTACAGTTAATTGTGATGATAACTTTATAATCCAAAGTGATAAAAATGGTATCACCACAATTCTTGTACAGCTTATGGAAAACGCCATAAAATATGGGAATGGGCAAGGAATTATCCTGAGCATAAATCGATTTGACGAGATAATCGAAATCATTTTAAGGAATAAAGGGCAGCCTTTAAGTGAATCTGAGATTCCATTTATTTTTAACAGTTATTGGCGAGGCTCTAACTCTGGAAATATAGAAGGTAGTGGTATTGGACTTAGTGTGTCTCGACAAATTGCTGTCAAACTCGGAGGGCAGCTTGTGGCTAAAGCAAGGCCAGAGACAAATGAAATGGAATTCTCTGTATGTCTACCTATTTGCCTTGGTTGACAAAAATTGTTATAAAAATGTAGGGTTGGGTATTGACTAAATCTCTAATAAATAGTAGATTATTATCACTTCGGTAATACCGAGATGGGCTATTAGCTCAGTAGGTAGAGCAACGCCCTTTTAAGGCGTGGGTCTGCAGTTCGAATCTGCAATAGCTCATTAAAAAGCTGTCTTTTTAGACAGCTTTTTTTATTTGTAAAATTATTTACTCAGGTCAGGCTTAAACTCATCTTCGAAAGAATTGATAATACGATCGATTTCTGACTGGCTGAGGTTTGTATTTGTAAGAGTCTCGTAATCCTTGATTACGGCATCAATTTCATCCTGACTTAAATCGGCATTATTCTTTTTTGCCTTCTTGTTCTTGAGTTGAGTGACGAGTTTATCGATGTCACTCTGTTCCAAAATCTCTGCATCCATATAATGTGCCTCCAGTATTAAGTATATTGCACTAAATGTTTAAATCAATTTTATGGAGGTAGTAAATCTAAAAATGTTGTGATGAGTATCCGGGTCTTATAAATGGAGCGGTTGTTACGGGTATAGGAACTTATGTTCATTACACCCAGTGGTTTTGCATTAAAGCCAGTGAGTTTCTACATTAATGCTAGTGTATTTTTGATAAAAGTATCCAGTAATTTTAAGAAAGTAAACAGTAGTTTTAAAAAAGTACCCAGTATTTTTAAAAAAGTAAACAGTTCTTTTAAAAAAGTATCCAGTGTTTTTAAAAAAGTAAACAGTTCTTTTAAAAAAGTATCCA
>JAZLGX010000057.1:0-24340 GCA_045616545.1 Treponema sp. | reverse complement strand
GATATTGCGTTAGTAAAAGATAACGCGTTGCTTTTTAGTATAGGAGTGTATATAGAAATTTTAGCCTATGTATTACATTATCCAGCATTAAATAGAGGTGCGCATTTTTCAAAGAAAGATAGAATAATATCAGGAGTCTTTATTGGAATTGTTATCGGAGTATTGTATTTTGTTGAACTATTAGTGGTCATAAATCTCATCGGTGGAAATACTTTTAAACGGGATTACAAAGGAAAGTTGAGACTGTTTGAAGTAGCATATAAATCGAAATATGATAAAAACTCTAATATGATTTATTATAGAAGTAATAATACAAAGATATACAGTATTTATGATGAAAATGGAAACGTTGTCTATCAAAAGAGATATTATAACGATGAGTTAAGTGAAACTTGGTATGAGTATGATAACAGTAATAATTTAATTCATTCGTATGATTCTGATGGAGAAGAATATACAGCTCTATATGACGAAAAAAATCGCATCATATATTATAAAAGCGATGATTTAGAAACCGAGGTAAGTTACGATGATGAGAAAGGAGTAGAGATAGAAAAGAATGCTTCCAGTATTTCTTATATATATCGTGATAAAGATAACGGTAATATATTTATGAAGAATGTTATAGATTCTGATGGAATAGAAACTGTTTTTTTCTATGACTATGATTCAAATAACAATTTAATACTGGAGATTGAGAGGGATCCGAATAATTTGGAAACAGCAAACTTATTTGAAGCTGAATATGCTTACGAATATGGTGATAGAGGGGAGATAATAAAATCGATCGAAAAATATTACTATGATGGTGAATTTGACGGTGAATACACATATTATTATGATAGGTATGGAAATATTGTATCAGAATATAGTGATACCTATGGTTACTTGTATTTTTATGATTATGACAGTAAAGGTAATATTCTAGCCAAATATTATTATAATGATGAACACTAGTTGTTTATCTTTATTAGGGAAGTGGTAGAAATATAGATGACTGAAGAAACATTTGGATTATTGATTTTCTTATACATTGTAGTAAATATGTTTTTTTTCATTGTTTACAAATTTACAAGGGAAAATAAAATTTTACATCGAATTTTATCAATAATAAATACGATTGGATTGAGTTTACTTCTTGGATATGGATTTTATAAAATACAACCTATGTTTGTTATTTTGGTACCTGTTGTTTTTTTTATCGAATTACCAATTTCGTGGGGATTAAATAAAGAGCTTTCCGATGAGGAGGTTGCATCTTTAGTTATTACAAAAGGCTTTACTTTGCTGCCTAAAGAAAGTAAAGCAAAACTAAGTTTAGTATTTATTCATTTCATAACGTTTCCTTTCTTTTATTTGTTAGATAGTTGGAGTAAAGCATAACACAGTTTTTAGATTACCGACAGGCAGTTAAGATGCCTGCGGTTTAAAACATTGATATGTGGATACCCGCACTGAGGCGCTTTCAAACGGAGAAAGCCGACCCGGCCAGTAATTGGAGTGTCGTTTACTGTTACAATTCTGCTGTGATGATAACATTTTTCCAGAAAAGGCAATTCCAACTCTGATTATTGGTTCTATACCGTCTTCCTTCAATTCACCTTTATAGAGGTTGACAAGTATACTTGGTATTGATATATTTGTTTTATAGTCTGACAAGTATACTTGTCATAAAGGGAGAGTTTATCATGAAGAAATTACTTGTTATCTTGCTTTTTGTGGTTTCAGGAACCTTTTCTACTGCCTTATTTGCCAATAAATTTAATTTTGGGATTGAAGGGGCTGCAGGAATAAATACTGTAAAGATTAAAAATTCCAACGGTAATGAGTCGGATTTTGATTTCTTGCCTTCTTACCGCTTTGGTATTTCTGGCCAATTTAATTTTAATGACGTAACTAGCTTACGGGCAAAAGTTTTAATGCACAATGAAAACGGATTTTCATTTATTGATTCAGCTGGAAAAAATAAAACCAGTTTTTCGACGATTGACTTGCCTGTTTTGCTAAAACTCAATTTTTTAGGTATCGAAACGATACCTGGAACTTTTTCTATTTTTGCTGGTCCAAATTTTAGTTTTCGAATCACTGACATAAAAACAAGTCAGGCTGGATTTGCAACAGGTATATCCCCATTTGAAACAGATGATTTTTTTGCAGTTGGACTTGAATCTGGAGCAGAGTATTCTCTCAATAAAGAAAATGGCTTTGCAGTAGGATTCTCTGTTCTTTTTGACATTTCAACTTTTAGCAGTGATAAGGATTATAGAATGCGAAGAATCAGCATTATGCCTTATTTGAACTACAGATTTTAGGAGATGGGGGATAACATGACTTTACAGAGATTAAGAAAATTCACACTTATTTTTTCAATGCTGCTGTTTCCTATTACAATATGGTATTTTTCACCATATCTGATTTTTATGGCAGCGATGCAGCATATCATAAACGGAAGTTTTATTACTTTTACATTGATGTTTATTTTTGGAATGTTTTTTGGCCGATTATGGTGTGGATTTTTCTGTCCAACTGGAGGAATGTCTGAATGTTTCGAAAGTTTTTCTCCAAAACAGCCAAAGCAGGGGTGGCGAAATTATATAAAATACGGAATATGGTTTGTGTGGCTTAGTGGAATTATCGTATGCCACTTCCTTGGAAAAGGTGAGTATTCAATCCAGCCGTTTTTTATGACAGACCATGGTATTTCTATTTCAAACATTTACAGTTATGTGATTTATTATGGAATAGTAATTCTGTTCTTAGTCCCTGCCATCATACATGGTAAGCGGGCAAACTGTCATTACATTTGCTGGATGGCACCTTTTATGATTTTAGGGTATCGATTGGGAAAGTTATTGCATCTTCCACAGCTTAAAATCAAGGCAAAGAAAGAAGCTTGTGTCGGATGCAAGGGCTGTGAAAAAGTATGTCCAATGAGTATATCTGTTACCGAGCAGCTTGCTAAAGGTGAAATAAAAACTGCTGAATGTATTTTGTGCGGTGAATGCGTGAATACTTGCAAAAACAAGGTATTGAACTATAGAATTACAAATAAAAGTTAGGGAGATAAAAATGACAAAAGACGAAATCCTTGAAAAAAGCAGGCAGGATAACAAGGGGAAAGATATTGAAGATCAGGAAGTTCAGAAAACTGCTGCCATGGCGGGATATTTTTCTTCACTTGGCATTTGTGCCTTTATATCTATAGTGAGTTTTATCTTTACTAAAAAGGTTAGTGTACAGTGCTGGATGATTTTTTTTGGAATGCTTTCTGTGGCTTTTTTTACAAAGTTCTTCAAGCTTAAAAAAATTCATGAACTTATTGTGGCTTTGTGTTACCTGGCAATTTTTATTCTGCTTACTGTTGTGTTCATTTTTGAATTAACAGGGAAAACTGCTGCATAGGAATGTTTAGAGGATTATTACAATGAACGAAAATCTTGTTTTAAGAAATAACCTTAAAGAAATCCGAAGCGAAAAAAAGCTTTCCCAAAGTGATCTGGCTAAGATGGTGGGTGTTTCCCGCAATACAATCAGCTCTATAGAAACCGGCCAATACTGTCCTACTGCAAAACTGGCCCTGATTTTATGCACAGCTTTGGATAAAAAGTTTGAAGATATATTTTATTTTTGATGTATTCAGAATTTGTCAACAAAAAAACCCTCCTGGTTATGGAGGGCTTTTTGTTTTATGAGAGTGTTTATGGAACCTCTAAAAATTGCAATTTTTAGAGATGTCTTTTATTACTCTACTGCACTGTTAGCAGCTTTTACTGTTGTAATAGCCTGACCCTTTGCTGTAAAGTTTACTCCGTTAATCATAAAGTGGTTGTCCTTAACTTCCATCTTGATCTTTTCGAGTTTGTCGATGTTGATCTTAGCTGGTTTTTCCACATTATCTGGGGATCCTTCTGGAACAATCTGTGTACCAGGTTCAGCCCAAGGAGCTGTAAGGAGTTCTACCTTTTCTTTGCCATCTTCTGTGTAATCACAGGCAAGGAGCATACCATGACTTTCGATACCGCGCATCTTACGTGGAGCAAGGTTGGATACGAGAATGATATGCTGTCCGAGGAGTTCTTCTGGCTTGAGGTAAGGTACAAGACCAGACTGGATTACTCTAGGTTCTCCACTGCCATCGTCAAGAGTTTCTACATAGAGCATCTCACCCTGTGGGTTACGGTCTACTTTTGTAATTACTGCAACTCTAAGGTCGATGTACTGGTTGTAGAATGCAACCTGATCTTCTGCAAGTTTTGGTCCTTCTTCTTTCTTAGGTTCAGCTTTTGGAGCTTCTGTCTTTTTAGCCTCAGCCTTTGCTTCTGCTTTAGCGTTCTGAACTTTTACGTGTTCCTTTGATTCGTTAGCCATGAGGTATTCCAGGTCAATTTCACCTGCAACACATGGTGTTCCTACCTGCCAGTTTTCGAGTACCTGTGGATGGATTTCACCAAATATACCTACCTGCTTTCCGTTTACCATGATGCCAGCCTGGCGTCCAGGAATAAAGCGAGGATCTTCTGTTTCTGTAACTTCGTATTTATGATCCAGGTAGTACAAGAGTGTACTTACTTCGCTGGCAGCTTCGTTGAAGTTGGCATTGTTGCTTGAAGAAAGGAATCCGAGGCTCTGGATAGTTCTTGTTCCTGTATTTTCTTCTGTATCATCGATATATGCGATTTTACCTACTTCAAAGATTTTGTGTGGGTAAACTGCGTTTCCACTCTGAGCTTCTGCTTCAAAGAGGGAAGCTATGATAGATGGACGTACAAACTGGTAGTTTTCGCTCATTGGGTTGGCGATTTCGATTACGTTTTCGCTTGTTACACCCATTTTGTCGATATATGTACTCTTGGAACCCAAGTAGTTGAAGATCATTTCCTGATATCCCATACCAGCCATGATTGTCTTTACTTTACGGCTATAGTATGTAATTGGGAGGAGACGTCCTACTGTGAAATCATTTGGTGTCTGAGGTGCAAAGAAGTCAATGTCCATACCAATCATTACATCTTCGATAACGTCTACTTCATGTAGGAAGTCATTGCGATATGGTTCTGGTGTTACTGTAAATATGCATTCACTTCCATTAGCTTTTACATAACGGGCTGCATCAGCCGGTGTATCAACAGCTTTGGCTGATACTGTGTTACCCATTCTGCTGAGGGCTTCTACAACCTGCTTTTCTGTAAGGTCACAGCCAAGTTTTTTGTTGATAGCGCTGAGACGTGCATCTGTTGTCTTCTGGAAGTAGTAAGGTGTTACGACATCTTTTCCAAAGCCTGTTTCATATGGATGGCATACTTTTACAGGGAGGATTTCGTATCCTGCATCGTAGAAGTCACATGCAACGATATTGGCAGCAAGCATAAGGCTTTCCATGTCTGTACCTGTAAGTTCTACCATAAGGTTTGTGTCGCCAACTTCTACCTGACCAAGAGTTGCACTGTTGATGATTGGGCTTAAGCTCATTATTTCGCCCTTATCATCCTGCAATACTGGATATTTGGCAAAGTCCTTGAGAATGTGGCCGTAATCTTTTCCTTTTGGATGTGTAGCAACGATTTCGCGACATGTCTGCTTTGTTTCACCCTGGAGAGGAACAAAGGATACTGCATCAGGATCTGCTGCGTTGTAGTGTACTGGCCATTTAATGTCAGCTTCGCGATATACGCCCATGGAGAGGGACTTACGCTTACGTCCAAAGTTCCATGCAATTTTTTCCTGTGTCTGCATGATATCAATGAGCATTGGGTCATCGATTGGTTTGCCAGAGATGACGAATGCAACCATGTATGGACGGATGTCCTTGAGTTCAGGATCAACGATAGCTACACGGTCTCCTGTATCCTTAAGACTTGCTGCACTAGAAAGGAATTTTGAATAATCTGAGTGAGGGTGTCCTTCGTATTCTCTCAGACAGCGTGCAACACCACCTGTGGACCAGAGGTCTGGACGGTTTGTGTCATTAAGTTCGATCTTTATTACTCGTTTATCTTCACTGTCAGCAGGATTTGGCTTTTCATCTAATTCAGCTTTTGCATGGGTAAGTTTCTTTTCAAAAAGGTCATCATAATCATATTTTGTACCCAGCAAATTGAAAAATAATTTTTCATTAACTTCTATTTTAGGCATGGTTTCCCCTATATTAAGACATTATTGGTTTATTTTAGCGAATTAAACTGTAATTGTCTAGAAAACTCTTTGGTTAGGTGTCTAACGTGGTTGATAATATTGAATTTATTCCATTATTTGTTGCATTCCGAATGCTTTTATAAGTATTTTATTAAGGGGATTTTTGATGAAGATAAAAAAACATAGACAGTTTTTATTGCCTGTAATAGGTTGTTGCATAGTCGCTGTACTGATTTTGCTTTTTGGGGACTTTGAGTTTGGAAGTAAGAGGGAGACAGAATCCTATAGTTCTTTTTATGAGGAAGTAAGGCAAGGGTTGATTGAATCTGTAAAAATAACAGAAGATTCCGTGCTTTACACCAAGAAGAACTCTGATAAAAAATATAAGACTGAAAATCCTGAGAGTCCTTTGCTCAAGGAATATCTTTTGCAGAATGATGTTTCTGTCACGGTAGAGAAAGATAGCCTTGCTGTTATCGATACTATATTTAATTTTGTATTCTACGGTTTTTTTGTTCTGATTTTTGTAACTGTTTTTCGTAAATTTATTTCGCCAAATACCTTCAAGGTTGTTCGGAAAACTGGAAAAAACTTTGATGATATTGTAGGTATGGATAGTCTTAAACGGGATACCATGCAGATTATGGATATAATGACACATCCGGATATTTATCGCAAGAAAGGTATACGTATGCCTAAAGGTATCATTCTTGAAGGAGAACCTGGTAATGGCAAGACTCTTTTTGCAAAGGCTCTTGCCGGAGAATCCAAAGTAAACTTTATTCCGGCTAAAGCAACTGATTTTGAAAGTATGTTTATGGCGATCGGTCCAATGAAGGTTAAGCTTTTGTTCAAAAAGGCTAGACGTAAGGCTCCATGTATCATTTTTATTGACGAATTTGATGGTATAGGAACAAAGCGTAATTATTCTGGTTCTGCAATTGAAACTGAAAATACCCGTATAGTAACAGCTCTGCTTAATGAATTGGATGGATTTGAAGCCAACGATGGAATTCTGGTGATTGCTGCAACTAACAGTATAAATGCATTGGACAGTGCTCTCATAAGGCCTGGCCGGTTTGATGCAAGATTTAGTGTGCCGTATCCTGATGGAGAGTCTGTACGAAAACTCGTCCGAATGTATACAAATAACCGCGAGCTTGAATCTGATTGTTCTGTTGATAAAATTGCAGAACGTTTTAGAGGATTCAGCTGTGCTAAGATTGAATCTGTTCTTAATCGGTCTGCTCTTGTTGCTGGTCAAAATGGTCGCCAGAGCATATCGATGCAAGATGTGGATATTGCCTGCAAAGAGCTGGAGACTGCCAGATAGAGGCTGGTGAGTCCTTGAATGGAATGGATAAATTCCTATAGAATGGGAGAATATATGGCTAATGATGTACAGAATATAAACAGAGCTAGAATGCTTGTAGATGAGTTGATTCCTCTTACAGAACAGGCAGAGAGCCAATTCCGAAGTGCCCGTAACTGGGGTTTCCTTGATGTTGTTGGTGGTGGATTTATCGTGGATCTTATCAAACATTCCAAGCTTGATCGTGCAGGGGATACAATGCAGCAGATTAACTGGAAACTGAATGATCTCAAGAATTGTCTCGGGGGAATTCATATGTCAGTTGATTACACAATGAATGTAGGCAGTTTTGCAACACTGGCAGACTTCATGTTTGATGGTATACTTGCTGATGCCTGGATGACTGGTAAAATCATGAGTAGTCTGAATCAGGTTACTGAACTGAAAAATAAACTTTATAGGTTGCGAGAACAGCTTTATAACGTCAGATAATGCAGCATAGTTAGGCAACAGCACAATAAATAGTTTATATTGAAGTCAATTTGTTTGTTGGCTTTTTAATAGGAGAAATAATGAAAAATCTTTACGAAATAGGCGAACAGATAGAAACAACTGTTGTTGCTATCTCTAATGACACAATCTTCCTGGATCTTGGTCTCAAGAGCGAAGGTCTTTTGGAAAAGGCAGAACTTACAGATGACAATGGTAACTGTACTGTAAGCGAAGGTGATAAGATCAAGGCTTACTTTCTTACCAACAAGAGAGATGAACTTTGGTTTACAACAAAGCTTTCTGGTCCTAAAGCTGATAAGTCTGTTCTTGAAAATGCATTCAAGAATGGTATCCCTGTTGAAGGTTCTGTTACAAAAGAGATTAAGGGTGGTTATGAAGTAATGATTGGTAATAGCCGTGCTTTCTGCCCTTATTCTCAGATGGGATATCGCCAGAAGAAAGAGAGTGCTGAATATGTTGGTCAGCATCTTACATTCAAGATCAGTGAATATAAAAATGACGGTAAGAATATTATCGTATCTAACCGCTCAATCATGGAAGATCAGGCTCAGGCTGAACTTAATCATCTTGCCCAGACTCTTACAGTGGGACAGACTGTTACAGGAACTGTAAAATCTCTCGAAAGCTATGGTGCATTTGTTGATATTAACGGATTCCAGGCTCTTCTCCCAATTTCAGAAGTAAGTCGTATCAGAGTTACAGATTTGTCTTCTGTACTTAAGGTTGGACAGGAAATTACTGCTAAAATTATCAAGACTGACTGGGATCACAAGAGAGTTTCTCTGAGTACAAAAGAACTTGAAGCTGATCCATGGGACGGTGTAGAAGAAAAGTTCCCTGTAGGAACAAAACTTGATGCTCCTGTAAGCCGTGTAGCAGATTTTGGTCTCTTTATTAACCTGGCTCCTGGAGTAGATGGTCTTATTCACATCAGTCGCCTTGGTGTTGACCGCAATACAAACCTGAAGAAAGTCTATAAGAGTGGTGACATGATGAGTGTTATCGTAGAAAGCATCGATATGGATGAAAAACGTATTGCCCTTTCTACTGTTGTAAGTAACGAAGAAGAAGACAATGCAAACGAATATTTATCATCTCATAGTGATGATGATGATGGAGAAACATATAATCCATTTGCAGCTCTTCTCAAGAACCGCAAATAGAATTCAGGTATTACCTGTGATATGGTAATGCCATAGATTTTCCATTGAGGACAGCTTCTGTAAGCTGTCCTTCTTTGTTATATGAGAGTTTGAGCGAAAAAAAAGGTTCGTTTGAATCAAGTAAATCAAGAAATATCAGGTCCCCTTCCCATAATTCCTTGGTAAGGAGGTCTTTTTTGTTTATCCATTCAAGGTTTCCTTCGTCACAGTCTATCAGCTCTCCTGAGAATTTATCAGAGGTATAGAGACACATGTATTCTACAAAGTTGTCATCAAATACAAATGTGACAAATCCTCTGAATCTATAATCCAGCAAAGTGAGACCGGTTTCTTCCTTTACTTCACGGGTAATACAATCTTCAGGGCTTTCTGTTGCTTCAAAATGTCCTCCGATTCCTATCCATTTGTCTTTATTGATATCATTTTGTTTTTTGACTCTGTGTAACATCAAGTAGGAATCTTCTTTTTCGATATAGCATATTGTTGTCATGTGTGGTGTTGTCATGGCCTTATTGTAATATAATATCTCCATTTTGACTTCTTGTTTTTTTGCTGTTTATAGCATATTTTGTATCTTTAAGGGGTATTGTTTATGAAATTACTTATTGCCAGTGACGTTCATGGCTCAGCTTTGTATCTTGGAAAATTAATGGATCGGATTAGTGGAGTTAATCCTGACAAGGTGCTTTTACTTGGTGATCTGTTGTATCATGGACCTCGAAATGATCTTCCTGAAGGATATAATCCAAAGAAATGTATAGAGTTATACAATAGTATCAACGAAAAGTTTGTGTGTGTACGTGGTAATTGCGATGCAGAAGTTGATCAGATGGTATTGAATTTTCCAATCATGGCAGATTATATGTTGATAGATTTAGATGGTAAACAATGTTATGCAACTCATGGCCATCATATTAACCCCGCATCACCTTTCCCTGGTTCAAAAAACTATATTCTCATGAATGGACATACACATATACCTGCTTGGGATGTACATGAAAATTTTCTATATGTTAAT
Source organism: Treponema sp. (assembly GCA_045616545.1). GTDB lineage: Bacteria > Spirochaetota > Spirochaetia > Treponematales > Treponemataceae > Treponema_D. The sequence goes on along the minus strand of JAZLGX010000057.1, from coordinate 14,202 downwards.
CCTGGTTCTATTTCCATTCCTAAAGAAGGTAGCTGCCATAGTTACATGATATATAATGATGGTATTCTGCAATGGATTGATTTGGAAACCAACCAGGTTTATCATTCCCTAAAACTTTAGCTTTTCATATCTGTTCTAATTGAATTATCTACTTTAAGGATTATCATCATTGTTATGTTCAATAGAATCAAAAAAAGAATCTTTTTGAGTTTATGTCTAATTTGTTTATTTAATTCTTTGTATGGACAGGAAAACGATACAACAGGTAAACGACCGACTATAGCTGTTGTTCTTGGCGGTGGTGGAGCTAAGGGAATTTCCGAAGTTGCTCTTCTTCATGCGCTTGAAGAAGAAGGTATCCCTGTTGATATGATTCTTGGTACAAGTATGGGTGCCTTGATAGGCTCATTTTATGCCTGCGGATATAATGCTCTTGAGATAAGGGATATTCTCAATGAGATAGATATGGTAGGTACTCTCAATGCCCGTAATACTGAGACGTATGATACTTCCGCAGAATTGTTTGACGTTTACAAAAAGAACTTCTTTTCTTTGGATTTCACGGAAAAGGGTTTTGGAGCTGCACCTGCTCTTGTTGGAGACCAAAAAGTTCTTAATATATTATCAAAGTACACAATTAAGCAGAATTATGTTCAGGATTTTGATGAGTTGCCTGTAAGATTCAGGGCTGTCTCCACAAATGCTGTTACTGGAAAAGAAATCGTCTTTTCGAAAGGGTCATTATTATATGCTGCCCGCGCAAGCATGTCATTGCCAGTAATCTTTACGCCAACACCGACGGAAAATGGGGAGCTTGCATTTGATGGTTGTTTTTCAAATAATCTGCCTATTTCTGTTGCTAGGGAGCTTGGAGCTGACATTGTAATTGCTATGGATGTAGCTTCATATTCCGATGTAGAAGCCGAAGACATGATGAGTATAAGCGAAATTGCCATTCATGCCTTTAATCTTATGGTAAATCCAAAATCTATTGAGCAGTATCATTTGGCTGATATTCTGATTAATGCAGATGTTTCAGAATATGGGATGATGGATTATATAAGGGGAAAAGAAATCATAGATGTAGGCTATAGGGAAATTGCCAAATATCGTAGTGAGATTCATGAACTTGCTGTGAGACTTGAAGCACAGGGAGTTCCTTTGACTCCTGTAGATTATTCAAAAGCGAGTATTTATTCAGAACTTGAAGATCCTTTGATTGAGAGTGTTGAGGTACGGGATTTGTCTCTGCGTTTTGATTGTCAGATTCCTAATCCAGTAGAATTAAAGAGTTTTGTAGGAAAGAGACTGGATAGAAAGACAATAGGGCATCTTGAAAAGAAACTTAACGAATTGATTGTGAGATATAAGTTGTCATCTCTTTCGTATGAAATCAGAAAGGGGTCTGAAGATGGTAAATATGTTTTACTCTTAAGTGCCAATCATTATGTTCAGAATGCCAATGAGTTGTATATCGGTGGTAAGCCAGGTTTTGTTTTTTGTGGAAATGCAGATGGTGCTACTAATTTGATTGTTAACCCCGAAGTGACAGTTGGTGTTAATCTTAACCGTAGTGTTCCCCTGGAGTTTCAGATTAATCTTGGAGATTTGAATTCTTTAAGAGTTAGATATAATCCGGAATTTATAAACAAAGAATCTGTTAACTGGGGATTTAACACTGGATTGGAACTAAAAGGCGGTAGCCTGTCACCTATGGATTCTATTTACTACAAGGAAAGATATGTTGCAACTGATTTAGGATTCAATCCGTTTGCTGAAGTAAAAGTGTTTACTTCCAGTTATGTTTCTAGTATTGGTTTATCTTATGATTTTTGCTATTTGGAAAAAGATTCCCAGATATATAATCTCCTGTGGATGTATTCTGGCTTTATTTTTGATACTTTGGATAATTACATATTTGGGCTTGATGGAATCAGGTTTGATGCTGAAGTAAAAGCAGGAATAGAGATTCCCATTGCGATTATCTACGGAAGTCATATAGCAGGAAGATTTAGGCATCATATCATAGAGGATATATCATCGATTGGGTTTGATTTTAACGCTGGTGTTAATCATATGCCATATAAATTAAAGCATAATTATGGTGATTATGGTGGATTTGATGGGATGAGTGGATATGGGCCTGGAAGTTTCTATCAGGACTATTCTTTGATTGGACTTCAGTATCAGCACAGAATATTTTGTGTAGCTGATATTCCGTTTTATGCAACGTTAAGATTTACTGGTGGAATCAGGGGTGATAGTAATCCGTATGTAGGAGTTCCATCCAATAATTCATTTATCCCTTTCCGCATGACTGACATAGAAAATAATTATGATTTTGGTGGCGGAATTTATTTTGGAGCTGCAACACCGATTGGAAATGTGATAACTGGATTTAGTATGAATCATCGTGGAAAGTATTGCTTTATGATTGGCCTAATGTGATAATTTTTTATTTTTCAATTGTATGTACACTGTTATAAAAAAATTATATACTTAGGCTTTAGTATGGCAAACTCTACTAAAGCGTGCATAGTCCTCGCTAATGGACTAGTTTTTGAAGGAAAAGGATTTGGAGCTTCCGGTTGTATAATCGGGGAGGCGGTATTTACTACGGGTATGAATGGTTACCTGGAGACGCTTACTGACCCAAGTTACTATGGTCAGATAGTCACCCAGACGTTTCCATTGATTGGCAATTATGGCGTTATCGATAAAGATTTTGAAAGCGCTGCTTGTCATGTTCGTGGTTATATTGTTCGTTCCTGGTGTGAAAATCCTTCCAACTTTCGCTGCAATGGCGACTTAGATTCTTTTTTGAAATCCCAAAATATTATTGGTTTGTATGATATTGATACTAGAGCTCTTACAAAAGTATTGAGAGAATCTGGTGTTATGAATGGTATGCTGATTTCTGGTGACAGTGATGAAGCTAAAGAAGCTTTTAATGCACTTGGATCTCCTGCAAAAAAAGAAGTTCTTCTTGAAAAGATAAAGTCTTATAAGATAACAGATGCTGTTGAAACTGTTACTTGTTCTGCAGTAAAAATCGAAGAAAGTGCTGATGTTGTATTTGAAGAGTCTGCCAAGTACCGATTTGTTCCGGTACGTTCTGATGGTACAAAAGAAAATGACCCTGTACAGGCAATGAAAGATGGTAAGGGTAAGAAAGTTGTCTTGTGGGATTTTGGTGCAAAGGCAAATATTCGCCGCGAACTTTTGAAACGTGGTCTTGAAGTTGTTACTGTACCAAGCTCAACTACAGCTCAGGAAATTATGGATATCAATCCTGATGGCATTATGTTGAGTAACGGACCTGGTGACCCTCAGGATAACGTGAAAGTTCTCGAAGAGCTTAAAAAAATAACTAAGAGTGGTATTCCTATTTTTGGAATTTGTCTTGGTCATCAGCTTTTGGCTCTTTCTATGGGTGCTGATACAATGAAACTTAAGTATGGACACCGTGGGGCTAACCAGCCTGTAAAGCATCTTGGTTCCGGACGTGTGTATATCTCAAGTCAGAACCATGGTTACGCAGTTAAGAATGAGACATTGCCTAAAGGTGCAGAACTTAGCTTTGTAAATACAAATGATGGAACATGTGAAGGTATCACTTATACAACAATACCTGCGTTTAGTGTTCAGTTCCATCCGGAAGCATGCTCTGGTCCTTTGGATACAAGTTTCTTATTTGATGATTTTGTTCATCTTATTAATAATCATGCTTATTTTGAAGATTTTAAACCTGTATACGAGAGAATTGACTCGATAGAGTATTTTGCTTCAACAATTAAAAGTACAGCCACAAAGAGGAGTATGTAATGCCATTAAATCCAGAGATTCACAAGGTTATGGTAATCGGTTCTGGTCCAATTATTATTGGACAGGCCGCTGAGTTTGACTATGCCGGAAGCCAGGCTTGTAAGGCATTGAAGGAACAGGGACTTGAAGTTGTACTTGTTAATTCTAACCCTGCTACTCTTATGACTGATCACAGTATGGCTGATCAGATTTATATTGAACCTCTTATCCCTGAAACTATTGAACGTATTATTGCTAAAGAAAAACCTGATAGTCTTCTTTCTACTCTTGGAGGTCAGACAGGTCTTACTCTTAGTATGGAACTTGCAAAAAGCGGTGTCCTCGCAAAATATGGTGTAAAGCTTCTTGGTGCAAAGCCTGAAACAATCGATAAGGCTGAAGATCGCCAGATGTTTAAGGATACAATGGAAGCTATTGGTGAACCATGTATTCCTTCAAAAGTTGTAACAACTCTTGAAGATGCTGTTGATTTTGCAGAGAACCAGATTGGTTATCCAGTTATCATCCGTCCTGCATTTACTCTTGGAGGAACTGGCGGTGGTATTGCATATAATCATGAAGATATGATGGAAATTGCACAGAATGGTCTCCATCGTTCTCCTATCCATCAGATTCTTGTCGAAAAGTGTATTTCTGGTTGGAAAGAAGTAGAGTTTGAGGTAATGCGTGACTCCGCTGGTAATGTACTTACTGTATGTTCCATGGAAAATTTTGACCCTGTAGGTGTTCATACAGGTGACTCTATTGTTATTGCTCCTGCAGTTACTCTTAGTGATAAAGAGTATCAGATGCTTCGTTCTGCGGCACTTAATATTATTTCTTCCCTTGGAATGGAAGGAGGCTGTAACTGTCAGTTTGCTCTTAATCCAAATAGCTTTGAGTATGCTGTTATCGAAGTTAATCCTCGTGTTTCCCGTTCATCTGCTCTTGCATCTAAAGCTACAGGTTATCCTATTGCCAAAGTTGCTACTCTTATAGCTATAGGTTACACACTTGATGAAATCCCTAATGCTGTAACACAGAAGACAGCTGCATGTTTTGAACCTGTTCTTGACTATGTAGTTGTTAAGATGCCTAAGTTCCCATTTGATAAGTTTGTTTATGCAGCCCGTAAGCTTGGTACACAGATGAAAGCTACTGGAGAAGTTATGGCTATTGGTCATAATTTTGAACAGGCAATCATGAAGGCTGCTCGTGGAGCTGAGATAGGAGTATCAAGTCTTAACCTTCCTGTATTTGAAGAAGAAAGTGACGAAGATATTATTCGCCGTGTTGGAGAATGTACAGATCAGCGTATCTTTGCTATTTTCCAGGCAATCAAGAGACAGATTCTTACTCTTGAACAGATTAACGAAATAACAAAGGTTGATATCTGGTTCCTTGCACATCTTGAAAATCTTGCCAAGATGGAAAGGGAGTTTGCTGAGCTCAAGAAAAATGGAATTGAACTTACTCCAGAACAGTATAAAGCAGCCAAGAATTATGGATATCCAGATAAGGTTATTGAAAGTCTTTCAGGTTCCAAGATTGTTGGATGCGGTGGAATTATTAAAGAAGCTAAACGTGCAAAGGAACTTGTTAAGCAGGGAAAACTTGCACATATACCAGCTACATTCAAGATGGTTGATACTTGTGCAGGCGAGTTTAATGCAGAGACTCCATATTTCTATGCAGGATATAATAAAGAAAATGAAGCTAGTCTCTTCCTTGATGATTGGGCTGCTAAAGGCAAAAAATCTAAGAAGGGAACTATTATAGTTCTCGGCTCTGGTCCAATCCGTATTGGTCAGGGAATTGAGTTTGACTATGCTTCAGTTCAGTGTGTATGGTCTCTTAAGAAACTTGGTTATGATGTTGTTACAATCAACAATAACCCTGAAACAGTATCTACAGACTTTGATACATCAGACAGACTTTATTTTGAACCTCTTACTCCTGAAGATGTAATGAGTGTTATCAATACCGAAAATCCTGTTGGTGTTGTAGTTGCTTTTGGTGGACAAACAGCTATCAAACTTACAAAGTTCTTGGATAGCCAAGGTATCAAGATTCTCGGTACAAGTGCAGATTCTATAGACCTTGCAGAAGACCGCGAGCGTTTTGAAGAACTGTGTGAACGTCTTAACATTAATAGACCTAAGGGACTTACAATCTTTACAGAAGAAGAAGCTCTTGAGGCAACAAAATCTCTGGGTTATCCAGTTCTCCTTAGACCTTCATATGTTCTTGGTGGTCAGAACATGATTATCGCATTTAATGATAATGATGTTAAAGAATACATGAAGATTATCCTTGCTCAGGGTATTGAAAATCCTGTACTTATCGACCAGTATATGATGGGTACAGAGCTTGAAGTAGATGCTATCTGTGATGGTACAGATATTCTTATACCTGGAATCATGGAACATATTGAGCGTACAGGTATTCACTCTGGTGACTCCATTGCAGTTTATCCAAGCTGGAACTTGAATGATATTCTTCGTGAAAAGATTATTAATCAGAGCCGCGAACTTGCACTTGCATTGGGTACTAAAGGTCTGGTAAATATCCAATACCTTATCTATAACAATGATTTGTACATCATAGAAGTAAACCCACGTTCAAGTCGTACTGTTCCTTATATTTCTAAGGTTGCCAATGTTCCTATGGTTGAACTTGCTACAAGGGCAATGCTTGGTGAAAAAGTAAAAGATTTTGGCTATGGAACAGGTTTGTATCGTCTTCCTCCATACTTTGCTGTTAAAGTTCCTGTATTCAGCTTTGAAAAACTTATGGACGTAGATACTCATCTTGGTCCTGAAATGAAATCTACAGGAGAAGTTCTTGGTATAGCTTCTACAATGGAAGAAGCTATATTCAAGGGGCTTATCGGTGCAGGTTACAACATGAAACGTTCTGGTGGTGTTCTCATCACTGTTCGTAAGACTGATCAGTATGAAATCCCTGATCTTGCTAAAAAGTTCTATGACATGGGATTTAAGCTTTATGCAACAGAGGGAACTGCCAAGACAATAAGTGATTTTGGAATGGAAGTTACTGTTGTAAACAAGATTCATGAAAATCCTGATGATAATCTCCTTACTTTGCTTGATTCAGGTAAGATTGATTATGTTATTTCAACTTCTGCTAAGGGACGTGATCCACAGGCTGATAGTGTACGTATGAGACGTCATGCTGTAGAACGCGATATTCCTTGTCTTACTGCTATTGATACGGCCAATGCTATTGCCAACTGTCTTAAGAGTAAGTATACAGCAGAGAATGTTGATCTTGTTGACATTAATATACTTCGTGAAACAAAGCAGAAGATCAAGTTTGCCAAGATGGATTCTACAGGTAATGACTTTATTGTAATCAATACTCTTGAACAGCCTGTTAATAATCCTGCAGGTCTTGCTGTTCGTCTTTGTGACAGAAGAAATGGCGGAATCGGTGCGGATAGTCTTGTTCTTATCGAAAAGAGTGATATTGCAGATATCAAGATGAGATTCTTCAACCAGGATGGTACAGAAGGTAGAATTGCAGGAAATGCGATTCGCTGTGTTGGAAAGTACTTGTATGATAACGATATAAACGGCATTACCGAAAGACACGGAAGTCGTACTGACAATACAGAAACTATAAAGATTGAGACAGGAAGTGGTATTCGTACATTAGTCCTTTATAAGCAGAATGGAAAAGTATCTTCTGTTGCTGTTGATATGGGAAAACCATCTTTCGATGCTGCGCGTATTCCAACAAAACTTGCAGAAACTCCAGTTGCTAAACTTGATATTCATAGGGGTTATGAGACAGTACTTCCTTCCAAGGCTGTAATAAATGCTCCTTTGACAATCAACAATGAAGAGTACAAAGTAACATGTATTGGTCTTGGTAATCCTCATTGTGTAGTTTTCAGTAAATATGTTGATAAAGAGAATCTTCCTTTGGTCGGACCAATGTTTGAGACTAACGAAGTATTCCCTGAACATACAAATACTGAATTTGTGCGTATTGTTGGACCTAATGAAATTAAGATGCGCACATGGGAACGCAGTAATGGTGAAACTCTTGCATGTGGAACAGGAGCTTGTGCTGCTGTTGTTGCTGCGGTAATCAATGGATTCTGTCCTATCAATGAGAATATTACTGTAAAGGTAAGAGGTGGTACTCTTATGGTTAAGTATACAGGAGAGACTGTATATCTTACTGGTAATACTAAGCTCTGTTATGAAGGTGAAGTAGAGATATAATCAAGTTTTTACTTAAGTATTACTTAAGTAAAGATATTTAATTCACAAATCTTTGGAGAAGGCTTTATATACATAATTATGTATATAAAGCCTTCTTTGCATAAAAAAATATACCTTTTTAATACCATCCTCATATGAAAGCTAGATAATTATACAGAATATTGCATAAATATGCTAATTTCTATTGACTTTATGCATTCACTTAAGCTAAACTAACTTTAGTTTAGCTAAAAATGGGGGCGTAAACATGAAAAAGACATTAGTTGCTGCATTGTCTGCAGCTGCTGCTGTTATGGTTCTTGCTAGCTGCGGAAAAAAAGCAGAACCAACAGTTTCTTCTAGCTCAAACTCAGGTAGTGAGTTAATCATCAATAATGGAACAGAGCCACAGTCTCTTGATCCATCAAAAATTCAGGGACTTCCTGAACATCACATCTACATGGCTCTGTTTGAGGGTCTTACAGAATATGATCCAAAGACAAGTGCTGGTATTCCAGGTCTTGCAGAAAGCTGGTCTCGCAGTGGTGCAGACAACGAAATCCTTACTTTCAAACTTCGTAAGTCTACATGGAGTGACGGAACTCCTGTTACTGCTCAGACATTTGTTGATTCCTGGTTGTACTACATGGCTCCAGAAACAGCTGCAGAATATGCATATATGCCAGCTGCTATCATCAAGGGTGCTGCAGAATATAATGCCGGCGAAGCAGATGCTTCTACTGTAGGGTTAAGAGCTATAGATGAATACACATTTGAAATTACACTTGTAGGACCAGTTCCTTATGCTGAAGATATGATGGCTCACTATTCATTTGCTCCACTTCCTCTTCATGTAATGGAAAAGTATGGTCAGGATTGGACAAAACCTGGTAACTTTGTAGGAAACGGTCCATTCGTTCTTGAATCATGGAAGCCACAGGAAAGTATTTCTGTAGTTCCTAATGATAAGTTCTGGAACAAGGAAAATGTATTCCTTTCTCGTATTACATTCCTTCCAATTGAGAATGAAACAACAGCTTATAATAAGTATAAGAACGGAGAAATTGACTGGGATACTTCGGTTCCTCTTGATATGCTTGATGAAATCAACCTTCGTGATGATTATCAGGTAGCTCCACAGCTTTCTTCTTACTACTACGAGTTCAATATGAATGATCCTGTATTGAGTGATGTACGTGTACGTAAGGCTTTGTCAAAGTCTATCGACAAGAAACAGCTTGTAAACAAAGTAACAAAAGCTGGTCAGATTCCAGCAGATGGATATTGTCCTCCAATGAACGGATACGAACCAGCTGTAGGAAATAACTTTGATGTTGCTGAAGCTAAAAAGCTTCTTGCTGATGCAGGTTATCCAGATGGAAAGGGATTCCCTGTAATGACAGTTATTTACAATACAAACGAAGGTCATAAGAAGATTGCTGAATATGTACAGCAGCAGTGGAAGGAAAACCTCGGTATTGATGTAGTTCTTGAAAACATGGAATGGGCAACATTCCTTGACAAGAGACAGAGCAATGACTTCCAGATTGCTCGTGCAGGTTGGGTAGGAGACTATGCAGATCCTTCTAACTTCCTTGAACTTTGTACAACAACAAGTGGTAACAACGATGGACGCTATAGTAGTGTTAAGTTTGATACACTTGTACAGCAGGCTGCATGTATGAATGCTGGTGCTGAACGTAACAAGGTTCTCTTTGATGCTGAGACTGAGCTTATTACAAATGACCAGGCTCTTCTTCCATTCTACTATTATGTTTCACAGAACATGATTGATCTTGACAAGTGGGATGGATGGTACTCAAATACACTTGATATCCACCCATACATTGGTCTCAAGAGAAAATAATTTGACAATCTTTTGAATGTCTTGTTTAAGCGGAAGCCAATGAGGTTTCCGCTTAACTAGTCAAAAATACAATCAGTTAAAAACACTTAATAAAAATAAATTAACAGACAGAGAGAGTTTGCATGTGAACCCTAAACAGGGTTGTATGTGTTGAAACTAAAATGAGGATAATTAGATGGGAAAGTTTGTTTTACGACGTTTATTAAGTCTTATTCCAACAATGTTTCTGATTGTTACTTTCAGTTTCTTTATTATTCGTGTAGCACCGGGTGGACCGTTTTCTAGCGAAAAGAAAGTAACTCCAGAAGTAATGGCAAATCTTATGCATAAATACCATATGGATGAGCCATTAATGAAGCAGTATCTCCGTTATCTTGGTGATGTAATCCATGGAGATCTTGGACCTTCTTTCAAAAATAAGGACTATACTGTTAACCAGCTTATTGGTGCCAGTATGCCAAATTCTATAGTGCTTGGAATTACAGCGCTTGCTATTGCTCTTATATTTGGAAGTCTCGCAGGTTTGGTATCGGCTGTCAGACAGAATACATGGCCGGATTATCTTTGTATGTCTATTGCAAGTCTTGGAATTTCGATTCCGACTTTTGTTATAGGTCCTGTTGCAGTTCTTGTTTTTGCAATGAAACTCAAGTGGCTGCCAACTTCAGGATGGCTCGATAGCAAATATGGTGCGGCAACACTTATCATGCCAGCCATGACACTTGCTATGCCTTATTTCAGTTCTATTACCCGTTTAACTCGTTCTTCAGTACTGGAAGTGTTGAGATCGGATTATGTTCGTACAGCTCATGCTAAAGGCCTAAAAAAGACTGATGTAATGTTCAAGCATGTACTTAGAGGTGCATTGCTTCCTATCGTAACATATCTTGGCCCTGCATTTGCTGGTATCGTTACAGGATCTGTTGTAATTGAACAGATATTCCTTGTTCCTGGTATTGGAAATTACTTTGTTAAGTCTGCACTTAACCGCGACTACACACTTATTCTTGGTACAGTAATTGTATATTCATTAATACTTGTACTCATGAATTTTGTAGTTGATGTTTTATACGGTTTCCTTGATCCTCGTATCTCTTATAAATAAGGAATAGCATATGGCTTTAGTGTTTAAGAAAAAAGCAGTAGGCGTTAATGAATTTAACCAGCAAATGAAGGCCAATTCACTTTGGGCTGATGCATGGAAACGTCTCAATAAAAATAAAATGGCTAAAATAAGCCTTTGGGTTGTAGTAGCATATATACTTATTGCAATATTTGCTCCAATTTTGCCAATATATCCTTACGAAAGACAAGTTGTAGAACACGCTTGTCTTCCTCCTTCGTTTAAGCCTGCAGGTGAAGTTCTTCTTGCGCAGCGTACAGCATACTTTGCCAAAGTAATGAAGAAACAAGGACGTACAACATATAACGAAGCAGAGCAGGAAGAAATTGATGAGATAATGGCCAAGATGAATACTAAAGAATATCAGTTCCACTATATTCTTGGTACAGATAGTCTTGGTCGTGATATGCTTAGTCGTACAATCTACGGAGGTCGTATCTCCATAGCTATCGGTCTTGTCGGTACAATTACAGCCCTTGTGGTGGGAATTCTTATTGGGTCAATTTCAGGTTTTGTTGGTGGTTGGCTTGATAATCTTCTTATGCGATTTGTAGATATTCTTTATGGTCTGCCATATATGCTTATCGTAATTATTATGATGGCTATATTAGGTCGTAGTGTTGCAAATCTTTACATTGCTATTGCACTTGTATCATGGCTCACGATAGCCCGTGTTGTCAGAGGTCAGATTATTTCCCTCAAGAATTCTGAATATGTACAGGCTTCCCGCACAATGGGAGGTGCACCTATGTTTATTATATTCCGTCATCTCTTGCCTAATACATTGGGAATCATTATTGCATATGCAACAATGGCACTTCCTGAATTTATCATGAGCGAAAGTTTTCTTTCGTTCCTTGGTCTTGGTGTATCAGCACCTTTAGCATCATGGGGAAGTTTAGTTTCTGATGGCGTAAAAGGTATGGAACTTTATCCATGGATGCTTCTTGTTCCTGCTATAGTAATGACCATATTCCTTTTTGCCATGAACTTTTTAGGTGATGGTGTCAGAGACGCTTTTGACCCACAGAGCAAAAACAGAGTATAAGGCGGATTTTCTATGACTGACGAAAAGATTTTGGAGGTTAAGGACCTCCGTACATATTTCTATACAGATGCTGGAGTTGTAAAAGCTGTAGACGGCATTAATTTTGATCTCCGTAAGGGAGAAGTTCTTGGTATTGTAGGTGAATCAGGAAGTGGAAAGTCAGTAACAAATCTTTCCATAATTAATCTTGTTTCTGTTCCTGGAAAAATCAAAAGTGGAGAAGTTCTGTATCACGGAACAGATTTGCTTAAGATGTCGGACAAGGAAATCAGGAGTATACGTGGAAATAAGATTTCAATGATCTTCCAGGATCCAATGACAAGTCTTAATCCATTTCTAAAGATTTCAACTCAGATGATAGAGACAATCCAGCTCCATCAGGGACTTAATAAAGTAGACGCGCGCAAGAAAGCTATTGAAATGCTTAAACTTGCAGGGATCCCAGGTGCTGAAGAACGTATTGACTGCTATCCACATCAGTTTTCTGGTGGTATGAGACAGCGTGTTATGATCGCAATGGGGTTGTCATGTAATCCTGAAATCTTGATTGCCGATGAACCAACTTCAGCTCTTGATGTTACTATCCAGGCTCAGATTCTTGAGTTGATGAAGGAACTTACAGAAAAGCTTGGAACTGCAGTAATTATGATTACTCACTCACTTGGTGTTGTTGCCGGTATGTGTGATACAATCAATGTAATGTATGCAGGTCGTACTGTAGAACGTGCTCCGACAAAGGAACTTTTCAAGGCTCCAATGCATCCATATACTCAGGGGTTGATAGCATCAGTTCCTCGCCTTGATAAGGAAATGGATGGAAAGCTTTACTCAATTCCAGGAACTCCTCCTAATGTTGTAGATCTTCCACCTTGTTGCCCATTTTATCCAAGATGTAGCAAGGCGAAAGATATCTGTAAGAAAGCATATCCTCCAGTAAAAGACTTTGGAAATGAACATACTTGTTCATGCTGGCTATATGCGTCAAAAGAACAGGAGGAAGCTGTAAAATGAGTGAAAATATTCTCGAAGTAAAAGATCTTAAGATGCACTTTCCTGTTACTTCTAAGGAATTGTTTGCAAAGAAAAAGACAATATATGCTGTTGATGGAGTCAGTTTTGAAATTAAGCCAGGGGAAACTCTTGGTCTTGTAGGAGAATCTGGTTGTGGAAAGTCTACTGTAGTAAGAGCTATTGCTCAGTTGTACAAACCAACATCAGGCGAAGTATTTCTTAATGGAAATGATATCTGCAAAATGAACAAAAAGGAACTTCTTGAAGCTCGTCGAAATATGCAGATGGTTTTCCAGGATCCATATAGTTCTCTTGATCCTCGTATGACAACAGCTGCCATTATCAGTGAACCAATGAAGATTTACCGTCGTCGTGGGCTTCTAAAGATGACTGATGCTGAAATGAGTGAGCGTGTAGATCATCTTATGGAACTTGTAGGTTTAAGTAAATTCTTTAAGAATCGTTATCCACATGAATTCTCAGGTGGTCAGAGACAGCGTATAGGTATTGCTCGTTCTCTTGCTCTTAAGCCAAAGCTTCTTTTGGCAGATGAACCTGTAAGTGCACTTGATGTTTCTATCCAGGCGCAGATTCTTAATCTGTTTAAGGATATCCAGAAGGAGATGGGGCTTTCTTATCTCTTTATTGCACATGATCTTGCAGTTGTTAAATATATTTCAAATCGTGTTGCGGTTATGTATCTTGGTAAGATTGTAGAAATCGCTGATGTTAATGAACTGTATAGCAAACCTCTGCATCCATATACTCAGGCTCTCTTGTCTGCTGCTCCTATTCCTGATCCAGAAATAGAAGAAAAGAGACAGCGCATTATCTTGACAGGTGATGTTCCTGCTCCTGATAGACAGCGTCCTGGTTGTTACTTCTATGACCGTTGTCCTCATCGTATGGATAAGTGTAAGAATTGTCAGCCGACATTTGTTCAGGTAGGTAAAGAAGGAAAAGACCACCGGGTAGCATGCTTCAAGGTAAGTGAAGGTGAACAGAAATAGGGATAAGAGATAAAGGAAAAGCTTCTGGGATGAAAGTTCCGGGAGCTTTTTTTGTTTGGAAAAAGCTCAGCATGTATAGGGGTGAAAGCTCAGCAAGTCAGAGGGTA
>JAZLGX010000056.1:0-24739 GCA_045616545.1 Treponema sp. | reverse complement strand
TAGAAATTATTTACAGTAAAGAGTATTTGAGCATAAAAAATTATTTAACGATAATATAAATAATGAGATATGAAAATAAAGTATCAGAAGATATATATTCAGGTATAAATGAAATATCGGATTATTATTTTTACAAAATACTTGATGTAGATCTTGTAAATGATACGTACAGGATAATAAAAGCTCCTCAAGAAGAACTTGATTCCCGTAAAGATTATATCGGGAGTGGTTGTCTGAGTGAATATTTTGCCTGGTTTGCTTCTAGTGAATATTGTTATCATGAAGATACAGGATCCTTTATGGAGTTTTGTAATATTGATAATATCAGGCAAAGTATTCTTGGAAGCGGTTCCTCTGTCTCATTCTGCTATAGGCGTATCCGCTCTGCCTATGACTTCGCATATATCTATGTTCGTATGGAGGTCATTCCACAGGAAATATCTGATCATGTGTTGACTGCTACTCTTTTGGTAAGGCGCATGTCCGAAGGAGAATATAAAGATTTCTGTAAGACTAAAATGCTTACGGAAGAACTTATGGAAACCAACCGTAAATTAAAGGAATCTGAACGTTCTCTCGAAGAAGCTCTTGCAATGGTCGAGACTAAGAACAATCATATGATTGAGTTCTATAATCTGTTCTACAAGAAAATACAGGAACTTAACGAAAATAATTCTGTAGAGAATGTATTTAAATATCTTGTACCCGATGACTTCATGCCAGAATATCGTAAGCTCATTAATGCTGTAAACAAGACTATTGAAGTGAGCAATACACGAGTTAAGAATGAACATTCCAATCTTAAGATCTTCAACAACATAATAAACTCCGGAATGTGGAGTGCCAAATTTGATTGTGATAGTAAAATAAAGTCAGTGCGGTGGAGCAGCGAATTCCGCAAGATGCTTGGATATTCTGACGAAATTGATTTTCCTGATAAATATGATTCTTGGTGTGATAGCATTCATCCCGAAGACAGAGACTCTGTAGTTGGAAATCTTTTCCAGACTCTTGCCGAATGTAACGGGAAGACTAAGTATAATGATGAGTACAGACTCAGGACAAAATCAGGAGACTACAAGTGGTTTAGAGCTTCTGGAGAGATGAACAGGAATAAGAGCGATAAGATTATCTGCTTTTTGGGATTGTTTATTGATATAACAGATATAAAGAAATCTCATTCTCTAGAAAAAGAGAACAGCACACTTCAAACTCAGATAACAGCACTCATCGGACAGAATAGTAAAGATGAAATGACAGGTTGTCTCAGTAAGAGTGCATATTCTGCTAGAGAAAAAGAACTGCAGCTAGCTATTCATGACAAAGTGGTTAATCCGTTTGCAATTGTTTCTGTGGACATAAATGGGCTAAAAGTAATAAATGATTCCTTTGGTCATGAAAAGGGTGATATTTATCTTCGTAATTGTGTGAAAACACTTACAGATGTGTTTGGATGTAACAATGTATATCGCACAGGAGGAGATGAATTTGTTGTTGTTCTCGTTGGAGTCAATTATACCAAAAGGGATTCTCTTTATCGAAAGATTAGCAACAAGATTGAGAAAGCATCAGAACAGCAGCGACCTGAAGATAGGGTGTCCCTTGCTATAGGGATGGCTGAATATATACGCGAAGTTGATACTACAGTCCGCCATGTATACGAGAAAGCTGATGAAGCGATGTATGCTAATAAGCGCAAGATCAAGAATAATATTGAAGGATTCCCTCGCATGTGGGGACATAAATATGAACAGGCAGTCGTATCAGGCACATCCAATTACTTCGAAGTAAACCTTACTCAGGAAACTTTTATGAGCATGCCTGTTTTCTATAAGGACGGAAAGAAAGTTACACTGGAAGATTATCCCAAGACAGATTTTCTTGATAATTTTTTGGTATACAAAAATTATCAAGAAAGATATGTTCAGTCTTCAGATATTGAGCGATACCGCAAGTTCTTGAGTTATAATAATCTTCTTGAACATTATATAAAAGGCGACAGAGAAATTATTCAAGGGTTTGACGGAGTGTATCTAGACGGGACATTGTTCAGGTTCCGTATAGTCATTCTTCTTGCCAAAAATGACTACACAGGAGACCTGATGGGGTTATTCCTGATAAAGAAAACTAATGAAGAGTAACTTCTCCACTTGATAGATGTCTTATTGTTCCATCGTCAGTCTGCACGATAAGTTCTGCATTATCTGATATTGACAGGACTTTACATGTATAGCTTCCCTCTTCTACATCAATAACTGGTGTAACCTTTATGGTTTTGCCTTTAAGGAATGATTTTTCCTTGTATTCTTCCATAGCGTTTTTCTTGACTTCCTGATCACCGTCAAGGATATATAACACTTGATTGATTACTTCTGCGCATAACTCAGCTCTCTTATAATCAGTTGTAGTAGCCAGATACTTGCTATCTGTCAGGATACTTCCGGCCTTTTGAGCTATGTCTTCTGGAAAACCGTTTCCTGTGGTTATATTTATTCCTATACCGATAATAGCAGCGTCAATTACTCCGGTTTCAAAGTTTGTTACACCCTCTGTAAGTACGCCGGAAACTTTCTTTTCATCAATGTAAATATCATTTATCCATTTTATCAGGCTGTCCTTGTTGTATATCTTTTTTATGGCGCGGGTTATGGCAACAGCAGTATTGGCTGTAATGACTGCAGGATTATTTATTGGCTGAGATGAATAGATGATGGACATGTATATACCGCTTTGGTTTGGAGAATAAAAAGTTCTTCCAAGTCTACCTCTACCGTTTGTCTGTTCTGCAGCCACTACAACTGTATGGTTTAGCTTATCTGCCCTGTTTTCTGTAAGAAGTCTCTTGCATTGTGTATTTGTAGAATCAATGGAAGGGTAAAAAACGACCTTTACACCAAGATTCTTGTCAGTAAGAGACTCGATGCTGTTCTGGTCAAAAATATTCTGTGCCAAGAGGCGATATCCTCTGTTTGATACAGCTTCAATGATGCATCCTTCTTCTTTCAGGGTGTTTACTGCTTTCCATATAGCAGTACGGCTTACGTTACATTTATCTGCGAGTTCTTGTCCGGAAATGAAGCCGTTTTTAGTGTCTGCGGCTTTTAATTGTGCTAGTACTGTATCTTTTATTGACATGAAAAAAAGTATAACGAAAATCACGGAAAATAAAAAGCCCATCCTTATTTTCATAAGAACGGGCTGTACCTCCAACTAGAGGTAAGATAGCTTTTTATGTAGAATTTATATCAGTCTTAGTGTGCCTCACTTAACAATAGTAATATTTTCAACTTTCTGCTTACTGTAGCGATGCTTTACTCTGCTTTTTGCTTCAGATTCGCTGCGTGCCTTCTCTGCGGTCTTGATAACCGTACCATTGATTTTACTTCTAACATTGTAAATCATGACGTGCCTCCGCTATATATAAGTTGTCTTAGTTATCTGAGATATAGTACAAAAGTACTTTTTTCTATCCCCTATGCTTTAAGTGTAGCACAGGTTTTTGCATATGGCAAATTAAATTTGCCATATTTATACAAAAATCTTTAAGCTGCATTTATTTTGATGCTGCGTGCTTTTGGTTCTTCTTTGCGTCCGATTACAATATCAAGTACGCCATTTGTGAATGTTGCAGTGATATTGTCTGCGTTTACATCTCTTGGAAGAGCAAAGCAGCGCTCAAAGTTGTATTTGCGGCGTTCGCGGATAAGATATACGCTCTTTTTGTCTGATTTTTCTGTATCAGGGGCAGCTTCAGTGTTATTGTCCTTCTTGACAGCGGATTTTACAGTAAGAACATTATCTTTGATGCTGATATCAACATCGTTGTCTGAGAGGCCAGGAAGATCCATACTCAGTACATAATTGTCCTTGTTCTGGATAACATCAACATCAGGAGTGTTGTAACTCATGCAGCTGTCCATTGCTGTACCAAAAAGATCGTTCAAAAGTGAAAGTTCGTTCATCATAATATTTGCCTCCAATGGGTTAGGTAAACCTTCCGGTTTCCTTAATTTTACTAAGTTAATGTGTAAGCTTTTTTTCGCTTACACCATATATATAGCAATTACCGTGCCAACTTTTAAATAAAAAATATGGCATCATCAAAAAAAACTTTTAAAGATGTCTGCCGAGTAAAAAGCCTTAACGTGCAAGGTTTTTGGACGGAATTTGAGATAAATTGACTGCTCCAGATAGTACCAATAAGTATTATAGGAGGGCAGGGGAGGTCAAAAAGAATCAGATGGGACAAAAAAAGCCATAGTCACTGAGTCATTATGTCTCAATAACTATGGCTTTTTGTCTCATGCAGTCCCTATTTGAGACTGGATTAACGCATTATGCTATTAATATCCTTACCTTTGGCAAGTTCATCTACGATTTTATCAAGATATCTAATTTTCTTTAGGAGAGGGTCTTGGACTTCTTCAACTCTTATTCCACAAACAGCGCCGGTTATAAACTCGGCTCTAGGATTAAATTGTGGTGCTTTGTCAAAAAACTCTCCGTATGTAATCTCTGCAGAAGATGTACATTCGTCAATTTGGGTACCAGTATAGCCTGTAAGCCATGTGGTCAGCTGGTATACCTCTTCCTTTGTGCGGTTCTTGTGAACCGCTTTGTTGACAAGTAAAGGGTATACGTCCTTAAACTTCATTTTAAATAATTTCTGGTTGTCCATACTCACCTGCATGTGTGTATTGAAATAATCGTAAAACTCTCCCTAGATAAATTATAACATAAGTATGGGAAACTGCAATGAAATTCTTTTAAAAGTCACCATCAAGTCCGAAAGGAAGATGGCGTACCTTGCGCTCCTTACGGTAACCAATGATAGGGCTAGACAGAGCAATGGCATTTAGCATCTGTGCGCTGTAGTAGAGAATACGCTGTATAGTTTTGGGTGCAAATGCGGTTGTTTCGTCAACGATTCCAAAAACTGGTATGGTAAACTGGTATGTATAGTTGGCTATAATATAAAGTACTGCGGCAACTGCTATAAGAGTACGTCCTGAAGTCTTTCCGGCGGTTCCTGCCACTGCCAGGGAAGTTGCAATGCTGGCAAATACGATAAATAAATACACAGGAATAGCTAATCGGCCCAAGGTAAATGGAATAAAATATTCCATGATGAACAGGATTCCCATGAGAATAAGCGATGAAAGTATAATCTTAAGGCTGATTTTAGCAAGTTCAAGATATGCAAGAATCAGGATTATCTGAACGATGACAAAGATAATTACACCACTGAGCTGGTTTACTTCAATGATTACATCTGACAAAAATGAAATGAACAGAGCAAATAGCAGCTTGAGGTTTACAAGATTGTGATATTTGTCTTGATTTTTGCTGGCATAGAGGTTATGAGCTCCAAAAGCAAAGAATATCGCACTGGTTAGATACTTTCCTGCAATGGTCATAAGTTCATACCCCATGAACTCGGCATAGCGGTAAAGAATTAGGGACACAATTTCAAGTAGTATAAATACAACTGTCATATTAAACTCCGATTTTTTGAATTAATGATACCTCTTTTTGTCCATAAAGTTTGGTAGAGGGACACACTCTTCATTATAAATCATAACGGGTAAAAAATATACAGTGGGAACCATTTGTCCTGTGATTTTCTATAGTGAAGAAGAGGGAAGACTGTGAAATTTGGGGAAAATGGCTCAATGATTTGCCTTATAAGACACTGCGGAATCTTGTGGGGCTTGGACGGGGGAAATTGCATTGCTTATCAAACGTCATTAGTTGGATAGTCTCTTTGTAGACTGCCTTTCAATAATTGCAGGCAGAGTAATGAATGCCTGAATGTTGAGCTTAGGTTCCTGTATTTTCTGTATAATCTGCTTTCCGGCTTGGATACCAAGATCATACATATCTATTACAATAGAAGAAATAGGAGGATTTAGTATAGGAGTAAAAGGAAAGTCATCAAAGGCTATTATGCCAACATCAATACCTATTTTTAGTTTCTTTTCTTTTAGTGCGTCAATGCAACCAAATGCACAGTAATTGTTGGAACAAATAAAGGCATCTGGCTTGTTTTTGCCCTCAAGGACAGTCTTTACAGCCTGATAGCCATATTCTGCTTCTTTATCCTGGATTCCGGTACGAATAGTTTCGTCAGGCAGAACAATTAGATCTTCATCTACCATATCAGTAACACCGTGGTATCTGTCCAGTGAAATCTTGTCATCATCTTTTTTACCCACAAAGCAGATGTTCTTGTATTTTTGGGCAAGCAGATGTTCTACTGCAATTTTTCCGGCAAGACGGTTGTCTATATCAATCCAACTCAAACGATTAGTGAATACCGGTGCTCCGATTGCAATATGAGGAATAAGCTGCCTTGTAAGCAGGATATCAAGTTCCTTGGATAGCAAAGGTCCATTTATGATGAACCCGTCAGCCATCTTTGTGTCGATGGTTTTCTTAACATAATTACATACGCATTCTGCAGAAAGATTCTTTATCACAAGGGAATAGTTTTTTTGAGAAAGTATTTCTTCAAGGCCACAGATTAATTCAAAGATGTATGGATTACTGAATGCAAGATTTTTTTCCAGAGGAGTAATAAAAACTATCGTAGAAGAAGTCTGCAATGCAAATCCTCTTGCCCTTATGTTGGGAGTGTAGTTCAATTTTTCTACAGCTTTTTTTACCCGTGCGATGGTTTCTTCGCTTATTGTTGTAGAACCATTCATGACCTTGGAAACTGTGGAAATAGAGGTGTTAGCCATCTTGGCCACATCTTTGATAGTTGCTGCTGCCATAAGAATATAATACTACTCTTTTCTGAAAATAACCTCAGAAAAGACAAAAAAAGGGAAAATAATCCTACTGAAAAAAGAATTTTATCCCAATTTACTTAGGAAAACGTTTTCGTAATTTGACAGCGTAATTTATAGGGATTACTATGCCTTTAGTGTTAAGAAGTGCAATCAATATCAGAAGATGTTGTTGCAAAAAAAGGAGATTCTAATGAAAAAGTTTGGTAAAACTGCAGCAGCTGCTTTTATGGCATGCAGTGCACTTGCAATGGTTTCTTGCAGTAAGTCTGAATCAACAGTAAAGAAGTCTGATACAGTATCTGAAAATTCATCTAAGAAAATCAGCATAGAACCAGGTGCAAAGATTACCATCGGTGTAGATAATGACACTTGGGGAAACGCCATTGTAGCTTTATGGGATGCAACATATCCAGAATATGCAGGAGTAGTTCAGTTCTCTAATTTTGGTTCTGCTGGAGGAGCAGCTGCGATTACACTTCAGCAGAGCGAAGCTCCGGATCTTTGTCTTGTAGTAGATGGAGAAGTAAAGCGTGATATCCAGTCAATGGCAGAACTCCCAGAAGCAATTGCAAATGTAGCTGCAAAAGTATGTCAGGAACCATTTTATTCAAATGGGAATGCAACAAAAACTTGTTATGTACCTGTAGCTTATGACGGTATGGCATTCTCATGGAACAAGACAATGATGGAAGCTCTTGGAATGGATACAACAGATGCAGACGGAGACGGACTTCCAGATGCATTTGATACATGGGAAGAAATTTTTGCATGGTCTTCAAGCCTCAAGACTCGCCCTCAGTTTAAGGGTAAAGATATCAACGTAGTATTCCCAATGTCTTTGGGTAACCAGTGGTCTATGTATTCTTCATTTACTTCGGCAGGTTGGCAGATTTATGCAGAAGGAGACCCAACTAAACCTGGTTTTGACAAGAAGGAATTCCTTGATTCATTTGATTTTATCCTTGCAGCAGCAGATGCTAGAATCTCTGTAGAAGTAAATGGAGTTCCAACTCCAGGTGCTTCAATGGGATGGAGATGGGATGACTATCTAAATGCTGATCTATCTCCATTCGGACTTGTAGGTACATGGCATGATGTAATAGGTGCAGAAGCTGCAACAGGAGATGACTTCAAGTTCTCAAGAATGCCTACATGGAAGGGACAGCAGCTTACTCCTTTTGTGAAAACAAAGGGATTTGTTATGAATGGATTTACAAAGTATCCTCTTGCAACAGCTGAACTTCTTAAGCTTATGCTTACAAAAGCTGGTATGCAGACAATGATAGATAATTCTTCTTATATTCCTGCAATCAAAGCAAAGGCTCCAATTGCTCCGGATTATTCAAAGAATTTAAACATGCAGGAAATGTCATCAGCATTTGCTTGCTCTTATCCAGAACCAGCTATGGTTCTACCTAACAATTCTGCAATGGCTTGTATGAACGCTTACTATGACATCCAGATTGAAGCAAGCTATTATGATGTATGGGATGGAAAGAAAAGCGCTGCAGATGCACAGAAAGAAATCGTTGCAAACGCAGCAGCATGGCTCGAAAAGAATAATAAGTAATTTTTCTAGACGGATCATTTACTTATAAATAAACCTCTTTTGGCACTATATGGTTCAGGACTAAGGGAATACGGAATAGCAAATCCTCCGTATGCGTTATCAGTATTCAGTTAGTCCTGGATTGTATGTGCCTCTTAGCATATTAGTAACGGATGTCATTATGGAAAATGTAGAAAACAAAAAAGGAGTTGCACCAGTATTTCCTGCAGCTGCTTCAGCAGTACTCATGGGGTTAGGTCAGCTCCTTAACAGAAACTTCCAGAAAGCAGTTCTATTCTTCCTGGTTCCTGTATTGTGTCTTACAGTAGAATTCAGTACTTCCAACTGGGGAAAATATTTTAAGCTTAACAGTAGATCTGGTTCGGCAAAGCTTCAAGAACAGACTTATGATTATACTCGCGAAAGTCTAGACCAGATAGAAGATACAAAAAATACAGTTGTAGTTACAGCTGTTCAATCAAGTTCATTGGCATCAGTCCTTGGTCTTGAAGATGATGATGAAGAAGAGTGGGGAGATGAAGAAGATCTCTGGGGAGATACTTCTCTAGGTGAATACGTTGAACCTACATATCAGTATCCAGATTATTCTCTTTCTCCAAATGGTGAGAAATATATTTTCAGAGACTTTGGAGGCTTTTTTACAAAAGGACTTTGGGGTCTCTTTACACTTGGTAGAGTAGTTATCGGAGATAAGTATGCTGGTAAGATAATGCCTCTTAATGATAATACTACAAGATGGCTCATTGCAGATAACTCTACACTATTAATTGGAAACGGACTTATCACACTGGTAATAGCAATAATGATTATTACTTTGTGGATTTTAAATATCATCGATGCTTACGACAGTCGTAAGAAAATCAATGCAGGTAAAGCAGAATCATTCAAGGTATTTATCAGGAGACTTTGGACTAACGCATATGTCTATATCATGCTTGTCCCAGCCATTGTTCTCATAATGATATTCACGCTGATACCATTCCTGTTTACCTTTATCCTTGCATTTACAAATTACACATACAAGGTAAAGCTTGGTGCCATGCTTATCAGTTGGGACGGATTCAATGCTTTCCGACAGGCTGTTGTTGATCCTTCTTGGCTATGGGTATTTGCTAAGGTATTCATTTGGACGATAGTCTGGGCTGTAATGTCATCATTTACTGTATATGTAATCGGATTTATCAATGCGCTTATCGTAGAAAATCCTCTTGTAAAAGGCCGTAAGGTATGGCGTATGATTATGGTCCTTCCATGGGCAATGCCTCAGCTTATCTCTCTTACATTGTTCAAGCAGGCATTCAACAAAGATGGTCTTATGAACCAGATTCTATTTGCAACCAACTCTATGGAATGGTTTACTAACTTCCTGTTCAAGCTAGGACTTGAAGGACGAGCTGACCAGCCTATATTCTGGCTTGATCCCGTATACAACGGAAACCTTGCAAAAGCAGTAGTAATCCTCGTAAACCTTTGGCTTGGTGCTCCATATCACATGATGCTTATTATTGGTGTACTTTCTACTATTTCCAAGGATCTTTACGAAGCAGCAAATATTGATGGTGCAAGCGGATTTCAGAGATTCAAGGCAATTACATTGCCATCTGTACTCTCTGCAACAATACCATCATTAATCATGACATTCAGCTTTAACTTTAATAACTTCGGAGCAATCTACTTCTTGACTGGAGGCAAACCAAACTGGGATACAAACCTCATTCCTGAGTCAATGCGTGTAATCGGATCCAGTATGCCAGGACAGACTGATATCCTTATCTCATGGATATACAAACTGTCATTCAGCAAGGGAACTGAGCTCTTTAATGTTGCGGCTGTATACTCAATCTTTATCTTCCTCATTGTAGGTGGATTCTCTGTATACAATCTTCAGAAGTCTAAGTCATTCTCGGAGGACGAATAATCATGGCAAGTGCAAAGACAGCAGCCCAGAGCAAAAAAGCAATCCAGGGGTTTCTTATACATCTGTACCTTCTTATTACATCAGTAATAGTGCTGGGTCCAATTTTGTGGATGATTGTGGCATCGTTTACAACAGGTAAGATGCTATCCAATGTGCCATTGTTGCCTAAGAAAGAGCTATTCTCTGTAGAACACTACAAGTGGCTCTTTACATATATAAGCGAAAGCGGTTCCAATGTACCGGACTTTGTAGCTTGTTTCCTTCGTACGTTGAGCATAGCATGCGTCACAACCGTAGCTGTAGTAATCCTTACTGCAATTACAGGTTATCTCTTTTCGAGATTCCAGTTTAAGGGTAAGAAGAATCTTCTTCTTACGATGATGTTGCTGCAGATGTTCCCTTCTTTCATGGGACTCATAGCACTGTTCCTTATTTTCCGAGGATTTGGATGGATTAATCGTCCTGTATATCTTGCATTCATCTATACAGCAGGAGCAATTCCGACAAATACATTCCTTTTCCGCGGTTACCTTAAAGGAATCCCTATGTCGATTGATGAAGCGGCAACAATTGATGGTGCAACACCAACACAGATATTCTTCAAGATACTGTTTCCATTGATGAAACCAATGATTGGCTTTACTGCAGTAACTGCCTTTATGTCCCCATGGATGGACTTTATGCTTCCGCAGAATTTGTTGGACCGTCAGCACGAGACTGTTGCAGTATTCCTTTATCGTATAACAGATACTCTTCAGCCTTTGTACTATAATCCACTGCACTTTATGGCGGGAGCTCTTATCCTATCCATTCCTATTATGGCTGTACAAATTTCTATGCAGAAGTTTATAATATATGGAATGGCAAGTGGCGCCGAAAAAGGCTGATATTCTGATAGATACAGACTGAGAGACAGCATTTTCAAAATTATATTTGATGGTGGACAGATGAAAGACAATATTCTGACAAGATTAATAAAAGCACAAGTATCCAATAAGGAAGCAGAAAAATTAGGGGAAAAAAACGGAATCTTCTTTATATTGCTTTTTGTTTTTATTATAAGCCTTCTTGCATTTCCTTTTATCAGGCAACGGACTGTACAAAGCGTTTATTTTGCCGATGCATCTAACTACGCAGGTTTTGGTGCCGTAATCAAGGCTTTGGGAGAGCTGGAAGGAGACTTCCATGTAGAAGGAGATAAGCTCTACATGGATAAATCTCTTCCAGAAAGAATGTCTGTACATGACTGGCTGATTCTCTTTGACAGGGAAGGAAGTGCAGATGAATCCTTTGTCAAGAAACTGAATGTCTCGGCTCTTGTTCTCAAGAGAGATGAGATGCTTATATCTGTTCCTGCCAAAGACATAGATATAAAATCCACTTATGCCAATATCAGTCTTTTTTCCAGAGATGAGATACGGAAAGTATCATTTTCTGCAGATGCTCTCATACTCTATGTACAGGGACTTTTGTTTGCCTTTGCTACACAAGGAACATCAAGTGCCATCGTAACAATGACATTGCTTATGGCAGTGCAGTATGTAAGCTTTGTACTTGTGGTATCTCTACTGCTAAGTGTCAGTATGATTAAGACAAACAAGAACTCCAACCTGCGTAAACTTTATTGTTTTACATCATCATTCAAGATAGTAACTGGTTGTTCACTTTTGCCTGCCATAATAATCTGTATGGTAGGAATAATCAGACCTTCCGTTGCAATCTCATATGGATGGCTTTTGTTTTCATTTGCGACAGGTGTAAGGCTTGTTACAATATACCTTCAAAGACTCAAGCCAAAGTCCATTATATATTCTGTTTGATTTTATACCTTGTGGAGGAAAATGTTTGCCTCTCCTGTGAATATGCAAAGTCCTCTGCAAGGTTCATTTTATTTTTTACCGAGGGAATCCTATGAACAAAACATCAATTTTCCATAGAGTAGATAGTGAGTACAGCTATTGTACATCAGAAGATACTCTAGTTCTCCGCTTAAGATGTGCCAAAGATGATTTGTCCGAAGCATATGCATATACCGGTAACAGATGCTATCCAGCTGCGGAAGTTCCTGTGCAGGAACACAAGATGGTCAAAGTATGTACAGGTATGTTATTTGATTATTGGGAAGTAACAATTAAGTCTCCTTATCATCGTGTATTCTATTATTTTAAGATAACGGATGGTAAGGAAACCTTCTATTATTATCAGGATGAATTCCATCTGCAGCCAGAGAAGAACAGAACATATTTTTATCAGCTGCCATATATAAGGCGCGAAGAAATATATGATGTTCCTGAGTGGGTTCATAGTTCTGTTATGTACCAGATATTCCCAGATAGCTTTGCCACAGGAACTCGTACCCATGAAGGCAGGGAAATGGCTTTGAAGGCAATGGAATCGAGCAACACATTCCCTGAGCGCAAAGAAGTAACAGTAGATGGCAAAACTTACACATCCGTATACGGGGGAACACTCCGAGGCGTAATAGAGAACGTATCATATCTAAAGGAACTTGGTGTCAATCTCGTATATATGAATCCGATTTTTGCAGCTCTCTCTTATCATAAATATGATACCATAGACTATAAATCCATTGATCCCATCTTTGGAACTAATGAAGACTTTAAGGAACTGGTAAAAGTTTTTCATGATAATGGCATAAGAATAATTCTTGATGGGGTGTTCAATCACTCAGGAAGAGGGTTCTTTGCATTTCAGGATGTACTCAAGAATCAGGAAAACTCCAGGTACAAGGATTGGTTCTATAGACTGGAGTTCCCTGTAAAAGCAGATGGATCTTCTGATTATGCATGCTTTGCTTATGTCAAGGAAATGCCTAAGCTGAATACAGGTAACAGTGAAGTAGCAGAATATTTTGCAGAAGTAGGTAAGTACTGGATAGAAGAATATGATGTGGATGGCTGGAGACTTGATGTTGCCAACGAAATAGACAAGAACTTCTGGCGAACATTCAGAAAAGCAGTTCGCTCTGTAAAGAAAGATGCTCTTATCCTTGGAGAAATCTGGGAAGATGCCCGCAATTGGCTTACTTATGATCTGTTTGACAGCGCAATGAATTACAGGTTCACTAACTTGTGCCAGAAGTTCTTTGCTGACAGAAGCATCTGCTCCAGTGAATTTGCTGGAAGTTTCAGTGATTATCTCATGCGTTATCCAACACCGGTTTCCTATGCACAGATGAATCTTCTTGATAGCCATGATGTGTCAAGATTTCTCACACAGTGTGGTGACAATGAGGCCTGCTACCTTCTTGCGATATTTGTGCAGATGACATTCCCTGGTCTCCCGTCTATATTCGCTGGAGATGAACTTGGTATGAAGGGATTCAGGGAATGTGACTATCGTATGCCAATGGATTGGGATAGAGCTACATCAGGCAACAGAATTTATGATGAGTATCTTGCACTTGTAAAACTTCGTAACAGTAACAAAGTCCTTACAGACGGAAGAATTGCTTTCATAGATACTGGAAATGATGACGTTCTTGCATATACAAGATTTGATGACAGTACATCAATGACTTTTGTTGTTAACAACAGCGATAGTGATGTAACTGTAGATATAAAAGGTAAGTCAGTGCATCTCAAAGCAAACAGTTATCTCTATTGGTAAATAACTATCTTGCAATCAGGCAAAAAAGAAGCGCCTGAAATTTCAGCCGCCTCTTTTTTTGTTAGTTGATGCCTACAACTTCATAGCCTGCTTCTTTGACAGCAGCTGTCAGAACATCATCAGTTACTTCCTGAGACAAAGTAACAACAGCTGTTCCTTTTTCGTGACTTACATCTGCACCTGTTACTCCGGCAACAGATTCGAGAGCCTTCTTTACATGTGCTTCGCAATGTCCGCACATCATACCTTCAATCTTTACAGTTTTTTTCATGATTAACTGCTCCTTGATATGTGATTTGTTTTTAATCTTTTTATCACCAGATGAATTATAAATCCTTGCGATATTCAGTCGCAAAGCATTTGAAACAACACAGAAACTTGATAGGCTCATAGCCAATGCTCCAAACATAGGGTTAAGCTTCCAGCCAAATATATTGATGAATACTCCTGCTGCGAGCGGAATACCAATCGTATTGTATACAAATGCCCAGAATAAATTCTCCTTGATATTTACAAAAGTCTTTCGGCTTAATCTGATGGCAGCAGGTACATCCAGAAGATTGTTCTTCATAAGGACAATCTGTGCTGCATCTACAGCAACATCTGTTCCAGTCCCAATGGCAACGCCGACATCTGCTTCTGTCAGTGCAACAGCATCATTTATTCCGTCACCGACCATGCAGACTTTACCTTCGCTCTTAAGCGTCCTGATGATTTGTGCTTTTTGGGATGGGAGGACACCGGCATAAACTTTGTCTATGCCAGCTTCCTTTGCAATACACATTGCAGTCTTTTCGTTGTCACCTGTAATCATTACAGTCTTTATTCCCATATTTTTAAGCTGAGTGACAGCCTGTGCACTTTCGCCCTTTATTGTGTCTGATACAGCAATGATTCCGAGAAACTCATTTTCTGTAGCAAAGAATAAAGGTGTCTTTCCATTCTCAGAAAACAAGTCTCCCTTTTGTAGAGCTTCTGAAGGAACAGAAATCTTGGACTGGATGAACTCCTTGCTGCCGCCATATATTTTTGTACCATCGATAAGGCCCTCAAGTCCCTTCCCAAAGACAGCATTAAAATCTGTCACTTGAATGATATTTATGTTCTCATCTTTTGCCTTTGCCATGACAGCCTTGGCAAGAGGATGTTCACTTTTTGATTCAAGACTTGCAGCTATTTTAAGAAGATCTTTGTCACATTCATAAATATCTGTAACCACAGGAGTTCCGTTTGTAATTGTGCCAGTCTTGTCAAAGGCAACAACATTTATTTTTCCGGATTGCTCAAGTGTAACGGAGTTCTTGAAGAGTATACCGTTCTTGGCCCCAACACCGTTTCCGACCATAATGGCAACAGGAGTTGCAAGCCCCAATGCACATGGACAACTTATTACAAGGACACTGATTCCGCGGGCAAGTGCAAAACCAATCTGCTGACCTGACAGAATCCATGCAGCAATCGTAAGCAGGGAGACTCCGATTACAACAGGAACAAATATTCCTGAAACTTTGTCAGCAACCTTTGCAATAGGAGCCTTTGTTGCAGCTGATTCTGAAACCATCTGGATGATCCTTGACAAACTGGTCTCGCTTCCAACAGCAGTAGCTCGGCACTTAAGAAAACCGGACGTATTCAGCGTTCCGCTAGAAACTTTGCTTCCTTCACTTTTTTCTGCAGGAATACTTTCGCCTGTAAGACTTGATTCATTTACAGCGCTGTTTCCTTCTATGACAATTCCATCAACAGCAATGTTTTCCCCAGGACGTACAGTAAAGATATCTCCTTTGACAACGTCTTCTATAGGAATCTCGATTTCCTTGCCATCACGGATTACTCTAGCAGTCTGTGGTGCAAGTTTCATGAGGGATTTAAGAGCATTTGTAGTCTTTCCCTTTGAGATAGCTTCAAGCATTTTTCCGACAGTGATTAGTGTCAGGATCATAGCAGCTGACTCAAAGTAAAACTCATGCATCATTTCCATGACTTTATCGCTGTTGCCAGTCATCTGAAAATGAGTCATCAAAAACAGTATGATAGTACTGTACACAAATGAAGCAGATGAACCCAGGGCCACAAGCGTGTCCATGTTCGGACTTCCGTGCAAAAGAGCCCTGTAGCCGTTTATAAAGAACTTTTGGTTTATAACCATTATGATGATAGTAAGAAGCATCTGGCTCAAGCCCATCATTACATGATTTCCTTCCATAAATGGAGGCAGTGGCCAGTTCCACATCATGTGTCCCATAGATATATACATAAGGACAATAAGAAATCCTAATGAAGAAAAAAGTCGCTTCTTTAGGACAGGAGTATCCTTATCCTGAAGAAACTCTTCCTGGCTACTCTTGGCTGTAGTCTTTGATTCTGTCTTTGACTTTGCTCCATAACCTGCCTTTTGGACAGCGGAAATAATTTCATCCTGGCCAGCAGTTCCCTCCAGAACCATTGAGTTAGTAAGGAGATTTACTGAGCAACTAGTGACTCCAGGTACTTTGGAAACAGCTTTTTCAACTCTGGCAACACATGCTGCACAGCTCATTCCAGTTATTTCGTAGTTTTGCATGGCGTGAGCCTCCTGTGGTTATTTAAGTTTTTGGAGAGTCCAGATCAGCTCGTCAATTACTTCGTCCTTACCTTCTTTAAGGTCACGCTTTACGCAGCCGTTTATATGATTCTTGAGGACTTCAAGGGAAAGAGATTCCAGGGCTGACCTTGCTGCACTTACCTGCATGAGAATATCCGTACAATAGGCATCAGAATCTACCATGTTTTTTATACCGCGAATCTGGCCTTCAATTTTGCTGAGGCGCAGCATCAGTTTTTTCTTGTCTGCGGCGTTACGAATTGTTTTTTTTGTACCGTTTTTCTGTTCCTTGGAACAGCAGCAAGCTTTTTCTTCCATGTCGCAACTATACCCCCTAGGGGTATTTAAAGTCAAGAGATATCTTTGCAGAAAAAACTTGCCTATGGTGTGCCCTTAGTATTTAGAATATAGAAAACTCAGCATCAACTGCGTGTTTCTTCCATTTTCTGAAGTTTTCGATCAGCTGACTGTGTTCTTCTATTGTCTTTTCGTCCTGCTGTATCTGTTGTTCCAAAATAGTGAATTGAGGGGCAAACTCTGCAAAAAACTTATCATTATCATTGAGAGTATTCTTTATGTCATTGAATGCTTCTGATATGGCAGTCTTTATTTCATCCTTGTTATGTTCAAACTGTTTGTTCCGTTTCTGTTCTGTAAGATTTTCTATCACATTACCTGCAACATCGATAATGGCTCCGATGATAGGTATGGCTTTTGTACAGAAGTTTGCAATCTTTGTCACTTGCCATGGTTTGAATTTGATTACAATACCAATTTTTCCGAGCAAGTCTCTGGCAGCAAATATACCAGCCTTGAATCCTTGGACACCTATAGCTCCAGCGTTTTTCAATCCAATTGAAGCTGCGTCAGCTCCTTTTTTCAGCATTGCATTTATTGCTTCGTTTTGTTTGTCATATTCAGCTTGGAATTTGTTTCCTACTTCAATAATCTGGCTCTGAAAGTTATCTACATATTTCTGAAAAATTGAGACAATCTCATCATTTAAAATGCTGCCTTCATTTCCGGGAATTAGGCCTATCTCATCCTCCATAATTTCCTTGAAGTTTTCCATTGTTGCCGAACGAATGACAGAAATCTTCCTTTTTTCAAGAGAATGAAGCTCTTCCTTCATATCTGCTCTTGACCGTAGAATTCTTTTTCGGAGGTCTTCTAAGTCTCTTTTGTTTCTTTTTAGAGACTCCTTTTGTTCAGGAATTATTATGTTTTCGATTTCGTTTTCTTGTTCGGATAAGATATCAAATACTTTTGAAATTTCATTATTTAATATGTCACATCCTGTCTTTGCAACTAATGCTGATTTAGAATCAGTCAATATGGAATTTGTTACCTGTTCAAGAGAAGAAAAGTGTGAGCGTTTGAGGTATTCGTCCCGATGAGCGCGCCATATTTCAATATCCTTACCGTTTGGTGCTGCACTGATACAGACAATTTTTGCCTGCTGCGCTTCAGAAGCCGATAATCCACAGTCCAGTAACTTTTGCCTTACTACATCAGTCTTTATCTTTGCCTGCTGTGAAAAATCTGCTTCATCAGTCAGGTCTGCTACGTCATCCATCCTGTTAATGACAAATATAGTGGATGATAGTTTATTCAAATCCTTAAGAATCCATTTTACACATTCTTTATGGGAATCCTTTATGGGATTTTTGGCGGGAACAACATATAGAATCAGATTAGCTTCGCTTATATATTTCTTTGTCTTATCAGATAAAGTGATAGACATTCCATTGTCATCATTTCCAACCTTATCTCCAAACAATCCCGGAGTGTCAACAATCTGACAACCATCTGGAATGGAACTTGGAGTATAACATAATATTTCATCTGATGATTCATCAGAATCAATCTTCATATTGTCCAGTTTTTCGTTTATCCATCCTGCAGCGACACTTGTCTTACCATCAGAAAATGCACCGACTAGAACTACAGAAATCTTATCTCCGGATACACTTTTCTTTGCGTTTTCCAATTTGCGTATAAACTCATTGATTTCGATTCCAAAAGATTCGAGTTCTCGGAATTTATTTTCGACACTATCTATTCTGGCAATAAGCTGTGACTTATTGTCCAGATATTCTTCGAAGTTATACATGATACTCTCCTTATTCAAGTGTTTTTATCTTTTTTTCTAGGCTAATCGAAATATCACAAAGAAGTTTGTCAACTTTTTTGAGACCTTTCCGCTGAATTTCAATACTTTCGATTATTTGATTATGCACCTCAAGTATCTTGTCTTCTACATTTAGCCTTTTGATTTCAGTTTTGAGCATGGTAGATAATTCATAGATTTGATCGTTCAAAGTGGAGTCAAGCTTTGACTTTGCCCGGTTAATCTTTGTCTGAGTAGATGCAAATGTATTCCAGATGCTGAACAAAATACCGACAATACCTCCGATTATTCCTCCGACAAGAGCTCCGATGGGACCTGCCAAATTACCGACAAAAGCTCCACTGACAATCAGACTTCCTACAGAGAAGGCATGCTTTCCAAAATCTTTTGCATCATATTTTAGTGCCGTGAGAAATGATGTATCCAAAGTTAATCCCTGTGCATTCATTGAAACTTCGAATTTAGTCAAAGATCTTTCAAAGTCCTTCTTTAATCTGTTTTGTGCATCTTGAAGACTTTCTCTGTATTCATTCTGTGCTCTCTCAAAGTTCTTGTTGACCTTATCTTGTATTGAGTCTGTTATTCTGTCTTTATTTTTTTCAAAGTAATTCTTTATTGATTCAGATTCGGTTTTACCTTTATCATTCTCAATCATTTCAAAAAGTTCTGCTCTGATTGGTTCATAAGCATCTTCGACAGCATTTTGCCCAATATGATTCAACTCCAGAAGAAATGTTTCTTTGGCATCAGTACATCTTGATTCAAAATCAATATAATAGTTGTCAAACTCTTTTATTTTTTTGGACTCCTGCTCCTTGAGTGTTTTGATTCTTGCAGAAGCTTCAGATAGCCTGTTTCTCAGTTTTTTGATGTTTTCTTGATAGATATATTCATCAAACTTGTCTATTTTATCTTCGATGACTTTGGAAACTTCTGTTATCTGGCTCTGGGTTTTCATGAGAGCTATATCACCTTTATATTCTTTCAGATATTTATTCTGGTCATTGTTCAGATTCTTTTCTTGGTTATCGATGATCGTCGACTTGTTGTTTTTGTATGCGCAGGAACAGAATGACTGTAAACCATTGAGGATAATGCTACCCAGAAAATTGTCTCCCAAAAAACTTTTAAGCTCATCTTCTGTATTGGAAATGACTTTTGTTATGTCCTTATTTGTGTAGGCATCCATGAGTTCTTCTGTGTATGTCTTGTCTATGCCTTCTAGTCTTTCTAGCTTTGCCTTGCAATGTATGTTGAATATAGCATATACGGATGTTCCGTCATGCATATAATCCCTTATTTTCTCCAAGGAATCTTTTTCAATCTTTTTTCCTGAGCCATTCACATAGAATATGACATGAGTCTTTTCCAGAGAATTTCTGATAATCTCCTTGTATTTGACCTCGTTACCTTCGATTCCTGGAATATCTATCAGGGTAAAAACTTTATCTTTCAGTCTAAAATTATAATAGGTAGCATCCTGTGTAAAATCAGCCTGTCCTGTACCGATTATGTCACCGTCAACACAGCCGAAATTCCTTTCAATTGCTAAAAAATCGCTCTGGGATTTCAATAACTTGATTTCTGCCTGGCATAATCTTTCCAATGTATTGACCATTGTCTTGTTTATCATTCTGATATCCTATATTACTGTACGAACATAAGTGCTAAAGCTGCACCTAGACATGTACACAGGACAGCTGTGAAGACATATGTGAGGACTGTCCTTATTTTTGTGGCGAATGTTTTCTTTGTGCTTGATATTGCAATATCAGAATTTAATTCTTCGAGACAGCTAATCAATTCTTTATAATCATCTTCATGTTTTTGTAAGTCTTCCATATATTTGACCTGCTGGTCATGTAACTTTTGCCGCCGTGATTCTTCATCATAGATTATACGGAGGGATTCTATTATTGTTGATTTGCCGGCGTTTGTTTCGCCAAAGAAAGAAATACAGAATTTATCCCACTCAGCAGATTGCTCAAGCTTTTCTATTTCTTTTGCAAAGTCATCATTCATGGATGATAGGATGTCTATTATTCCTTTGAGTTCAGCAGATTCTTCATCACCTGTAAGGTTTATCGATTTGGCATTTTCCAGTGCTGATTCAATGGATTTTTTTACGCTCTGATATTTATCCTGTATATCACTTTTTTCCAACTTGACTTTCCCCCAGCGGCCTGAAACTTTGCATCATGTTTACAAGATAGGCTACTCCTATAAATAGTATATTACACTGAATCTATTTTAACCATTATGACCAAAAAATTGCAGGAAAAAGAATATCTGTGTCATTTTTGGCCTAGATAGTGTATAATATAGGCATGACTAAATGTAAAGAAAATGTCTGCACAGATGAATCAGAGATGACACAGGTGGATTACGTTGGAACCATTACCTCCAGAAGAGTTAAGTTTGTAGAGGAAGATGGTGTGACTGTAGCTTATATTGAGACTGAGTGTATTTCCTGTAGCGGGGAGAATGAAGTAATCAATTTGACAGATACGTTAACCATAAGGACAACAGTCGAGACCCCGTATCTCCAGGACCTGTTCTTTGACCTGTATACTATGGGTATCAGAATAAAATGCCGTGGATTTTTGTCCACGGCAGATAATGTATTACATGTGGAAGATATGATATCTATCGACAGATAGAGCCTATAGACAGGATAACCTACGCTCAATACTCAGTTCTTCGAGAGCTGCCATTGTCTTGTTAAAAATATATTCCTTGGCAGGATTATCCCTAGTGATGTCAAAATCTTCTAGGACAGTATTGTAAATGCGGGAAATCTCAGGAGGAGTCATATCAAGATACATGGCAATATGGCTCTTCTTGATGCCTCTGTAATAAGCCATGACCACGATACTTTTGTTAGTAGAAAACCTCGTGATTGTTTCAAAATATGTTTTTCTCGTCAGGATTTCTGCTCCGATTGGAGAATGATATACTGTGTTGGTTCTAAGAGATTGTCTGAGATTAATGAGTTCAGTCTCTAGATTGTAATTCTGTTCCTTGGGACTATATGCCAATATAGATATATTAATGTGACTGCAAAGTAACAGTACCCAGTCCTTGAATTCAGTAGAGCATTCTATAGCTGCTGCCTTATGCGACTTCTTTGCCATGTCAAAGAGTTTCTGCTTGTAAGGCTCCATATTGGAGTCAATGCGTACTATAAGATAATCATTGGAAGTAAGTTCCATCTTTAGAAACTGGATGTCGTCCAATAATAAAACATTCTGCTGTCCGAGCCAACTTCCAAACACTCTTTGTATGCACGGAAAAAGTGTCCTCTGATAATAACTGTTAGTACAGAAGAAGAAAAGTCTTG
Organism: Treponema sp.; assembly: GCA_045616545.1. Taxonomy (GTDB): domain Bacteria; phylum Spirochaetota; class Spirochaetia; order Treponematales; family Treponemataceae; genus Treponema_D. The sequence continues at coordinate 2,772 of JAZLGX010000056.1, read as the reverse complement.
CTGGTGTAACTGTTACTTTTTGTGTCATCTGATTTCCTCCCTATAACTTTGTCATATAAATCAGGTATCGCTAAAAAACTTTTTCAGCGATACCTGACGAGTTTAAAGCTACCTCTAAAAATTGCAATTCTTAGAGGTAACAATTATTTTTTGCTGATGATTATTCCGCCTGCAATGAGGCCTGCCGTAAGTATGCAAGTCTCAACTGCACAGACCTTGATCCAGATACTGCGGGATTTCTTGTATTCAGCAATTTCGGTGCGATAGTCACTCATGGTGTTGCGTACTGCCATAAGGACATATTGTTCCTCCTGCCTGACAGCAAGAAGAACCGCATCATCTATGATAACCTGAATCTCTTCCTGACTCAAGTAGCCGCCGGGATTAATTGTACCAGATGTTCCGGCAGAGCCGGATGATGCTGTACAACCTCCTTTAGGCTTAAACTTGTCAAAGAAACTTACCTGTAATGGTGTAGTGTCCCCTGCAAAAGATACAGACTGTAGCAGTACCGGATCTTCTGACTGGGCATGCACCATACAGCATATACTCAACAACACCGCAAAAAAGACCTTATATCTTTTTGAACATATTGGCAATCTGAACACCTCCCATATTGCACATAATGGTAAACACTACCAGAAACCATATCTGGTCTGATATCACTCCGTCACACAAGAGCAGGGTAGCTGTAAAGAATACGATACCCTTACGGCTTGCCATCTTTGCTATACAGATAAGGAATCTCCTGTATATGTAGAGATACAGTTCCCTGTAGCTGATGCTGTATAAGTTTATATCTTACCTCCCATCCTGAGCCATGCATTCTTATTGAATCCTCTTAATACCCTGTCATAAGATGGGTACATTGCGTCAAGTTCCACCCTCTTGCGGATGTGCCCCTGCTTGTTTTGCTCTATGCTGGATACATTCATAAAGAAATCACTGGAAAGTCTCCCTGCTATATGTATAGCTCTGCCTGTCTTCCTGTCTATGAAGAACAACGCTGCAATATCAGTATCCAGTACGTCTGTCTTTGTGAATATTTTCCTGTAGAAGTCATCTGCACATAATCTGAGTCTTGTGTCATACATGAGATTAAGTACGTAATTGACGCATCCTGAACAATCAGAACCTGCAAGAGATGCCGAGCCATAGGAATAATATACTCCTTCAAAATCAATAAGAAGTTCACAGAACTTTTTGTGGTCAGTATTGATCAAATATCCTCCTGTATAAATGTTTTAGAGATTTCTGACATAGTCAGAACCTCATGTACTTTTGGTCCAAACCTTGTGAACTTTTGCTCCAAAGTTCCTGTACTTTGAGGGTAAAACCTCACAAGGTCCAGACCGATACCTCACGAGGTTTACACTGATAGTTCACAAGGTTTACCCCTCAAAGCTCATGAACTCTACCCCACATAGTACATGAGCTTTGCACCTGCAACATGCTGAGCTTTTACCTCATATGTTGTTGAGGTTTACTGTCCCCTGCTAGAAGTCAATCTGTTCATCCTCATCTGGTACAGATGGTACTGGATCAGAGGAAGAGCCTCCTGTTCCTCCTGAGGTATCAGAGCCACGCTCAGTGTGGGCAGGGTCATATGCGATGAATGCAGGCTCACTGTCCACGATTGCCTTGAATTTCCCGGAACCACGGAAGTGTATGTGCACACTGTGTATGTCACGGCCTGTCACCTCCGCAACTTTGTCGTGGCCGTCAGACTTGAAGGCTAACCGGAACGTACCTATGCCGTCGATGTTTACTATCTCGCCCTTGGAGCAGTGCTCTGCAATAGATGTAAAGGTACCGTCTATTACCGGCTTGATATCGTAAGGAGTAAGCGTAGACATCTTGCTCAGTTCCTTGGCAATATCTGTGGTAGTAACCCTGGTCTTGTTGTAGTGTGGTGTACAGTAAAACTTGAGTTCATCTCTGTTCTGAGGGTTTCTCTTTTTCTTTACAAGGTATTCCATTTGTGTCTCCTATTGATAAAAATCTTTTTGTAGGACTTGCTTGACGTTCCGGACCGTTGTGATTTGCCTTACACAATTATGATACGGCATGAATCGCAAAAATGAAACAGCAAAACATTAACAAAATTTGCTAATGTTTTGCTGTTTCCAAATCGGATAAGTGACTATACAATAAGTAACATATGAAATACGGATTGAATATGCACTTTCACGTGCCTGCATGTAATCGCTTTGGACTTGAGCCAGTGGACGTATATATACTTGACTGGATATATACTTTTGCATATAGCGGCAAGATGTACAGCCTGAAACATAGGGAAGAGACTACAGGGAGCGTGATGACGTTCTACTGGGTGTTTTACCGTAAGTTGCTTGAGGACTTTGGCGGATTCCTTGGGTTCAATTCCGAAAAGACTCTCAAGGACCATCTCAAGAAATATATCGACAAAGGCATACTGTACAAATGGGTCTTGTGGGATACAGACAGGCATCCCTCTGACCTAAAGCCTGGAACATATACTTTTTTTGCAATAAACAGCGAAGTGTATCTTGAGCTCATGGGGGAGGGAAAAGAATGTATGGGTGGAAGAAATCCTCCACCCACCCCGGAAGAAAACGTACCCACCCCCCTGGAGGAAAACTTCCACCCAAATATAAACATACTACGTAATAATAAAACTACAACAACAACAGATAATATATCTGAGAGAGATAATAAGGCTGTAGTACCAAAAGATATAGATGATACAAGGTCGTCGGCTGTATCTTCACATACGCTCAAAGAATATATAGC
>JAZLGX010000055.1:0-17767 GCA_045616545.1 Treponema sp. | reverse complement strand
TTGACTCTGTCAAACGGGACTTATCAGTGGGTCAAGTTGATACTATGGAAATTGGTCCATTACATCATCTTATATTTATAACATTTATGATGCGGTGTGATTTCAGAAAATTATTGAGCTCAGCACTGGCACCAGGCTCCGAAAAAGGGCTTTGCAATTCTTGGTGTTGTTGCAGTCCATACTGTACAACAATTCAACATAGCCTTTGTTTCCAATATAGCTTTTGCAGGACAGTACTATATACAGCATGTTTATGGCATCTGATAATGTATTGTATCAAAATAGGCGGGATACCAAATGTAAGAGATTCAATATGGAGAGATGGATTTTTTGCGGTAACATTTTTAAATGGCTTTTCTTATAAGCATATAAATCCTTGGATGAACTGGTATGTAGGTGATCTTATAATTTTTCTTTCCATTGCTCCTTTTTTGAAGAAGTTAATTGATACATCCAAAAAAGCTGTATTATTATTTTTCATTTCAGTATTGATAGCAGGTTTTAGTACAGCCATTTTGAAAAGATTTGGAGTTTATGATGGTTGGTATTTTTATTTTTGGTTTCCTAATCAGTTCCCTTTATTAGCTTTGGGAATAGTATTTTATTTTTTTAATAAAGAACCATTGAAAAATATAAAAAATAGCATTTATACACTTATGTTTATAATTTCATTTGGTTTTCTGTTGGAAAAAAGTGGAAAACCTATCATGGAAACACATGTAGAATATGGAATCTTTCTTGTAGCATTTACATATACATTGTTTTCAAAAGTAGAAACCGGAACTTTGTTTAATTGGTTGAAAGCTCTTGGAAATAATAGCTATGGAATATATTTATATCATGGATGCCTTTTACCAGGCATCAGCAATATGGTAAAAAATCTGGGGCTTACCAAAACATCTTATCGTTTTATTTTGTGTTACCTTTTATTATTGGGCATATCATTTTTTTGCTCAAGGGTTTCAAATTTCATTTTAGAAAAACCTTTCTATAATTTCATGAAGCAAAAATTCAATATTTAATAGCATGCCTATAACTTAAAAGGTAACTACCAAGCATGTTTGATATAACTCATGGAACATCAATTTTAAAATATGAAACTGATGTTCCACTATATGAGATCTGACAGTACATCAAAAAGTTTCTGGACATCAATTGGTTTTCCGATATGTGCATTCATACCGTTTTTGAGAGCTTCCCGTCTGTCCTCTTCAAAAGCATTTGCTGTCATTGCGATAATAGGTATTTCTGAGGCATAGCTTTCGTTCATATTTCTGATTGTGCGAGTCGCTTCGTATCCGTTCATATTCGGCATCTGCACATCCATAAGAATTAGCTTATAAAATCCCGGCTCCGATTCCTTAACCATTCTGACAGCTTCTGCCCCATCACATGCTACATCAATATCAAAACCCTTTTCTTCAAGGATAGTAATCGCGATTTCCTGATTCAAAGGATTATCTTCAGCAAGAAGTATATGCACACCTGTAAAATCAACATTATGTTCTCGCTTTTTACAAACTTCAGTAGGAGCTGCAGCTATTATAAACTGACACTTGATTATAAAGCTTGTACCTTTTCCCTCCTCAGTATCAACATCAATAGTACCACCCATCATGTCTACGATATTTTTGACAATTGCCATACCAAGACCAGTTCCCTGTATTTCCCTGACAATGGATGAATCCTCGCGGCTAAATGCCTCAAATATATGATCCTTAAAGGCAGGACTCATACCTATACCCGTATCGCTTATAGTAAAACAGTATCCCGCTTTATTAGAATCAGAAACCCATATCTGCTCTATTCTGACAGTAATGTTTCCTTCTTCCGGAGTAAACTTGATTGCATTGCTCAATATATTAAGAAGAACCTGCTTGAGACGAAGTTTATCAGTAATTACCAGAGTATTTCCGATTCCCTGCATATCAATATCAAGATGAAGCTTCTTGTTTATGACATCAGGACTAATTATTGTATTGATATCATTTATCAATTCCTCGATATTGACAGTTTCCTCCTCAAGGCGAACTTTTCCGCTCTCGATACGGGACATATCAAGCACATCGTTTATCAGCGCAAGAAGATGCTCTGAGGATACATTGATTTTCTCAAGATAGTGCTTGACTTTGTCTATATCATCCAGGTTTTCCAAAGCAAGATTAGTAAAACCAATGACTGCATTCATAGGAGTACGCATATCATGACTCACATTATTGAGAAAAACAGTCTTGCTGCGGGAAGATTTTTCGGCCTGATACAGAGCGTCATTAAGCTTTCTTGCTTGCTTTTCTTCACTTAATATTATGTCAGTTACATCGCTATGATAACCAGCCAGGACTGTATATGTCTTTGCCTTTTTCTGTATCTTTCCTCCACATCGTACATATCGCTCTCCAAGTTTGTCACTTTTCCATCTGTATGTATTTTCAGAAAACTTTCCCTTCAACATATCATCCACACTGTTATTCACAGAATTTAAATCCGAAGGAATGATCCTGGAATACCAATAGTGATAGGTATCTTCTTCGGATAAATTCTGATTACTGATACCAAGGATTTCCATCATCTTGGGACTTGCTTTCATTTTGCCGCGTTTACCTTCAGTCAGGGTTATGTACCATATCCCGTATCCGGCGTTGGCAATGATCATATCCCTTTCCTCAAGTTCTTTCTTGGCTTCCTGAAGGCCAACATTCTGTTCGACAATAAGATCCTGCTGAGCCTTAAGGTCTTCTGCCGTACTTATCTGTACTTCGATACTCTTCCACAAATAATTAGTTATGACTGCCATTACGACAGAAAGACCCAGGAGAAGCAAAGTTGACGCATTGGTTATATAAAGCTGTTCCAAATAAGTAGGTCCAAGACTTAGAATCCCTTCATATATTCCGTAGGGAATAAGCAGTCGTTCCAGGGTATAAGCAAACATAGCCAACAAAAATCCCATTGTCAGAGTATAGATCGGGCGACAATAACTTACACTATAAGCTATCATTATTGCAAAAAGGGACCAGATTGGAATATTGAATATCAGGGAAAAAGACACTGCAGTAAAGAAAAAACACACAGATACTAGATATTTTATATATGCAGCTGTACCTTTGGATCTAAAAATCATGACACATACAGCACAGCGAAGAATGTTATCAACTATAAAAGTATACAGATATATTTTTCGATATTGAGATTTATCCAATACAAAAAAATGAAATACAGCAAGAATTATCGATGTTACAGTTATAGCAATAAAAGCTTTTCCTGCAAAAAGATTGGCATCTTTAATATGTTTCTGCAAAATAACCTTTTTGTTATTCATAATCTGCCCCTATTGATTTTGATAATAACTTCCCCACTATCATACTGTATCACGTATTTTCCTTTTATCCTGATTATCGGACTTCTTTTTTGTACCTACCGTTATACCTTATGCAAAAACACTTAAAGCATTAATTTAATCCCATTGTCTTAGTCTTTTGGGTAGTATATATTTAAGGGACCCTCGCAATTCTTAAAATCGGATTTACTTTATCAGGAGAGAAAATGCACAACATTGATTATTATCATCAGATTATGAAAGAAGTAAGCAGTATGCCTGACTGGGCTATTTTGGAACAATTATACAACTGCGACACATTCTTTGATTCAGCTACAAAAAATAAAGGGAGCAGAGAAATTAGATTTATTGGAGATGAACTCAGAAAAGGGATTGCAAAATCACTTAGAGCTGCAGCAGATATACTTGACCCTGTAGATAAAATAGGTCATTATAATGCAGCATAAGAGAAACAAATATGAAAAAAATTATTAGCTTACTGCTCACAGTGTTCACAGTCGCAACACTATCTTGTTTTGCAAATGATGACAAAAAAGACGGCAAGATGATCCTGATTCAGGAGTCATACTACCAGACAGGCAAGTTCCACTACGGTGACAGGAACTCAGATATTACAGATCCAATTTTCATACAGAATCTTGGTATCGAAGCAGGGTTCTTCAGGTCCATGGAAGATGGGCTCCTTGACTGGATCGGAATAAATTCGTTTGGATTCCAGATTGGCCCTGCCATATTGGATAACAGCGCCATACCGCATACTGTGGATTTTAATTTAAGCTCCAAGAATTCTATCGGTTTGCAGCTTAACTTCTTCCTATGCTCAATAGGATGCACTTGTGGTCTACGAAGTGGCTATGAGTTTACTTCATCAGACCCCCTCAACTACCTAGAAAATAAGGTCTTCTTAGATTTTATGACACTTCCTTATTTTTCTGTGAACTTAGGTGGACTCATTAAGATAATGGTTCAGTATGAGAACACACTCCCGATTCTGAGATTCCGGTTCAGGGGTGATAACTTGGAAGAAAGAGTACGCATGAATGTCGATTGGTTTGGCAATGATGACGTAACCCATTCTGTCAAGGCAGGAGTAGTACTGTTCCTTTAGAAATAGGCAAATTTTCGGAAAGCTGTCCAGAGTTTATGTGGACAGCTTTTTTTTATCTGTTTTTGTATTACAATAAGGTTATGTATTCTGACACACATATAAACTTTTGGGAACTTTCTGAAATAGAAGGTCAGGACAAATGTAAAGAAATCCTCACTGATATGGCAGACAACAAGCCATTTTTTGTTCTTGATGTCGGAGTCAGATCTGATGATATATACCAGAGAGTGGAACGAATCAGGGATTGCATAAACGGCATTGAAGATGACGAAAAAAGAGCTGCACTGGATAGAGCAATTCATTTTGCATGCGGTATACAAGGTGACCTTGACTCAGTAGAAAACCGCTTTGACTATGTCGAAAACCTTGAGTCAACGATTCTCGACTTTAAGAATTCCGATGATGACTACTCAGACAGACTTGTAGCAATTGGGGACGGAGGCATTGACCACGACTGGGATTCAGCAGGATATGATGGAAGAAATCATGACTATTTTGACCATCAGACAATTGATGATGAACGTAACCTCTTTGCCTTGCAACTGACTCTGGCAAAAAAACTCAACTTACCTTTCATACTGCATTCCCGGGAAGGATTTAAGGATACCATGGATGTACTGAAAGCAATCAAGTGGAACAAAGGTGTAGTTCATGGATTTTGCTACGGGAAAAGTGAATTGGACTTTTTCCTGGACTTGGGCTGGTATATTGGCTTTAGTGGTACTGTCACATATGGTGGCAAGAATATGTTCTCAGACATGGCAGAACTTGTCTCCTATGTTCCAAAAGACAGGATACTTATTGAAACAGATACCCCATATTATGCTCCTGTTCCTATACGTAACTCTACAAACAATCCTTGCAACATAAACTACATATATGAATATGTCGCCGCAAAAAGGAACATATCGACCCATAAACTTTCTGACATTGTAGACAACAACTGTACCAAGCTTTTTGGACTATAAAAAAAGTGTACCTCCAAAAATTGTCTCCAACTTTTGGGGTACACTTCACGATTTACGACTCTCTCTCTTTTTTAGTTGAACTTCCAGCTAAGGAGAGCTGCATCTCCTGTAAGCTTTATGTAGATATCATGTGATTTTCCATCTGAGCTGTATGAAGCTTTAGACTCAACCACACTCTTTCCCTTTGTCTTTACTGTGGCAACAGGCTTTGATTCCATGTTGTCAACATAAACACTGATACTGCCATCTTTCTTGTTCTGTACAACTTCAGCTGTAAACTTGTTGATTCCCTGAGACAAATCAGCACCCTTGATACAGATGTATCCTTCCTTGTTTATACATACGCTGCTAAGATTTTCAAGTACTACGATATTCTGTGAATTGTGGATACAGCTTCCACGTACGGTTTCATAAGGATTAAAAGCTACAACCTGATTTACTCCGATTGTATCAGTCTTCTGGATAGGAAGAGTTCCATCCTCATTTACGACAAAGTCATTTATATAGAGATTTCTATATCCTCCCTTAGGGAAGTTGAGTTTTTTCTCTATCATCTGTGTATGATAAGCAATGTAATTCTTACCCTTGAACTCAAAAATCCAGTGGTGGTCATTACCAGTATTTGGATTTATGAGAGTATATCCCTGATATGTAAAAGGACCAAGAGGCTTGTCACTTGTCATATAACATATACTTGCTATTGGAGGAACTGAAGGATCATCAGCAGGACGAGCAGCCCAGTTGCTGCAGTAAGAATAGTAATACTTGCCGTTGAACTTATTGATTCCAGAATCCTCAAAGAGCCATGGAGCATCAATCTCAACAGGTACTCCAACGATACTGATCATATCCTCACCCAATTCTACACAGCGGGCAGAACGTGGATGTACAACATCATCCTGTACACCGCCACCAAAGTAAAGATAACTCTTTCCATCATCATCATTGAGAACTGCAGGGTCAAAGAGCCACCATACACCTTCCATATTAGGACAAGAGCGATCAATAAGAGCCTTTCCCAATGGATCTGTAAAAGGACCTTCTGGGCTATCAGCTGTCAAGACACCGATACCTCTTGCACTGTCTGCAAAATACATAAAGAACTTGTCTTTTCCACCAATATTCTTTACACAGATAGCAGGAGCCCATGAGTTATGAGCCCAACCACCAACCTGAGTCTCTCCAAGATAATTCCAGTTAACTAGATCCTTGGAGGAATACATATTAAGTGTATTGATTTCTGTATAATTATTATCAAGAGCAGCTTCACTAAACTCAAGCTGCTGACTGTCATTTGTACCGTAAATATATACAGTGTCGTTATATACAAGTACAGCTGGATCTGCAGTAAATTTTATTGCAGATATAGGGTTGTTCTTGAGTGCAGTCTTAAGATCCTGTGCGGATACTGTTTTCTGCATGAAAGTTGGTTCAGTCTGCTGTGCATTAGCGGCAGCAGAAGCAAGTGTTGCTAGAGACATAATGATAATTCCTTTTTGAACATATTGTTTGAGATTCATATAGCTTCCTACTTTTTGGTATAGATACAAGGATATCATTGAATGTGAATAATAAAACATGACAAATTATAAAAAAACACGGTAGAAAGTTCGAATATCACATTGCATGTAAAATCGTAAATCATTATTATTCATTTGATATGATTGACAAACTGTTTTTTACGATTAATGCAATTTTTCCTATTATTCTTGTAGTTATCATCGGATATATCTTAAAAAGTATCAGACTATTGCCCAGAGATTTCTTTTCTCTACTCAACAAATTAAGTTTCAGGTGCTGTCTCCCTGTCCTTTTATTCTACAACGTATATGGAGTCAATAATATTGATCAGGTCGGACAATATACAAAGGTAATCATCTTTGCCCTTGTATCTATACTTGTTTTCTTTGGAATCGGACTTATAACTGCCCTTTTATGCATCAAGGACCCAAAGCAAAAAGGTGTCATAATCCAGGTCTCATACAGATCAAATTACGCTGTCATCGGAATTCCCCTTGCAATGTCCCTGTCCAACAATAGCAGCGAACCTGTTGCCGTAGCGTCGATCTTGTCCTCCGTATGCATACCTCTGTTCAATGTACTGGCAACAATTGCCCTTTCCTTATTTACCGACACAGACGAAAAACACAGCTTCATCAGCTCAGCTGTCAAAGTTATCAAAAAGATTGTAACAAATCCACTGATCATAGGCGTCGTATCAGGATTTGTAGTACTGACAATACGCCATTTCATTCCTGTCAGCAGCTCAGGAAGTCCAGTATTTACAATCAAAAACAATTTGCCATTCCTATACAGTACAATCCAGATGCTTGCCCAGGCAGCAGGCGCTGTAGCTCTCCTTGCTCTTGGAGGAAATTTTGAGTTCAGTGCCATAGCAAGGCTTAGAAGTCAGATTATCCTTGGAACTCTGCTCCGCATTGTTATCTGTCCTGCAGTATGCCTTACGGCCGCATATATGTTCGGCTTCAGAGAAATAGAGTTTCCTGCACTGATATCTCTATACGGAACTCCAATTGCCATTTCCTCTGTTCCGATGGCACAGGAAATGAACAACGATTATGAACTTGCAGGGCAACTTGTAGTATGGACAAGTTTCTGCAGTACAATCACTCTATTTGCCATAATTTTTATCTGCACTCAGGTTGGAATCTTTGTTCTGTAAGAAATATTATTTGGAAAAAATTTGACTGCAGTCCAATCAGATGGGGTCTGTAAAAACTTATGTCAGTTTGTACAGCAGTCAAAAATAAAAATATAATTATTAGATATATACTTTTGGTATGAAACTACCGTGGTAAGAACAATCTATGAATACTCAAAAAAAGTCTGACTAAGGCTCCGAATTTTAGAAAGCAACCTAGTCACTTTCAAGCTACCTTATTCTCAACTTGTGGGTGATATTCTATTGATAATAACAAATTCTGTCAATAAAAAAACATCCAAAAACTCAAATTTCTTCTATTTTATTTATAGAAATTCAATAAAATTATAAAATACTTTTAAATATAACATAAAGGAATTTTATCAAAAACTTGTGCTTTCAGTATAAACTTGTTTACCGTCGGTACACCATGTTGTTACACGACGGTAAAACATGTTGTTACACGACGACAAATCATGTTGTTACTCCGCGGTAAAACATGTTGTTACTTCGTCGTATAACATGTTCTTACTAAACGCAGTAAAACATGTTCTTACTAAACGCGGCAAAACATGTTCTTACTAAACGCGGCAAAACATGTTCTTACTAAATGCGGCAAAACATGTTCTTACTAAACGCAGTAAAACATGTTCTTACTTGATTTCCATACAGGGAAAATATGCTTTTTTATGAATTATTCCATAAAATATAAGGTTTTATATGTTTATTTGATTTATTTGCCATATAATTCAAATAGTAAGGTAGGATATGAATCACAACAAGACTAGTCTAATGGACAAATGCACCAGAAACAAAAATATCATCTTTCTCTTTTCATGCTTGAGCGTGCATCTCGTCAATATCTTGCTATTTCTTCTCCTGCATCTCAGGCCATTGGTCTACTTTAATATTTTTGGAACGCTCCTGTATGTATTGTTTTCATACCTCAATGCAAAACACAAAAATCTGATATCTGTCTTAGCATACTTTGAGATCATAGTAACGGCTGTAATCAGCGAAACCCTTGTAGGTATGGGAAACTTTGGATATATATACTTTATTTTTGGTATCGTGTCTTCCCTTAACTACCTTCTCTCATCAAGCATTCCCTGTAAATATATTTACCAGGGGATAGGAGCCTTTTTTGTTGCCATATTGGTTATTGTCCAGCACCATGGATTCTGTCTTTTCCCGGAGTATTCCACATATGCATCAGATGCAGCAAGCCTTGTATCTTCCATAAATATTGGTGTTACCCTGGCAATAATTATCTTCATTTCGGCAATGTACCTCAATGAGCTTAAGCATACCAAGGAAGAACTTGTATATAATTCCAACCATGACGTACTTACTGGTCTATATAATAGAAGATTCTTTGAATTTGTCATCCACCGTAACCAGGTAGAAATGAATAATGAATATTCCATTGCCATGCTTGATGTAGATGACTTCAAGAGATTCAATGACACATACGGTCACGAAGCAGGAGACCTTGTCCTTGAGACTGTCAGCAAATGCCTAAACAATATGGAAGATAATCACGATTTTCTTGCAGTCCGCTGGGGCGGAGAAGAATTTATTCTTTACATGCCTAACACACAGATTTCCAAAGCCAAACACTATGTAGAAAAAATCTGCAATGAAATACAAAATACGACTCTTACATATGGCACATCATTTCTCAATGTGACTGTAACTGCAGGGATTTCTTCTGGGCAGAGTCTCAACGACTATCAGGAAGTAATCTGTAAGGCAGACAAGAACTTGTACATTGGAAAAAGTCGTGGAAAAAATTGCATCGTAACTACAGCATATACGTCAGATCTTGACCTATAGCTACATTTTCCATTTATGATTTATACAGAGATTTACAGGGCGGCCCTTATCCAATGACAAAGTCTTCAGTGTAGGAAGGTCTGCAGTTATCGATTTATCGTCCCCACTGTCAGTCCTGATTACAAAACGAGTTTTGTCTCCCATAAAGAGGCTTGTCTGGATTATGCCTTTTATATCAGCTTTGGATTCATCATCAGACAACTCCAGCCACTGAGGTCGCACCAGATATTCTTCTCCCTTTATATTAACAAAATTGGCTTTACCCATGAAGTCTGCTGTATATTTATCCTGAGGCTTATAATAAATGTTTTCCGGGGTATCATACTGACAAATTCTACCGTCTTTGATCACAGCTATATAATCTGACAGGGACATTGCTTCTTCCTGATCGTGAGTTACATATATTGTTGTGATGCCAGTTTTATGCTGCAGTTCCTTAAGCTCATAGCGGACTGATTCCTTTAATCTTGCGTCAAGGCTCGATAGAGGTTCATCCATGAGAAGTATCTGCGGATTAAGGACTATGGATCTGGCAAGAGCAACACGCTGCTGCTGGCCTCCGCTCAGCTCATGAGGATATCGGTCCATATATGAGGCTAACCCCATCATACTTGCAGCAGCTTCGGAACGAGACTTTACTTCATCTCTGCTACATCCCTTTATAAGACGAAGGCCATAGGCAATGTTGTCTCTTACCCTGAGATGAGGAAACAGCGCATAATCCTGAAAGACTATTCCTACATTCCGTTCATTAGTCTGGGATTTTGTCATGTCCTTGCCATCTATAATGATCCTGCCTTTTACAGGAGACAAAAAACCTGATATGAGACGAAGAATCGTAGTTTTTCCGCAGCCACTTTCTCCAAGAAGGGTTGTAAAGCTATGGGTATAAACATCAAGGCTAAAATCCTGTATGGTCAGATTTTCTTTTGTATAACCGAAATCAAGATTTTGTATACTAAGAATTGTTCCGTTCATTTATGACTCCATATTTTTTGCACTGCTCGACCTATAGCCAGAATACCAAAAGTTATAACCGTAAGAACAAGTGCAAGGGCCGCAGCATCTCCCCAAAAGCCTTCTTCCGCAAGATTGAGAATCTTTATACTAGCAAGCGGAGTATTAAAGGATACAAGGAATATGACTGCACTCATTGTTCCGACTCCACGAACAAAATCATATAAAAATGCATATGCAAGGTTTCCTCCAGAAAGAGGCATAAGTATTGTCCCAAGTACTGTAAGTCGACCGGCTCCAAGAGACATGGCCCCCTCATCTATTGAAGGCTTGATCTGATTGAATCCTGATGCCATAATCCTGTAGCTAAAAGGCAAAAATCCCACAGCTATTGCAGTCACTATCAGAAACGATGAACCAGCAAATCCAATCTTCCTGGAAGCGATGGAGAAAGCAAGCCCAAAAAGAGAACCTGGAATTGCAGATGGCAGCTGAGCGATTATATCAATATAATTTCTAAGCTTAAGATCTGTACGATACACGATAAATGCAAAGATACTTGCACACAGGGAACTTATGACTGCTCCCTCAAATGCAAACAAAAGACTGTTATACAGTTCCCTTGTATACCGTCTTATATTTTCCATATGCTTTAGTGTAAATGTTGTATCTATTCCCCACAATTTCTGGAAACTTCCTGCAACAATGGCTGCTACTTGGGCGATAACACACAACGCTATGAAACTGCAGAACAAAGTAAGAGCAACAGTTGCTACAGGGGAAGCCTTGACTTCCTGCCGGGTCATGACTTTTCCTCCGATAGTAGCAGTACGGGTACTATTCTTTCGAAACAAGATGCTCTGCAGGATAAAGATTAGAATAGATGGTACGACAAGTATTGTCCCAAGAAGAGCACTTCTCCCAGGCTTGACCCACCCTGTAAGCTGAGTGTAAATTTCCACTGCCAAAACTCTATACCGTCCAGCAACTATCATGGGGTTTCCAAAATCACTCATGACAGATATGGCAATAAACAGAAAGCTGGATACTATCCCCGGAAAAGACAAAGGCAACGTAACCTTGAAGAAAGTTCCAAACCTCGAACAACCTAGACTCAGCGAAGCCTGGGTGAAGGACGGACTTATGTTATCAAGTACATTCACCAAAATCATATATGCCATCGGGAAAAAACATAATGACTGGGCAATGAGAAGACCCCAAAATCCATACAAAGAAACATCCTGATGAAATAAAGTTTTTGTGATGAAACCATTGCGACCCAAAAGGAGTATAAAAGATAATCCTCCTACAAAAGGTGGAGTCATAAGATGTATCACAGGTATGAGTTCAAAGAATTTTCTGAAGGGAATGTTACCTCTTACCACAGCATACGCATAGACATATCCGATTAAAACAGACATTGTCGTAGAGCATAAGCATATGACAAATGTATTCCGGATAGTCTTAAGGATGGCAGGAGTATGGAATACAAATGCAAAATCCTCTGACCGTGGAAGAGATACCACAAAGAGCAGAGGAAACAAGATAAATACCGAGATAAGTATAAGGCTTCCGGCCCATACTGCCGGAAGAGCCCTGTGGCGGTTAACCATAAATTACTGAACGATCTCTGCCCACTTGGCAAGGACATCGTTTTTCTGACTTGAAGCCAGAGCTGTATCATAATTGATTAAATCCAAAGATGATACCGGAATACTTCCTTCTGCACCTTTTGCATCAGGATTTACAGGTATAGTAAAATCTATAGAACTCATCAGTTCCTGAGCTTCAGCAGACAACATAAAGTCAACGAATGCCTTTGCTGCTTCCATATTTTTGGCATTCTTTGTAATGGAGATACAGTCTACATCACCAACTGATTTTGGTGGTGCAACAGTTACAACCTTAAAACCTTCTGCCTTATATTTTGCAACGGCATGAAGATAGGATACTCCAATGGCATACTCTCCTGTTCCCACAAGCTTGGCAGGAGCACTTCCTGAATCAGGAAACTGACCTACCTGAGGAGCCAGTGTCTCAAGGTAAGACCATCCATTATCCCATCCAAGTCTCTGGAGCTGATTTTGTACAAAAAGATATGCTGTACTGGAAGCTACAGGATTAGTAAGAACAATCTCTCCCTTGTACGAAGGATCAAGTAAATCATCCCAAGTAGATGGATATGCCTTATCACCAAATTTTGCCTTATAACGGTCTTCGTTTATTCCAAGTCCCAATGTAAGTACACAGAACCCTGTCCAGCTTCCATCCTTGCTTTTTGCGTATTCTGGTACATTGGAAGCCATAGGCGAAACATAAGGTTCAAGAGCTCCTGCTGCATCTGCCTGCATATGATAACTGGAAGCTCCTCCAAGAAGGATATCTGTCTCAGGATTGTCTTTTTCGCTGATAACACGGTTTACAAGCTCCCCTGTGGAAGCACGGATAAAGCTTACCTTGATTCCAGTTTTCTGAGTAAAGAGTTGAGTTAGAGCTTCTGTCTCTTCTTCATGGATTATGGAATATATTTTAAGTTCCTGTGGAGCAGAGGCTGTACCAGTGGACTTTGAAGATGCCTTGTTACATCCTGCCATAAATATGGCCATAAAAATTGATGCAGCAACTGCTACGCTAATCGATGCTTTTTTTGTAAATGATAGTTTCATAAATAATTCTCCTCATATGAAATATAGGAATACACAAGAGATAAAGCTTTTTACCCTTCTGAAAGTGACTATATAACTTTACTGGTATTATCTCTATATCCAAAAGTAACTAATTTTTATAATATCAGTATCACCAGTATACGGTATCGCTACGTCATGAGATTACAAGGTTTAAAACATCGCGTCTTCAAAGTTCTCTTTAAAAATCATTCCTTAGAACTATACTTGTGATAACTAATTGACAAACAGTATTAGTTAAGTTATTGTTTTGTACATTTTATTGCATTTTATAGCTTTATCGAGGATTATTATTATGTCTGAGTCAAAAATCTTTAATATCATTAAAGAGTTTACTAAAATGACTGTGGCAACTCTTATTATTGCTGTGGCTGTTTACTTCTTTCTGATACCATCACATGCATCCGTAAGCTCAATCTCTGGACTTTCTATTGTGCTTGCTAACTTTGTTCCTCTATCAATATCTGTCATTACTTTTATACTTAATACTGTCCTGTTGGTTATTGGTTTTATCCTGTGTGGGCATGATTTTGGGTATAAGACTGTTTATACAACTATACTGCTTCCTCTGTTTCTCAAGATCTTTGAAATCCTGATTCCAGACGTTACGTCGTTTACAGGAGATGCAACGTTAGATGTAATCTGCTACGTATTTGTTGTAAGCATAGGTCTATGCATATTGTTCAATATGAATGCTTCTTCTGGAGGCCTTGATATCATTGCCAAGATAATGAATAAGTATCTTCATATGGAAATGGGAAAGGCAATGGGGCTTAGCGGTATAGTAGTCGCTTTAAGCAGTGCCCTTGTATATGACAAGAAAACTGTCGCTCTAAGCCTCATCGGAACATATGTCAACGGACTTATAGTAGACCACTTTGTATTCGGTCACAATGGGAAGAAAAGAGTCTGTATCATCTCCAAGGACAAAGAGGAGGAAATACGCAAATGGATTCTTTATTCTCTGAAGAGTGGAGCTACGATATATCAGGCTACTGGAGCTTACGAAGGAAAGGTACGTAACGAAATAATCACTATTGTGGATAAATCCGAATACCAGAAGCTCATGGACTACCTCATCAAAGAAGATCCATCTGCATTTGTCACAGTATATAATGTCAATGAAATCCGCTACATCCCAAAGAGTTTCTCATAATGCAGCAAAAAACTGCCTATAGAAAAGGTAATCTGTTGAATTTTACAGATTACCTTGATTTACCTGTCATTTTTGTAATATTTATACCAATAAAGTAGAAAAAGTATATTATTAATATCTAAATATCATATTAACACTTTATTATCATAATGTTATAATCAATGCAACTTTAAAAGTTTAGGTTCAAAAATGAAGACAGCAATAGTATATGCTCCGGGTCATAAAAGTTTTACAACCCGGTTAATGGAAACTATACGTAACAATTTTTATAACGTTACTATGATTGATGCTACAAAAGCTAAAATGATTAATCTTACCAATTATGACATGATAGGATTTGCTTCAAGTGTCCATTTCAATAGATTCAACAAATGCGTCAGAGAATTCATGAGCGATAATCTTGACAGTCACAAAGAAATCTTTCTGATGTATACTGGTAAAAAAAATCAGAAATGCACATCAGAGTTAAGGAAGCTTGCCGAAAGCAGAAAGTGTACTGTCAAAGGAGAATTCTGTGTACAATCAGGAATTCTTCCATCCAATACAGATGTAGACTCATTTGAAGGGGCAGTTGCCTTTATCAGAAGCATTTTGTCCTAAAGTAAAAAAATTTGTGTTGTCAAAGTCTCTTACCGATATAAAAGTATCATATTTATGGTAAAAACATACCGGGGAGAGATTTTACTATGACATGTACAGAAACTAATGACGGATTTACATTTAACTGTTCAAGATCGGAACTTGAGGTATTAAACGATCTTATCCAGTATTCCAACAGCAAACTAAGTGATAACATCCACCAGTCACGAGCAGTGATTCTTGAAGCATCAAGAAAGTACGACAATGAGCTTGATGATTTTGTTCAGTTGGTCAATCACGAAAAAGAACTGTACAAAGCCGGTTTTGAACTTTCAAGTACAATAGAAACCATTCTTCATCATCAGAAAGTCTATGCAAGATAATAAAAGAGAGCCTGTTTATGAAATGAAAGCTTCATAAGCAGGCTTTTTTATTCACCAAGTTTATGATTTCGCAAGGCAAAAATACTTCTGGGAACGACATGTATACCGTATATCGGACAAGGAAAGAAATCCTGCGATGAGATATGAGGTAAGGACATAATAATCTTTTACAGCACCATTTCCACCAAAGTTATCCCAATAACTTTGGTGTGTATCAGATGTTAACATCCATTCAAAAGAAGTATCCGTATCAAGGGTAATTTCCTTAGGTCTATCGCCCGGCATTCCATCCAGCAGCATCTTGCAGATAAAGCAGAATGCATGGAACACAGAATCAAACTTACCAGGAGCAAAACTCTTACCCACTTCAAAACACAAGGCACATAAAGTCTCAAAATACTTAACATCTTTGCGCTTTAATACGATAGCCGTAAAGGCAAATCTAGCCTCAGCTATATTTGTATACATTACAAGAAACTGCCTTCTAGCTCCAGCATCAATGACAGTATCAAAGTCTCCTTGGGGAATAGCTCCACAGTTCATGTCAGTGTACTCTGCAAAGTCTACAAACCCCCAGTCTTCTGCCATACGTATCATCTGATTTGTAAGGGCATCAAGAAATCGTATGCGGTTAAAATGATCTCTGGCAATATCTATATCAAGGTCTTCCATATTCAACAGGTGATTATATCCTAAAAATAAAAAAAAGACACCAGTGTCACCTTTTAACCACTAGTGTCTCTTTTAGAATGTTGGAAGTTTCAGTCTAACTGATATTAAACTGTACCCTTAACTATATAACATGTTTTCAAAAAAACAAGCGCAAATCAAAAATTTTATTGAGTCTGCTCTGCAACCCTGTTAGCCAACATAATCTCCCGATTTATGTCAGTCAAAGCCTTCATTGCCTTCTTTACACCTGTAGTATCAACAAGTTCTGTCATAATATCTCTTGCTTTTTCATAATCTCCCATAGCAACACAAACCATACTTGCATTGTATCCGGCTTCAAACAAACCTGTAGACGTATATATTTCCCAGAACTTTTCATAAGACTTCTCGTACAGACCTTCTTTAGCAAGTTGATCTGCCAATTTCATATCAGGATTCTTGCTACTGTCTTCCAGCAATGAGATACTCTTTGTCACGTAATATGGCTGAACCTGGCGACTGATTTTTCTTACAAGAGAATTAAGCTCTGGTCTGATAAGTTCAAAGTCATCAGGAAGACGATAGGTATTTTCGTAATAACCAGAGGAAGCTTCCAAATCAGCAGTCTTCATATCGATGACAGCATTCGTCTTGGAGTCAATTATCATGTATGAAACTCCAACACGTACCCGACGCTGATATTCATCATAATAATATGTCTTATCATCCTTTACCTTCTTACGGTGTTCTACGTCCACAAAACTGTCAACATAATTGATTCTACCTGACAGATAAATATCTGCAGAAGGAGTTTCTCCTCTGTTTATTTGCTGCTGAATTACATATGGATCTATCAGAGTATAGTAATCTTCCTGTAAAAGACTCTGGTTAATCTGAGAAGTCATATAGCTGGCACATCTCTCATACGGCTCAGAACCACCATGGGATGAAGACGACATGACAAAAAAATCCATTATGCGGACAACAGTATGCATACCAGGAAGTCCCCATGATGAAGTCTGGAAAGGAAGGACAGATATTGTCTTTGCACCACGAATATCAATTTCAGCTGGACGGCGTACCCTTACATTAAGAGTTGTTTCGCAACTTGTTAAGCTAACTATAACTGCAAGCAAAAGTCCTAAAATTATTGTGTTACGTAATTTTTGCATAAAATACCCCTACTCGATTAATAACTGTTCAAGAGTATCACTTTTTTTTAAAATAAAAAAGACCAGATATTTATCTGGTCTTTTCAAGCGCCCCCTGCTGGGCTTGAACCAGCGACACACGGATTAACAGTCCGTTGCTCTACCGACTGAGCTAAGGGATCATTGTTCACTGCGGAACGAGAAGTAATTTACCACTTTCTTTAGAAAGTTTCAACTGGTTCTTACGCGATGTGCGGGGCTCGACCCCGCGATCTCCGGCGTGACAGGCCAGCGC
>JAZLGX010000054.1:0-13163 GCA_045616545.1 Treponema sp. | reverse complement strand
ATATTTAATGAATGATATTATATTCTTTACTGTTTAAATGTTTAATTAATTAAACGTTTAAACAGTAAAGAACTTTTGAACTATTTGATAGTTTTTAGGAGAAGACAAGTGAAACTTTCGAGATCTTTTTTTAAGCGTCCTTGGATAATCATTGTTCTTTGTTTGGCAATAACAGGTATCTTAGGATTTTTTATTACAGGCTTGGGGATTGATAACTCAATCCGCCAGTTTCTTCCACAGAAAGACTCTTCCTATACACGTCTTACAGAAACAGAAGACCAGTTTGGAAGTATGATTGTAATCGGAGTCAGTCTTGAAGCTAAGAAAGGAACTATTCTTACACCAGAATATATTGATATTGTAAGGAACATTACAGATAGAGCTCTAGAACTTTCTGAGGTTGACGACATTGATTCGTTAACACATATTGATTATGTCTGTGAATCTGATGGATCAATTTCTGCATCCCAACTTATTCCTGATACATACACAGGTTCTGCCGAAGATATCAATCAATTAGCAGGTAGACTTACAGAATGGAGTGACATGTACAACCGTGTTCTTGTAAATGATGATAATACAGCAACACAAATGCAGATTACAATTCACTCACTAACACCAGAAGAAAAAGCATCTGCTACAATTACAGATGCAGAAAGACAGCAGAATGCACTCAATGAGATCAGACAGATTGTAATCGAAGAAACAGAAGGACACGACGTCAGATTTAAGATCTTTGGAGATCCTGTCGTAGCAGAGAGCGCACGATCATTTATGATTTCAGACCTTGCAAGTTTGATTCCACTTGTAATAGTTGTTGTTCTTCTCTCTCTGTTCTTCAGTTTCAAAACATGGGATGGAACGATTCTTCCATTGATTACAGTTGTTATGGCAACATCATGGACAATGGGACTTATGTCTCTGCTTGGAGTTACATTCACTCTGGTATCTAGTGTTATCCCAGTTGCCCTAATTGCTGTAGGTTCAGCATATGGTATTCATGTTTTAACTCACTACTATGTATCATTGAATGCAATTGAAGGTGAACTCACAAAAGAAAAATATGAGAATGCAATATTTGAAGGACTTAACGAAGTATTACCAGCTGTTCTACTTGCAGGTGTAACAACAGTAGTTGGATTTATTTCCCTTGTTTCTAGTCCTATTGCACCATTACATAGTTTTGCTATCTTTACAGCAATTGGTGTAGCAATATCTCTCTTACTGGCAATTACATTCATTCCAGCCCTCTTACTCTGCAAGGACGTTAGGAAAGTACAGAAGAGTCGCGAAAAAATGAGTAAAATCTCTGCAAAAGTCCAGCGCAAACTCGAAAGAGCAAAGCAACTTGCAGGTGGACATACAGAAAAAGAAGCTAGTGGAAACACTCTTTATAATATTTATCACTTTTTCTGCGGAACTAAGCCAAGGCTAATAATCTTTACAATTGCGATTATTGGATTTTCTTTCATTGGTATCAGAAACCTTCATATCGACACAGCATTAGTAAATTATTTTCCCGAAAGCTGTGATATGAGACAGGATATTAAATATATCGACGAACAGTTTGCAGGAACCAACAGCGTGTACTTCAATGTTTCAGGACAGGAGAAAGGAGATCTAACAAATCCAGAAATTCTAAAAGCTGTTGATGACATGCAGGATTATCTTGAATCAAACTTTGATGGAATCGGTAAGATTGTTTCCTACACAACTTTCATCAAAAGGATTAATCAGGTATGGCATGTTCCATCTGCAGACAACTTAGTATCAGAGAATTATTCAGATTATGATGATTCTGACTTCGGAAGTTTTGCTGATGACGGATTTGGAGATTGGGATAGCTTCGATGATGACAGTCTTGGATTTGATTCATGGGATGACTTTGGAGACTTTGGTGATGAAGAAGCAGTAACTATTGAAGATACTGATTGGGAAGATCCTAACATCGTATACACAGCAAAATTAAGTGAAACAATGACAACACAACAGGTTCTCGAAATGCTAAATCAGGCATATATCGCTGCAGGTGGAAAGTATGCAACGGTTGAAAAGATGGTTGATATTCTCGAGCGTAACTATAACTACAATGGTATGGCTTATTATGAGATTCCTTATGACCCTGCCAAATACCCTGTAGCAACAAGAGAAGAATTAAGTGGTGTTGTACAAGGATACTTAACACTCCTTAGTGGATCCCTTGGACGTTTTGTTGATGATGATATGAACCCTCAGGTAATGAGAATTACATGTCAGTTGAGAAACCATTCTACAGAAGATACTGGAGCAATCATTGCAGCTGCTAAAGAATATGCAAAAGAAAACTTCCCAGAAGGATTCACAATCGAAGCAACTGGTGCAGGTGAAATGGAATACACAATGACAAAGATGATCGTATCAAGTCAGATACAGAGTCTTTTGATCTCATTAGTTTCAGTATTCATCATCATAACAATTGCATTCCATTCTGGATGGGCAGGACTTCTTGGAGCAATTCCATTAGCACTTGCAATCATGCTGAATTATATGGTCATGGGATTTGCAGGAATCAATCTTGACTTAGTAACAAGTATCATAGCTTCTGTTGCAGTTGGTGTTGGAATTGACTACACAATTCACTTCCTTACAACTTACAAGGAAGAGCGTTCCAAGACAGACAATCTGGAAGTTGTTACAAGAAATACATTCAGCAAGAGTGGTCACGGTATAGTAACCAATGCATTGGCAGTAGGCTTTGGATTCTTGGTTCTCTGCTTCTCTAAGTTCGTTGTCCTCAGATATATCGGTGTACTTGTAGCAATCGTAATGTTTACATCAAGCTTACTTGCAATGACAATCATTCCTGGAATCTTGAATATATTTGAACCAAAGTTCATTCAACCTAAGCAGGAAAAGGAAAATAAATAACAATTAATTTGTGCCAGATAATCAATATCTGGCACGTAAGGAGATACAACTATGAAAAAGACTGTAAAATATTTAGCCACTGTAGCAGTATGTGGAGTGTTTTTAGCATCAGCATTTGCTGACGAAAAAGGAACTGAAATCATGCAGAAAGTTGCAGATTTCAAGAAACCATCTTACACACAGAGCCAAGTTATCATGACATTAAAAGATAAATCTGGTAATGAAGAAAAGAGACAGCTTATCGAATACGGCAAGAACGAAAATGGTAAAACCTATGCCGTAATGGATTTCAAGGGTCCTGCATCTGTAAAAGATACACGCTTCCTTCAAGTAACAAATGACAATGGTCCAGATGATAAGTGGATTTATCTTCCATCATTGAAATCAGTTCGTCGTGTAAACTCTAGTGAAGGATCTAAATCTTTCATGGGAACAGATGCAACATATGATGATCTATCAACACGTGAAATGAGCGAAGATGATCATCAGTACATCAAGGAAGAAAGCATTACTGTAGCAAACGGAGTATCTTATAATTGCTATGTTATCAAAGAAGTTCCATTTGACAAGAAATCAAGCCAATACAACTACAGAATGGTTTGGGTTGACAAAGATTCAATGTATCCAGTTCACACAGAAATGTTTGATAAGAATGACAAGCTTGTAAAAGTATTGGAAGTTCTCTCAATCGAAAAGATCAATGGATATGATATTCCTAAGGAGGACTGTCTTACAAACGTCCAGACAGGACACTCTACAACATTAAGCATTGTTAAGATCCAGATTGATCAGCCTTTACCAGATCGTGTATTCACACAGAACTTCCTTCAGACTGGTAAATAACGAAGTCTCTAAAAATTGTAATTTTTAGAGATAATTCTGAAAATACGATGTTTAAAGCCTTGCAATTTCAAGGCTTTAAACTCGGCAGGCATCTCCAGAAGGTATTTTTAGAGATGTCCATAAGTCAGACTATATTTTTTTGTGGTAAACGTTCAGGAGACTAAAGTTTTATGATTAGAAAATCATTATTAGTGCTTGGAGCAGCAGCTCTTTCTTGCTCATTAGCTTTTGCAGATGACTTTGATAGTTTTGGTGATTTCGGTGACTTTGGAAGTGATTCTTCTTCACCTGCAGTTTCAATTACAGGAAATGTAGGAACTGAAATCAGAGCTTACGTTGATGAAGATTCATTTGAAGACGTCGAAAAAGATGCAAACGTAAATGCAGGTCTTACTTTTGAATACAGTGGAAGTAAGACTGACGCAGCGTTAAGTCTCAACTTTACTGAAGATGCAATCAAGAATCATCCTGAAGATGTAATTGATGAGCTTACAGCTCGTGCATACTTTGGCAACTTTACGCTCGAAGGCGGAAAAATGAAAGTTGTTTGGGGCAAAGGAGATAAGTTACATGTCTTGGATAACTTTAACGCTGATGACTATACAGACTTCATTATTCCAGATTACATCGACAGAAGAATCAGTACTCCAATGGTTCGTGGTGTTTATAACTTTGGTGTTGCAAACCTGCAGCTCGAAGGAATCTATACACCAATGTTACCAACAGACAGATTTGCTAAAGATGGAAGATGGGTTCCTGCAGAATATCAGGAAATCTCAAAAACTGTTACTGAAGCTGCAAAATACAGTGTAAAAAACGCATTTACTGCCTATAATGGTGCATTATTAACTAACCCTGCAAATCAAACTGCAGTAGCAACATACGCAGGAATATACTTAAACACTTTAACAAAAGCTAATGCTTTATCTGCTAATCCTGATATGATTTATCCAAACATAGACCCACTTGAATATGGTCAGTTTGGAACACGTCTTACAGGAACAATTGGTTCATTTGATTTAGGAGTAAGTTACTACTACGGTTATTATAAGCAGCCTTCTTTTAACGCTAAAAAATTTACTGATTGGATGACAAAATACTTTGCAGGTACAGCAACAGAAGATGATAAGTTCCTTGCTTATGACAGAAAGCAGACATTCGGCTTAGAAGCTGCTACAACATTGTGGCACTTTAACCTCCGTGGAGAAGCTGGATATAACTTGACAGATGATGTTGATGGAACTGATCCATATGTACATAACAATTCTATTTCTTGGTTAGGTGGATTTGACATTGACCTTCCATTCTGGAACATGAATATAAATATTCAGGAAACAGGAACATTTATCCTTCATGGTGACGAATGTGACAAGAACACTATGGATGTTGATTACTCTAAGAATGGATATTCAAATGACAGGCTTGTAATGAATGTAACTACATCATTTGTAAATGACAAACTTCTGCCTGAAGTAACTGTTATGTACGGAATTGAAAATGGTGACATTGTGGTTTTACCAAAGTTCACATACAAAGTAGCTGATGGTCTCAGCTTAAATGCAAATGGAATGTATATCTGGAATCGTAATGAAGACAGTGAATTTTATGCATGGAAAGACAATAGCTTTGTAGCTGTTGGTCTTCAGTATCAGTTCTAATACATTCGATTTATAATATTTCCTCCTATATTTTAGCCTTTATCTGATGTTGCATCGTTTCAGATAAAGGCTTTTTTATGAAATCTCACTATTACGACATACAAGCCTTAGAGATCAGTCAAATCTCTGTATTCAAAGAAATCAAAGTCAGCTGTCTTCGTATGATTTAAAGTATCACTTACATAAATTCCTGCCATGGTTCCTGTAAACTCTCCATATTTACAGTATTCATCGCTGAATTTACTTGTATCATAACTCAAATCAAATTCGCTAAAGTCTGTTCCATCGTAACTCCATTCAAATCTTGTAATCCTGTCTTTTACTCTCAGGCGCAGGTATATTTCCCTATTTTCTACCGGGGTAATAGAACTTACTTCTTCTTTTTTTTCTCCGTTTTCCAAGACAATAAGAGAGATTACTTGCTGCTTTAATTCTTCATTGTAATGCTTATCAAGTCTTATATTATTCATGTTGTCATAATAAATACATAGACCTGCACTATGCTTGTAATATTCACTTGTAAAATCCATCTTTACAGTTATACAAACATTTAAGCTCATTAACTTACGTGCCACTAAACTTACTTTATTAAGCGATGCTATCGATTCTTGTCCCCTAATACGTAGATAACCTTTACGACTTTGCAAATCAACAAAATTATCCGGCATTATCCTAGGACTGTAATAACATAAACCCAAAACACCATCATCAAAATCATCTCTCACAGGGAGTTTCTTTGCTTCAAATGGTTCTAAGTCAGGTTTCTTGACTTCTATTTTGGCAAGGTTAGAGCCATCTTGCATGCGAAGCCAATTATCCTCTGTCCAATACATTTTTTGCAAGGCTGTTTCTCTGCCTAATGTACAACGAAGTTCTGGAACAAATGGTCGAGACGTTAAATGAGCTAAATATATTTCCCCATTATCAAGTTCTACATAACTTCCATGACCTGATTTTTGTAATATACTGTCTTTATTATAATAGCGAGGTTTTAAGTGGTCCCAGTCTGATCTTTCATTTTTACTTACTGGATTAGAAGTAACTATCGGATTACAAGGATCACTTTCATATGGTCCCCATATATTTTTACTTCTTGCCATCGTAACACAATGGTTATACCCTGTTCCGCCTTCAGCACACATGAGATAATAATATTCTCCGTGCTTTGTTATATGTGGAGCCTCAATACAGCCACGATCAGTACCACCTCCATATATTCTCTTCGGAATGCCAATAATCTTTTTTTGCTGTGGACTATATTCTACAAGACAAATCTGACCAGGTTTTTCGTAAGTATCGCGTATTTCCCAATCAAGACATACAAGATACTTCCTGCCATCTTTTTCGTGATATAGAGAAGCATCAAATCCATTGCTGTTTAGATATATACTCTTACTCCACGGACCTTTTATATCCCTAGCAGTAATGACATAATTATCTACATCAAAGTATCTTGCATTCATTGAGTTCATCACTCCATATACAAGATAAAACAAACCTTCTTCCTCGCAGTATGTTAAGCATGGAGCCCATATACCCTTGGCGCTTGGAAGCTTCTTTAAATCTACTTCTCTATCGTCTGTTAAGATATGAGTATATAATTCCCAATTGACCATATCCTTTGAATGATAAACAGGAACACCTGGAAACCACTCAAAGGAAGATACTGCAATATAAAAATCGTCACCCTTCTTGCAAATACAAGGATCCGGGTTAAAACCCGGAATAACTGGATTTATTATCATAGTTATAGCTTCTCGTTTGGATCAAACCAACCAAAGTTTACACAACGATCGGCATCCCAAGCTTCCCATCCTGACCAGCCTTCTGTATTCACAGTATCAGTTAAAAGCTTGTAATTCCAATAGAAATATCCTTCACCATTATCCCATGCTTTCAGCTGTTCTGTAGAAAGAGTCTTATATATATGAGCTTTTTCTTCATCAGTAATTACCTTACGTCCTTCATCAGAAACACCATTTAATGCACTCTGACCACCTTTAGTATCATATCCGCATGCAAGAGAATTAAATAAACACCACTCCCCGCATATCACTGTAAAATACTTTGACATTTCTTTTATAGGTTCTGCATAATTCTTTTGGATAAACTCAACATAACTATCAAGCTCATGCTTACATCCCATCATTTCTGCAGCCATAAGATATTGGTGAGTATCTAAAACAACATTCTTATATTTACTCTTATCCTGCATAAAGTTTTTCCAGTAGGTAAGATCAAATGCATCATGTATTACAAAAGCCTTCTCTTCTCCCATGTGTTTACGAATTCTTTCATAAGCTTTGTAATAAAAATCCTCGAGGAACTCGTAAGTACATCCTTTGGAACCTTTTGCTCTTTCAGGATTTGCGTTTGGGTAACGCTTCTGAGGATTCATTATTTCCCACATTCTCTCTGTTATAGGTTCATTAATCGCTTCTATGCCATACAAACCAGTACGATTTCCATAACGCTGTGCAAGTCTTTCTAAGACAGATAATTCAAATTCAACTTCATCAGGAAGCTGTGCCCACTTGCATACACCGCTAACACCTCCATTATCAAATCCATTTTGGCTCTCTGGAGCAGTATGGAGATCAATTAATATTTTTAGACCATATCTTTCTGCCCAATTGAATGCTTTATCAAGTTCATCGATACATCCAATAAAAGGTGCCCTATCTCCAAAAATAAAAAAAGGAACTGGAATACGAACCATATTCATGCCCATTCCTTTGATTCGTACAAAATCTCTTTCTGTTATATATTCACTTCGATGTGTTTTTATTCGTGACTCATACGATTTACTATCCAAAGCATAAGCAAGAGCATCTTCATCATCTGCATTAGTTCCGTAATATAGTTCTGGGCTCATCCATTTTTCAAGTACAAGCCAGTTACCCAAATTAACACCTTTTATTTTCATATTTGAACACCTCCCATGATACCTCTTAAAATACAAATAACCTTCAAAGAAGGCTATTTGTATTTAATCAATTATTTTTTATTTAACATTCTTTGAAACATATTCATCAAGCTGTCTCTGAAGTTCAGCCTGAACCTTTTCAATACCAGCAGCCTTCATCTTTGACTTATATTCTTCAAGTCCCTTAACAGGATCTGTATATCCAAGTTCAAGTGGCCACCAATACTGCTGATGTACATTGATACAAGAAGCATACTCTGTTTCGATCTTTGATGTATCAATACTGAATGCTTCATAGCTTACAGCTCTGATAGCCTCTGGACTACTCTTCATGAACTCTTCCCAAGACTGCTGCATTGGTTTGTAATCATCAGGAGTACCTTCTGCATTACGATAGAGATCAGGTGTACGTGCTGCCCACATATCACTTGAAGCATAAAGGTCAGTATTTGTAACCTTTGTTTCACCCTTTTCATTTAGTGTATATGTTGTGCCTAATACACCATAGAAAAACTTATCAAAAGCTTCCTGATCTGTTGTAATAAGATCCCAAAGCTGTAGACTCTGTTCTGGGTGCTTTGATGTATTGGAAATAACCATTGCATCCTGTACGAAAGGTAGATGACATACCCACTTTGTAAAGTTACTGTAACTAAGATCATATTCTGGATGGCTTGAAGCATATCCCTGGTATGTATCGATATTATGTGTCCTTAATGCAGCTTTACCATTCTGGAGCTTTGTTGAATCTGTATCAGCAAGTGCAGACTTAGGGAAGAAACCTTTTTCATTCCAACGGTTCATCATTGTCAAGAACTCTGGTGTCTCTGACATTTCATACAAAGTCTTAATCTTAGGTGTCTTAGTACTTGGATCAAAGTATAAGAAATCGTTTGTTGCATTTTTTGTAGAACGATATCCTTGATAATACATGTATGTATCATCCCATTCCGACCCCTGTGAATAAATATCAAGAGGCTGAAGCTCTGGATGGTCTCTCTTTACAATATCACAATAAGCTTCGATATCTTCAAAAGTTTCCATCTTTCCATTCCACTCTGTTCCTGCAACAATATCTTTTCTATAGATTGGACCATAAGCAGTGTATGTTGCTAAGAGAGTTGGAACAGCATATAAGGTACCGTTATAACTACCTTCCATTAATGCAGCTTCACTTTGCATTGCATAGTTCTTTGGTGCATACTTTGGCAATAGGTCATCCAATGGCTTGAATGCACCACGCTGAGCCAATGAATAGAAGTTTAACCAAACAGCTGTATATGCCATATCAAATTCTTCACCAGAAGAAAACAGCAGTGGATATTTGTTTGCAAAATCAGACCATGGAATCCAGTTTACTGTGAGGGTACAGTTCATTTTCTCTTTTAAATAAACATTGAATGCATCATCAGCCACATCCTGACCTGCAGGCCTATCTCCAATCACATACATTACAAGGTTTGTCTCTTTACTAGAAGACGAAGATTTTCCAGAACAACCCGTAAACATAGATGCAGCGATAACTGCACTTGCTAGAACAGTAGCTATTCTTCTTACAGTTCTTTTCATATATATACTCCTTATTTTTATCAGCCCTTTACAGAACCGACTGTAATACCTTTAACAAAATATCTCTGGACAAATGGATAAACTAAAATGATAGGTCCTGTCGCAACACATGCCATAGCCATTTTCAAGCTATTACTTGGCATATCCATAACAGGTATTCCAGATTGACTCGCTATACGAGACATCGCTTCGGTTTTCTGAAGCATATTGTACAACATGTACTGCAATGGATACTTCTTGGAAGAATTAATGTATAACATTGCATTGTACCAGTCATTCCAATAACCCAAAGCAATGAACAATCCAATTGTTGCAAGACCTGACTTAAGTAAAGGAAGAATGATCTGAAAGAAAGTTCTAAACTCCCCTGCTCCATCTATTTCTGCAGACTCAATTAATGCACTTGGTAATGCACTGACAAAGCTACGCATAATCAATAAATAAAATACATTGAACAATCCTGGAATAATCAAAGCCCACAAGCTATCCTTCAGGTGATAATATCTTATATAGAAGATATATGTTGAAACCATACCACCATTGAACAGTGTTGTAAAATAAAAGAAGAAAGACAACGCATTACGATACTTGAAGTCTTTTCGACTTATTACATAAGCTGTCATTGTTGTTATAAACAATCCTATTAATGTTCCTACTCCTGTAATAAGAATCGAGATACCATATGAATTTATGACAGTCTGAGGAGACTTAAAAATGATCTTATACGCTTGTGTTGTTGGACTCTTAGGAAATAAGCTATATCCTTCAAACCTGATGACACTCTCTGATGTAAAAGATCCAGATATTAACATTATGAAAGGTATCAAAGATATTAATGCCACAACACTAATAAAGAAATAACATATAAAATTGAATATTTTGGTAGATACATCAGACCTAACTTTTAACTGTTTAGTTGCCATACTTACTCTCCTAGAACAATGCGTAGTCAGAATCAATTTTCTTTACAATTGCATTAACAATCATGATAATTGCAAAACAAAGAGCTGACTGATACAAAGATGCAGCAGCAGTCATTCCAAGATTGGAATTCTGCAGCAATGAACGGAATACATAGGTATCAATGACATCAGTGGAGTTAAACAACTGACCATTGTTACCTACAATCTGATAGAACATTTCAAAATCTCCACGGAGAATACGCCCTACCTGCAAAAGAATCATTGTAATAAAAGTTGGGGTAATACCAGGAAGTGTTATGTACCAGATACGCTGAAATATTGAGGCACCATCAATTTCTGCAGCTTCATATGGGTCATTGTCAATTCCTGTGATTGCTGCAATATAGATTACAGAGTTATATCCGGACCACTTCCAGCTATTAAAAAAGCAGATAACCCATGGCCATGCATGAGGTTTATCATAAACATTGACAGGAGATGCACCAAAACTTTTTAGGATATTATTTAATACACCAGTCTCGTAGTTAAGGATATTGAAGACAAATGTTCCGACAATAACCCAAGAGATAAAATATGGTAAGAAAATTATAGACTGAGTTGTTTTCTTAAACCATGTTATTTTTACTTCATTAATAAAGATTGCAAGAATAATTGCAATGACTTGTGATGTAGCAAGATTCAATAAGTTATAAAGAATTGTATTCTTAGTAATCAAAAAACCTGTTCCGGATGCAAAAAGATAACGAAAGTTTTCAAACCCATTAAATGCACTTCCAAAAACACCTTTATCAAAGCGATAATTCTTGAATGCCAAAATCAAACCTGACATAGGAAAATATGAAAAAAGCAATACCAGCAAAATTGCTGGAGCAGCCATTAAAAACATTATGCCAGTCTTTTTGGCTCTATAATTAGGCCTTCTTAATTTTATAGATTCGCTCATATATTTGTTATTTCTCCTTCCAGTTATATTATCAGTGACAAATAACAAGTTGAAAACATGACAATTATACGAAAAACAGTAAAATTTTATGTTTTACTGCAATCTGGCTTCCAATTGTTCCAAAGTCAAAGCCGGAATCTTTATATGACAAGTTGTTCCTTTACCAAGTTTACTTGTAAAATAGAACTCAAAATCCTGTTCATAACATAAATTAAGCCTTGTGCGTATATTATTTATCCCATAACCACCATCTTTGTCATGATTTATCAGTCCACCAGATAATCTTTCAAGAGTATCCTGATCCATACCAAGACCATTATCTCGTATTTCAAATAATATATGTTTTTCTTTAGCATCAAACTCAGCATATATAGTGATGATACAGTCTGTCATGTCAGAATGGGAAGCAATTCCATGTACTATGGAATTCTCTACGATTGGCTGTAGAATAAGCCCCAGGCAGGCATAGGCTTGAACTATTTGTGGAACAATGATTTCCAAATGAATATTGTTGTCAAAATGCTGATTTTCAATATTAATATAAGTCTGCACATGCTTTAATTCATCTTTTATATTTACTGCAGCCTTACCATGATTCAATGCAAGACGATAAAACATACCTAAATTACGAGCTATTTTAGCTACTTCAACATCATGGTATTTTAGAGCCTGCCAGTTTATTAAGTCTAAAGTATTATACAAAAAATGAGGATTTATCTGTGACTGTAAAGCCTTTAACTCGCTTGAAGCTTCCTTTTTACCTTGCTTGTATTGCTCTGCCATTAAGTCTTTCAGCTTCAATGCCATCTGATTAAACTGATAATCAATTTTATCTATTTCATCACACTGCTCATAATCTATTTTTGATAAATCAGGAACTTCATATTCATCAGTTGCCATCAATTCCATATTTAAGCTAAGATTTTCCAGCCTATTAGTTATTAATAAAGACATAACATAAGAAATAACAAATATGATGGAAATTAAAAACAAGAGCAATAGAATGAATATAAATATAGCAGATTCATACATCCAATTATATTCACTTATCGGAGTGTAAGCTTCTATTTTCCAGGGGAATCCTGATATATCATATGACATATAGTGAAACAATTCTGTGCTCTGAGGTATGGCAACATCACTATATGAGATGCTTATTTTATCCTTTTCATTTATCAAATAGACTTGTGTATTCTTGGTTAAGGCTGCCTTTTTCAAAATATTTTTTATATCAGAGACGGGAACTTCAACCTTTATGACAACATCATTTCTATTAAACTTCTTCAATAAGGTAAGATATAACTCTCTAGTTTTTTCTGCTGGAGTCAGTTTTTTTTCTTCCATCAATGCATAAACATTGTTTCCTATGTTTAATTTTAAGTTTTGATACGGAT
>JAZLGX010000053.1:0-30252 GCA_045616545.1 Treponema sp. | reverse complement strand
TTGATATATAGCAGAACGTGTATTTCCATTTAAAATATATCCATTCAAGCATTGTCCTGCAAAAGTTCCTTGTAAAGCATACTTAAGATTTATATCATTAGAAAAACTAAATTTTCCATCAGAATAAATTAATGTACGTTTTTTATTTGAGAAAAATAAGTTTCCATATGGATCTATATATGGCCCTGCCGGAATAATAATTGACTCTTCATCTATACTAAGATACAACTGATTTTCACCAGTTCCAACTTCTATTGTATTTAAAATTTCTTTTTCAGCTACAATACTAGTCTGAGCATATATTGAAGCATTATTAATAATTACTAAAAGTATGATATATAAAATCTTTTTCACTTTAATCTCCTTACAGCCCAATGTGTACTATTAAGTTCATGAATTTCATCGATAATATCATATGTAATTGGATCTTCCTCAAATTCATAATCATTAAATCCAGGATAAATAGTTTCAAGTATTCTGTAATTATATGGTAACCGCAAATTAAATTTACGTTTACATAATTATACCACACTTTAGATCCATTCTCCACGAAGCTTATATGGAGTAATTTCAATATTCCAGGGGAGAAGTTTTTCCCAGTCATTTTCAGTTTCAGCATAAGGGGCTTTTTCAAAAAGACAAATGAATCCCTATTCTAAAAGCCTGGATTATATTGGTACTGGTTTTGAAGTTGCGTCTTTTCCAACACAGGATTACTGGAAACTTGGGGTTGAATATGCAGAAACACTTGCTTTTGCTTGCGGCATAAAGTAACTTGCCAATATCTGGCTTAAATAGTGTCATCGGTAGTGCGCTAGAAGCGCACTAAGCGTGCGCTCCCAGTGCATTATTAGTGCACATATTGCCTAAGGTTACTGAATCTTACGGTATTGTCCTTTGCAAAGAGGCTTATATTCTTGCCGCTTGTGCCATAGAGGCGTACCGTAAGGGTTACGTCTTCCATGGAAAACAATCCTACAGAGCCGTCCTGTATATAGGTGAAATGATATGTTGTTCCAGGAGCAAGGACCTTGTCTATCTCGGCTACAGAGTGTCCGTCCGCCTTTAGCTGTAGCTTTATCTTATTGTCTTTTGGAGAGATGACTATCATCTTGGATTTTTCGGGAGTACCATCGTAGTCAAAGGAAAGTCCCACTTCCCCGCTATCTTCAAATACCATGTCTCCTGTTATCCTGAAACTTTCATTGCAAAAGAATGTCTCGACCCTGGTGACATCCTGTGCTGAAGCCTTTATGTAGCACTCGTCCTTGTCCAGCAGAAGTTTTCCCTTACGAGACAAGGAGTTTTCCAGAGCTTTTACAGGGGCAAGGGCCAACACGCCGCTCTCCTTTTCGTAAAGGCTCTGCACCATGAGGTTACCGGCCCAGCCGTCTATTTTCTGTGTGGAAGTCAGTGACTGTCCCCTTCTTGCCCAGCCTGCCATATAGTAGTCCTTGCCGTTGTCTACGTGCTTTGCGGCATAGAACAGCTTGCCTTCAAGGCGCTTGGGTTCTGTATAAGGTCCATGAGGACTTGGGGCAGAGGCATACCACAATGTATCGTCCTGTGCAGAATAGGTCAGATACCATGTGGAATTGATGCAGAAAGTATCTGTACACTCAAGGTTCCAGAATCCATGTTTGTTGTCGCTGAATATTATCCCCTGATATTCAACTTTACCAAGATCAGCTGATACAGTGTACTCAAGTACACGAGGGATTCCGTCTTTGCTTGCTGTGACTGTAAGCCTGATGCTGTCAGTCTCCCCGTCATAGTAAGCCTGCGGGTCACGGAAGTCTCTCTTCTGGTTCAAATCTTTTGGAGGAAGGATTTCCCAGTCAGTAACCTTGGTAAAGCTGTAGGGACTGTCACCTTTGGCAACAAGGATCCGCTCCTTGTACTCAAAGGCAGCAGAGTCAACATGCCCTGTATAAAAGAAGTAGTAAGTATCCTTTACTTTTACCACACTTCCTGTTCCGATCCAGTTGTCAGGAGCTTGGGACTCTCCTGATTCAATTATCACGGAAGGGTATTCGCTGTAAGTGACAAAGTCCTTTGTTGTCAGAAGATATATGGAATGGTTGTAGGACATTCCTTCGTCCCGGAGGTAATAGATATAGTATGTGCCGTCTTCATAGTACGGCATTGTGTCGCCTATATAGGACTGTCCGACCTTATCCTTAGTCGGAAGGTACATCAGGTCATAGCTGTAGGCTTCTTCCATAAGGCGTGGTGTCGTAAGGGTTGTAAAGTCCATGTTACCTCTTCCCTTTCCATCACATGATACAAGGAGCATACTCATGATGCCCAAAATCATTGCACTGAATAAAGGTTTCTTTGTCATAATATTACTCTATCTGTTGATATATTCCATTACTGTGTCATATGGTACGACACTGGAAATTCCACCGTAGTACTGGGTGGAAAGGCTTGCTGCTGTACAGGCAAACTCTGCCGCAGCTCTAAGCTCATCCAAAGATATATCCTTGAGATTCTTTTCGTTCTTGAGGATACGGCTCAAGGCACTGCCGCCAAAGATATCCCCGGCACCTGTTGTGTCTATTGTCTTGATGCCTTCAGTAGGATTTGGAACTGTTCCCCATCCATCTCCTGTAGCATACACACAGCCCTCTGCGCCTTTTGTAATGAATGCAAGGGTTATTCCGCATTCATCTATGAGCTTATGGACTGCTTCCTCTGTAGAGAGATCTCCCCAGAGGAATTCTATCTCTTCATCACTTATCTTTACGATGTCTGCCTGTTTAAGTCCCCAGAGGATTTCCTCCTTGGCACGGTCAAGGTTGTCCCACAAAGGTTTACGGAGATTTGGGTCAAAGGAAACAATCTTGCCGGCTTTTTTTGCATATTCCACAGCCTTGATTGTCGTGCTTCGGCTTGGTTCCTGTGTAAGGCTCAATGTACCGAAGTGAAAATCCTTGCAGCCGTCAATGAGGGAAAGGTCTACTTCCTCAAAGTTCATGCAGGTGTCTGCTCCAGGCTTACGGGCAAAGGCAAACTTTCTGTTGCCTGTATCATCAAAAGTAACGAATGCCAGGGTTGTAAATACATTGCTGTCAAGTACAACTCCCTTGGTACAGATTCCGGCCTTGTTCAGGGTATCTACAAGGAGATGTCCAAAGCTGTCGTCCCCTACCTTGCCTATAAATGCCGTAGAGCATCCGTAAGCGTTGAGGGCGGCAAGAAGGTTGCCTGGTGCTCCACCTGGATTGGCCTTCATGAGGGGATATCCGCTGTTGTCTGTCTCTTTTGTCGCAAAGTCTATAAGAAGTTCGCCAAAGGCTGTTACGTCGTTCATTTCTTTCTCCATGTATCAGGCAATATCGTACTTCTCGATATTTACCTTTGTATTCTTGTCTGCGCTGAATGTTATCTTGTCTGCTTCTACCGGTGTGTTTATGAGAGCTGACATTACGTATGCTCCGCCGTTTATGTATAACTCGACACAGTTTCTGTCTATTATCATGCGGAGGCTTACATGTTCCCTGTCTTTTGGTGCTATCTGGCAAGAGCAGTCATGTACTCCGGCAAATCTTACGCCACTGTTCTTACGGTCCAGTGTCACTACTCCGTCTTCCGGTGTGTATGTAATCGTTGTGTCAAACTTGTCATCTGCACAGATCTTGATCTTGAATGCGCGGCATGGGTCTGCCTTGTCTATGTCCAGTGTACAGTCAAGGTCAATGTGTCTTCCGCTGATTCCTTCAAGAGAAGTCTCTCCTGCAATGACAGCATTATCTATGTGAACAGGATTCTTCCTGTAGGATTCAAATTCTTTGAGAGGTGTCTGGTATAGCCTTCCCTCTTTGTATGTAAGTTCCCTTACGAGAGTCATCTGACCGTAAAGCTTGAGGTTACCGCTATGGGAACCGCTTGTGGACCAGTTCTGCATCCATGCGATGAGTGCACGGCGGCCGTCCTTCATCTCCAGTGTCTGTGGTGCATAGAAGTCCATTCCGTAGTCAAGGGCCTGTGCATACTCAATGTCAAAGCCGTCCTGGCTGCCGTTGTCTTTACCCAAGAGACATACTGTGCCGTGTCCGCTGGCATGCTCATAGCCTTCCTTGAGCATTTCCATAGGGCTTACGATGAGTGCATTCTTTCCATCGATGGTAAAGTAGTCCGGGCATTCCCACATTGTGCCGAATCTTCTGTCGTTACGAATGATCTCTCTGTCAAACTTCCAGCTAAAGCCGTCATCACTTACAAACATGATGGCTCTGCCGTCAAAGTCCTTGTTGCATGTTACAAGGACAACTCCCAGCTTGCCGTCATCACGGTAGATGAGCTTAGGGTCCCTGAAGTCAAATTTGGAATATTCTTCCGGCATATCCTTGGAAGTGATTACAGGGTTATGCTCGTATTTGGTATATGTCAATCCATCTCCCACAGCTACACACTGTGTCTGGATATCTCTTGTCTTGCCGTCTGGCTGTGTCTCGGAACTTACCCCTGTATACATCAGGAGATGTCTTCCGTCTTTCAGTGTAATGGCACTGCCTGAGAATACACCTTTGTTGTCAGCTTCTGTATCAGGAGCCATTGCACAAGGCAGGTACTCCCACTTGATCATGTCATCGCTTACAGCGTGTCCCCAGTGCATTGGTCCCCAGAAAGGGCTGTATGGATGATACTGATAGAACAAGTGGTACTTGCCGTCATAGTAGCAGAATCCATTAGGGTCGTTGCACCAACCTACACGAGGCGTGAAGTGAAAACCAGGTCTCTCCGATTCAGGAATATTCTTTTCATTTTCTCTCTCATATTTTATTGCTTCGCTAAGTTTAGTGTCGCTCATTTACTGCTCCTATGAAGAATCCGAAGGATAGCTGCGGCATGTCGTATCTGCGTGCCGCAACCTTCGGAACATGTTATGTCATTGAATTAATTTTTTTTAACTGGATTTTGCTTATTTGTAGTAAGCGTCAAGGTACTTCTGGAAGATCTTGAGGTAGTCCTTGAGACCGTAGTTGTCAAGTTCTGCAAGGTATGCATTCCAGTCTGCATCTGTCATTCCGTTCATAACCCATTCAGACTTCTTTGTGTCGATGAGCTTCTGGATGTCTGCCTGGAGGTAAGAGAGTTCCTCTGTATCTTCCTGTGACATGAATACGTTAGGGAATACATACTTTCTGTTCATGTCTGGAGTATAGATATCACGGATCCAGTCAAGACGATACTGTGCATCATCAGGACATGTTACGTATACACCATAATATTCATCGAGGATTGCAAGTGGTCCACCTACACATTCTGCCTCACGAACTTCTACTGGAGATGCATCTCCCAAAGCTGCGTGCTTGAGCATTGGATCGCCGTTCTTGTTTGTTCCCATAACGAAGATATCAAAGTCATCGTCTTCGCCATATGTTCCCCAGTTGTTCTGTGGAGACTGCATTGGAGCATACATCTGGTCAAGCCATGCGCATACAAGTGCTGGGTTTGTTGCCTTAGCTGTTACTACACATCTACCTCTGTCAAATCCTGAAGTGAATGATCCGTTAGATGGTGTGATATTTCTCACGTCTGCTGTCAAGGCTGGAAGAGGTACCCAGTCTACTATATTGTCAATGTTTGCTACATCCCATGAGAAACATACACCGTATCTTCCTGACTTACCTTTGGCAACGTATGTTGACCATTCCTGAGTGAATGCTTCAGGATCGATAAGTCCCTGCTTGTAAAGGGAGTTGAGCCACTTGAGACCTTCCTTGAATCCATTCTGTGTTCCAGAGCAGATTACTTCAAGGTCATCTGTTACTGCAATGTGGCGGCCTCTGTCTGCATCTCCGTATCCTTCGCCAAAGCCGTTGTAAAGGATTGATGGGTCATTGTCTCCGTCATTCATGATGAAGCTCATTGGGATGATGCTTCCTTCGATATTGAATGCCTTCTTGAGTTCTGCAGCATTGTCCCTGAATGCAACGAGAGTCTTCTCGAAGTCTTCTACAGTTGTAGGTACTGGGAGACCGAGGAAGTCAAGCCACTTCTTGTTGATGAAGCTCATGTTACCGATAGCCTGGATAGCTGTCTTACCAGAACCAAGCTGCTCGATCCAAGGCAAAGCCCAGATGTGACCGTTTTCGTCTGTACTCATTACACGGTATTCTGGATACTTGTCAAATACAGCCTTGAGGTTAGGCATGTATGCATCAATATATTCTTCAACATTGATGATTACTCCCTGATCTGCATACTTCAACAAATCGTTGTTGCTGAAACCTGCTGAGAATACAAAGTCACTGAGAGTGTTCATGTTTGCCATTTCGAGAGAGATCTTGTCTCCCCACTGATCGTTCTGGATTGCGCTCCACTTGATCTCTACGTTTGTCTGTTCCTGCAATCTCTTGAAGATTGTCCTGTTGTTAGGATTAGACTCTGTTCCTGCAGGATAGTTGATGAGACCTGTCAAAGTCTTTTTTTCTGCAAGTGGAAACTGGAGTTCTGATGCATTTACTGCCTTGAATTCTCCATTGTTGATGCTTACTTTGTTGCCTTTGTTGCAGCCTGCAACACTAAGTACAAGAGAAGATACTGCAATCACTGCAGCAGCATTTCTTAATACTGTCCTTTTCATATATATCCTCCATTATATCGTGACTCCCGGAAGTAAGTCCTCTCGGGAGAAATGATCTCAATTTTTTATACGTGTATCAGCCCTTTACTGAACCAACCATGATTCCGCTCTCAAAATACTTCTGGAAGAACGGATACATCACAAGGAGCGGAAGGCTCGAGATGATGATTGTGGCATACTTGAGGAGCTCTGCAAGGCGGGCACGCTCTGCTGTACTCTGCATGTCGGCAATCATTCCGCTTTCCGGCTGGCTCTGGATAAGGATGGAACGGAGCACAAGCTGCAAAGGCTGCTTGGAACTGTCGTTGATGTAAATCATTGCGTCAAAGTAGCTGTTCCACATTCCGACAAACTGCCACAAGATCAGTACTGCAATTACCGGTGTACATACTGGCATAAGAATCTTGAAGAAGAATCTTGTCTCGCTAAGACCATCAATGTCAGCTGCTTCCTTGAGTTCCTGTGGAACACCCTGGAAGTATGTGCGGGCAATAATCATGTTCCATACGGAGAAGGCTCCTGGAAGGATTATAGCCCACATTGTGTTGAGGAGTCCCAGTGAAGACACAAGAAGGTATGTAGGGATAAGTCCACCACCAAAGAACATTGTGATGATGAATATTGTATTGATGAACTTGCGTCCCTTGAGGTCTGGTCTTGACATAGGATAAGCCGCAAGCAATGTTATGAACACTGATACTGCAGAGAACAGTACGGAATAGATGACTGCGTTCCTGAATCCTGTCCAGATCTGTGCATTGGACATTACACGTCTGTATGCATCCAATGACCACTTGCTGAAGTCAAAGGTAATTCCCTTGTTCTGCAATGTAATAGGATCCATGAATGATGCTATTATTATGTAGACAACAGGGATAATTATTGCAAGAACAAACATTCCCAGGAGTACATAACCGATATCAAGAATAATTCTGTCGTCAATGCTTCTTTTCTGTTTCATGTTGATTTTCCTCCTTAAGATTAAAGTCCCTTACCGTCGTTCATCTTGGCCACTACCTTGTTTACTATGATCAGAAGGATTACGTTGACAACTGTGTTGAACAATCCTACTGCTGTAGAAAAACTGTAGTCTCCGTCCAAAAGACCTTTCTTGTATACATATGTCGCAATAATCTCTGATGTCTCAAGGTTAAGGCTTGTCTGAAGTGCATAGGCTTTTTCAAATCCGATGCTCATTACGTTACCTGCCTGGAGGATAAACTGGATTACAACCATGTCCTTGATTGCAGGCCACTCTACTACCTTGATCTGCTGGAATATGTTGGCTCCGTCAATGAGAGCTGCTTCCTTGAGTTCCTTGCTGGCATTGGAAAGTGCCGACGTATACATGATAGATGCCCATCCTGCTCCC
Source organism: Treponema sp. (assembly GCA_045616545.1). Classification (GTDB taxonomy): domain Bacteria; phylum Spirochaetota; class Spirochaetia; order Treponematales; family Treponemataceae; genus Treponema_D. The sequence continues at coordinate 22,285 of JAZLGX010000053.1, read as the reverse complement.
TGCCAGATTCCGGAAGTGATGTATATGGAACGGAATGCCTCAGGCATTGCCATGAAGTTGATTTCTGTTCCAAAAAAATGATTTATAGGACCTGTAACGGACAGCATGATACGTACCATACCACAAAGTACTATTACCGAGATGAAGTTAGGCAGATAAAGAACCAGCTGTATCTTCTTCTTGATTCCTGTACTCTCGATACGATTGAGGAGAAGTGCAAGTATGATAGGAATTGGGAATCCCCACAAAAGTCCATAGATACTGAGCTTGAGCGTATTTACCAGATATTTCATGAAGTTAGGAGAAGTAAGGAATCGCTTGAAATACTTGAATCCTACCCACTGACTGCCCCATATTCCCTTGATAGGGTTATATTTCTGGAACGCAATCAGGATTCCGCCCATCGGTATATACCTGAATACTATTGTCAAAAGCAATGCAGGCATCAAAAAGATAACGTAAAGTTCCCAATGTCTCTTGAAATACGACAGCGTATTTTTTTTCTTGGAAGCTGTCTTTGTGGCCTTTTGCATAGTTCCCCCTTGGATATGCACCTCTTTGTTGTGCATATGTAAAACTTAAATTACATCCTTACTAATTTATAACACCACTTTTGTGCACCGTCAAGTAAAAATTTTTACATTTGCACAATTATTTTTACATTTTTGGTGTTTTTTTGGTGCATTTTGTGTTACACTATGTAAGGTAACGTTGAAAACTCGCAGGCATCTTTATAAAGTATTTTTTGGGGATGCCATAACAGCATAGTCAAAAATCTCTAAGTTACATTTGACTACATTTATTTTAACTTCTATAATAACTGGCAAAAAAGAGGAAAATTTCTATGGCAAACAAAGTGACGATCCAGGATATTGCAGATGCCCTTGGCATATCACGCAATACAGTTTCTAAGGCAATCAACAATACAGGTGTCCTTGCAGATGCAACCCGGGACAAGATTCTTGCCAAGGCTCAGGAAATGGGCTACAAGACTTTCTCTTATGCCAACTATGCGATAGAAAAACCTCAGGGTCAGATGCAGTTGTCCCAGGCTGCCTCCGACAAGAGAGAGATTGCCCTGTTTACCACAGAGTTTCTCAATGCCTCCCATTTTGCCTCTACTATGTTGGATAAATTCCAGAGAGAGGCTTCGTCCTTGGGCTATAGCCTTACGATATACCGTATCCTCAACGAGGAAGTTGACTCCCTTGCCCTGCCTGTTGCCTTCAACCGTGACAAGACTGCCGGGATCATATGTTTTGAAGTTTTCAATAATGAATATGCTTCCATGATCGTGGATACCAACATTCCTGTCCTGTTTGTGGATTCTCCTGTACAGTGCTTTGGGATGAAGAGGACGGCTGACTTCCTCTACATGGAAAACCAGTACGCCATATATGAATTCATCAGGCTGATGAAGATGCAGGGCAAGAAGACTTTTGGTTTTGTAGGCAACTACATGCACTGCCAGTCATTCTTTGAGCGCTTTGTTGCAATGAAGAACGGCTTGTACATGAACGGCCTGGAGTTTGACGAAGGATACAATATCACTTCCTACGAAGAGGACAAGTCCAAGCTGGATAACCTTGACAAGGAGACGATCCATATACTGAATATTTCGCAGGCCCTTTCCAAGATGAAGAAGCTTCCTGAGATCTTTATCTGCGCCAACGACTTTGTTGCCAGTGACCTCGTCAATGCCCTCAAGAACCAGGGATATTCCTGTCCCGAAGATGTATACATCCTGGGATTTGATGACGCTCCTGAGTCCAAGATCATTACGCCAAACCTGTCTACTGTGCATATCCATTCCCAGATCATGGGGCTGACGGCTGTACATCTCCTTGCGACCCGCATTGCAGAGCCTTCCCTCAACACAAGGATTTTGCATACGGAGACGGAGCTGATCCTGAGGGCCTCTACAGGCGCATAGGCCTTTGGGCTGTGCAAATCTTCCCAAAACGGTGCTTTTGGTGAATAAAACTCTATTTTCTCACCTTTTTGGCCATAAAAGTTACTTTTTTGTCATATTTTTATGTCAAAAATTCCTCCAAGATATTCTACTAATCCAGATATTACTATATAATGGACCGTATTAAGGTTACCTTTAAGGATTGCGATGCTTGGGGTAACTTTAAAACCGCGATGTTTTAAGCCTTGTAATTTCAAGGATTAAAGCTCGAAGGCACCTCTGGAAAGTGTTTTTTTGGAGGTCCTAAAATCTGTTTTAACTACCAGCGTACTACATGATAAGTACTGTTCTTAAGGCAGAGTCTATTACCTTTATGGAGAAAACCATGAAAAATGCTATTTGCAAATGTTCTGCATTTGCTCTGCTGGCTGTAAGTATCTTGCTCTCTTCATGCAGCAAAAAGGAAGAGACACAGACTGTACAAGAGCCAGAAACCTCTGTTGTAGCTTCCAGCGAAAGCGCTGCTCCTAAGAAACCTGAAGCTGCCGCAAAAAAAATCAGCACAAGCAATGCCGTTGTTCTTTATGATGAATGCGGTATCTATGTAGAAAAGAACGGCAAGATGGTGTCAGCCGGACTTTCTTACGCAGGATACAGGCTTGATGCTGTCGTACAAGCTGATGGATCTATGGAATCAAAGGAAGCTATCCGTGACTATGACGGAGAAACCCGTACTTTCTGCCGCTTTATCGAAGACGGCGAATCATACTGGATCCAGGATGCCTTTGTTGCTCTCGCAGATTATCCTGCCATAGTAAACAGCAAGGCTGTTCTCTACGGTGAGATGGATATTGGCAGCATGAAGTCTTCTGCCATCGAAGAAGGCAAGGTTGTTGCCATCACTCTTACAGATGATCCTTCTTTTGTAGAAGTTGCATATTATTCCAATGGTCTCAAGACTGGTTACTATATCAAGTCAGACAGGGTTTCCTATGATGCCAACGACCTGTTCATCGAGCAGTATCTCTTGAACAAGAAGATCCAGGAGATCAACAAGAAAATGAGCAAGGCAGAAGAGAAAGACAACAGGGACATCATCGTTGCCGAGCTTAACCAGATCTTGTCTAACATAAGTTATTATACAGAAGGAGATGTTAATGATGAGAGATAATATGATGATCAAGAGACTGGCCTCACTTCTCCTCTGCTCACTGGTAGCATTCAGTGCATTCTGTGCTTCCGGAGACGCCCTTATCGGAAAAGAAATCGTGGAACTCCTGCCTAACGGATGCTCTTACAAGATTGACGACAAGACTGGAAAAATGGTTTATTTCAAGGCAGTAGAGCCTGGTACAGTATTCACTGTAAACGGTACAAAGACTGCTACTCGTCCTTCTTCCAAGGGGGATGAAGCTAATACTCCTTTCTATGAAGTAAAGCAGGGAAAGGACAAGTGTTACATTCCACAGTCCTGGTGTACTGAGAAAGTCGGTGACAGCGCTGTCATCACAAGAGACTGTGCTGTATTCAAGAAGAACAGACCTTCCTCAGCTTATACTTATGTCTTCAAGGCAGGTAAACCTGTAATCCTTACAGGTAACACACATACTGTCAGATCTGGTTCCGTAATGTGGGACTTTGCAGAAGTCGTATATTTTGACAGGGCTGCCAGCTGGACTATAAAGACAGGATGGATCCAGAAGGATAATGTTTCTTCCCGCAAGGATGATATCGTTGCCTTTAACCTCATGGACAAGGCTGCATTGGAAAAGGATGAAGTAATCAGGAACGAGTACTTCCTTAACATCGAGAGCCTCAAGATTTCTGAATCCGTAAAGGAACAGTACCAGAAGATTAAGAGAAACTTCACAAAGCCTGAGTTCAAGACATTCAAGGAACTGGATGTATGGATGAATGTCTTGGCTGGCGGTGACGAGGGTAACGTTAACTACCGCTCTGCTCCAGGAACAGATTCCGTTGTCCGCGGAAGATTCACAGATGCTACTCCAGTATACATCATCGAATGCACTGAAGAAGAAGACACTATTGGCGGTGTAAGCGGTTTCTGGTATCACTTTGTAAAGCCGGAACCTGACAGCTACGAGGACACTCTCGAACTTAATGCCGAAGCTCCTGAAGAGGAACAGATAAAGGACGGATGGATTTTCGGTGGCTGCCTCGAAGTTATCTCAAAGTAATGTAGCGGGAACCTCCAAGAATTACAGTTTTTAGAGGTAGCTTTGAAAATGCGATGTCGTCAGGCATCGCTAGAAAAGGCTGAAGCAACTGGGACACAGTAAACAAAGGGTGCATGCAGAATCTGCAGTGCACCCTGTTTTTTTTATCTGATGAAGTTAGTCCAAGGTCTTGGCTGTTCCTTTTCTGGGAGGCCAAACTTTTCCTTACCAAGGGCGATACTCTTCATCAGGAATACCATGTTTCTGGCAAGGGTTCTCATTACATAGAGGCCTTCGTCGTCGGCATTTGCCTCACCTGCATCAGCTCCGTGGATACTGTTCCAGTAGCAGCTTGATGCCACCGGCATCCCGCTTATGGTAAAGTACTTGTTGATCTCATCGAATGATGCAGAGCATCCGCCTCTTCTTGCACATACTACGCCGGCACCTACCTTCATAGTCTTGTCAAAGCTTGAGCTGTAGAACAGTCTCTGCATAAGTGACATGAGGGTTCCGTTGACTGATGAGTAGTAGACAGGAGAAGCAACTACAAGGCCGTCTGCCTTTTCAAACTTGGCTGCTATCTCGTTTACTGTATCATTGAACACACACTTGCCTAATTCGCCGCATTTCTCGCAGCCGAGACAACCGCGGATATCCTTGTTGCCGATTACTACAGTCTCGAATTCTACACCTTCCTGTGCAAAAACCTTTTCCATTTCCTTGATGGCCACAGCTGTATTGCCATTGGCTCTTGGACTACCATTTAAAATCAATACTTTCATGAGTATTCTCCTTATATATTCATATCCATTAGTATCTATTATACCAGTGGTAAAAACAACTGCACTCACGCCGAAAACCGAACTTCGGCTACGTTCCGTTTTGTTTTTTACCATTGGAGCCGACCTCCTCTCATTCTCCGTCGCTGAGAGCGCCTACAAAGAATTGCACGGTCTTGGCAGCAGCACAGCGGGAAAGCTCCTGCTGCAACAGCTGGATCTCCTCGTTGCATCTGTTTATCTTTGCCTTGAGCAAATTGGCCTGGGAACCATAACCTGCCCTGTATACCTTTTCTTCCTGCTCGATCTTGGACTTTGCAGTCTCTATCTTGAGTTCCTGGTATTCTACCTTGATGGAAGCCGAGTCTATCGCATTGAACTGATCCTGCAAAGTCTTACGTATCGTGGATACAGCAGAATCCACGTTGATGGAAGAAGCTTCTGTCTTGCTCTTGCTGCGGCTTACATCCCTGAATTTCTTTCCGCCATCATAAATCGTTGCCTTTATTCCCAGGGTCAAGGTCACAGAATAGTCATCCTTGTCTTTCCAGTCTTCCTGGATAAAAGGGAAACTGCTTCCTCCATAGCCCAAACTTGCCTGGAACCCTATGTCAGGCTTCCAGTATAGGGAATCTTTTGCGATGCGTTCTGCTATCTCATTCACGGCCCTCAGCTCCGTTACCATCTGGATGGACGGCTGGGTTGGGGAGAGGGCTTTTTCCATGACTGATTCCTTTGTGGCGGAATCCATATCATAATACTGAATAAGGTCATCTGTTGCTACGTATTCAATGTTATCCAGAGTCAGGTCATCAAGCCCTGTGATGTATTGGAGCTGGATAAGCTGTCCTGTCACTTCCTCATATATATTCTGAACAGCCATATCAATTTCCTTGGACTGTATCTGAGCCTCCAGGAAATCCTGCCTGAGGAGAGCACCGTTGTGATATGCCTCGTCACTTATCTTTACCAGTGTGTCCACGTATTCCTTTTCTTCCAGGAGCTTTTCCCTGATTTCCTTCAGGAACTGCAGGCTGATGATGCGGGTCTCAAGCTCCGTATCAAGCTGGTCCATCGTGTTCATGTACTTGACCTTTTGTATTGCAGAAACCTTCTTGTAAAGTTGTGTTGCATGGTACAGTTTTCCCCAGGTGAATATAGGCTGTTCCACAGAAAAGCCAAAACTGTATAAGGTATGGTCCATACCGTCATACACCTTGATGCTTTCCCCTGTCTTATTCGGGGTGGTATTTGCAGGCCATTTTATGCTGTCAATGAGGTCATCCACGTTCACGACAATCTCTCCAATTGGAGGATCCAGCATATATGTCCCTGAGATCTGCAAGTCTACCTTAGGACCCATGTTGGCAAGGGCATCCTTGTAGTCATAGATGGACTGGTCATACTCCTGCCTTGCACTGCGGATATCGGGATTATTGTCATGCATTGACATCTTTATCTCGTCCAGAGTGTAGGCATTCACCATGCACGCGCCAAAGATACACACTGCTGTCGTAACAAGAAATCGCTTCATGCTTATGCGTATGCCCATGCTCATGCTCTGCGTATCCTTCCGTAGGCAGCATCTGCCACGGTACCAAAAGCCATGCCTTTGAGCCCTGCTATAGATTTATTCATTTGGTTTTACCTCCCAAAGATTTGGTCTTTTTGTGTTCCGTCAGATAATAGATTACAGGAATCAGCACAAGTGTGATGAGGGTTGAAGTCAATGTTCCTCCAACGATTGCCTGTCCCATAGGAGCATACAGCTCTGAACCTTCGCCACTGCCGATTGCCATTGGTATGGAACCGAGCAAAGTCGTAAGAGTTGTAATAAGGATTGGCCTGATACGGGAACTGGATCCGTCAAGGACACATCCTTCAAGAAGTTCCTGCTCCTCTTCTCCGTCGAGGTCGATTACCCACTCCCCATCACGGTTCTGCACTCCCCTCTCCCGGGCAAGTTCCTCACGACGCTGGACTCTCAGCTGGTTGACATAGTCAATTAGGATGATACCGTTATTGACGACGACTCCCGCAAGGGATATGAGTCCCAGGAGGGACAAGAGGTTCACTGTGGAGTCAAAGAGCATGAGACCAAGGATTACACCGATAAGACAGAACGGGATAGTCGCAAGGATTATGAACGGCTGCCTGAACTTCTCAAACTGGATTACCATTACTGTATAAACCAGGAACACCGCAATAAAGAGAGCCGCAAATATCGGAGGGAACATCTCTGCAATGAGGGCAGTGATACCACCGGCAGCACTCTTTACCCCATTAGGCAGAGGATTGGAAGCTATATATTCGTTGACCCTGGCAGAGACTCCGGAAGTATCCTCTGTTACAAGAGATGCCGTAACAGTAATCTTCTTGGCTCTGTTGGAATGGTTGATCTGGCTGACACTGTTCTCAACATAGATTTCGGACAAGTTGGCAAAAGATACATCCTGTCCACGGTCAGTGATGATGTGCACGTTGGCGATATCATCCAGAGTCAGGTCCGAATCCGTAATATCAGAGAACAACCTTATGTTGTACCTGTCCCCAGTGGAGGCTTCCTTATATCGGCCTGCGTCTATTCCCTGGAACAGTATGGCAGAAGTGATACCCGTTTCGTAGCTGGTAAGCCCAAGGGAACTCAAGTACTCCTGGCTCATGTCGATTACCATCGTAGAAGTATCATAGTTGGTATCAAGCTTTGCATTTACAACATCAGGATCATCTTCAAGGAAATCCTTGATGCCGCTGGCAGTCTCATAGAGAGCTTCCAGGTCTTCGGATATGAGGGTAAGACCGTATCCGCCACCATCAGATATATAACCTACAAGCTTGTCAAATCCACCATTCTGTATGTTTACCACGCAGTCAGGCAAGGCAGCAGCCCAGATTTCCTGCATCTGGAGCATTATGTCGTGGACGTCCCGCTTGCGCTCGCTTACAGGCACAAGGATGACATGGGCATAGGCACTTTCAGGAGAAGCCTGGCTCATGGAAGTAGACTGTCCCTGTCCAATATACATAATCACATTGTCTATCTCAGGTACATTGTCATACAAGAGCTTTGTGGCAAGCTGCATCTTTTCTTCAGTCTGCTCAATGCGGGACCCCTTAGGGAAGTCTGCAGTGATATAGAACTCACCGGCATCAGTAGATGGGAACAATGCGACACCAAGCTTTGTGACAAGGAACACCGAAAGCCCCAGAAGAAATACGGCTGATACTATTACGATGACACCATGTTTGAGACCCCACACAAGGATTCCCCTGTACTTGAGCTCAAGCTTATCCATGAACACGTCAAACCTTCGAGGCTTAGCTCGCACCTTAGGCCCCTTATCCGACAAAAGCAGCTTGAGCAAGTAAGGAACAATGACTACCGCAACCACAAAGGAGCAGCCTATAGCCATGGAAATGGTAACAGCAACAGGGCTCAATACATCTCCTACAAGTCCCTTAAGGAGAATGATCGGGAAGAATACTACAAGGGAAGTGGCAACAGATGCCAGGATACTTCCTGCAACCTCGTCCCAGCCTTTGTAGATAGCCTGGTTGACAGTATATTTGAGTTCCCCAGTTGCACCATCTCTCTGCCGGTAATAGCGGTATATCTGGTCAAGCATTACAGTAGAACCGTCAACAACCATACCGATGGAGATGATAAGCCCTGAAAGACTCATCAAGTTGATGGAATAACCCGTAACCTTGAGACCAATGAAAGTAAAGAGAATACAAAGCGGGATCGACAACCCAATTGCAAGCGTAGTACGCCAGTCCGCCATAAAGAGGAGAATGACAAGGACTGCGAATATCACGCTCATTACACCAGACTGTATTACAGTCTTGAGGGAAGCAGTCACGGATCTTGAGTCATCGGAGATAATATGGAACGTCACAGCTCCGCCAGTTGCCTGGGTCTGTTCCTTGAGAACCTTCTTGACCTTGTTGTCTATCTTGACAGTATCTCCATCAGATCTCTTGCTTACACTTACAAGGATAAGAGGATTATATCCGTCAGTAATCTTATATGAAGGCTCCGGATAATCAAGGGTAATCTCAGCCACATCGCTGAGCCTGATTATGGTGTTCTCGTCAGCAACCCCTACCGGAAGATTCTTGATGTCTTCTATCGTGTTGAATCCGCCGGCATATCGTACCTGTATGGTGCGGTCCTTGTGGGTGGCAGTACCAAGCGGAAGATTGACGTTACCATAGTTAAGTATCTGATATACCTGTGACACGGAGATTCCCTTGGAGACAAGCTCATCAGTATTGAGCTTGATGTTGACCTGAAGTTCCTTTCCACCATCTATTTCTATAGAAGAAACTCCATCTATCTGAGTCAAGAGAGGTATAAGTTCGTCATTGATATATTCTGTTACCCTTGCAGAATCCTGTCCTGCAGACACAGTGAAGGAAATAACCGGAAGCATGGTGATACCACCCACGAGAGCAACAGGTTCACCCTGTACACCTTCCGGCAGCTGGTCCTTGATTTCCCTTATGCGGTTACGCAGTTCTTCCAGCTGGTCATAGGGATTGTAACCATCAGCATAAGTGATGGTTATCCAGCTCATGGAATTGTAGGAAGAACTGTCCACAGCCTTGAAGTGTGGCAGCGTTACAAAGGAGTCCTCAAGCACCTTGGTGACATCCTGCTCAATGTCTTCCGCGCTGGCTCCAGGATATATGGTGTAGACAATAGCCTGAGGCATTGATATATCCGTCATGAACTCCACGACCATACCATTGAGGGAATAAAACCCAAAGACAGTAAGGACAATAAGAAGCATCGTTATGACAACAGGATGCTTTACTGAGAATTCTGATACTTTCATTCCACTACCCTGACCTGCTGCCCGTCAAATACAACATTCTGACCGTCAGTTACAAACCAGCAGTCACTGTATTCCTCCGGAATGATAAAGTTGCTGTTGTCCTGCACCACGTTATTGAGCTCAATGTACTTTACGGCATTGGTATCAGGATTATATATGTACGCAGAGCCGTCAAGCTTGCGTGTAGTCAGAGGCATTATGCTCACATCATTATGCGTATTGTATGTTGCGGAAACCTTTACATACATACCAGGCTTGAACCTGTCCTGCACGTCATCCAGATGGCAGACTACCTGGAAGTTCTTGCTCTCGGCAGAAATATAAGGGGCAATGTTCTCTATGGAAGCAGAAGTCACCGCATCCCCATACATATCCTTCATGCCAGGACGAGTGACAGTCATCTTTATGCTGTCCCTTCTCAGCTGGAAAAGGTCAAAATATTTCTCGGGAACCTTGAGCCTTACCACAAGATTATCCATGTCAGCGATTACAGCCACAGGGCTTGTGGTAGTCCCGATGGAACCCACAGCCTGGTCAGCCACGAGGACAGTCCCGCTTACAGGAGCCTTCACCAGAGTGTAATCCATCTGCAGCTTGGCCATGTCATACTGTGCCTTGCCGGCATCGTACTGAGCCTTCACAGAATCGTAGTCCTGCTGAGTGGCAGCTCCCACCTTATAAAGCTTGCTTATGCGGTTGTAAGTGGATTCGTATGCGCTTAGGGCAGCTTCAGCCTGCAAAAGCTGCTGCCTGTAGGGAGCATCATCTATCCTTGCAAGGACCTGGTCCTTTTCCACATAGTCACCAGCCTTGATGTCGTAATCCATTATTGTCCCTGCCACAAAAGGTACCACCGGAATCATGGCCTTGGCTTCGATATATGCGGACAAAGTCAGGGACTCACTGACTTCTCCCATGACAGGTTTCTGGATCTTGATTGCAGGCAGAGGAGCCTGATAGGAAACCTTGTTCTTGTCACCAGATACAATGAAAAACACAAACAGTGCTATGAAAACAACTGGCAAAATAATCAATATAAGTCGTTTACGCTTTACCATATCTATAATTCTATCAGCAATAAAAGAAATTTCATGCCTTCTCCTATAAAAATATGATGTTGATATTCAAGTTATCAGCCGTTATAATAATAAACAACTAAAGTTGTTTATTCAATCATCGCTTTTTATCTTTTGATTGATAAACTACCATTACACAAAAGAGGGGTTTAAATGGCCAACAAAAATGACCTTCGATTCATAAAAACAGAGAGATTAATAGAAGAAACTTACATGGAACTGAGGGGAAGCTCTGCCAAAAGCGTGAAGATAAGCGAACTGTGCCAGAAAGCACTCATAAACAAGTCAACTTTCTACACCCACTATGACACCATCGAGGAGCTCCATGCCCATGTCTGCCAGAAACATGTAGACAACATCATAAGCCAATGCCCTCCTCCCGAAGACGCCTTCAGTGACATACCGGCGTTTGTCCACTCGATACTCAAGGCCATCATGGAAAACGCAGGAACCCTTGCCATATTGTTTGGTGACGATACCAACATGTGTACCAATGACTTCGAAACGGGACTCATCAAGCGCTACATCAAGGGAGACGCTTCTTCCCACCTCACAAAGGAAATGGAAATGAAAATAAGCTTTGCCATCGGAGGGGCGTCCAGGCTTTTGTTCAGTGACCAGAGCCCAGAGCGCATCGAGCTTACGATTGAGCTCATACAGAAAGTGATCCCGTCCCCCTCGGAGCTAAAGAGAATCTACTCCATGAACAAATAGGTAACAAGTCAAAATTCAATATTCTCCTGATTACAGAACAGGAGAATATGGTGCTTTCTGATCCAAATACTATTGAACCTGAATAAAGGCATCGATAAAAAAACTGCCTTATTGGATGCTTACATAAAATTATACTCCAAAATATCTTTCAAAGAATTCCAGGAGTCTGGCAATTACATTCTTTTTGACTTCTGATCTATTTCCACCACCAAATCGTGAAACTGGTGGAAGGATTTTATCAATGTCAGTTCCAGTTGTTCTCAAAGCTCCATCACGGAAAGAGTTCTCAATGAAAATCTTTGTTTCTTCAGGTTTAAGTTTTAACTCTGCAATAACCTGTTCCAGTTCTTCAACTTTCTTTTTCTGAATGAATGTATCCCAGTCTTTCTGAATATCTGTAGAAGTGTTTATCTGAGAAATAAAATCTTCAATGAGGTCTCTCTTGCTTCTAAGTTCTGGACTTCCTCCAATTGCTTTTCTAATATTAACAATTATTGAGGCGTCTCCACAATTTGATTCATGATATTTTGCAACTAGCATCAGGATGTAATCTATATTGATATCAACCTGTTTGATAAGTTCCATTTCAAAGACAACATCATCGATAATATTCTCTTTTTCAGGCTTTTCCGGACCAGTCAACATTTCGTGCAAATCTATATAGTAACTCTGATAATCCTGCAAATCATTTACTGATAAAAGCCCATTACCATCGAACTGGTCAAATGTAGAAAGTACATTTCTAATTCTTAAAATTGCACCATACAGCAAAATAAACTCTTTAGTTTTTGCTTCGCCATAACTTGCATTCCAGAAATCAGCAAGAGGAAACTTTTGCAAGAGCTCATCTACAAGTTCAGTATAACCTTTATGATATTTATTTTTTTCATCAGTAAAACCGTTGTAGTAATCGTTGAAGCTTCTGAGGAGAATAGTCCCTTTTGCGTTTTTATCACCGAAAAGAGCAATTGCTTCATCAGTTTGAGTAGAAAGATCACGGAAACAAACGATATTACCGAATGTCTTGATGGAATTCAGGATACGGTTTGTTCGGCTATAGGCCTGAATGAGACCATGCATTTTAAGGTTCTTATCCACCCAGAGAGTATTCAATGTCGTTGCATCAAAGCCGGTAAGAAACATATTTACAACAATGAGAATATCAAGCTCACGGTTCTTCATACGGAGTGAAACATCTTTGTAATAGTTCTGGAACTTGTCGCTTGATGTATCGTAATCAGTATGGAACATTGCATTGTAATCTTTTATAGCTGATTCCAGGTAATCACGGCTTACAACATCAAGACCATTTGTGTCGTCAGCATTTTCGTCATCGAAAATACCGTTTTCCTCGTCCGCGTAGCCGCACTGCCTGTCGGCAGACAGGTTATCGTCCTCAGCTTCGTTTGCTCCGAAACTGTAAATCATTCCCACTTTCAGGCCACATTGAGGATTCTCTGCAATCTGCTTCTGGAATTCCTTGTAGTATTTGATGGCCGATTCGATGGACTGAACACAGAACATGGAATTGAATCCTGAAAGATGTTTAGTCTCTTTCTTTTCTTCCACACTACGGCTGCCCCTGACCTTTACATTTTCTGCAATATTGGTAAGAGCCTTGAACTCATACATACCACCGTTTGTATTACGTTTTGTTTTCTGATCATAATGCTCAATGATGTAAGAAACAACTGCTTCAATACGTTTTTCTGCAGAGAGTGCACCTTCTTTGTCAATTCCGGCCACGTCCTTGTCTTTTACACCGTCCTTCATTCCGACGGTCTTGATGTAATCAATACGGAATGGAAGAACGTTGTGATCGTTGATAGCATCAACAATTGTGTAAGTATGAAGCTTTTCACCAAAGGCCTGATCTGTTGTCTTGATTCCCCCTGCCCCATTGCTACCGGCATTTTTCTGGAAAATCGGAGTTCCGGTAAATCCAAACAGATGGAAGCGCTTGAAGTTCTTAACAATGTCTTTATGAAGCTCCCCAAACTGAGAACGGTGACATTCATCAAAGATCATGACTATATGGCTATTGAAAATTGGATGGTTCTTGTTTTTCTTTACAAAGATTCCAAGTTTCTGAATAGTTGTGATGATGATTTTCTTGGTGGGATCTTCAAGCTGCTTTGTCAGGACTGCTACAGACTTGTTTGAGTTTGCAGCATCCTTCTGGAATCTGTCATATTCCTTCATTGTCTGATAGTCCAAATCCTTGCGGTCTACAACGAAAAGCACCTTGTCTATACAGTCCAGATTGCTTGCAAGGATTGCCGTCTTAAAAGAAGTCAAAGTCTTTCCAGAACCGGTTGTATGCCAGATGAATCCTCCTGCTTCGATAGTTCCTTCCTGATGGTAATTTGTAGAAATCTGGATCTTGTTCAGGATTCTCTCAGTCGCCGCAATCTGATAAGGACGCATAACCAAAAGAGTGTTGTTTGTATCGAATACGCAGTATTTAGTTATGATGTTCAGGATTGTGTGTTTTGCCAGAAATGTCTTTGCAAAATCCTCCAAGTCATTGATGATCTTGTTATTGGCATCGGCCCAGTAAGAAGTGAACTCGTAGGAGTTGCTTGTTTTCTTCCCACTGCCCTTTTTATTGTTTAATTCCTTGATATGACTGTCACGAGTTGTATTTGAATAATACTTTGTGTTTGTTCCGTTTGAAATAACAAAAATCTGAACATATTCAAAAAGGCCACATCCTGCCCAGAAACTGTCACGGTTATATCTTTTGATCTGATTGAAAGCTTCACGGATGGCCACTCCCCTACGCTTCAATTCACAATGAACCAAAGGAAGTCCGTTTACAAGAATTGAAACATCATAACGGTTATCATAGCGTCCACCGTTTTCATTCTTTGATTTGTCCTCAACAGTATACTGGTTCAGGACCTGCAGAGAATTGTTGTGGATATTGTTCTTATCAATGAAGTAGATATTCTTGGATTCTCCATTGTCCCTTTTAAGAATCTGAATATGATCTTCCTGAATGCGGCGAGTTTTCTCTACGATCCCATCGTTATTGGATGCAATGCACTGGGTAAAGAATGTTTTCCATTCGTTATCAGTGAACTTGTAATCATTGAGCTTTTCAAGCTGCACACGCAAATTGTCTATAAGTTCTTCTTCACTTTTTATATGAATGTACTCATAACCCTCTTGCTGCAGAATATCAATGAAGCCCTTTTCAAGAGCAGCTTCACTCTGATATTCCATCTTTCTTCGTTGTAGAGGTGTGTATTCAGCAACTACGGTTGATTCGTTAGATTCCAGGACAATGTTATACATAAATTAATTTCCTCTATTTACCGTAACATATTTCTGAGTAGGACTATTCAGATTTTCAGGTTGAGTAAGTTGCAATAAACCATCTTCAAGCAACGGAGTAATATAAGTGTCCAAAAATGATGATTTATCCTTTAATTCAACTTTCTTCATAATTTCAGCTCTTGATTTTGGTGTAACACAATATTCAAGTATAAGATTAATTCTTTCTTCTTTTGTAACTTTTCTGCCAGTCTTTTCTATTTCAGCTGTAGGGGTTACTGTAGGGGTTACTGTAGGGGTAAAATTCATATCTTTAAGAATAAAAGTGAACGTATACGGCGAAGACGAGAAATCCGGCAAATCAGTTTCCTTAAAATCAATTCCATTTTTCACTGCGTCTAAAATTTTTCTGAATCCACTTCCTCTTCGTTCCATAAGCCTCAAGCGGTTCATAAAATCAGCGACAACAGGATTTCTTCTTGTTGAAATTATCTCATCCAGATTCTGATTCTGAATAGGTTCGCCATCGTACATGCCGCCCGGATTTTTTATTTCCAATCTGTCGTCAAATATATCAATATGTATTTCGCTACCCGTTACCCCATAATCACGATGAACAAGAGCATTGACCAGTGCTTCAAAGACAGCCCTTTCAGGATAGCTCATTTTTTCAATACGAGAATCTGAAGTCTTATACCAGCTTTTTGAATTGTGAACTTTAACGAATGATTGAACTGCTTCTAATAATTGCAGGATATTTCCAGAAAATTCTTTGTCGTCAATTGCATCAGCTGAACTTGTGGCTTTTGTAAGACCATTCCATCTGGTACAGAAAACTCTTGACTGTCGAAGAGGACATATATCAGTAAACAGGACACCTGCATTAGTTAATGTTCCATCCTTAGTAATAAGTCCGAAAGACAAATAATCGGAAGCCTCAAGACGTGTTCCGGTAGCTTTCTGGTAAAAAGATTCAAGATAGGTGAAACTGTAGTCATTTGCCACATATTCAGACTTCAAAGTATCCCAAGTTCTGTTTGTCCCTTTAAGAATAAGTTCATGCAAAATAGGTGTGTCTGCTTGTACTGTAGACGAACCTGCCCTTATAAAAGTTATTTTCATAGAATTTTCTGACAGATAGTAGGGTGTGTTTAATCCACCTTTTACTTTTAGCACAAGAATCTGTTCTTCTTTTTCTGTAAAGTTAGGTTCAAGAATGAAATCTGGAATAGGTGAAATTCTGTCTTTTATGCAGTTTGATACAAACTCTATTTCTTTTTGAATATCTGTTATAGGAAAATATTCCCGCGTAACATCATCAATACCAAAGACAAGTGCACCTCCAATTCCATTTGCAAATGCACATACTGTTTTAAGCCAGCTTTTAGTCTTTTGATGTTCAACTTCACGCTTAAAATCACATTCGGTATGTTCAAAACGATTAAACACTCATTTCTCCTTTTCTCTTAAAAGTCAAAAGCTTATCTCTGTAGTATTCATACTGCTTATGACGAGCTTCAATTTCTGCAGGAAGGCCGGCTGTAATGTCATTACAAATTATTTCAAATCTTTCCATAATCGAAACTATTCTTTCTTGGTCTTTGATTGATGGAATTGGAACTGGATATTTATTTAGCATTGGTCTTCTGATGGATTGAACAGATGCTTTAAATTGTTCCTTATTTATATATGAATAAAAAGTAGTTTTCATATAAAAATAGTAAAACTTTGGATTTATTTTATTTGTGTTTATATGAATACGATAAGCACGTTGATGAAGTGCATATTTCCCTTCAACATAATGGAATATTTTTCCAACACCTACACCATCACCAGAGGTAATAATTGCAGTTTCATCATATTCATAAGTATTTTTTCTTCTAACTTCAGGAGAACGAACATAAAAAGGATATAATCCTTCTGTAAGACCTTCATTTGTATTACTACTACCGGTTCCTATATCAGCTATATTCTCTAATGTTGTCCATTCCACACTATCATCAAAAGTGAGAAGCGAGTCGCGGTAGTATTCATACTGCTTGCGACGAGCGACCAGTTCCTCTTCCAGTTCCTCTTCCAGTTCAGTAAAATTGTCAAGAATACGGACAATTTCATTTTGGACTTCTAAAGGTGGAACTGGGATTTCGAGGTCTTCCAACTTACTTGGAGTAACTTCAATAACCTTTGTACCGTGAGCCAATTTTATTTTTTGAGCAAAGAAATGTTCTGAGTGAAAGTAATAGCTCAAAAAAACTGGATTTTGATTGTGATGAATAATTGCTGTATGACCACTTACTGCAACATTTTCTTTTCCCAACCAGGCAACACAACTACAAACATCTTCGACATTTTCACTTGTAACTGCCATTATAATATCATTAGGCTCTGCTTGCTTGGATTTGTTGAAGACATCTTTAGACAAATATGTCAAAACTGTATCTGTCGTATTTCTAAAGTGAGTATACATCTGACCATAATGAATACAAGGTTTCCCAGACTCGACAAAATCTTTCTTCTGAAAACTACCACCACGTATAACCGTAGCAAATGATCCAAGTTTCTTGAACTCCACCCCATCAGGACAAAGCTTGTTTATTAAATCATCAAGTTTACTCATTAGCCTTCAATCTCCTTTCTCATCTCTTCATACCGTTCCTGTGCCAATGAAAGTTTATCCAATTCTTTCTGAAGAGTTTCTCTCGAAGGAAGATACAGTTCATATTTGCTGGCAAGAATTGTGCTGTTGTTTTCCGGCAAGGACATTTTTACCATTTCCTCATTTTTTTCCGTACACAAAAGAATTCCGATTGTATTGTTTTCATCCGGCAACTTTTCATTTCTGTCAAAATAGTTCACATACATCTGCAGCTGCCCCAGATCTTCATGAGTAAGTTTATGCGTCTTTAGTTCAATGACAACAAAGCATCTTAAAAGTCTGTTGTAAAATACAAGGTCTGCAAAAAATTCATCATCCTGTATCAAAAGTCGTTTTTGTCTTGCTACAAAACTAAAGCCGTTTCCCAGTTCAAGTAAGAATTTCTGCAAATGGTCTATCAATGCCGACTCAAGGTCTTTCTCATAATATTCTGGCTTCTTCTCAAGCCCTAAAAACTCAAGAATCATCGGATCTTTTATTATTTCTGCCGGGGTTTCCGGAATACGATCTTTTCGTGCAACGGCAAGAACTTTTTCTTTGTCATTACTTTTCAAAAGCCGTTCGTATAAAAGAGAATTAATCTGCCGTTCAAGTTCCCGACTTGTCCAGCCATTGTTTTTACATTCAAGCTCATAATAAGTTCTTTTATCTTCATCAGAAATGGAAATCAATAGCTTGTAATGACTCCAGTTGAATTGCGTCCGCAGTGTAGACGCAATTGGATATGTAAGGAAAAACTGTCTTGCTCGTTCCAACTGTCTTTTTGAAAATCCGCTTCCGTATTCGGCTTCAAGCTTTTCTGAAAGATTCTTTAATATGTAAGCGCCGTAATCTGCCCGTTCTTTTCCCCCCTGTTCCTCTTCAACAATTCTTTTTCCAAGGTTCCAGTACATTTGAACACGACAAAAATCCACACTTCTGACAGCAGTATTTCTTGCGCTTTCAATTATTCTCCTGGCATCATCCAGGATATTCTTTGAATTGATATAGACAATTTCCTTTTCCATAAGCCTATCCTTCAATTTCTGCAATGATCTTATCAATTTCAGAACGGAGAACATTTTCCTTTTCGACGATGTCTGCAATTTGTTTATTCAGGACCTTTATATCAATTACTTCTCTTGTGTCCTCTGCTTCTACATAACTTGAAACTGAAAGGTTGTATTCGTTTGCAGCAATTTCATCGTTCTTTACCAGGCGGCTTACATAATCAATCTGGTCCTTGCGTTCTGTAAAGATTTTGAGAATGTTCTCAATATTTTCGGGACTGAGCTTGTTTGAGTTGGTAACCTTAACGCATTCTTTTGAAGCATCAATGAAAAGTGTCTTGTTTTCGGCTTTTCCTTTTTTCAGGACCATAATACAAGTTGCAATTGAAGTTCCAAAGAAAAGGTTATCAGGAAGCTGAATGATACAGTCAATGTAGTTGTTATCAACAAGATACTTACGGATTTTCTGTTCAGCCCCTCCTCGGTACATGATTCCAGGGAAGCAAACGATTGCAGCCGTTCCATTGGTTGCAAGCCAGCTCAATGAATGCATGATAAAGGCAAGGTCCGCTTTTCCTTTTGGAGCAAGAACTCCGGCCGGACTGAATCGCTCGTCATTTATAAGGATTGGATTATCATCCCCTTCCCACTTAATTGAATACGGGGGATTAGAAACGATTGCTTCAAATGGTTCATCATCCCAGTGTTTAGGATCCATCAGCGTATCGCCAAGCTTGATACTGAATTTGTCATAACTTACATCATGAAGGAACATATTGATGCGACAAAGATTGTAAGTCGTGATGTTGATTTCCTGGCCATAGAAACCAAGACGGACATTTTCAGGACCGAGGATTTTTGCGAAGTTCAAAAGCAGAGAGCCTGAACCACAAGCAGGGTCATACACTTTATTTATGGTTTTCTTCCCTACAAGAGTGATCTTTGTAAGAAGTTCAGAAACTTCCTGAGGAGTATAGTATTCCCCTCCACTCTTCCCGGCATTTGAAGCATACATACCCATCAGGTATTCGTAAGCATCCCCAAAGGCATCAATTGAGTTATCAGAATAGTCTCCATTGCCAAGATTCATGCTTGCAATACCATTCATCAGTTTTACGAGCATTTCATTACGTTTTACAACAGTGGCTCCAAGCTTGTTGGAATTTACATCTATATCATCAAAAAGACCCTTGAAATCATCTTCACTTTCAGTTCCAAGTGCGGAACCTTCTATTTCCTTAAAGATTTTTTCGAGTTTCTCGTTTAAGTCAGTGTTGTCATTGGTAGCCTTTTCAAGAACATTGCCAAAAAGCTGCGATGGAAGGATAAAAAATCCCTTTACATTCACGATATCGTCTTTTGCTACAGCAGCTTCTTCATCAGAAAGCTTTGCATAGCTGAAATCCTTGTTTCCGGCTTCAATTTCACCTTTTGAGATATAACGGTCCAGATTTTCTGAAATATATCTGTAAAAAAGCATTCCAAGAACATACTGCTTGAAGTCCCATCCGTCTACGCTGCCACGGAGATCGTTAGCAATTCCCCAGATAGTTCTATGGAGCTCTGCTCTTTCTGTTTCCTTTTTGTTATCCATAATTTATCCTCTAAACGACATTATACTGCTTAATGGTATCTCTAAAAAATACTTTCGGGAGATGCCTATGAATTTTGTATTATCTTTATCAAGCTTTATTGCTGAATTGTCTTTGTGTAAGACTAGAATTTTCGACTAAATGCCTTGATTTACGGGTAATTTTATCATTGTAATCTTCTTTTGTCAGTAAATTCCTTTATTTCGCTTTGTTTTTCATATAAATATATCAGTTTAGGAACCTCTAAAAATTGCAGTTTTTAGAGGTAACTTCGAAACCGCGATGTTTAAAAAGGCTGTTTGAGACACTTCAGTGACCAGAGCCCGGAGCGCATCGAGCTTACGATTGAGCTCATACAGAAGGTGATCCCGTCCCCCTCGGAGCTAAAGAGGATCTACTCCATGAACAAATAGGTAACAACATGTTTTACCGTACTTAGTAACAGCTTGTTTTACCGCGCTTAGCAACAACATGCTTTGTCGTCGTGTAATAAGTTGATTTACCGTCGTGTAACGACCTGTTATTCCGTCGTGTAACAGCCTGTTTTGCCGTACTTAGTAACAACATGTTTTGCCGCGTTAGTAACAGCTTGTTTTGCCGTACTTAGTAACAGCTTGTTTTACCGCCGTGTAACGACTTGTTTTGTCGCGCTTAGTAACAACATGTTTTGTCGCGCTTAGTAACAGCTTGTTTTACCGTACTTAGTAACAAGTTGTTTTGTCGCGTTAGTAACAAGTTGTTACACGGCTATGTAACAGCTTGTTTTACCGTCGTGTAACGACATGCTTTGTCGTCGTGTAACAAGTTGATTTACCGTCGTGTAACGACATGTTATTCCGTCGTGTAACAACATGTTTTGTCGCGCTTAGTAACAGCTTGTTTTACCGTACTTAGTAACAGCTTGTTTTGCCGCGTTAGTAACAGCTTGCTTTGTCGCGTTAGTAACAACTTGTTTTGTCGCGTTAGTAACAACATGATTTACCACGTTAGTAACAACATGTTACACGGCTATGTAACAACTTGTTTTACCGTCGTGTAACGACATGCTTTGTCGTCGTGTAACAAGTTGATTTACCGCCGTGTAACGACTTGTTATTCCGTCGTGTAACGACTTGTTACTTTTTGGAAAAAGACTTTTGACATACTGCTCCAACTTCTCCCCTCCCCTCTCGGCATGCTACAAAAAAGCATCATCATTGAAGGCATCAAGCACTTGAGTAAATTCTATATAACTACTGATGATATTTAACTTGTATTCTGGACAAAGACGAGTACTCATTCTGTGTAAAACGAGTTACTTTTTGTCCAAAACGAGTTACTTTCTGCTCAAAACGAGTTACTTTCTAAAAAAAACGAGTAGTCTTTTTTCTGGAAACATTTAGGGCAGCAAGGCAAAAGATATACCATAAATTCCTATTAACTACCGGCAACTATTGTCAGGGACCTCATCGTTACAGGAGAAGAGCCAGCCGTGGAGCTAAGATCTAAGGTTCTTATTGCAGCAAATAAAAACCTTAGAAACGGAAACGGGAATAAATATTCAGACATAAGGCAAAGCCTCAGGTTGGTAAGAAGTCAGCTCAAGGCTTTGCCTTTATAAGATAACCGGGTTGAAATCCTTTGGTAAAATCAATAGAATAAGAAATCCAATAAAAGTCCCCCCAAAGCTTCTGATTATAAAAAGACCTTTCAAGTACAAAAATAGACAAACAATACAATTACAATAATTGGAATCCCTAAAGATTGCAATTTTTAGAGACAACTTTGAAAATGCGACGTTTAAAGCCTTGCAATTTCAAGGATTTAAGCTCGGCAGGCATCTCTAAAAGGTATTTGTAGAGATGTCCTAATGCCAAAAAGCACGGATAAAAGACCTGTTACGGCAGGATTTTGTCTATATTACAGGCCAAAAGAATATTGTGTCCCTGTCATAAAGCCGATGCCTCAGGCGGGTTTTAGGCTGTAAAAACCAGGTACTGGGTCACATCAATGGTAATTTGTACCACTACGCTGGGAACAATCCGGTAAATTATACGGATCCGGATGGGGAAATAGTAATTAATGCTGCTGCGGCGATAGGTGGTACTGTTATTGGTGGGGTACTTGGTGTTGCTGCTGCTTATTCGGCCGGATGTGATAGAAATCAGATTTTAGCTGCAGCTGTTGGAGGTGCGGCTATGGGAGCTTTGGCTGGGATAACATTAGGAGCATCTGTGGCAGTGCAATCTGTTGTAGTCAGTGCTACAATCTCAGGTACAACTGCAGCT
>JAZLGX010000052.1:0-22356 GCA_045616545.1 Treponema sp. | reverse complement strand
ATCTTTGCAAAGATACCAAAAACATAACCCGTAATTATTAAAATTATAAATTTTAAGCTCATATTCTTTGCCGACCCAGCCTTATAGTTTTTTATTACCGATAAGGGCCATGAAAAACCAAAACAAACAAGCATTAAAGATTCCAATAATTCACACATATAAAACCTCTATAACGTAAATAAGTAAAAACAAATATATTGTTCTTTAGGGAAATATATCATATTATTTACATAATTTATAATATATTATTTTTATAGAATTAATAACTAATTCTTATCATTCATTAATTTCAGGGAGTAACTATGGAATTAACTCAACTAAAATACTTTATCGAAGTCGCAGAAACTCAGCATATTACAAAGAGTGCTGAACATCTTCATATTGCACAACCAGCCCTGACACAAGCAATTCATAGACTAGAAAATGAACTTGAAATACCTCTCTTTGAGCACAAAGGAAGGGGCATAATATTAAACAATTACGGTCAATACTTTTATAATAAAGTAAAACCTCTAGTTCAGGAATTAAACATCTTGCCAGAAGATTTACGAAAAATGGCTAATCTAGAAAGTAGTACAATTCATCTAAATGTTCTTGCAGCATCAAAATTAGTATCAGAAGCAATAATAGAATATCAAAGAATATGTGATACATTAAAGATTGAATTTACTCAGAACGAAAGATCTGACCTTTATGATATTTGTATCACCACTAAACTTTTTTATCAGCAAAATGAGCCGGACGATGATACTCATGTTATTACAGAAAAAATATGTCTTGCGGTCCCTGACAATAGTAAATATAAAAACAAAACAAGCATAACCCTCAAAGAAGTTAAAGACGAAAATTTTATTTCTCTACAAGGATCAAGACAGCTCAGAACTATTTGTGACAAATATTGTCAGCTCTGTGGCATAAAACCGAACATTATATTTGAAAGTGATAGTCCAGAAGCTGTAAAAAATATGATTGCAGCAAATATAGGAATTGGTTTTTGGCCTAGTTTTTCCTGGGGAACATTGAATTCTACAAAAGTAAAGTTACTTGAAATAACCGATCCTGTTTGTTCAAGAGACATATTGATTTCATATCGACACAACAAACTGAAGGCTGACTCTGCAGAAAATTTTTATCACTATCTATGCGGCTATTTTGATAATCACTAAAAGTGAAATATATTGCCAAAGAAATAAAAAAAGAATAAGATAAGTAAAACTTATGAATTATAAGTTTTACTTATCATTTATTTTTAGTTCTTAATAGAGGCGAATATGACAACTTTAAGCTTGATTGCAATCATCGTTGCAATCGCATTGTTGATTTACCTGGCTTACAAAGGCTGGTCAATCATTGCTATCGCTCCACTTCTTGCCATTGTTGCAGCAATTGGATGTGGTCAGGATTTGTTTACTGGAGTATTAGGCGGCACTTATTTCTATAAGGCAGGTCATTATGTTGGAGAATGGTTTGCAGTATTCCTTTTTGGAGCAATCTTTGCAAAACTTATGGAAGAAGGTGGTTTAGCAGCTTCTATCGCCAACAAAATTTCTGATGTACTTGGTGCAGATAAGGCAATTCTTGCAGTAATCCTTGGATGTGCAGTTTTGACATACGGAGGATTAAGTGTATTTGTCGTAGCCTTTGTTATGTATCCATTTGGAGCAGTCCTCTTCCGTAAGGCTGGTATTCCAAAGAGACTTTTACCAGCAGCTCTTTGGATGGGAATTTTCTCATTCACTATGGTAGCACTTCCAGGTACTCCACAGACACAGAACATCATCCCAACACGCTATTTCGGTACCTCAACATGGTCTGGTGTCGGAATCGGTCTTTTTGCTACAGCATGTTATCTTGCAATCGCCCTCGTATGGCTCGGATTCCGCACAAAGCAGGCTAAAAAAGCAGGCGAAGGTTATGGTAATCACCCAGAAGAAGGAAACCTTGATATCGATGCTTCAAGACTTCCTGGGTTCGGAGTATCTCTTATTCCCCTTTTGCTCGTAATCCTCATAAATATTTTTGGTTCCAACCCTTTCAACTGGGCTTTCATTCCATGGAAGATTGAATCAAAGTGGGCAGTTGCCATGGCTACAGCTCTTGCCTCTGTTGCAACAATTATTATAGGTCACAAGAATCTTATCCCACAGGATACAGGTGTAAAAAACCTTGTAAAGATTGTTAACGGAAGCGCAGGAAATGCAGGACATGCAATCTTTAATGTTGCATCAGGTTATGCTTTTGGTTGTGTAGTAACAAGTGTCGTAGGATTTGAGGTAATTGCGGTAGCTCTGGAAAAACTAAGTTCTGGAGGAAACCCTCTTTGGTCTGCGGTTGTAACAACAAATATAATGGGTGGTATCACAGGTTCTGCTTCCAGCGGTATGACAATCGCCTTGGACAAGTTTGGTGAGACATGGAAGAATATGGCTCTCAGCTCAGGCGTAAGTCTTGATGCTCTACATCGTATTGTTGCAGTTTCTGCAATCGGACTTGATCCAGTTCCTCACTGTGGAGCTCTCGTAACAATGTTTGGTATCTGTAAACTTACTCACAAGGAATCATACTTTGACCTTGTAATGCTTATGCTCTTTAAGTTCCTTGTACCATATCTCTGTGTAATCTGGTACCTTGTAACAGGTATTGCATGATAAAAAAAGCTGATGTTGAAGATTCAACATCAGCTTTTTTTATGAACAGAACTCATTCAGCATTCTTGTTATCTGATAACTTTCAAGTCCAACAATAAGATGTACTTCCCCAGTCCTATTTAACAATCCTTTTACTGAAGGTAGAGATTCAAGTCCTTCCATATCGACAAGACTAATATCACTGACTTTGATACGAACCCTGGTAATACAGTTTTCAATCAGCAAAATATTACTCTTGCCACCACATAAATCATAACAGCGTTTACAATCATTGAATGAAAAACTCATCTATTCTTTAATCTAGTTCTCTTATCTTCTTTTTGAGAGGAAGTAGACTTCCTGGAGTAACAGACAGTTCATCCATATCACATTTAACAAAACGTTCAGTACAAGCAAGATCTGCACCAAGTTCTCCGCAGATACCACACCATATGTGATTATTATGAGCATTACGACATGTAAGCTCAATCAACCGAAGAACAGCTTCATGATGAATGTCACAATAAGCAGCACAATCTTCATTCTCTCTGTCTACAGCAAGTGTATACTGAGTCAAGTCATTTGTACCAATGCTAAAGAAGTCAACTTCCTTTGCCAACATATCACTGATGACAGCAGCCGCAGGTGTTTCTATCATTATACCAGTTTCTATTCTACTAGCATGAGGTATACCTTTAAGTTCAAGCTCTGCTGCAGCACTAGCCATAAGAGCCTTTGCACGTCTTATTTCTGATACAGAACATATCATAGGAAACATGACACTTACATTGCCATCTACAGCTGCTCTCAGTATAGCTTTAAGCTGAATGCTAAACAAATCTGTCCTGGCAAAACACAAACGAAGAGCCCTTATACCAAGAGCAGGGTTAGGTTCTTCTTTCATAGGAATACTAGAAGTCTTCTTATCAGCACCAATATCAAGTGTACGGATTACAAGCTTCTTGCCGTTGAGCTTTTTTGCAGCTTTGGAATAAACAGCAGTAAGCTCATCTTCAGAAGGAAGATCCTCTCGTCCAAGATAAAGGAACTCGCTACGGAACAATCCAACTCCGTCAGCTCCTGCTTCAACAGCAGCATCCACATCTTCAAGACTACCGACATTGCAGTAAAGCTTGAC
The DNA here is from genome assembly GCA_045616545.1 of Treponema sp. Classification (GTDB taxonomy): domain Bacteria; phylum Spirochaetota; class Spirochaetia; order Treponematales; family Treponemataceae; genus Treponema_D. The sequence continues at coordinate 18,591 of JAZLGX010000052.1, read as the reverse complement.
TTTCTTTCCGCTCTTTGTTATTGCATCTTCACTCTTTATCTTCTGGAGCTCAGCAATTTCTTCATCGTAACGAGTCTTCTGAGTCTTGAACTCAGCAAGGCAAGTTTCATCAGGTTCAAAAATAACTCTACCGCTCAATCCATCTACGATACATGGCTGATCAGATATCTCCGAGTTATAAGTTGTACTACCTGTAATAACTGCCGGAATTCCCAAGGAACGAGCCAAGATAGCTGCATGACAAGTCTGGCTTCCCTTGGCAGATATGATTCCCAAAAGCTGACTTCTGTCGAACATAAGGGTAAGACTTGGAGTTATCTCATTTGCTATAAGAATAATCTTCTTAGATGGATCAGGGAGTTCAAGAGTATCATTACCACTTAATATACGGATAACACGGTTCTCTACATCAGAGATATCAGCACCACGTTCTGCAATGTAGTCATTTCCACTCTCTGCCAATCCAGCAGCAAACTCTTTACCTGCCTGGCTAATAGCACTCTCTGCAGAATACTTCTGATCACGAATAAGCTCATACATACGATCCCTAAAGTCATCGTCTTGCAACATCATTCCATGAATCATGAAAATATCTGCAACAGAATCATCGGCAGAACCAAGAGCCTTTTCGTACAAAGCATTCAATTCCTCAGCAGCCTGAGTCACAGCTTTATCAAGCCTTTCTATTTCCTTATCAACATCATTGACTGTTGATAAATCAGCGGAACGCTCAACAGTACCTACAAAAAAAGCAGTACCATATGCAATTCCAGAGGAAACAGCAGTACCCTTTATTTCTTTCATATTAGAAATTTTCCTCGATAATAGATTTTACTTCAGCATAAGCTGCTTCTTCATCAACTCCGCTAAAAGTAACTTTAATCTTGTCATTCTGCTTTACACCAAGTTTCATAATAGCAAAAAGCTTCTTGAGACTTGCATCCTTACCTTTGCTTTCAATAGTGATATCACATGTATATGCTGCTGCCTTGCTAACAAGGATTCCAGCAGGACGAGCGTGAAGTCCATCTGCTGCCTTTACTGTGTATTCAAATTCCTTCATATATAACTCCTTGCAAGTAAAATTATTGACATTTATAACCGTATTCCATCTGGAGACGATTAACATGTATCATAAGATATGTTTTTTCATCGTCTCCAACGGTATACTGATATCTTTCCTGAACAAACTCTGCCAACTGTTCTACACAAACCATGGCATTAGGAAAGGCTTTTGACACAGAATCATAAAGCAAGGCTTCCTTTTCAGGTCTATCCTTTCCAGTCATGATTCTCTGTGCAAAAAAAGATAAATGGGTAAGCATTCTCTGCCAGCTGGCGGAAGTCTCATCTACCTCATTCATAAGTCTCTCTCGGATAAAAGAACTTATATCCTGCACAAATGTAAGTATGGAAGAGAACTCTGGAGTTCCATCTCCCAACTCTGCCGTAACAAAGTGCATCGTGATAAAAGCACACTCATCCAAAGAAAACACTATTCCTGTTTCCTGCTTGATGATTTCCACTGCATCAAGACCTAACTGAAACTCATCTGGATAGAAGCTCTTTATTGCACTAGTCAAAGGGTTTTTGACATCAATATTATTTCTTACCCTTTCAAGAGCACCATTAAGGTGATCAGTAAGTGTTATATAAATGCTGTCATCCAGTTCTTTTTTACAACGAGTCTTTGCATGTGAGATAATCTTTTCTGTCAAAAGAATATCATCTACGGAAATATCTTGTATCAAACTCTGGAATCTTGCTGTAACTTCATTACTTTTCAGCACAAAAACCTTTTCGATACGAGACTCATCAACAGTCATACCTGCCTTCTGACCAAAGGCAAGACCCCTTCCCATAGCTATTCTTTCTTTACCATCATCATCTATGCATATAACCGCATTGTTGTTTAAAATTTTATCAATTTTCAAAATTTAATAGCCCCTGATTGGATTATAACTCAACTCCATTAGAAGCTATTACATTCTTATACCATGTAAAAGACTTTTTCTTGGAGCGGGATAAATCCCCATTACCATCATTGTCCTTGTTTACACGGATAAATCCATAGCGCTTTTTCATTTCTCCTGTACTTGCGCTAACCAGATCTATCGGTCCCCACATAGTATAACCCATTAATGGCACTCCGTCTTCACTTACAGCTTTTTCCATCTCAAGAATATGAGCAGCCATGTATTCTATACGGTCGTCATCATTTACAGTTCCATCATCTTCTACTGTATCATTTGTACCGATACCATTCTCAACAATGAACAAAGGCTTCTGATATCTATCGTAAAGTTCATTCATCGTGATGCGAAGACCTAAAGGATCAATAGCCCATCCCCAATCACTAGCCTTCAGATGAGGATTCTTAACACCCATAAATGCATTACCTTCAGCTACAGGTGCGTCCGAATCAGGACCAGCTCCTACACGAGTACAATAATAACTAAAACTTATAAAGTCTACTGTTCCTTCAGCAAGAATCTTTTCATCACCTTCAAGGATAGGAAGTTTGATTCCGAGTTTTTCGATCTTCTTAAGCCCATACGCAGGATAGTAGCCACGGCTTTGAACATCAATAAAGAAGAAATTATTTCGGGCATCACACATAGCTTTCCAACCATCTGTAGGACGACAACTATATGGATATTCATATCCGGCTGCCAGCATACAACCAATCTTGGCATCCGGAATAATTTCATGACAAAGTTTGACCGCAATCGCAGAAGCTATAAGCTCATGATGGGCTGCAGAATATGTAATCTGATCCTTCTGGCTGTCATCTTCTCCAATATATAAACCAGCTCCCATAAAAGGCATATGGAGCATCATGTTAATCTCATTAAATGTAAGCCAGTACTTTACCTTATCTTTGTAACGGGTAAGAATTGTACGGGCATATTTCTCAAAGCAGTCAACCATCTGACGGTCACGCCAGCTGCCAAACTTCTTTACAAGATTCATCGGAGCATCAAAGTGCACCATTGTAACAAGAGGCTCAATTCCATACTTATGACACTCATCAAAAAGATCATCATAAAACTTGAGCCCTTCTTCGCTAGGCTCTACATCATCTCCATTAGGAAAGATACGAGTCCACGCAATGCTAAGTCTATAACACTTAAATCCCATTTCACCAAAGAGCTTTATATCTTCTTTATAGTGATGGAACATATCAATAGCTTCGTGACTTGGATAAAAATGTTCATCATCACATTCAAACATCTTCATCTTACCCAAAGCAACAGGGAAACGATCCTTACCAAAAGGTACAACATCTACGCTGGCCAAACCTCTGCCGCCTTCCTGCCAACCACCTTCACACTGATTTGCAGCTGTTGCTCCACCCCACAAAAAACCTTCAGGCATCTTGATTCCCTGCATATATTAAACCTACCTTATGAAAAAAATATATATATCTATCTCTCAGCAATGTCTGACAACTCTGCAAAAATGATTACCGGAGCAAGTTGTCAAACTCCGGTAATCAATAAAAGGTTATCTATATGTTCTACATGTTAGAAGCTGAGATAAGAGCATCTCCACGACTTACTCTGCTTCCGGCATTAGCAAGAACATCAATATTGGCATAACTGTCTGCATTTGAAACAACAACAGGAGTTGTTACTTCATAGCCGGCAGCCTTGATAGCATCCACATCAAACTTAAGGAGAAGATCACCCTTCTTTACTTTGTCTCCTTCCTTAACCATTGCTTCGTAATGCTGACCCTTGAGTTCAACAGTATTCATACCAACATGAATAAGGATATCTGCACCAGTGTCTGATGTAATTCCAACAGCATGTTTTGTATCAGGAAGAACACTGATCTCTCCATCACAAGGAGCAACTACTTCTCCTACATCAGGAACAATGGCACATCCCTGACCAAGAGCACCACTTGAGAATGCTTCATCTTTTACTTCAGAGAGAGCTACAACAGTTCCAGTCAAAGGACTTGCAACATCACAAGATGACATCTCAACAGAATTAGTCTTTGGTGTATTTGAAGCATTATCAGCTTTAGCTGTATCCTTGTAGAAAATAAGCTCACTAACCATACCGGCAATTACACAAATGATAGATACAACAATTGCAATTACCATCTTATTAAGAGTACCATCAACAGAAATATAAGCTGTATAACCAAATACACCCATACCAGCCATACCTGTTCCTACAACACCTGTAGCACAGAGAACTGCACCTGCAACTGCGGCGATACCACATGTTCTGAAGAATGGAGCCTTCTTAGGAAGTGTAACACCATAAATAGCAGGTTCTGTAACACCTGCAATACCAGAAATAATAGCTGGAGGACAAAGACTCTTGAGCTTCTGATCTTTTGTCTTGAGCATAATACCAATTACAGCACCAGTCTGAGCAAATGTTGTTCCAAACATAGCAACAAGAACTGTATCTCCAGGACCTAAGCCTGCCTGAAGATTAGCAAAGTTAATCATGGCAATTGGAATAAGTGCCCAGTGAAGACCGAACATAACGAGAATCTGCCAGAAGAATCCAATGAGAATACCACCAAGAATTGCACCTACATATCCAAGGCTAAAGATAGCTGTAAATCCTTTACTGAGAAGAGTTGAAAGGAGAGATGAAATAGGTCCTATTACCCAGAATGTTACACATGCTGAAACAATAATTGTGATTAATGGAACAGCAAACAGCTTAATAACTGAAGGAATATAGTTCTTATAGAGTTTTTCAAACCATGCAGCAAAAGCAACAGAACAGATAATAGGTACAACAGAGCTCAAGTAACCTGCATCTGGCCAAAGGACTGGGATTCCAAAAATATTCATTCCCATTTCTCTGAGAGCACCAAAGTTTGCAAGTTTAACTTCTGGATAACACAAAATGAGACCTAAAGCAATACCTTCGATTTCTGGAAGCTTGAACTTTTTGGCAGCTGTATAACCAAGGATTACTGGCATAAATGTAAATGCTGCATCTCCGATGGCAGTGAGGAAAGCATATGTGCTGCCGCCTGCATTAAGCCAACCTGTAGCACTACACAATGCCAAAACACCTTTAATGATACCACACGCACTAAGTACACCCAAGAACGGAGTAAATACACTTGTAACAATACTTACAAAAGCATTAAATGGACTTTGCTTTTCTTTAGGAGCAGAAGAATCAGATGCTTCGCCTTCAGAACCATTTACAATACCCTCAAGGTGGCCAACAGCAACGACAGCGTCATAAATATCAGCAACAGCGTTCCCAACAACAACCATATACTGACCACCGGACTGAATTACATTGATGACACCATCTGTATCCTTTAATATCTGTGTCTGAGCTTTGGATTCATCCTTAAGCTTAAAGCGAAGTCGTGTTACACAATGTGTAAGACCTACAATGTTGGATTTTCCGCCAACATTTTGAATAATGATTCTTGCTAAACCATCATACTTTGTCATATATTTTCTCCTTATGAACGTGAATCATGGATTCTTAGGCAAAAAAAAAGGCAAAACCCAACTTCTCCTATAGCAATAGTTATAGTAGAAATATTAGGTTTTGCCTGTTATTCACAGTAACAATCCTGACTTTTTATCTATGTAATTCAGTGTAAGGGATGAATGACAGTTTGTCAAACTTTTTTTACAAAAAATACACTTTTTTCACGGAGTTCCTATTATGCATTATTCTGCAAAGAAGTCAAGAATCATATCATAATAAATGAATAAATAATTATCATGACTAGCATAAATTTCATGTTCAACTTCCGGATAATAAGCAATAGTCACAGTCGAAGCATTATCCCTGAATATATACTGCCCGTTAGGTTTTACCCATACATCATTTTCAGCCTGAAACAGCAATACAGGAATCTTGACTTTACTAGCTTCTTTTTTGCTACGTATCCGTCTTGTGGCAGATACAGCCTCATCTGTCCAGGCATATGTCGCACCGTTACTCTGGTAATTCTCAATCTTGTTGCGCCAATCTATATAGTAATTGTTACGCTGAACACTGACAGTAGGTCCATAACTACCGTCCTCTGCAACACCGCCTTCACTATATTCATAATCCTTATTACCCGGTATATAAGATTTTCCCCTACCGATGGCACGCATGGTCCTTGATATAGCCAAAGTCTGCATCTCGTTAAGTATACCACAGTTAACTTCAAGCATCGGACAATTCAAGGCAGCCTTGGTAAATACATCCGGATATTTTTCAATATAGCAGGCGCCAATACCACCTCCCATAGAATGTGCATAAAGGAACATTGGTTTACCATCCGAAAGAGGAATCGCAACCTGTGTTACAATTTCATTGGCATCTTCTATATAATAATCAAATTCATTTGTATAAACTTTACTAACATTATCAACTTTACGAGTTGAATGCCCATGCCCCATGTGATCAAATCTCACAACAGAATACCCTGCCTGAAGAAAGTAATACGTCTGCTCATTGAATTTATTGGTAAACTCACTAAAACCATGGAACATAACAACAGTACCAATAGCATCATCTTGCCTGAAACTTTCCCAATATATCTCATGCCCCGTATCACAATCCAGATACCCTGATGTCATCCGTTCATTAAGATAAGGCTCTACTATCTCAGTCATGCCTTCAGAAAAGCTATCTTCACTAATAAGCCAGGTCCCGTCAAAGTGTTTTTCAGCCTTATCAAAATATGAATTGTAATCAACAATAAGATCAGGGCTATTGGTAGCACATGACATCATGATCAACGACACTCCTATAAAAGACAAAAACAAATATACAGCTTTTTTCATTCAATCTCCCATAAATTATAGAATGGCAACTAAATAACCAAAGTAAATTCTATCACACAAATTCTATTTTTCCTGTTTTCCAAGTACACTTTACTTCAGGATTTATTTTATTATAAACTTAATTGCATAGGAGAAAAAAATGGAAAAAGCATATTTATTTGAGGGTGGAAGTAACTTTAGGGATCTTGGCGGCTATAGAACTTGTTATGGTACAAGAGTCAGATATGGGATGCTCATCAGAGGTCCAAGATTATGTGACCTTACTCAAAAAGACAGAACAGAGTTTGACAAGCTTGGAATAAAGACAATATTAGATTTAAGAAGCTTAAAAGAAGCAGAAGACGGACCAGACTATATACCAAGGGAAGCAGTCTATTACAGAGAATGTGGAATGAGAGGGCCAACAGGAGAAGAAATAGACTTTAGCCCCGACAATCTCATACGAAACTTTGGTGAAATTACATTCGAATCATTCAGCAAGGTATATTCCAGCATGGCTTTTAAAAGCACAGCAATACCAAGGGCTTTCCAAATAATGGAAGAAAAAAACACACCATTATTCTTTCACTGTACATCAGGCAAAGACAGAACAGGAATACTTGCAATGATAATACTTCTTGCACTTGGAGTCTCCATAGAAGATGCACTGTATGATTACACGCTTACAAACAAGTATAATGCGGACAAGATACAATCCCTTATGAATGAGCATGGAGTCACCGACCCAAATTCAAGAGAATATAAGGAACTTCTGCCTATGAACGGAGTTGATCCGTTGATGGCAGAATCTACCATCAGCAAGATACTCTCCCTACACGGTAACATAGAATCATACCTGTGCAACGAATATGGTATTACACAAAGTACGATATCATCATTAAGAAAGCATTATACTGAAAAAGTACAGTGAATCCGAGATATACGAGAATTAGATTTGTATTTTCTACTCTTGGAATGGCTCTTGAGTTTTTCTATTTCCTTCAAGAGTCCATCTGCAGCATTATTAACTTTTAGTACCAAACGATCTTCCTTTAATAGCGGAATTTCAAACATAGACTGATCCATAAACAGCCTCCTTAAGAATTTTGTCATACATTTTTCTTAAACGTTTGATAATAAAGTGACTTATGTACTAATTATACCATAGGAAGTAAAATACTCCAGTAGAAAATATCATATTTAAAAAAATTTATGAGCCATTGAGGTAAAATATGTCTAATACATCAAATGCAGGTACAAAAAAAAAGACAAGGAGTCAAATTTCCTTGTCCATTGATAACAACTAATTTTTATATCTGGACATGAATCCAATCAGCCCGTGTCATACTTGTTTTGATTATAATTGGCTTTTTCTGATTTTCTTTACGGATTTCTGCAAGCAGTTTGTCCCCGTTAGCATCAGACTTAAGGCTCAGGACTGAATTATCAAAGTCCAGAGAATCCTGTTTAAGTTCGTTCATAAAGAACCCACCTTGGTTTTTGACAAATAAAAAAGGACTTATCAGATTTCTCTAATAAGTCCTTTTTTATTGAGCTATTGCAGATTCGAACTGCAGACCCACGCCTTAAAAGGGCGTTGCTCTACCTACTGAGCTAATAGCCCATCGCTTAAGCATCTCTGCCAAAGTGACTATAATATATACTTTATAGACAGTTTAGTCAATAAAGAAAACATACTTTTTTACAATTTCTTGATAAATTCAGACTTTGAATGCATCAATCTGGTTACCTATACGTTCCATAGATTCATCCATCTTACTGGATATCTCTGACAAATTGTGTCCTGTGCGGCCAATATTTTCTGCTCCATGGGACATAGTTTCCATAGTAACCTTAATACCATCAGTTACATCTTTAAGGCTGGAAATTTCAGCGATTACCATGCGGTTTCCCACTTGCATCTCTGCAGAAGCACTCTTAACTTCCTCATTATTATTCTTCATTACCTTGAGAGCCTCATCTACAGCTCCACCATCTGCCATCTGCGCATCCATAGAAACCTTTATGTTATTTACAATCTTATCCGTAGACTGGATACTTGTCGACAGATTTGCAAACGTCTGGGAGGAAGATTGACTTGCAGAAACAACCTGACTGATAGAGTTACTGATAATCTTAAGCTGTTCACGTATAGTCTTGGATTGATAAGCTGATGTATCAGAGAGCTTTCGTATTTCCTCAGCTACAACGCGGAATCCGTCTCCAGCACTACCTGCATGAGCAGCTTCGATAGCAGCATTCATGGACAAGAGCTTTGTCTGGCTGGCAATAGTAGCAATAACAGAGTTAGCCTGAGTAAGAGTCTTAGATTCTTCCTCAATATGACTGATAATGTCATTCATATCCTTCTGCTTCTGGATTCCCTCTTCTGCCGACTGGGCAAGGCCATAGAAAGATTTTGCCATATTCTCTACCTGATCATTGACATCACTGATACTATCAAGCATTTTCTGTATAGAGCCGGAAGCAGATTCCACACCTTTAGCTTGATGAGCAACAACCCGCTCCAAAGAATCAATATTTCCCGTTATCTCATCAATAACACTACTTGTCTTCTCGACACTTTCAAACTGGCGGGCAATCTTACCACTAATATCACTGATACTATCTACAATATCGTTGATATTGCTAGTACTGTCCTGAATACACGAATTAAGACTTCTACCGGAATCTATAAGTTCAAGTTTACTGGATTTTACATCAGAGATAATAGACTGCATTCGTTCCATAAAGCTGTTAAAGCTAATTGTTACAGAGCCAACCTCGTCATTTGTTGTCTCCGGAAGACGCTGCGTCAAGTCAGCATTACCTGTAGCAATATTCTTGATTCCCTTTTCGATATCACGCAAAGGTCTCAATGCAAGAATAAGACTAAAGAGAACTGATGCAATCAGTACAACAGCAATGATAAGAGTCACTATCTGTAATGTAAACTGCAGTACGCGGGATGTAGAATAAATCTGTTCAAAAGGAATGGACAAAGCTATGGACCAGTTTACACCCGCTACAGGTCTATAAAATAGAAGATTTTTTCCTTCAGGAGTATCAATCCATTCCTGACCGGTCTCACCAGCAACCATCTTAAGCGCAATATTTTTGAGACCCTTTACACCAGACGGATCAGCATCGGTAAAGTTTTTTGCAAGTATGAACGAATCATCCTTATGAGATATTACATTACCAAACTCATCCAGAATAAAAGCAAATGCACCGTCTTCAAGCTTGATAGCATCGCAGTCACTCTTAACAACTTTAACACTTATACTGACTACGAAAAATCCTGGAGCTGTTTCATTGGTAGCCTTACAGAGGAAGAACTCACCATCATTTATTCCACTTCCTACCGGATTACTGATATACTGAGTACGGGTACCATCAGTCATAGCCTTAAAATATTCAGTATTGGAACAGTCAAAAACTCTTCCGTCATCAACATAGGCAACCCCTGTCACCTTGTCGCAGAACATTACGTAATTATACTCTTTACCTCGTATCGCCCTGTGTTCAACAAGCCACGATGCAATATCTTCCACAGTACTCTTTTCGTCCCTAGCCACATCACTGAATGTATACATACGCATTTCCTGCATGAAACGGCTGTTATGAAACCTAAAGACATTCGACTCTGAGGCAAGAAGGGAATGTGTATCCTTGATTATCATGCGTTCTATAGATTTAGAAACATAAGTGACAACAATAAAGCCCAATAACATAAAGAGCAAAGTTATTTCGATTCCAAGAATTATACCAAATTTAACAGTAATATGCTGTTTACGATTTGTAAGATTAGCCATAACCTTCTATTGTAACAACCTTTCATGAGATTTCAAAAAATTATAGTTAAAATCCTTTAATTTTATTAATTTCATGAAGCAAAGACCACATTATTTTAGGCTGTTACATAGACTTGACTACTGTAAGCTAGTCATAGTAGGATTTGCCGATATACAAGACTATGGAAAACATTTTATTAGACCAGTGGATAGAGCTAAGCAAAGGTCGCAGTGCTATTCTCAGGGAAATCAGTAGCATAGGATGGAATGCAAAGATTCTGGAACTGACAGTAAAATCAGCAGAAACAGTAAGTTCCAAAAAGCTTATTGTACAAGGCAGACAGGTAGCAGACGGAGACGGAAATCTTGTTGACTTTGGGACAGCCTACCCTTATGCAACCCAACAAGGAAAAGAAACTATCACAAGAAAATTTATTTATGCATTTATCTGACATAATCTTCTCATAACTGCACTTTTTTGATATCATGCCCCGGGTATAAATACACATGGAAAACAATAACATAAACACGACGATAAAATCCATTTTTCTCCACATACTTTTAGCTGCGGTATCTCTCTTTGCAAATGGATTTGGTGTATATCTGACTATACACGCCAATATTGGAGCAGGCCCATGGGACGTCCTCAACCTGGGACTATCCCATACATTCGGTATCCTGTATGGAAATGCATCAATCATGGTATCAGTAACAATATTAGTGATTGATATCCTCATGAAGGAACCTATAGGCATTGCCATGTTCATAGATGCTGTGGTCGTAGGTAAAGCCGTAGACTTGTTCAATTTCATTGACATCATACCTACACCAAACAATCTTTTTGGCAGTATATTAATGATACTTGTAGGCTTAACTATTATGGGCTACACACAATACTACTATATGAAGGCTTCATTAGGCTGCGGTCCTAGAGATACACTGCTTGTAGGCCTGTCAAGACGATGCAAGAAGATACCTATCGGAGCCATAAGCATAGCTCTCTTAAGCCTTGCAACATTTATAGGTTACCTTCTAGGAGGACCAGTGGGAATCGGTACATTAATCTGTGCATTCTGCAGCGGTCCTATAATGCAGCTGGCATTCCATACCGTTCACTTCAATGCCACTACCATCTCTCACCAAAAGATTACAGAAAGCTTACGAGTATTTTTCAGATAGTTCAGCTACAACTGACCCAAAACCTCAGCATGTATGAGGGTAAAACCTTGTGAACTCTATACCCTATACCTCATGAGGTTTGAGGTATAAAGCTCACGAGCTATCAGTTTAAACCTTGTGAACTAGCAGTCAGAACTCTGTGAGGTTTTAGGGTAAAACTTCACAAGCTTTGAAGTAAAACCTCACGAACTTTCGCCCAAAAGCTCATGAGATTTATACAATACCTGATATCTCAAAAAAGATAATAAATTTCTTACATATAAGCCCCTTTCCCATTATCTAATTAAGATAATTTAGTATAATACCCTTTATGAGAGATAAAAAGAGAAAATATAATAAACTAAGCTTAAATCAGCTAAAAACAGGTGACCTTTTACTATATAGAGCCATAGAGTATCCTAAGTTTAAAAAGCCATACATCAAGAATATAAATGAGAATTTTAAGATCCTGATTGACAAATTAATCATATTTGCTTCGAATCCTGATAAAAATCCAGATTTATTTTACACTCATGCAGCATTACTGTACGATAATTCACAGTCAAATGGAGGAACCGTAGCCGAGGCAACAATTCCTAGATGCCAGTTAAGACATCCCATAACAAACAAAGATTTTGCTGTAACAGTAAGACGTGTAAGAGATAATAAAGATGGAAGCCAGGTTCTAAAATATTTACCAGATTTTTCTGATGAACAGCAATCTGATTCTTATGCCATGCTTCAGGCTGTAATGGCAGGAATCGCAATTCTTTTTAGACTGAGAGTTGCCAAGGACGATACACTCCTAAATGCAGCTCTGGCTTTTCTAAAGCTTTTTCTTTATCCGTTGGGAAAATGGCTTGATTCGTATGTTGAAAAGTTTCAAAAAACAGACAGAGCCTGGTTTTGTTCACAACTGGCTTCATATTGCTATGACATGACTGCAAAAGAAACAGGAGATACAGATTTCCTTATAAAGACACCAGCTTCCCTTGACTTGACAGATACTATTCTTGAATATCTTATTAAGAACAGTAATGAACTTAGCTTCCAACAAGTTAATTTGAATCAATATGAATCCATCAGTCTGAAATCACAAGAGATAATTGAAGCAGGTGTCAGCTTTACTAATGTGTTAGAACATAAAAAATCTAATTTTGCAACTCCCACCTTTACTGAAACTGACCATAATGAACTTGCTGTAATCGCCCTTGATTTTGTTCAAAAAGTGGCAAAGCTTTGTGATATAGAATTCGATAAAGATAATATAGAGCAATCATTAATCAATTTTCAGACAGCATTTATTATGCCGATTGATCTTATTAACTGCCTTGACGAGGTAGGAGAATATTATGATAAATAAGCTTATCAATAGATATAAAAGCAAGTATCTTTTTGAGCATACAGAAGATAAAGAAGCAATAAGTCATAAAAATATTGTCCACATGGCAAGGATTTTATTTGTCTTTTTTATTTTTTCAGTTGTCCTATTTGCAATCTTTATCTTTAACTATTACACTTATAATTTATTCAATATAAATGCATTCATTTATTATGTTGGTTTACAGACAACTTGTTTATTAGGCTGTACAGCCTCCTCCATCGCCCAAAAGAAAAACTCCCAATACATATTGGGCATAGTGATATGCTACACTGAAATAGTATTAATGTTACTACTCTGCTTGTTCTCTGTTGCAAAGAACAGTAATTACAATGACGGTTATATGCTCTTTGCAATTGTAGTCTTATTGTCAGTTGTCTTTTTTGACATCAACCCATTATTCCTATCTATCGTAATTATAATTTCTGATATTTTTATTGGTTTAACGACATTAAGTATCGATAATTATCGAGCTTATATTAATCTGGTTATATTATCAATCACAGTCATTTCCCTTGGATTCTGGAAGAGATCAAGCACCATAAGAGACTTAAAGCAAAAGAGAGAATTAAGTTTGGCAAACAAAAAATCAGAAGACTTGTTACTGAATCTTTTGCCAAAAAAAGTCATAGAAGATTTAAGAGAAACAGGAAGCAGCGCTCCAGAGCTTTATAAAGACGTATCGATCTTGTTCACAGACATCGTTAACTTTACCAAGACTGCAAAAGACCTTGAACCTGCTATCCTTATCAACGAGTTGAATGATATATTCAGTCACTTTGATCAAATTGTTGATAAGCATAACTGTACACGTATAAAGACAATAGGCGATGCATACCTTGCAGTATGTGGCCTTCCGGAATCAGATCCAAGACATGCTGCTAATCTCATGAACTGCGCAAAAGATTTCATTGCTTATCTAACGGAAAGAAATGAAACTTCAGAAATCAAATGGAAGATGAGAATAGGCATTAACTCTGGTGAAGTGATTGCAGGTATTGTTGGTATTCATAAATACATCTATGACATTTTTGGCGATGCTGTAAATGTGGCAAGCCGAGTAGAAAGCCTCAGCGAATCCATGAAGATAAATATCAGTGAATCCACATACCAGCAATTACAAGGCCAGGATGTACACTTTACTACAAGGGAAATAATGGATGTAAAAGGCAAGGGTAAAATGCAGATGTACTTTGTCGAATAAATCAGGTTCTATCTACCTAGATATTTTCCCTCTTCCTAAATAAATCCTCAAGTAAAACCTGATTTGAAACACGATTAGAATACATATTCTGCTTTACGCCATAAGTCGTCACAAATGTAAGTTGAATCGTTTTCTTTATTCCTGTTTCCTATTTAAGCTCCATCATGTTCATCATCAGCTTGAACAAACCCATGTTGACTCATTTGAAAGAATTCCTGCTATAGAAAGTCTCTGTTTAATCTGACGAACATGATCTCGGAATCACAAAGCTGATAAACTGTTTGTTTTTTTCTTGTTTCCACAAAACGGATATGAACGGACAAAGCCAGAATCAACAAGATTTGCAAGAATTTTTGAAAGAACCCCATTAGCCGGCAATCCTGATTTTTCAATGATTCCCATTCTTGTAAGCCCTATTCTTTTATCAGAAAGAAATTTCCACTATTTTAATATACTGCATGGATCAGATTCCTTTTTCAATTATTTTTTATCTTAATCTTGGTAAGAATATAACATTAAGATAAAAAAACACATGATCGAATGTATGTTATTGTTTTTTTATACTATTTAATATAATGGATAAACTTTTACCTTCAAAAGTATTTCCCCAGCCTTTATCTTCTTCAAACGAAAACTTAAGAAAATCATCATATCGAGGTATATCATAATTATATTTTTCAAAGATGGGTATAAATTCTTCCATATACTCAATAGACTTTATTCCCATATCATTTTGAACTGTAGTATAAGCATGGGCTGTACCAATTTTAAATAATAGTTCAATACCTTTTAGTATATCGCCACTAGTTTTTTTATATATACTTTCTATTTTCATGAATTCATCGATTGTCATATGTTCCAAATAATTCATTCCATCTTCAAATACGACTTCAGGTAAATATTCAACAAACAAATCAGACCACTCATCAAAGTTTTCGCTACTGGTAAAAGACCATGCAATCTCCAAAAATGAAGTCCAATCATTCGTTTTATGTTCTAGCAATACTAATAAGTTCTCAAAAAGACTTATTGAATAAGCCATTCTTCCTCGTATAGATATTTTACTTAAATCTTTAAATCTTGATTCTAATAACGATTCCTTTTTCTTTCGTATAAATAACTGATGTATTTTTATCATTTCATCCTCCGAGTATCAATTTGATAAAATAATTTTGTCATATTATTAAAAAAAATACTTACGTTTCTATATAACTCCATACGGTTTTTGAACATATCCAGTTTCAACCATTTTATCATGTTCGTTCTTACTCATCCACCGTCCAACTCTTGTTGTTTGTGTTACAGGAGAATTATTAGTCTTTCCACCACCCCAATTCCTAGCTGCAGTAACACCCTTAGATACAAGGCCAGATACAGAACTTGTTATTGAATTAAATGTATTGGTGACTCCAGATTCAAGTCTTCCTATTGCCGATGAGAATGCATATTCACCTACAATACTTCCTTGGACAAAAGACCCTGTCGTTACAAACTCTACTATTCCACCAATAGCAGCCACACCTACATAGGCTACTCCAAAATCAAGATTTGATAGATTACCAAATGCATGACCACATTCTGCAACTGTAGCCTCTAAAAAATTATTGATTGACTAAATATCACTCATAAATTTTTCCTACATAAAATAATGTTGCAATGAATTTCCAATCTATATCTTCAGACAAAGATAAATTCATATTAGAAAAATATCCATCCATTTCTTCTGTCCAAGATGCAACTGCTTCAAGATATGATTCAATTGATTTATTAGCCCACTCTGAATCATTACCTTTTTTATCTTTTTGTAACTTCAACAAAAAGCATATAAAGTCTTCTTTTGATTTAATAGAATCTAGTTCCGCATAATAATTCATATCAATTACTCCACTTTCATTTTACTATCTGGATTATTCCATTCTCTTGTTTCAATCTAATAGATGTTCCACCATTTTTTGTAGTCATTTTCCACATTTAATTTGTGATTTCATCAGAACTTGCTAATCTATAAGGAACACTTTCAAGTTCTGCTAATCTAAATGATGTTAACTGACGTATGC
The DNA here is from genome assembly GCA_045616545.1 of Treponema sp. GTDB lineage: Bacteria > Spirochaetota > Spirochaetia > Treponematales > Treponemataceae > Treponema_D. The sequence goes on along the minus strand of JAZLGX010000052.1, from coordinate 2,234 downwards.
AAACCAGCTGCTTCCATCCCTTATCGGATCTACTGTTGTAAACCTTGCACTATGTGGTGCATAGTCTCGGTAGCCGTAGTTGTATAATCCTGTCTGCTTGTCAAACTGCTTACCAAGATATCCGTAGTCTCTGCTCCCGCTTAGACTTCCTGATATAAGACTTCCAAAGACATCATAACTGAAACTGTCTTCCCCTTCTCCTCTTGACCCTGTTACAGTCCTTACTGTCCCTAATACATCTGTTATGTAATATGTTACATTCCCATCTGCATTCTGGCTTGCTATCTTTCCGTTTACGGATATGCTTGTTCTACTTTCCCTGTATTTTGGACGCTATTATACTTATATTAATTTATCCAGAACATCTCTCCATTTTTCACTATATATTTTTCTAAAAAGTCATCAAGTTTATCTGATACACTTCTCCACTCTGATGGCAATTCTTCAAAATAACAATCAACTATTTCATATTTATTTCCATCTATTCTAAATCCCAAATAATTATCCTCCCCAATTATTTTAGCAAAAAACAAAATATTATCTTGCCAATCTTCTTCAAAAGTTTTTTTCCCATAGCTGGTATAGTTTTCAATTTCTTGTAGACTTAGTAACTTAAGTCCATCAATATCATCATAATTAAAAAGTTCCATGCCATTTGAAAATGAAAGTAGTTCCACATATTCTTTTGGAATTATATATAATAACGAACTTTCAAATTTACTATTATTTATTGGATCATTTTTTTTGAAGGTAACTGATATTGTACTGCCTTCTGTGTCCTTTTTTTCAACTTTACACCAATTTTTCCCATCAAAAAGACCTTTTAAGATCTCTATTGTTTTCATTTCTCACTTTCTCCTAACATTATGGATACGATTTCCACCAATTTGTAAAAGGTACATTTTTTTGACCCACTTACATAAAGTCTGATACATATCCATGTATTTCTTACAATACCCTAACTTTCCTATGTTCGTTTTATAAAATATATCAGAAACCCATATCCTTCTACGTAGAATCTTTTGACCTTTTATGATAGTTTTTATAACCTCAATTACTGGACTATTTAAAATATCTAATGATTTATTATATTCCCTAAAATACAAATCTCCAAACTCTTTTTTGTATCTTGAATTGTCAAGCTAAATAAAATAACGGAAGCATTTTTGTGAATGTATCATTCAACGATTAACATCTAATCCATTACCTGTAATAAAGAAAACATCATTTATTTTTTTAAAAAATTCAATATCCTTATTGTTTTTATCATTTAATGCATTCTTACTTATTTGAAGGATTCCATCCTTATATGAAATATCTTTCATTTTTTGTATTTTCTTAAAAAACTTACCACTTACAGTAGATTCGACATCTTTAGACCAATAGTTTAACCAATGAAGATATAAAGGTGTATTTCCAGACATAAACTTTAGATTGTCCATCTTAAATTTGTTACTACAAACACATCCCCAGTAAGGTTCAAATTTGCTTACCAATTCATAAAACATAGTTCTAAGCATAATTGATTTTTCTTCTTCACTATAGTCGATAGAATATGGCAAATTAATAACTAATGAATTAACAAATTTGTTATCCTTGATACCTACCGTGAAACGTATTCCACACGACTCATCATCATTTAATGATGAGAAAAAAGATGAAGTATAACCAAGTTCAGGTTTTTCTTTCCCTTCAATTTTAATTACCTTATTTTTAAGATTCTCAGAGAAGGACTTATAGCTCCACTCAAATTTAGAAGCATCACTTTTCTTCCAAACTGTTAAGTAATTAGGTCTAAAGATTTCGTCATATCTTTGAAGAACACATAATGTATCATATATTCTATGTGCTATTTCTTCAAATGATGTTTCCTTTGCCTCAGGTCTTCTCCACAAGATGATTTCATATGTCTGTACCATTTTATTCCTCCTAGTTCATTTCCTTAAATATTAGTTCAATCCTTTCTTTCCGGTAAACCACTCATAAAACTCTCCAGTATTCTTATTCACAAATTGAGCACATTTACCTTTAGCGTCAAGCAGTATTCCATCTTTCATGCCATCAAATTTTACACCATTTTGAAGCCATACTTGGCCTTCTCTTCCTGTAATTTGTGTTTGGTACTTACGTGAAAAATCACTCATTGATTCATTTACAGTTTTCCACTGTCCACTTAAAGTCGCAGAACCATTACCCCCACAAGTATTATGTACCAATACTTGTGTACTTCCGAC
>JAZLGX010000051.1:0-92196 GCA_045616545.1 Treponema sp. | reverse complement strand
CATCAGTCGCTGGACTACAACGTACCTGATGAAATGTATAAATGCTTCCAGTACAATGAACTGGAAGGGAAAAAGGCTGCATAAATCTTTACACCTTAAACCTGTAAAAATTTTGTGTTGACTAAATAGCGCAATTTAGATCCACTGGCTCCTATGCAAACTGAGGTCATAAAAATCTGAGTTAAATTCAAATCTTGAAAACCCGAGTATAATAAAGCTTCAGAATTATGCATTATTGCTCCGTGAATGTGAAAAGCTTTACTACAGATTATTGAAAGAAGCATTGCAAATAAAATTCCGGACATTGCACCACAAAAGGAAACCAATAGTTTTTTATCAAAACCGTAAACAAGAGTCAGAATTATAAAGGTCATTATGGACACAGATATGAGTCCTACGAGAATAGGATTGAAACCTTTCAAAAAAAGCGGCACTAGAATTTTCCACAAAACAAGAATTGTTATGATAAAAGATAAAACTGAACGGATTCCAATACCCCGAGCAAAAATAATAAGGAACAAAGCAAAGGCAATTGCAAGAATAAGTTCACCGTGAAGACGATAATAATCAATAAGATTTACAGATATAATTTCGTCTCCATCATGGTGAACTATAGCTTGAGCTTTATCTCCTGAACGGAAAATTTTATCTTGGGAAAGAGAACCTCCAAGCATATTCCAGCCATCAGAGGTTTGTCCCTTAAATTTACCATTCAGAAAACGAATTTTACAAATCTGCTGCCCGGTACGAATTAGACCAGTATCAATGAGACTGGAATTATCTACATCAATTATTTCAACCTTACATTTTTCTGCATCCTTAAATTGAAGAGCACCTTCAAAACTCGTAGGGAGTAATAGAAGTACAGCGATGAACAGAAGATACAGAGTTAGGAAAAAAATTGATCTGTGGCGGACTTTCACTTTCTTTCTCCAGTAAGTGCAAATATTACCCATTCAGCAATATTAGTCGCGTGGTCACCAATTCTTTCAATGTATTTTGCTATTAATAGATAATCCAGAATTGTTTCACCTTCGCTTGTTTCCCTGATTTTCTGGACAAGATCTGCTTTGATAATGTGATAAAGATTATCAATTACATCATCGTGAGCAATTACAGTTTTTGCTTTGTTATAATCTTTTTCAATGTAAGACTGAACTGCATCGTGAAGCATTTGGATAATTTCTGTAGATAATTCAATGATTTCATTCATTTTCCCATATTTGCAGTCAGGAACATGCAGAACCAAATCTGCTACATCAACAGCATGATCTCCGATTCTTTCCATATCCGTAATCATTTTCAGAGCTGCAGTAATAAGCCGTAAATCTGTTGCCATTGGCTGCTGCTGCAAAAGAAGTTTCATACATTGAGCTTCAATGTCCCGTTCCATATCATTTATAGCTTCATCGTTTTTTGCTACCTGTTTTGCAGCTTCGGTATCGCGTCCCATCAAAGCAAGCATAGAACTTTCAATAGCAATTTCAATCATTTTTCCCATATTAATAATGGAAACATTCAACTTTCTTAATTCTTCATCATACCTTTCACGCATTTTTTTCCTCCTGAATCAACCAAATCTTCCGGTGATATAATCTTCTGTTTTTTTCACTTTAGGTTTACTGAAAATCTGTTCTGTATTACCTGATTCAATAATTTCTCCCAATAAGAAAAAAACTGTTTTGTCACTAATTCTAACTGCCTGTTGCATATTGTGAGTTACAATGATAATTGTGTAATTTTCTTTAAGTTGCAGAATACAGTCTTCGATTTTCGAAGTAGAAATTGGATCTAGGGCAGATGTCGGTTCATCCATCAGAAGTACATCCGGCTGAACTGCTAAAGCCCGGGCAATACAAAGTCTCTGCTGCTGACCGCCACTTAATTCCAAAGCTGATTTTTTAAGGTTATCCTTAAACTCATCCCAGATAGCTGCATTTCGTAATGAAGTTTCTACAATCTCGTCCAATTCGCTACGCTTTTTAATTCCGTGAGTTCTAGGTCCGTAAGCAATGTTGTCGTAAATACTCATAGGGAATGGATTAGGTTTTTGGAAAACCATTCCCACATTTTTTCTCAAAAGATTTAGATCTGTAGATTTATCAAGAATATTCATGGAATTAAGTTCATTGAGATTTTCTAATTCACCTTTATGGGTTATTATTAGTTCATCTTTTCTAAGAAGTATTTTTCCGTCTGTTCTGCATCCTTCTACCATATCATTCATACGGTTTATGGATTCTAATAGGGTTGATTTACCACAGCCAGAAGGCCCAATAAACGCTGTAATTTTATTTTCAGGAATATCAAGATTTATATTTTTCAAAGCATGAAAGCTAGAATAATACAGATCCAGATTTTTAATTTCTATTTTATTCATTTTTTTATACCTCCTATCTCTTTATTTTCTTAGCAACAACTCCGGCAAGACTATTTATACTCACAACCATAATCAAAAGAACTACAGCAGTAGCAAATGCCTGATTTGTATGAAGTCCTTCAGAACTAAGAACATACATATGAATTGCTAGTGTTCTTCCTGAGCCAAACATATTTTGAGGAATCTGAGCAACAGTTCCTGATGTATAAATCAGTGCTGCCGTTTCGCCAACTACTCTACCTGTGGCTAATATAATTCCACTTAAAATACCTGGAATTGCACTTGGTAGAATAATCTTGAAGATAGTCCTTAATTTTCCAGCACCTAGTCCAAAACTTCCTTCTCGAAATGAATCTGGAACGGAAAGTAATGCCTCTTCTGTAGTTCGCATGATTATTGGTAAAATCATAATGGCTACAGTTGTAGCTCCAGCCATTAAAGAGTAGCCCCATTTTAGAAAACCAACGAATAAAAGCATTCCGAAAAGACCGTAAATAATTGATGGAATTCCCGTTAATGTTTCAGTTGTCATCCTCACTGCCTTAACAAATTTATTTCCCTTCTTTGCATATTCAACAAGATATATAGCGCTTCCTATTCCCAAAGGACATGCAATGAGCAGAGCCATAAGTGTCATTAGTAAAGTATTTATCAATGCAGGTACAACTGAACTGTTTTCCGATGTATATTTCCAGCTGAAAAGAGAAGGTGATAAATAAGGAATGCCTTTTACAAGAATATATCCAATCATGAAAAGCAGTACTGTAAGTGTTAGTCCCGAACAAAAATAAACAGTACCTTTTACGAATTTCGCTTTAATTTTTTGCCTCATTTTGTACCTCGATTTTTTACAAGATTAAAACTAAGATTTATTAGCAGAATGAATACAAAGAGGACTACACCGGTAGCAATTAGTGCTTCTCTATGAAGATCTGTTGCATATCCCATTTCTATGACAATGTTTGCTGTGAGTGTTCGCCCCCCTTTTAGAATAGAATCAGGAAGGCGAGCTTGATTTCCCGCAACCATAATTACAGCCATGGTTTCGCCAATTGCTCGTCCTATTCCAAGAATTATTCCTGCCATTATTCCAGATTTGGCAGCTGGAAGTATTGTCATAAAAATACTTCGTTCATGAGTAGCCCCTAATGCTCGACTTCCTTCATAATAACTTTGAGGAACCGCGTTTAAGGAACTTTCCGAAACGGAAATAATGGTTGGAAGAATCATCATTCCAAGAAGAAGACTTGCGGTAAGAATTGATGAACCATTTCCTCCAAAAACATTTCTTACTGCAGGCACAATTACCATGAGTCCGAAAAATCCATAAACAACACTTGGAATACCCGCCAGAAGATCAATGGCTGGTTTTAAAATTTTGTAAAGTCCTCTAGGACAGAACTTTGACAAAAAAACTGCAGTCATAAGTCCAATTGGTACACCTACAATAATGGCTCCTGCAGTGACATAAAGGCTTCCAACAATCATTGGAAAAATTCCATAAAGATCATTTCCAGGTTTCCATTTAGTTCCAAACAAAAAATCAATGAGTCCTATTTTATGCATAGCTGGAATTCCATTTGCAAATAAGAACAGACAGATAAGCAAAACAGCTAGAATACTGAATCCAGCTGCAAGTAAGAATATAAATTCCCACAATTTTTCTTTAATTTTCATGACTTCATTATAGAAAAGAATTGTTAAGTTATTGGATAGGTTGTGTTAAGTTTAGGTTAAATACGTATGTCAAGGCTCGGCTTTGATTGAGGCCGTGTTTCAGTCGTTTTTATAGGTTGTTATATACTCTAAAAAAAACAACCTTCAGCTTAATACTGAAGGTTGTCATATATAACTAAGAGTGATTATTTAACATCTACCCACTTAGTAGTTTTTCCCGTAAAAATCTGTTCTACCTGGACTTTTGTAAGATTATCTGCAGGGTTTTCTTTGTTTACAATTACAGCAATACCGTCCACTGCAATGGTGATTTCTTTAACTCCCTTTGCTTTTTCAGAATCCTTTAATCCACGGCTTGCCATACCGATATCACAAGTTCCATTGATAGCATTTGTAACACCAGTTGTACTGTCAGAAGTCTGAAGTTCAATTTTTATATTTGGATTTACAGATTTATATGCTTCAATCAGTTTTTCCATTACAGGAGAAACTGATGAAGATCCTGTGACTACAACTTTTCCTGAAGACTTAGTTGTTGTATATGGCTTTGTATTCTGGATCTTAATATATTTGTTTGCAGCAATCACTTTCTGACCATCTTCACTTACAATGAAGTTGATAAAATCCTGTGCTGCAGCTGAAATGTTTTCTTTTACAGCAATATTAAACGGTCGGCTGATTTTATAAGAACCATTATTGATGTTTGTTACGGTTGCTTCAGCCCCGTCGATTTTTACAGGTTTGACTGAACTATTCAAAGAACCAAGTGAAACATATCCAATTGCGTAACGGTCCCCGGCAACACTTGTAAGCATTACAGCTGTTGAATTAGTTATAGCTGCTTCATCAGTTGTGAAGTCTACTTTTTTACCATTAGCGTCTTTCTTTTCTACGCCAAACAATTCAATAAAAGCACCACGAGTACCACTACCATCTTCACGGCTGATAACTGAAATAGCTTTCTTGTTGTTGAATTTAGGAGCTGCAAAGGCAGACATAGTTGAGGTTACAATCATTGCTCCAATAATAATTTTTTGAAGATTGATTTTCATAATAACTCCTTATATCGAGATTTCTCTCGTTTTGTTTAGATAACATCAAACTAAAGGATGTTTGTTAAATAAATGCGAAGGAATTGTTAATTAATTGTTAAGTAACTCAATCTTCCCATATCAATAATCAGTTCTAAACCAGTATCTACGAGGCTCTGGAACTGATTGAATATACTAATATACTTCAGCGGTCTCTTTGAGCGCATCTGCTATATTCCTTGGAATCTTACCAAAAAATGATTCAATAAAACTTCTAATGCAATCTTCAGTAAGAACATATTCACTATTTTTTTCTACAGGATTCAAGAAGACTTTGAAATAAACAAAAGATAGTCTCAAAACATTTTCCTTCCAGTTCATCAACCATTGCATAAAAGAGAGTTCCGATAGTTCGGTCGTCTTTCGACCTCTGTTCTTCCAATGACAACATCATGTATCTGAGAAAGACTACTGCATTATAAGCGTTCATAGCTTCGTACGAGATTGACTTTGATTCTCTGGCAAGACGGAGGTAACTTTTTGCAAACTTGAAGAAAACCTCAATATCCCATCTGATTCCATAAAGTTCAATGATCTCCTTTTCCCCTAGTTTCATATCAGTACAGATAAGTTGGAAATCATTGCCGGACTGGTGAACCATGAATTGAACAGGACGTAGAAAGCCTTTATTTTATCCCCTTGAGCCATTTTTAGAAGATCTATAAAAGTTTCTGTCATCTTCTTCTTTGCAAGTGTGGGAAGATTGAGTCAATTATTAAAATTTCCGTTTGGAAAACCTGAGTGGATATCATTATCTCCTCTGGGGAGATATGTTTTTGGTCTTTCGGATTCTTTTGAGTTTGAGGAGCAAAAAGAATTAGCTGTCCCTGTCCTTGCTGAAACTGGAATACTGTAGAATTGAATTCATACTTTAATAAACTTGAAAGTATGACACAAAAAGAACTGCCTAAAATTTGGAAGGATTTACATCAGCAGCTATTGAAAAGATATCTTAGTATTTCTACTTTCACAGATTATATTGTTCTTGACTTTAGTAATCAGCCTTTGGATGTCCTTGATGCAATAAATTCTTTGGCTAAAGAAAAGCCTTATATTTCAAGAATGGAAAAAAAGAGTATTGCTGTAAAACTTGATAGCCTAAAGGATTTTGAAAAAGCTTTGATTGAAAAAGGATATCGTATACCGTATTTGATGGATGAAATTAATAGATATTGGTAGCTTAAAAAAATCGTTTCTGAAACTTTGTTTTTATGAAGTTTTTTTCATCTGTATCATACTTTTCTCTTGCTTTACGATAAAAGTCGATATATACTAGGAAAAATCGGTAATAAACCGGCTTTTATTGTAAGTGGAGGATTGTATGAATCTTAAAAAATATGTGTTCTGGTTTTTGACAGGAAGTCAGGATCTTTATGGTGAAGAAACCCTTAGACAGGTTGCTAAGGATTCTGCCGCAATGGTAGAAGGATTGAATGATAGTAAGGTTTTACCTTGTCAACTTATTTGTAAACCAACATTACTTACACCTCAGTCTATCTTGAAGACTCTTGAAGAAGCTAATGCTGATGATGAATGTGCTGGTGTTATTTGTTGGATGCACACATTTAGTCCAGCTAAAATGTGGATTGCTGGATTGAACTCTTACAAAAAGCCTCTTTTGCAGCTGAATACACAATATAATGAAAAAATTCCATATGCTACAATGGATATGGATTTCATGAATTTAAATCAGAGTGCACATGGTGATCGTGAATTTGGTTTTATAACAAGTCGCATGGATCTTCCTCGTAAAGTAATTGTAGGACACTGGGCTGATCCTGATACTCAAAAGCGTATTGCTGACTGGATGCGCGTTGCCCGTGCCGTTGCTGATGGAAAATCTTTGAGAGTTATCCGCTTTGGTGACAATATGCGTGAAGTTGCTGTTACTGACGGAGATAAAGTAGAAGCAATGATCAAGTTTGGATGGTCTGTTCCATATTATGGAATTGGTGATCTTGTTGCTTACATGAATGATGTAAGTAAGGCTGATATTGATGCTTTGTATGATGAATACAATTCAAAATATGAAATTGTATATGGTAGTGACAAAGATTACACTATTGAACATATCAAGGAACAAGCTCGTATTGAGATTGCTCTCCGCAGATTCCTTAGTGATAAAGATGGTAGTGCTCTTTGTACAAATTTCCAGGATCTTCATGGAATGAAACAGCTTCCTGGTCTTGCTATACAGCGTCTTTTGGATGATGGGTATGGATTTGGTGCTGAGGGGGACTGGAAGACTTCAGCTCTTGTTCGTACTTTCAAGGTAATGACAGATGGTCTCTTGTCCAATGGTAAGGGAAACGCTTTTATGGAAGACTATACATACCATCTTGAAAAGGGTAAGGAAGCTAATCTTGGTAGTCACATGCTTGAAGTAGACCCACAGGTTGCTGTATCTAAGCCAAGAATCGAAGTCCATCCTCTTGGTATTGGTGACAGGGAAGATCCTGCTCGTCTTGTATTTGATTCTGCAAAGGGTAAAGGTCTTGTATCAGCTGTAGTTGATATGGGAAATCGTTTCCGCTGTGTTGTAAATGAAATCGAAGTAATTGAGCCAGAAGCTGATTTACCAAAACTTCCTGTAGCCCGTATGCTCTGGAAACCTTATCCAAATCTTGCTACAAGTGCAGAGAGCTGGATTCTTGCTGGAGGTGGACATCATACAGCATTTAGTAATATCGTTACTACAGAAATGGTACGTGACTGGTGTGAGATGGTAGGTATCGAATGTGCTGTCATTGATGAGTCTACATCTGTAGCTCAGTTCCGTAACGAACTCAGATGGAACGCTGCCTACTTTAATGGTAGAAGATAATATACCTAATCAAGTAGTATAACATAAAATAGCCGGATGCTGTGAAGTATCCGGCTATTTTATTATAGTTATTGTTTATCAAGTACGATTATAGATACACTTGAAGGTTTTGCTGTATATGTAAAGCTTGAAGATATATTTTTAAGCTTTTCCGTAACTGGAGCTACTTTTGTAGGAGATTCAAATGAATTCTCGTCAGCGGGTTTACCTGTAATGTATGTAACAGATCCTTGAGATTTTAAGTTTATTCCGTTGAGGTTTATGTCAACCTTTTGTTCAGATTCTGATACATTTACTACTTTGACAATCACTTTACCGCTATTTGTCTCACCAACATGAGCATAAAGATTATCAAAATTCATTACATCTGTGAACTCGTGGATAAGTTTTCCGTCTAGGTAACATTTGTATGATTCGCCTGTTACTTCAATCTTGATATCATACCACTTTCCGGTATCAATTTTTATCGCAGTTGTATCGCCTATTGTAGATCTGCCTGATGCAGTTCCTTTTTCGACTGCAGATTGTGTGTTTGCCCAACCTCCAAGGTTCCACCAATAAAGATTTTTGCCTTTACATCCAAACATTATAAGGAAGCCTTCGTTACCTGTTACTTTCTGAGCTTTAAGTTCCAGTGTGTAGTTTTCGACTCCTACCATGGCATCTTCGTTATTGAGTACTGCTCTTAAGTTTTCACCAGTTGAATCTTGATGGATTATACCACCTTTGCTAGACCAGACTCCTGATTCAATTCTAAAGTCATTAAGTTTTGCTTTTGTTTTAGTTGAATCATAAATGACTTTGCCATTTGAGGTATTTGTAACTTTGATATCTTTGTAGTTGGCCGTTGTTGCCCAAGTTGCAAGTCCCACTGTTCCGCCGATATATTTTTTTTCTGTGGTATTAGCAGTCTGTGTCAGGTCATATTTTACAGTTCTGTCACTTTTGTTTGTCATGAACATCTTTTGCACATAATAGTTTGGTGTGCCATAAGAAGTTGTCTCATCAAAATATATCATATCAGGTTCCCACTGGGTTCTGCCGTCTCTTGCAAAGAGTGGGGCATATGATGATATTTCTACGATATCACCGTTTCTCTCGATTGATGTCATGTAAGCGGCTTCTGTTATTGCTGCATATACAGAATTTTTGCGGTTATCATCCCATGAAGCATATTCGCCAATGAATACTTTTGCTTTGTTATTACCACGTGGGTAAAAGTCAAGGTTGTCATATCTGTTTCCATTGGCAAGGAACCATCCTGCTGGGTTATAGTAATGTTCATCCATTAAATCTGCCAGCTTGCCTATTTTAGGATCTGCTTCCCATTGGCGCTCATAATTCCATGCTGTGTGAAAGTTTATGTCATTATATGTGAATCCAGTAGACATAATTGTCTTGATGTTTGGGTATTTTTCTTTTACAGCTTGGGCAATCATTCTGAATCTTGTACTGTATCCATCGGGACCTTCTCCACAATCTTCGTTACCGATTCCTATGTAGTTAAGCTTGAATGGAGCAGGATGTCCTGCGTCTGCACGTTTTTTACCCCATGTACTTGTTGCTGGACCTGTTGCATATTCAATAAGATCGAGAGTATCCTGGATATATCGGTTCATATTGCCGATGCTGTCTCTTTCTCCGTTGTGAGCCATACCTACTGGAAGAACTGGTATAGGTTCTGCTCCGATGTCCTCACAAAGTCTGAAGTATTCATAAAATCCTATACCGTATGATTGCTGGTATCCCCAGAAATTTGCTTTTTCCTTACGTTCTTCTACAGGTCCTATTGTGTCCTTCCAGTTATAGCTGTTTTCGAGATTTGTTCCATGTACAATACATCCTCCTGGAAATCTGATGAAAGCTGGATGCATGTCTTCAAGTTTCTGAGCTAAGTCAGCTCTAAGACCATTTGGTTCATTGCGATATATATCTGCCCTAAAAAGTGAGACCATATCAATATTTAGTGTTCCTTCCTGGTCTGCATATAAATTCAATGTTCCTGTTGTTGTATCAGCTTTTGCCGTTAAAGTATATTGGTATTTTTTCCATTCTTTAGTTATACCTTCGATTTTTGTTGATACGATGGAGTCCTTGTCACCGATAGAAATTGTTATAGATGATATAGTTTCATCTGGACTTCTTAAATAGATAGATCCCGGGTAAGACTTTCCTTTTTCGAAATACATTCCCTGGAGACCTTTGTTACTTATACCGTCGCCTGCCTGTTTTACTTGTAGAGACGCATAGAGTCTGTTGTTTTCATTTAATGGCTGATCTTTTGCAGATTTGATGCGGGATTGGGATTTTCCGGCAAGACTTACATTTGTCCATTTGTCAGTTCGTGTCTCAAAACTCCGGTTATGCACCATTTCTCCATAAAGTCCGCCGTCAGCAGCATAATTGATATCTTCGTAGAAAATACCGTACAGATTCTTGCTTACATCTGTTTTTTTTGCAGTAAAATCAGCATTTAGTATTGCATTTTGTGCATATACATGAGAGCTGAGGGTAATTAATGCAGTTGTAGCTATTACTACATTCTTACTTTTTTTCATAATTCCTCCATAAATAATTGTTTTTATTATTTGGCATGTCCCCCAGCTTGTCAAGAAAAATATCAATAAAAATAGTTGTATATCAAAAAATAAATGTTGACAGATAAAAAAAACGGGCTTATTATATCAATCATAACCCATATAAAAAGATGTTTATCTATTCTTTTTGATAGATATCCTTAAAAAGTTTATGTTTTATTTTCGTACCAGGAGGAAACGTATGAAAAAAATAGTTGGGACAGTTGCTGCTTTGGCTGTTTTAGGTAGTGCTTCTGCATTTGCAGCTTCATTTGATCCATCTAAGGATCAGGATGTTGTTGGATATTATACATTTAATGATGGTGTGAAGGATAACGAAGTTATAGATCACTCTGTTAATGGATTTAATGTTGAATCTGGTTGTGTTGACGGTTCTGTCACAGTAGAAGGTCTTGATGGGCTTGCACTTAGATTTAATGGTTCTGATGAATATATTCAACTTGATCCTGAAGCTCTTACTGGTGATGGATTTACCTTTGCTGCATGGATTAAGGCAGATCAGTGGACAACTTGGGCTCGTGTATTTGATATGGGTGATACTAAAAAAGATATCTTCCTTGGTGTTGATGGTCGTGCTGCTGGTACTTTGGTTTTGTGGGAAGAATCTTCTACACAATGTACAAGAATAGAACTTCCTAAGGTTGATCAGTGGGTTCATGTTGCTGCAACTTTTGGAGACGGAAAATATACTATATATATTAATGGAAAGAAAGCTTCTGAGGCTGAAGGTGGTATCTCTGCTGCAGAAATTGGTGATACAGCAAGTGGCCTCTATGTTGGACGCTCAAATTGGGCTGATCCATATTTCAAAGGTGCTATGGATGAAATCGTAGTTGCAAAGCGTGTTCTTAATGCAGATGAAATCAATGCTTTATATGCTCCACTCTCAAAGAAGGCAAAGTCTATTGCTGATGCAGCTGCAAAAGCTGCAAAGAAGGAAAGAGATGCAAAGGCTGCCATGGTAAAGAAGGCCGGTAAACTTTCCCTTTCTGCAACAGAGGGTATCGTTGGTTATTATACATTCGAATCTTTTGCTGCTGATGATGACCACGAAATTGAAAACACAATTGAAGGTGGAAATAGTATTTATACAGGATCTTTAGATGACTCTGTCCTCACAAAAGGAAAAAGTGGAAAAGCATTACTCCTTAAGAACTCTGAATATATTGATCTTGATGAAGAAGCTTTTGAAAATGATGGTGTAACAATTGCAATGTGGGTAAACGCTACAGCATGGACTGACTGGTCTCGTATCTTTGATCTGGGTAATCAGATGCGTGATGCATGGCTTGGTGTAGAAGGAGGAAGTAGTAAACTTCGTCTTGATGCATTCGGTGCTACAAAAAATGTTTGCCTTACAACAGAACTTCCTCCTGTAGGAAAGTGGACTCATGTAGCTGTTACATTAGGTGATGGATATGCACGCCTTTACGTAAACGGTATTCTTGAAGGTGAAGCTGAATGTGATGTTACAGCATCTCTTCTGTCTACGGATTACAGAGGTTTATATGTTGGTCGTTCTAACTGGACAGATCCATTGTTTAGCGGAATTGTAGACGATCTTCTAGTTGCTGACAGAGCTCTTTCTGCAAAGGAAATTGCAGCTGCCTATAACGGAATCGTAAAATAAAAAGATAAGAGATAGTTTTAATTATTGCTTTATTTACCATAGCTGCTGGAGAAAAAATGAAAAAGATTAGTTTTGCGGATATACTATTTACATTTTCAATTGCTTTATGCAGTAGTGGTGCTGCCTTTGCACAGACACAGTCTGAAAGTGTACGTGTTGAAAAAGCTAGAAAATCTGTTACAGATCTTGTTGCAGAATACAGTCCAAATGTGAGTGACAGTGTTGATGAAAACTTTATAAGCAATAAGTATTTATCGGCATCTCAGACAACATGGAGATGCCATGATCCTAAGCTTTTTCAGGATCCTGATACTGGTGTTTACTATGTGTATTCAACTGGTTGGGAAGACGGAGTACAGCTCCGTACTTCCACAGATTTGATCCACTGGACAAGAGTTACAGAATCTCCATTGTGGGATCCAAAGGATATTTCCCTAAGATACCGTCATATGCATTGGGACGATGACTTCCTTAAATGGACAGGATTTAGTCTGAATGATGGTACAGTATATAAGACGGCACGTTACTCTCCTATAAGCAGACCTCAAAGTTGGGCTCCTACCGTTGTAAAACAGAATGGTAAGTATTACATGTTCCATGGAATTATTACTGATTGTCTTACTTATGGTGCAGATGTAAAACCTGCTGCTGCTATTACTCTTTGTATAGCTGATAAGCCTGAAGGACCTTTTGTTCCTGCTTCGGAGTATGACTCTGATACTTACAGTAATTCAACTCTTGTAAGATATGTGTGGGATAGAAATGGTCAGCATAGTCAGATTGGTTATGATGGCTGCTACAATACAGCGAATGCCAATTGGGAAACTGGTTTTGGCTGTATTGATCCAGAGTTTGTAATGGATATTGCAACTGGTGAGCTTATGACATATAAAATTGGAAACAATATTTGTTATGCCATGACTTATGGAAGCTGGAAAGGTGGAATTGCCCTCATCTATGTTGACGCTGAGACTTTTAAGCCTGTAGCGACAGTTGATGGAACATCATCTTTTGATGGTAAGGATTATGCCGTTGGAGATGAAATGGATGCTCCTCTGGATAGTGTCCGTAAAAATGCTGGAACTCTTCTGGTTGGTGGAAAAGGTGCTGCTTACGAGGGAAGCCAGTTGATTTATAACAGTGAAACTGGGTTCTATTACATATTCGTTTCGATGGGTGAGCTTACATTTGAATACAGAGTAGGTGTTGGTCGATCGAAAGAAATAACAGGTCCTTATGTTGATACTAGTAATCAAAGAATGGACTTTAAAAACCAAGGGCTTGCAGCTAGCTTCCATCAGTATGGAGGTAAAATTATTGGGGCAAGTCAACTTGGTAAAGGATATGGTTGGACAAGTCCTGGAGGTCAGTCTTTGATCAGAACTACTGATGGGAAGATGATATTTGCTTGCCATACAAGGACCAATTTCATGGATCCTGGACAGTTTACTCTTCAGATAAGACAGATGTTTTTCAATGAGGAAGGTTGGCCTGTACTTAATCAGAATGAATATTATGGTGAGGGTTCATCTTTATCGGCACTTACATTGAAAGAAATTGCAGGTAGCTATGATGTTATTCTGACAAAACGTAGTGCTGATAAGTCTATTGATGCTACACCAACTGTATCTGAAAAGATAAAGATTGATTCTGATGGTAAAGTAACTGGAAAATATTCTGGTACAGTTACTTTAAAAAAAGACGGACATACTGTAGTATTTGAACTTGCTGAAGGAGAGTTCAGTGGTATAGTAATGAAAGCAGTTAACTGGAACCTCAAGGATAAAAAGGATAATCAACGTGATACTGTGACTTTTACTGTTCTTAATAGTACCAGTGGTTCTGGTTATGGTGAATATTTATTTGGTAATAAACAGTAGAATCCTTTGCCTTATGGCAAAGTTTCTATATAGATTGGAGGATAACAAATGAAAAAGAAAATTATGGCTGCCATTGCAGGTCTTTTGTGTGGTGCATCAGTTTTTGCTCAGACAAAAGAAATCACATTGATGATTTACTCTCAGCCAAAAGAAAAAGAGATTCTTGATGACGTAATCGCTCGTTACGAAGCTGCACACAAAGGTGTAAAGGTTAAGTTCATCTCTTCTACACAGGACGAATATGGACAGAAGATTCAGGCTCAGATGGCTGCTAATGCTTTGCCTGATGTATTCTACATGGGACCAGGTGATGTATGTAAATATGTTGATGCTGGAAAAGTTCTTGACTTGAGCTCTTATGTTCATGGTGTTGCAGGTGCTGATTTTGATGATCTTTATACAAGTGCTGTAGACTGCTATCGTTATGATGGTAAGGATCTTGGTAAGGGAAAAGCTATTTGGGCTCTTCCTAGAGACTTCGGTCCAATGGCTTTTGCTTATAACAAGACATTGTTTGAAAAGTATGGTGTACCTCTTCCTTCAAAAGATACTCCATATACATGGAAAGAATTCATCCAGGTTTGTGAAAAGCTTACAGTTGATACAGACAAGGATGGAAAAAATGATGTATTCGGTACTGGTCTTAACATTAACTGGGCATTTATCCAGTTTGTATGGGGCAACAACACTGACTACCTCGATGCAACACACACAAAAGTTAATGTAACAGATCCTAAGTTCATTGAAACATTACAGTTCTTTGCTGATATGACATTGGGTGGAACAGTTGATGGTTATAAATTCAAGCCTGTAACACCAACAGCTAGTCAGGCTCAGTCTCTCGATACATATCAGAGATGGCTTAAGGGTGAACTCGCTTTCTTCCCAGCTGGTACATGGGATATTGCTACATTCAATGATACTCTTCCTTTTGAATATGATCTTATTCCTTGGCCAGTACGCAAGGCTGGAAACAAGACAGCTACATATCGTGGTGGTGTAGGTTATGCTGTTGCTTCTAACACAAAGTATGCTAAGGAAGCTGCAGAACTTGCTCTCTATCTTTCTGCTGACAAAGAAGCTAACAAGACATATGCTGAAACAGATCTTATGATTCCTAATCTTAAGTCTATGGCTAGTCTTTATACAGAAAAAAATGCTTCTCCTGCTAACCGTCAGGAATTTATCAACATCATTTCTAAGACAGGACGTGCTTGGCCTCAGGATTATACATACAATTCTCTCTGGTATGATGATTTCTTCATCAATATTCAGGATGTTCTTGATGGAAAAACAACTGCAGCAGCTTACTGTAATTCAGTATCAAAGAAGATGCAGAAGGATCTTGATAAGGCAATTCAGCAGAAGGCTAAAGCTCAGGCTAAAAACGCAAAGAAATAATTAATTCTTCGCGATAGTTTGACTAGATAATCATCATTTGTTTGTGGAAGGTTATACAGATATTTTTATATAATCTTCCACAAATTTTAAGTTAAAAAAAGTTTTTCTTTGGAGTATATTTTATGGCAACAAACAACCTTAAGAAAAAAAAGAAGTGGGATGAGGAAGCCTGGGCTGGGCTTTTGTTTGTATTACCACCTGTACTTGGTTTTTTGCTCTTTACTGCAGGACCATTTTTGTTTTCAATTTTTGCTAGTTTTACTTCTTGGGATTCAATGGTAGATTTAACAGAACTGTTCCATATGGACGAAATTGACCGTGAATTCTTCTATGTTGGATTTGAAAACTATGTAGAACTTTTCTCAGATGACAGATTCTGGAAAGCTTTGTTTAATACATTCTTTTATATGATTGGTATTCCAATCGGTATGTTATGGGCACTTTGTCTTGCCCTTGCTTTTAACAAGAAATTACCTGGAACAAATATTTTCCGTGTTATATATTATATTCCTGTTGTTTCTTCAATTGTTGCAGTGTCTCTTTTGTGGAAATGGCTGTACAATGGTGACTATGGTCTCTTGAATCAGTTCTTGAGATGGGCATTCCATGTTGAAGGCCCTAACTGGCTTGAGAATGCAAAGACTGTAAAACCTGCTATTATTGCTATGACAGTATGGCGTGGTGTCGGTGGTACAGCATTGCTTTATCTTGGTGGTTTACAGAATCTTCCTAAGTCATATTATGAAGCAGCTTATATTGATGGTGCTAATGCGTGGACAATTTTTAGAAAGATTACATGGCCATTGATGAAGCCTATCTCTTTCTTTATCGTTGTAACAGGTATCATTGGTGGTGCTCAGATTATTGTTGAGCCTCAGATGATGGCTCCAACTGGTGGTACAGGATATAGTGCTGGATCAATAGTATTCTACATCTGGCAGTATGCTTTTGGTAGTGCAGATGCGAAGGGATATGCTTGCGCTGCTTCATGGGTTCTTGCATTGATTGTTTTCATCGTTACTGCAATCCAGTTTAAGCTTTCCCCAACAAGCGACAACTATCTTGAGTAGAGGAAATTAATATGGAAAATACAAAATCTGAAAAATTAGGATCAAAAAAGCGTAATACAACAATTGGTAATATATTGATTTACGTATTCTTGGTTCTTGGTGCTATAATCATGGTTATTCCACTTATCTGGATGCTTTTTAGTTCTCTTAAGACTCCAGCTCAGTTTCTTACAACTCAGCTTAGTCTTAAGATGCCTGAAAATCCTCAATGGATTAACTATTCAAATCGTGTATGGACAATGGATCCTCCATTACAGCGTGGTGTTATAAACTCAATAATTATTTCGTTCAGTACGATTATTATCGGTACAATGGTATCTGCAATGGCTGCTTTTTCTTATGCAAAGCTCCGTTTCCCAGGTAAGCAGAAACTCTTCCTTGCTGAACTTGCGACAATGATGATTCCTTTTTCAATCATCATGATTCCTCAGTTTATCATCTATGCAAGAATTGGTTGGCTTAATACATGGCTTCCTTTGATTATTCCAGGTATGCTTGGAAATGTAAGTATGATCTTCTTTCTTAAGCAATACATGTCTGGTATTCCAACATCAATGATTGAAAGTGCACGTATTGATGGTGCATCGTTCTTTAGAATCTTCTGGCAGATCATGCTACCTAATGCTAAACCTGCTGTTGCTGCTCAGGCTATCCTGTGGTTTATGGGTGCATGGAACGATTACTTTGCTCCAAGTATCTATCTTAACGATCCTGATAAACTTACCATACAGGTTATGATTAGTCAACTTAATGCCATGTATGCAATTCAGACTGATTATCCGTTGCTTTTGACAGCATCTGTGCTTGCAATGCTTCCTGTTTTGATTATCTTTATGATATTCCAGAAACAGATTATTGCTTCTGTTGCCATGACGGGACTTAAATAAAAGTTCAAAAGGGTGTTCTTTAGAACATCCTTTTTTATATTTATGGAGGTATACCTGATGTTTGCCCAAAAATCTTTACTAAGACCAGGTACATTGTTTGAAAAATCACAAAAATTAGGATTGGATTATGTGTTGAAACTTAATCCAGATAGGTTGCTTTCTCCTTGTTACACAGCCTTAGGTTATAAACCTAAGGCTCCTACTTATGGTGGCTGGGAAAGTATGCAGATACAGGGGCATAGCCTTGGACATTATTTATCAGCACTTGCTGGTTTTATTTATCATACTGATGATGAAGATGCAAAGAAAAAATTGATATACACTGTTAATTGCCTTAAGGAAATTCAGCGTAAAGATGGATATATAGGCGGTATTTCGTCGGAACCTTTTGATAAAGCGTTCACTGGTGATTTTAAGGTAGAAAGATTTTCTCTTGCAGAATACTGGGTTCCATGGTATAGCGTTCACAAAATATATGCAGGACTTATTGATGCATATGTTTATGCTGGTAACAAAGATGCTCTTACTGTTGTAAGCAAAATGGCAGATTGGGTTGTTAATGGCTGTAAGAATATGAGCCATGAGCAGTTTCAGAGAATGCTGTATTGTGAGCACGGTGGTATGTGTAAAGTTTTTGCTGATCTTTATGAAATTACAGGAAATAAGTCCTATCTCGAGATGGCAGAAAAATTTATAGATGAAGAGATGATGATTCCTGCAATGGAGCAGACTGACAATTTACAAGGACATCATGCTAATACTCAGATACCAAAGTTCATTGGATTAGCAAAACTTTATGATATCACAGGGAAAGAAAAGTATCGTAGAGGGGCAGAGTTTTTTTTCAATACTGTTACCAAGAAAAGAAGTTATGTTATTGGAGGTAACTCCATAGGGGAACACTTTGGTCCTGAATATGCAGAACGGACAGGTAGAGATACATGTGAAACTTGTAATACGTATAATATGTTGGAACTTAGTGAATATATCTTCCGTTGGAATAGAACATCTGATGTTGCAGATTTTTACGAAACTGCATTATATAATCATATACTTGCAAGTCAAGATCCATATTCCGGAAGTAAGACATATTTTGTCTCTACACTAAGCGGATTTTATAAGGTATATGGTTCTTTGGAAAATGCTTTCTGGTGTTGCACAGGAACTGGAATGGAAAATCCTGGAAGATATAACCGTTTTATCGCAGCTGATTTTGATAATACTGTATATATAAATCTTTTTATTGATAGTACTGTTACGACGTCTGATGGAACAAAGATAGCTATACGAACTGATTTTCCAAAAGAAAATAAAGTTTCTATTGATATACTTGAAACAGGGGTGAATGAAAAAACTGTTAAGATTCGTTGTCCTTCCTGGTCCAGTAATCTTATTCCGGAGAGTGATGGATATAAGACTTTGACTACAAAAGCTGAAGTAGGAAAGTCTTTTGAGATTCAGTTAGAACCTCATCTCAATGTACGCAAAACAAGGGATGGTTCTAATAACTTTAGTATCCTTTATGGTCCGGTTGTTCTTGCTGCTGATTACGGAAAGCAAAAGATGTCTGAGGATATAGTGGATAATCAGCTTGTTTATATGAATGAACCTTCTATAGAGGTACCTTTCTTTACAGGTGATACAGAGAAAGTTAATGATTGGGTATCAATGTCTGATTCTGAAAAGTTGACTTTTGTTGTGGATAAATCTACTGTTTCAAGTAACACTGATGTAATTCTTAGACCATTTTATGACATACATCATGTAAGGTATCAGATTTATTTTAATCATGACAAAAGTCCATTACCTTCTTGTGTTTCTGAATCCAAAGATACCATCATTGATTATATTGAATGTGGACATCAACAGAGTGAAGTTGAACATAGCTTTGTATCCGAAAATACAAATACTGGTTATATAGCCGAGAAAGATTCAAGTATCAGAAAAATAAATAATGGTGGTGGATATTTCCAGTATAAAGTAAAGTTGGATGCAAGAAAAAAGCTTTCTGTTGCTGTTGGGGTATTTGGTAGTGGAAACATAAATGTTATGTTAGGTGATAAATATCTAGGAAGTATTGTTTATTCTGAAAATGATAAGCAGATACATGAAAAGGTATTTGTTCTTGATGAAGATTTCTGTAATGATATTTCCGCAGCTGATCTGTCAATATTGAAGTTTGAATCAGATAGAGAATCACCAGGTGTAACTTATATACGTATACTTACTGAATAGTATTAGAGCATCTCTAAAAAATACTTTCTAGGGATGCCTTCGAGTTTTCACAGTTATCTCTAAAAATCGCATTTTTAGAGATAACCGTTACAATGTCATAGATAAGAAGAGAGTTAATAGTATTGAATTGGCTCTTTTGGATAAAAAAACTTCTGCCAGACTCAAGTCATAAAATGCGGATAATGGAATTTTCTCCATATCATAGGTGTAACATAGATTGTTGTTGCATAAAGTGGTAGTATCATTTTATGAATGACAAAAAGACAATTTTTTTATGCGAAACTTTAGATTCTGAGTGTATGTCTTGGCTTAACGAGCACTACTATATCGTTGATAATTTTGATAATCCTTTTGATATACAAGGAATTATAACTCGAAAAATCGCTGTGACAAAAGAAATAATGGATAAATGTCCTAACCTTAAAGTTATAAGTGATCATGGTACTGGTACTGATCAGATTGATATGGCTTATGCAGCTGTCAAAGGAATCAAGGTTACAAATACCCCGGGACTAAATGCACAGTCGGTAGCAGAATTAGCTTTGTCCCTTATGCTTTCGCTAAGTTACAAGGTGAAATATAACAATTGTGGAATGTTACGAGAGGAGTTCAAGAAGTTTGCTCCAGCATGTCTTATGGGAAATGAACTTACCGGAAAGAAAGTTGGAATTATAGGATCTGGATATACGGCTCAGAAATTAAGCAATATGCTTAAGTTAGCTTTTAACTGCGATATCTTCTGTTATAACCCACATAGAACCAGCACATATCTCGAAAAGTTAGGATTTACGGCGGTTGAGTCTCTTGAAGATTTATTCCAGCAGATGGATTTTATCAGTATTCACGCTCCATTGACAGTAGAAACTAAAAATATTATCGATTTAAGTGTCCTCAAAAAATCTAACCCAAAGCTTATTCTTGTAAATACAAGTCGCGGAGGTATAGTCAATGAGACAGACCTTTATTACGCTCTGACTCATAATTTGCTTAATGGGGCGGGAAGTGATGTGTTTGACCTGGAGCCTCCAGATCCATTAAATCCACTTCTTGCCCTTGATAACTTCATCGGTACGCTCCATGTGGGTGGCAACAGCGAAGAGTCTCTGAAACGAGTTGGTTGGGCAACTGTACGAAATCTTGTGGAAGGTCTTGGGGATAGTATGGATTAATCATCGTCATCCCCGGATGCAACTCTGAGAGCGGCTGATGCAAGATCTAGGTCTATTTTGTATTGGGCTGCTTTTTGTTTTGTAGTTCCTGCAAAATCAAGACTCTGCATCTGCTGTTGCTTTATTTCGTTTTGTTTTGTCAGAAGCTCTCGTGCCGCAATAAGTATATCTGTAGCTTCATTGGCTCTGACATGTAGAGTTTGGGCTATATCTGATTCTGATGCACTGGCTAGAGCTTGGAGTGTTCCGTATTTCTGCATTAGAAGTTTATCTCGTTTTTCACCGACATGAGGAAGTCTTATGAAAGGGGATATTGTATTTTCTTTGGTACGGAGTTCCTGGTTCCTGCTTGTCGCAAAGCGGTGGGTCTCATCTCGAACTCTCTGTAAAAGCCTTAAGCCATCACTTCTCTTGGGTAAGTGTATGGGTGTTGAGCAGCCTGGTCTGTATATTTCCTCATCTCTTTTGGCCAAACCTGCAATCGGAATAGAGATTCCTAATGCCTTTAGAACTCCGTCTACAGCATTGACTTGACCTATACCACCATCTATCAGAATAAGGTCTGGTAGTTCTTTTTCTTCATTTACAAGTCGGCTGTATCTTCTTGTTGTTGCTTCTCGCATGGATTGGAAGTCATCTATATAACCGTCTGTCGTCTTTAACCGGAAATATCTATAATTCTTCTTATCTGGGTTTCCATTATAAAAACTTATGAGGGAAGCCACAGGGAACTTGCCTCCAATGTGTGCAATATCAAAACCTTCGATGCGTACAGGAAGGCGTGGTAGTCCCAGTACCTGCTGTAATTCTTCCATTGCAGGAAAATCACCTCTTTCTCTCATACGCCTGATTATATCTTCTTTTGCATTTTGTTGTGCCATATTGATAGTGGCATTATGAAGCTTGGCATCAATCATGTTGTCTTTGACAAGAATTATGGTAGTTTCGCTGTTATATGTATCTTTAATGTATCGCCTGATATTATCAAGTCCATCTTCATTCATGACATATATCTTAGGAGGAATATCTTCCTTTGAAGTGTAATATGCTGACATAAACTCGCTGAGAACTTCTGAGTCTTCATTGAGACTTACTGTACGATAGTTATCGCGTCCAAGAAGCTTACCTTCACGAATTTTAAGGACAGTAAAGCTTGTAAGCTCTCCTTCACGCCATGATGCTATGTAGTCTCGGGCTGTATTATCAAATCCTTCCACAATATTCTGGTTTTGTAATACGGACAAAGCTTTTAAGCCGTCCCTAAGCCTTGCAGCTTTTTCAAAGTTGAGTTTTTTGGCAGCTTCTTTCATTAATATAGTAAGTTTTTGGGTGCTTTCTTCGCCTTTACCCTCAAGAAGCATAATAATTTCATCGATAAATTCGTTATAGGTGGATTCTTGGACTTTTTTGCAACAAGGGGCAAGGCATCTTCCTATGTGGTAATACATACAAGGAGAAGTTTTTTCTTTGAATGTTCTGCATCGGCGTAATGGATATATTTCGTATAATGTTTCGATAAATGTATCCAATGCAGCAGCGTCTGGAAATGGACCAAAATACTTGGATCCATCGTGAATGACGCTTCTTGTTTTGAATATTCTTGGAAACTTATCCCGTGTAATACGCAGTACCGGATAGGATTTTCCATCCTTAAGGCAGATGTTGTATTTAGGTGTGTATTTTTTTATGAGGTTGTTTTCCAGTAGGAAAGCTTCATATTCATTATTTGTAGTGATATACTCGATTGAGCGGGCATTGCTTATTAAAAGTCTTGTTTTAATATCTTTGTTTCCGCTAAAATATGAAGTAAGTCGATTTTTGAGGCTCTTGGCTTTACCAACATATATGACGGTACCATCTGTATTGCGCCACATGTAGACTCCGCTCTGCTGAGGAGCTTTTAGTGCTGTCTGATGGAGTACTTCCCTTGAGTTTAAGGATTCGGCATTATCAACATTCTGGTCGGAATTATGCATAACAGTAAGTTAAATGTTTTTTTGTGTTTTTGTCTACTCTGTGTTTCTGGTGCTTTTGCACAGAAATCTACTGTAACTTTAGGTGGAAAGGAAGGTTGGCCAAGTTTTGAGTCCAGTTATGGTATTGATAGAGGAACTGGAAGATTTGGTTTTGATTGCATAGAGCTTGCCACAAATGTAAGGTCTATGGATAAGGATACTGATCTCTATATAGATTTTGAAAATAACCAGATAATTGACCGTACCAATAAGTATAATGTGGAAGATGATGATATTACAGTTTCATCTGGAAGTGCCATGGGTAAAAGCTGTGGTATGGTAAGACGTAATACATCCGGTCTAAAGTTAAGCGGTAAGGAAGGAAGTTTATTTGGTTCTGCCGGTAATATGGGATCATTTCTGATAGAGTTTTGGCTTTGTCCGTCAATAGCTGAAAATGGCGAGCAGATTCTTTCGTGGCGATCTTCTCGTACTGTTTCAGAATATCCTCTGTATCAGATGATATATGCAGGTTTTGCAAATAATCACTTTGAGTGGAAATTCATCAATGTATTTAACGGATATACTCAAAATGATGGAGAAGTGACAGTTACTAGTTACAGAAATGTTGTCCCTGATGTGTGGAGTCACCATGAGATTTCCTATGATGAACATACAGGAATGCTGGAATATCGTATCAATGGAGTTCTTGAAGGACTGACTTATGTTACCAGTAACGGCAGAGAAATAGGAGGATCGGTTTATCCGGCAGTCCTAGGTGTAACCGCAGCATTGGAGTTTTGTCCAGAATATACTGGATATATAGATGATATTCGTATCCAGAGAAACTGTTATAACGAAAGTGCCAGAGAAATGAGATATGACACTTACAAAAAAGACGGCGGAAGGTTTGTCACGCAGCCTATAATGATGAGTGACGGTTGTGTTCTTAACAGTGTAAGGGCTGTTGTTCAGGAACCTGCGCAGACCGCTGTCGTTATGTATGTACGAAGTGATAAGGATCATTTTAATTGGACTGATACTTATCCTGAATGGAAAAGAATAGAAAGTAACCAGGAAATAGAAGGAGTAGAAGGTTTGTATTTCCAGGTTGCAGTAGACTTGTTCCCGGATGGAGGTGGAAAATCATCGCCTTCGATAACCCAGCTTGACTTGAACTTTACGGAGCTTCCTCTTCCGCTTCCTCCATATACCCTTACAGCTATTCCTGGCGATGGAGAGGTTACGTTAGTATGGAATTATAGTGTTGATGATATATCAGGAGGCTATTACGTATACTATGGTGAGAGACCTGGTGAATATCTTTGCCGAGAGGCTCTTGAGGGAGAATCTCCTATAGATGTAGGTAATGTCATAAAAGTAAAAATAACGGGACTCAAAAATGGAAAAATCTACTATTTTGCGATATCATCTTATTCAAAGTATAGCAAAAATATTTCTGGGGAGTTATCCAGGGAAGTTAATGCTCGTCCACTAAAGAAATAGAGGTTAAATATGGCAGATGAGAGTTTACAGCGTAGTAGAATGTTAGCCCGGGCAAAATCTGCCGTCCTTTCAAGGGATTATTCCGTAGCCCAAAAGATTTACAGGGATTTACTCCTGCAGAATCCCTCTGATATTGAGGTAATGAATTGTCTTGGTTCTCTTTTTGTCAAAAGTGGCCAGGATGATGATGCCATTATTATTTATAATCAGGTTCTCAATGTCGACCCCAATAATGTTCAGGCTCTGAATGAATTAGGAGCTGCCTACAGAAGACTCAAAGAATATGACAGATCTGTGGAGTACCTCCAGCGGGCAGTCATAGCTGATGAGACAGATAGCCAGAGTTTTTATAATCTTGGCTTTACATACAAATTAATTGGTAAATCAGACAGTGCAATAAAAGCTTTTGAGAGAGTTCTTGATAACAACCCTAATGATGTTCTTGCCTATAATCATATAGGAACAATCCTTGCAGCAAAAGGAGAATATGATAAGGCTCTGGAGTTTTATCATAGAGGCCTCAGTATAGATTCAAATCATCCTGTCCTTCATCTTAACATTGCTAAGGTTTATGATGCCCAGGGAAAAGCTGATTGTGCTGATATGGAATATAGGACAGCCCTCAGGATAAAACCTTTGTGGAAAGATTCCAGCATTGCTTACGCAGATTTTCTTACGGCATCAGAAAAATATTCAGATGCCTTGAGTATTCTTGATAGCATTTCAAATATAAAAGACTGCGAACCACTTGTACAATCTAGAAGACATAAGCTTGAAGAACTGATAGAAAAGCTTCCTGTAGAAGATAATCTTCAGCATTACGATGAGTCTGTACCTTCCCAGGTTATTTTGCCAACAACTGAAGTTGAATCAGATAATAGTTCGGCTGAAGTACAGGTAGAAATTGAGCCTGATGAATCCATATCTCAAACAGAAACAGTTGCAGACGAGGTATCTTTTGAAGAAGATAACATAGTTTCACTGGGTGAGATATCAGAAACTGCAGATGCTGAAGTAGAGAGCCAGTCTGTTACAGACCTTGCCTTTGAAGATGATGATTCAATTCTAAAAGAGTATAAGAGTGATCCATCCCTGTCAATCGAAAGATTGTCTGAAGATAATACTGATATAAAGGATCTTTTTGAAGAAAAGCTTTCTGATGTTATAGAGGCTGATAATCAGGTCCCTGAGGATGATGTCTGTGATGATGCTGAATCCTTAAACGTTAGTGATGAAGATTATGTTATTGAGGAATCTGATGAAACAGAGGAAATAACTGGTTCTGAAAAATATAATGATCATGTACAGGAAATATATCTTGAGACAGAAGACGAAATTATCGGAAAAGATAATATAGAGCCAGCTACTGTCACTCAGAAGCCTTCTAATCCTGTCGAAGATACGTGTTCAGGTCCTTTGCTTTCTGTACATGTTTCTGATAGGGAACAAGCTTACGAAGAACGGTTGGCTCAGACTGATCCTAGGATAAATGATACAGTGGACAAGGCAATTTCTGCAGCAAGTGACAGCGCTACAGCTGAAAAGTTCAGGGATGAAGTCATGATGTTCCAGGAACTTGAGGAATTAAGCCAAAGTCTTCCGAAAGATGAACGAGATTATTTCAATGAAAGCAAAAGTAACCTTCAGCTAGAGTATATAATTTCGAAACTAAGTGGTAAACCTGGGCTCCTTGCAACTTCGGAAGAAGTTCGCAAAATGCTGGAGATTGAAGACAGTGAAGAAATCGACAGTACCTCTGATATGAAAATGAATGTTCTTGCTTTTAAGGTTTTGTCTCAGTGCCGTACTCTTATAAAGAGTCTCCCTGATAAAGGAATTGCGGTTGCACTGGATGAACAGGTAAAACATGTTCTGTCCCGCTTATATTAGATAGATACTAGAGACTATCTTTTTGTAAGAGTAGTCTCTAGTATGTTATGGAAGTAATATTATATCCTGAAAATTTTTGACTTGGTCAATACAACGTTTCCGTCATCAGTAATAAGTACATCGTTTTCAAGTCTTGTGCCACCGAGTTCTGGGTAGTACAAGCCAGGTTCCAGTGTAACGATGTTTCCTGGCTTGAATACTTTGTCATCAGCAGCCTTTACTCGGATAAATGGACTCTCATGAATCTCAAGTCCTGTTCCATGACCAAGGGAATGTGGCATTGATTTTCCTGCAGCAGCAAAGATTTCATCACAAAGTTTGCTAGGTCCGTTCAATGGTTTTTCTGGCATGTATAATTTGATACATTCATCTGCAGCTTTCTGGACAAGGTCAAGAAGTGCTTCCTGTTCCTTGCTCAAAGGTCCCTTTGCTATAGTAATGGTACAGTCTGAAGCATAACCTTCATAGCTTACACCGTAGTCAAGGATAGATAGTCCGTGGCATCCCCATTCATTACCAGTGTAATTAGGGAAAGCATGTATTGCAAAAGATCTGTCAGGACCTGCAACTAGAGAATCAAAACTTGTCTTTTCACAGCCTTTTTCTCTAAGGTATTTTTCTATGAACAATGCAACATCTGTTTCTGTCTTGAATTTACCTTCCTTGACACCTTCCGAGATAACCTCTGTCATCTCATCTGTAATGGCACATGCCTTACGGGTACATGCAATTTCGTATTCATCCTTGACAGCTCTCAAGTCCACTACGTAATTGTGTGTGGAATCATCCCTGCATTCTACTTTAAAGTTCTTTAGTTCTTCCGTATATTTGACAAAGTTAAGGTGGGTTGTGGAAGGTGAAACTTCAACTTTACCTGTCTTGCCTTTGAGAATTTCTGATATTGCCTTGGAAGGGGAACGGCCATAGGTTGTATATGGAATAGTCTGGTCTACATGAGCTCTCTGGGCTGCAAGGTTTTCATCCCATGGGCTTAGATAGGATTTTCCATCTTTTGTGAGAACCAGTATTGCATCACTTGGATGACCCGAAAGATAACGTACTGCTGGATCCCTCTTGTCTTCTGAATCTTCAAAAACAACAGCATCAATATTGTTCTCATTCATGTATGAGTATACTTTTTCTCTGCGAGCTTTGTAGATGCTGTCAAAGTCTGCATTTTTGATTACGTTGTCAAAATCTGCACCAGTCTGTGCTGTGATTCTGTTTGTCATTTATTTCTCCTCTGGAAAAAAAAAGCCTAGCTGCTTCTTTTTCTCATCTTATTAGTAACTGATTTAATCAGTGGGTCCTTTGTCATTATCATAAGACCAATGCCTATTACTCCAAATATTATTGCACTTATGAGTACAGTAAATCCCTGTGTAATAAATCTGTTGTAACCTGCGAATATCGTATTCAGCTTGTCCTTCAGAAGGTAAACAGGCAATGCTGCAATGATAGAGAATACTATCATCTTGAAAGCATATAGGAGGGAAGATTTAAGAATCCCCCAAAAGTCCATATTGTTGTTCCTCTTGATGAATACAAAAAGAATTACTGTATTGGCAAAGCTTGCTATGCTTAATGCCAATGCTATACCTGGCCCCCCCATAGGACCTACAAGCAGAGCCGCAAGAATTATATTGATTGCAGAGTTGGATAATCCTGCTATAGTCGGATAAACTGTGTTTTCCTGGGCATAAAAAGACGGTGCGATTATCCTGTTCAAGGCGATAAACAAGAGACCTACTATATGAAAATGAAATATATTTGTTGTAAGCTCAATTGATTTTCCATCAAATTTTCCCGAAGCATAAAGCAGTGTTATGAGGTTTTTACCCATTACAAGGGAATAGAACGTTACAGGAACAGCGATGAATGTCATTATCTTTATTGATTCCTTGAGCATATTGTTAAAGTCTTTCCATTGCTGTTTCTTTGCAAAACCTGTCAAGTCCGGTAAAATGACGGTTCCTATGGTTACAGCGAATATCCCCAGTATAAGTTCCTGTAATCTTAGGGAATAGGACAGTCCGGAAAGAACTCCCTGTCCGGCATATCTAGTTGCCAACGCTGAGGATACAAGTTCGTTTATCTGGTATCCTGCCATACCCAGTATGGTTGGTCCTACCAGCCGGATGACTTTTCGGGTTCCTGGATTGGAAAAAGCCTTTTTTAAGGAAGTAAAACCAACTGTCCATCCGGATTTCAATACAAACGGAAGCTGGAATACTGCCTGTACAATACCGCCGAGAAGTACACCTAGTGACATGGCTCTTGCTGCGTTCAAGCCGCCATGGTTTGCAAGTAGATATGTAACTATGATTACAATGCCGTTAAAAAGGATTGGCGTAAAACCGGAAGGTGAAAAAATCCTGAGTCCGTTCAGTATGCCCTGAAAAAGAGCTGCAACAGAAACTACGGCAAGGTATGGGAACATGATTCTTGTAAGAATCACAGTTTCGTCAAAAGCCTGGGAACTTATGTCATCCTTATAAAAGATCTTTATTATAAGAGGAGCAAGAATCGCTCCGATAGTTACAAAAAGTACTGTTATGAATGTAAGGAACGTGAAAGTTGCGTTTATAAAGCTTTGGGTAGTTTTCTTACCATCTTCGGTGTCAGAATCTTCCAGGTATTTCTTGAAAGTCGGAATAAACGCCACCGACACTGAATTCTCAGCAAAGAGACGTCTGAAAAGATTAGGAATCTGAAAAGCTACCTGGAACGCATCGGCATAAAGTCCTGTTCCAAGAAAGTTTGCTTTTGTCTGTTCTCGTATCAGTCCCAGTATACGTGAACCAAATGTCAGGACGGATAGTGAAAGTCCTTTGGATACTGTTGACTTCTGTTTTTTGTCATTTTTCATAGATATAATAGAATAATACTGTTAATTGATTTAGGCAATTACCTGACAGCTGTTAAAAACTGTTATCACTGTTAGTAATGTTTTGGAATACTGTCGATGTAAAAAATGAATATCGCCGATGTAAAAATTGAATACTGTCGATGTAAAAAATAAATCTCGCCGATGTAAAAAAAGTTAGTCTTATACAAATGATAACTTTTGCCTTATAAAACGATGACTTTTCCTTAGAGTTTTGCATACTTTTTCCTTGCGTTTTTGTTCAAAAGTTACTGTACTTTTGGTAAAAACTCTGTGACGTCAGGCGGATTACTACCAGTTGAAAAAAAAATACTTTACGATTAAACTGTCATTTGATTAATTTTTAAATCGGTAGGTACATAATGGACAATAAACAGGGATCAACTTTTTCTTCACTTAAACCAGTATTGAAGCCAGTTAGAATAGGAATTGATGTTGGTTCAACAACAGTAAAAGTTGTTGCTTTAGGAGAAAATGATGAGCTGTTATATGGTGCTTATGAGCGTCATCGAGCCGATATAAGAAATACTATAATAACAGTAGTCAATAAAGCCTTTGATACAATAGAACCACTTTTCCCTGATGGGGAGAATCAGACTATTACAGTAAAAGTTACCGGGTCAGGAGGTTTTTCTGTTTCCCAGTGGCTTAATATTCCTTTTATACAGGAAGTTGTTGCCGCTACGACTGCGGTCAAGAAGATAATTCCTCAGACAGATGTTGTCATCGAACTTGGTGGTGAAGATGCCAAGATTACATACTTTACTGATGGTGTCGAACAGCGTATGAATGGTACCTGTGCTGGCGGTACAGGAGCCTTTATTGACCAGATGTCTGCATTGCTTGAGACTGATGCGTCAGGTCTAAATAAGATGGCAGCAGGAGCTACTACTATTTATCCTATTGCAGCCCGATGTGGTGTATTTGCAAAGACTGATGTTCAGCCTTTGATTAATGAAGGTGCAAGAAGAGAAGATATAGCTGCTTCCATCTTTCAGGCTGTAGTTACACAGACTATATCTGGTCTTGCATGTGGTAAACCTATAAAGGGAAATGTAGCTTTCTTGGGTGGTCCGCTTCATTTCTTGGATCAGCTCAGATATAGATTCGTAGAGACTTTGAACCTTACTCCGGAACAGACTATTGTTCCGGATAATAGTCAGCTTTTTGTTGCTTCCGGGGCTGCTTATTCTGCTGAACGCACCATAAAGTGTACATCTTCTGATGAAGGTTCCGTGGCTTTCCCTACAATAAAGGAATTCAGGGATAGCTTGAAAAACCTTGTTGGGGCAGAACTTCATGAGGTTCAGCGTCTGGAGCCATTGTTCAACAATCAGGAAGAGCTTGATGCATTCAATGAGCGTCATTCTAAGGAAAAAGCTCTTACAGCAGACCTGGCATCTGCCAAAGGACCTGTCTTTTTAGGTCTTGATGCCGGATCTACAACAACAAAAGCTGTCCTTACTGATGTGGAAGGAAGAATCCTATGGAGATTCTATGATGTCAATGCAGGTAATCCAGTAGATCTTGCTGTACGTGTCTTGAAAGACCTGTACAAAATCCTTCCTAAGGACTGTTACATTGCACGGTCTGTTTCGACAGGATATGGAGAAGCCTTGTTCCAGGCTGCGCTGAATGTAGATGCAGGTGAAGTTGAGACTATAACTCATTATAGGGCTGCAGATTTCTTTGTACCTGGTGTTGAGTTCCTTCTGGATATAGGCGGACAGGATATGAAGTGTCTGCGTATGAAAGACGGTGCCATTTCTTCTATCCAGCTTAACGAAGCTTGTTCCGCTGGTTGCGGAAGCTTCCTTGATAATTTTGCCCGTACAATGGGAATGAGTGTACAGGAATTCTCAAAGCTGGCACTTCTTGCCAAAAATCCTGTGGACCTTGGTACCCGTTGTACTGTATTCATGAACTCGAGAGTAAAGCAGGCTCAAAAGGAAGGTGCTGAGGTAGCGGATATTTCAGCAGGTCTTTCTTATTCCGTCATAAAGAATGCCCTTTTTAAGGTTATAAAACTCCGTAAGGCCAGTGATGTTGGCTCCAAGGTTGTTGTCCAGGGTGGTACATTCAATAATGATGCGGTTCTTAGGGCCTTTGAAAAAACTGCCGGTGTTGATGTATATCGTCCAGATGTAGCCGGGCTTATGGGTGCATATGGATCCGCTCTTATAGCAAAGGACCAGTGGGAAGATTTGAGAAGACCTTCAGCCGATGATCCTGACCAGAGCTTTAAAGATGTACGAAGTAACATTGCAACATTGGATCAGCTTGAGAACTTTAGCGTAGACCTTGAGCTTCGCCGCTGTGGAAAGTGTTCCAATAATTGTCTTCTTACAATAAATACATTCAAGACAGGTTCTGCCTCAAATACTTCTGAAAGAGTATTCATTACTGGTAACAGATGTGAGCGTGGAGCAGAGATTGGTGTCAAGAAGTCTTCCATCGTTGATGCTAGTAATAAGGCTAATACTAAAGTTGAAGGCGATGAGAACAAGGATCTTCCAAACCTTTTTGATTGGAAATACAAGAGAGTATTCCAGTATGTGCCTCTAAAGAGCGAAGAAGCCCCAATGGGTGAAGTAGGTTTGCCTCGTGTTCTCAATATGTACGAAAATTACCCTCTGTGGTTTACTTTCTTTACAAAACTTGGGTTTAGGGTAAGGCTTTCTCCTCGCTCTTCCCATGCAATTTATGAAAAAGGGCTGGATACTATTCCGTCTGAGTCTGTTTGTTATCCTGGAAAGATAAGCCATGGTCATATAAAGAGTCTCCTTCAGATGGGATGCAAGTTTATTTTCTATCCTTGTGCACCTTATGAAATACAGGAAGATAAGACCGCCGGTAACCATTATAACTGTCCTATTGTTACGGGGTATTCAGAAGTTCTTCGTAACAATGTAGATGAGCTCAGGCAAGATGACTCCATCCTGTTCATGAATCCGTTCCTTCCGATAGACGATGAGGAACGCCTTGCTGAACGATTGTATGAAGAATTGAGCAAGAATTTTACTATTACAGAAGAACAGGTCAGAAAAGCTTGTCATGAAGGCTGGCTTGAACAGCAGAAGTTCCGTAAGGAAGTTCAGGAAAAAGGCGAAGAGGCTCTTGAGGAAATCATTACACGAGGTGCTGTAGGTATTGTTCTTGCAGGTCGTCCATACCATCTTGATCCTGAAATCAATCATGGTATTCCAGAGATGATTCATGGTCTTGGTCTTGCTATTTTTACAGAGGACTCTGTGGCTCATCTTGGAAGTGTAGAGCGTCCTTTGCGTATCATAGACCAGTGGACTTATCATAACCGTCTTTATAGGGCAGCTTCC
Organism: Treponema sp.; assembly: GCA_045616545.1. Classification (GTDB taxonomy): domain Bacteria; phylum Spirochaetota; class Spirochaetia; order Treponematales; family Treponemataceae; genus Treponema_D. The sequence continues at coordinate 59,782 of JAZLGX010000051.1, read as the reverse complement.
TTTGTTTCAGAGATGCCTAATCTTGAGCTTGTACAGCTTACTTCATTTGGATGTGGACTTGATGCAGTAACTGCTGATCAGGTTGATGAAATCCTGAAGTCCAAGAGCAAGATGTATACTTTGATTAAGATTGATGAGGGAAGCAATCTTGGTGCAATCCGTATCAGAATACGTTCTCTTATCGCTGCTGTAAAGGCTAGGGAACGTAACTCCCGTAAATCTGTTAAAGTAAGTGCAGCATACAAGAGACAGGTGTTCGAGAAGGAGATGAAGTATACTCACACTATTCTCGGACCTCAGATGAGTCCTATACATTTTAAGTTGTTGCAGAGGGCAATGAGGTATTCAGGATATAATTTTGTGATTCTTGATGCTGTAGATCCTAAAGCTGTAGATACAGGTCTTAAATATGTAAATAATGATGCATGTTATCCGTCTATTCTTATTGCGGGGCAGTTTATATCTGCCCTACAGAGCGGAAAATATGACCTTGACCATACAAGTGTGCTTATAACCCAGACTGGTGGTGGTTGCCGCGCAACTAACTATATCGGATTCATAAGACGTGCCCTTGTTGATGCAGGTTTATCTCAGGTTCCTGTAATCTCCATGAGTGCCCAGATGTTTGAAAAGAATCCGGGATTCAAGTATACACCTAAGATGCTTATGAGAATGATGCAGTCAGTTGTATACGGAGATCTTCTGATGAGGTGCTTGTATAGGGTAAGACCTTACGAAGCAGAGCCTGGCAGTGCAAACAGACTTTATGAGAAATGGAATGCCAAAGTAGAAAAGGCTCTGAAGAACCCTGGGTTACATTCTTTCCATAAGACTATAAGGGGAATTGTAAGGGAGTTTGATAATTTACCTCTGTTACCTATAAAGAAGCCTAGGGTTGGTGTTGTTGGTGAGATTCTTGTAAAATTCCATCCGACAGCAAATAACCAGATTGTAGATACAATAGAGAAAGAAGGTGCAGAGTGTGTAATGCCTGATATTGCGGATTTCTTGTTCTATTCATTTGCGACTGGTATTTTCAAGCATCAGGAACTGGCTTTCCCTAAGAAAACAGAAAAAAATGCAAAATTGTTTGTATGGGCTCTTGAATTGTTCCGAAAATATATGAAGAAAGAACTTGAAAAGAGTCAAAGATTTGAAGCCCCTCAGATTATCTATAAGATGATGGATGGTGTTGATGATATTGTTCAGCTTGGCAATATCATGGGAGAAGGATGGTTCCTTACTGCCGAGATGGTTGAGTTGATCAAGAGTGGTGTTCCAAGTATAGCTTGTGTACAGCCGTTTGCTTGTCTTCCTAACCATGTTACAGGCAAGGGTATGATAAAGGAATTACGAAGAAGATATCCTGGTTCCAATATATCTGCCATTGACTATGACCCGGGTTCCAGTGAAGTAAACCAGCTTAACAGATTGAAGCTTTTGCTGAGCAATGCACCTGTTGGTCGTCATCCTGATGAAGGTTCAGATGGAATGATTCATAATAAGGATGGTTCTGTCATAAAACCTGAAGTCAGATATGCTGAAGGTAGCATGATATTTGAAGATACAGAACCAGTAAATCAAGAAGAAATGCCTTTAACTGGCACAGGAGGACAAAAATAAGATGAGAGAGACAGCGTTGTTCAAAAAAATTGTTACTGGAGCAACTGCTGCTCTTTTGTTTGTTCTTCCGTGTTTTGCAGAGTTTGATTTTTATTCTATTCCCGATTCTGCAGGAGTAAGGATGAGTATAGAGAAGTCCTGGCTAAAGACTCCTCTTGCTCAGTTAAAAGATAAAGACTCTGAAGTCATCAAGAATGAATATGGCGTAAACTTTGAGGTCAGATATGAAGAATCTGATGATGAAGTTAGCATTATCGTAGCTCCTGAGTCACTCCTGAAGATTGATCTTGTAAAGGAAGGTCAGTCTTATGTTCAGTCTACAAAAAAGATTTCGTATCCTAAGAACTCTCCTGGTAGCTGGATTCTGTACAGAGACAAGTCTACAGGAAAGGCTTCAAGGATATGTTATTTTTTCAATCAGAATGCTGATGTATATATTCAGTTTAGATCTGAGGGAAATAAGACTTATGCAGATATGCTGATTTATGATTTTTATGCTGCAAGATCGGTTCCTTTAGGTGTAAACTTCAACAGATTGTTCACGTCATCTTTTTCTGATGTTTATAGATTTACATCAAAGTCTCTTCCATGGAATTATGCATTCTTTGTTACAGGTCAGTATCATTCTTCCATGCAGATGGTGGCTGTTATCAGGGAAAATCTCAAGAATATAAAGTATTATGATGATTTATGCTATGATGAAGATGGAGATCTGTTTTCTATATCCAAAGGGGAAAAATCTGATATAGTCGACGATGAGCATATATGCTTGAGTAATGCTGGCTTTGTAAAATGGATAATCGATGGTATTGTGGAGCCGATTAGCGGAAAGAACATAAAGCCAGTTGTTATCAATCAGTCTACCGTATCATATAATCCTTTGGGACAGAATGGAGTTATGATAAATGATTACTGGAACCTTACATTTGCTCTTGATTGGAACAGAAATCTTGCTGCTGAATGTCTTTCGGTAAGGACGAATAAAGAATATACTTATGAGTCTGGTGGTGTTGATGTAACCTTTAACCCGTTTGTTTTTTATAATCAAGGTGGGACTCTTAAGAATCTTAATGGATATATTGATAATTCTGGATATTCCGCTAAATGCCTGAAAAGCTTGATGTATGTTCTTGCTGTCGCAGAACCTTCCTGGTTTTATCTGGCATCTATAAGAGAGCCTTCTGAAAAAAATAAGAGTGACTTGTTCTTTACTGAGTGTGCAGCTATATTCCCATTCTTTGATGATGACGGTAGGTTTAACTGTGTTGTCTTTAAAGATGGAAGAGAAATGTCCATAGATGATTTCATTAAGAATTATAATGGTGCAGATACTTTTGTTCATTTGGAACGTGTCAAGACAACAGAGGGGTTCTTTCCTAAGACATTAGATTAGGATTGGAGTTTTTGTTAATTGAAAAATATAATTATAAAAAGATTATTCTCTTTGGTGATTTGTGCTGCGTTGTCGGCTAATGTTGCTTTTTCTTATGATACTGTAACAGAATCAAGTTTGTTTGAAAGAATAAAACAGGCAGATGAAAAGCATTTATATAATGATGTTGTAACTTTTTCAGATAAGTTTACTTCTGATTATCCGCTATCTACAAGACAGAATGAAGTTATATCCATGAAAGCGTATTCTCTGTTTTGGATGGGTGCATATGATGATGCTGTAAGTATTATCTTGTCAATTGAATCTTATGACGATGATGAGAGATACTTGCAGCAGAGAAATATGTTCTTCTTGGGAAGTGCATATTTCATGAAAGAAGAATATCAGAAGTCGCTTGATGTACTTCTTCCTATGAAAGATGATTCTGATTTTTTCTGGAAATCGATAAATATAGTTGCTGACTGCTACTATATGATGAAAAATTACAATCAAGCCACTGAGTGTTATCTGTACATCATAAACAATGGTAACAAATATTCGTCTCAGGAATACTGGGATAGCTTGAAGAAGTTATATTATTGCTGCATATATACAAATAATGATGGTTTGATTATCACTATGACATCAAATGTCTTTGCAAGTATTGATATCATTCCTCAAGAGTTAGTTCAGTTCATTAACTTTGAAACAGGGGAAGCTTGTTTCAGACAGAAAAAATATGGTGAGTCCTATCAGTATTATCTTAATGCGATAGATGGTGCGGATAATGATTTGTCTGCACGAGCCTTGAATAAGGCTTATTTGATTGCACTGGATTATACATCTGATGTAAATAAAAGTCCTGAAGATATTTTGAGAAGCATCCAGAAAGAGATAAGTGATACAGATTTATTGGCTGATTTTTGGACCAGGTTTGCTTTAGACGAGTTCGATAACGGTAATCTGGAAAAATCATTGCTTTATTTTCATAATGCAATGGAGTTTAATAACAGCTATTTTAATCAGTTTGCAGGTCTGTATATTTGTCAGATAGATTGGATGATGTATTCCGGTTCTGATTATGAAAAAGCTGAGTTTGCGGTTAGAAGGATAAATGAGATTTCTTCTCTTGTTGATTTGACTCCGGAATCATTGCTTTTTTCATCATATCATAGCTTTTACACAAAATGTTACGCAGTCATGGAAAACTGGAGCTTGGTGGATTTGTCGTATCAAAACTCCAAAAAAGACTTGAATGACAAGTACTGCCTTGCTTTATCGTTATTCAATCAAAAAAAATATAAAGCATGCATTGAGTTTATGGAAAGTGATGTTTTACCTGAAGTAACTGACAATGTAGTTTCTATGTATAATATTAATATATTATATGCCTCGGTACTGGTTGAGTCAGGTAGACTTGAAGATGCGGAAAAAGTATATAGAGATTTATATTATAAAAATGTAATGCAACAAAATGATAGGGAAAATTACTCTCTGTGTCTGGTAAAATTAGGATATTTGAGGTCTGCACTGGAAGTAATCCAGAATATGGAAACTCCTCTTTCTTTTTATATTGCTGGTGTGTGTGCTTTTAATCTTAGGAATTGGAATGATTGTCAAAGTTATTTCCTGAGGTATATCCAATCCGGAGATAGTAGGTATTATAGTGATGCAAATTTTTATTACGGATATTCATTATATAAAGCTGGAAATTACAGAAGTTCATATTCTGTTTTAAGCTCGTATGTAAAGGATAATCGAAAAGCTCATTTTAGCTGGAATGCCAATATTATCTTATCTAACTGTGCAACATTTTTGGATTTTCAGAGGGAAGCTATAGAATACGCCTTTAACGCAATTGCTGCTTCTTCTGATATGGAGCAGCTTGAGACTGCTACTTTCTTATGCTCTTCTCTTTATGCTGATTCTGGAAGATATGATGAAGCTATTGTGATTCTTCAGGAAAGTTCAAGCCTGAAGTCAGATTTTGGAGTGCGGGCAAAGTTTAAAATAGCAGAGCTATATGGAAGAAAAAATGATATTGTGCGTAGTGATAAAGTATATGGTGAAATAATCAAGGAGTCTCTTTCTCCTGCGTATGCAGATGAAGCTGCTTATAGACGTGGTGAAGTTTTTTATAATCACTCTGACTATGAACTGGCAATAAAAAGATTCAATGAATATACCAGAAAGTTTTCGAATGGAAAGTATATGGATGCAGCTTTGTATTATGAGGCTGATAGTTATGTAAAGCTAAAGCAATATGAAAATGCAATTCTGGATTATAAATTGATCATTGGTTCTTATGCAAACAGCAGTTATTTATATTCTGCTAAAAAAGCCTTGATATATGTTTACCGAAGGACAGGAGATTATAAGGAAGCCTTGCAGCTTGCATATGAATTGCTTGATGATTATAAAGATATATCATCCAAAGATGATATTGATGGTTTGGCAAAGGAGTTGGATTCTCTTGTAAATAAAAGAGACGATAGACTTGTAGCGCTACAGAGTGTTTATTCCAAATCTGATGGGATTGATTCATTTGAAGGAAGAAAAGCAGGAACTGAACTTGTTGAATATATGATGGAAAGTGAAGATCTTCAACGGGAAGCTTGTGATCTTGCTGAAAAACTTCTTGAATATCAGATTGTTAATATTGATGAAGAAGCTTTTTGGGCTTGTAAAAATTCTTATTTTGCAGCTATTTATTATCGAAAAAACGGAAAAAGCAAGAAAGCTGGATCCTATTTTTTGAATACTGCTAAATATGCAATAATGTCTGGCGATGATTTGATGGCACAGAAAGCTTTGTATCGTGCAGTCGAAGCTTTTGATGCATCTTTGATGAAAAGCGATGCACGGGAGACTTTGAACTTGATGAAGGATAAGTATCCTGAAAGTGCTTATAGTGTATTGGCTATGGAATTGATGGGAATAAAATATGATAAATAAAAATATAGTAAAAAGGATTTTTTTTGAGGCTTCTTTATTATTGAGCTTTGCAGCTTATGCAGAGGAACAGATTGTATTGCCGGAAGTTACGACTGTGGTATCAGGAGATAGTCTGACCATAGGATTGGATTCTCTCCCGCCATTTTCTGATATACAGCAAATTGTTACTGAAAAGAATGAGTTTCTTCCTGTATTGCCGGATGTCAATGTTGATACAGCTGTAATGGATGAATCCTTTGTCGGTCCAGAACAAAAGAGTAATGATGCAATTCATTTTGGAGCAGATATAGGGGGAGGATATCCTAATCTGTTTTATGGTACAGTAAAGATATTCAAAAATACAAAGTCAAATTCTTTTTATATAGATTTTTTTACTGAAGATTATTTTAGGAATATATCTGGCAGATTAGATAATTTTTCTGTTGATTCTGCCATATCTGCAAATGACAGTATAAAACTTGATAACACTGATTTGTCATTTTCAATAGATTATAGGCGATCAGGCTATTGCCTTCAAAATGATTCAAGTATATTTGATGCTGTATATACACAGTCATTCTATAATAAGGATGCTTTTTCCTGGACCCTCAGTGATAGAATAAATCTTGATTCAACTGTAAATATAGATGTGTCGGATTATATTCTGGAGAGTACTGGTAGTCTGGATTATGATGTATATCTAAGTCCTGATTTTACTTTTACCTGGACTAATGATTATGTAGATACTGTAGTTTATACAAATTATGTTTTTGATACTTTAAATGAATATTTCTTGAATCGTGGGTTTATAAATTGTCAAGCTGATCTAAAGATAGGAAGAGTCATACTTACAGGTGGAGCTGGAGTTGTTTTGTTTAATGATGAGTTTTATGCATTCAATGCACTTCCGGTGTTTTTAGTGGGAGTCAGTACTCCGTGGTTTTCTGTTTCTGGTGGTATAGAGTCTACTCATAGACAATACAGGGAACTTTTTGCTGATCTTAAATACGTAGAAACTCAAAAATTATTGTATGAAACATCAGATTGGGTTCTGAAAGCTAAAACAAGCATTCCGTTAAGTGATTTTTTGTCTATCTATGGGAATGCTGATTTAAGAAAGACTGTGTTTGATAATGGATTTTATGATTGTGATAATTCCAGTGTATGTGTTAATGGTTTATATCAAATCAATCAGTATGACCGCTTTAGCCTTGATACTTTGTTAGGTTTTGCAATTTGTAATGATATAATTTCCTTGGATTTTGGCTGGAATGCTCTTTGGTTGTATACTCCATCAAACCGTTACCAGCAGACAATGAAGCTTGATACCAGACTTAATGATAAGAGTAATAAGAAATACATACATCTTGTAGTGACTGAGCCTCTTGGGAAAAATGCAGATTATGTTCCTATCATTGATTCTGAATTTGGCATAAAATGCAGAAAAGAGCTTACTCTAAAGGTAAATGTTACAGATGCAGTGAAGATATTTTCAAGTAACCCTAGAAGATACTATGGGTCTGCTTATTCTTCAAAGTCTGGTGCTGTGAGTCTTGGTATAGAATTAAATATTTAGGGTATTCTCTGAAAATACATTTTGGAGATGCTTGTCGAGTTTTTAAATATAAAATTATTGGGAGAAAAGTGAATGATTGATGTAATTAAAAATGGTGGAATTCTAATGATTCCGATATTTGCCAGTGGTATTATTTCGACTTTTATAATCATCGAAAGATTTATTTACTTTAGTCATATAAAGCGAAAAGATAAAAAATTGATGGCTGCATTGAAAAATGATTTGGACCATGGTGACTTGGAGTGTGCTAAGTCTGACTGTATCATGGCTCAGACTCCATGTGCATCTGTAATCAAGAAAGCTCTGGAATGTTCAGATATGGATGAAGGTCATCGGAAAGAAGTTGTACAGACAGAAATGGATAATGTAGTACCTCTTTATGAGCATCTTTTGACTGCACTTGGTACAATTGCAAATATTTCCACATTACTGGGATTACTTGGAACTGTAACTGGTAATATAAAAGCGTTCGGTGTGTTAGGTGCAGGTGGAAGTATGGGAGACCCTGCTATTTTGGCTAATGCTATCGCAGAAGCTCTCGTTACGACAGTAGCCGGTCTGTGTGTAGCAATTCCTTCCCTGATATTTTACAATTATTTTACATCTCAGGTTAATCACAGAATTACTGATTTAGAATCAAACGTAACAAAGGTTATGTTTAAGATAATGGGAAAGGATATTTGATATGAAAGTATCAAAAAGAAATAAACATTCACCAGGAATTGATTTGTCTCCGATGCTGGATGTCATCTTTCAGCTGATATTGTTTTTTTTAGTTTCCACAACCTTTGCCTCTTTACCAGGTATCAGCGTTAATTTACCGTCTAGTTCCACATCTCAAAGTTCTGATGCAGGTGGAATAACTATAACTGTTGAGGAAAGTGGAATGATTTGGTTTAATGATGCTGAATCTTCACTTGAAATTTTAGGCAGTCAGATTGCAGCCTTTGATACGGGGGCTGTATCGAAAGATTTATATCCAGTTATGATAAGTGCAGATTCAAACGTAGTAAACGGAACTATAGTTAACATCTTTGATGTACTGCGTCAGAATGGATTTAGTTGTGTGAGTTTGCAGACTTCTATACGACAATGAATATGAATAAATATTTTTATACTTTTTTGAGTATCGGTATAACTTTTGTTATATGGTGTTGCATCTTTGTTGTTTTATATTGCATAAAATTGCCTGAACATGAGACTTACAAGACAATATCAATAACGTTAAGCTCTTCTCCTGTAGAAAAGAATGAAAGTCATGATGCTGTGAATGGAGAAGTCGTTACTCAAGTTGAAGATTCGGATTTTTTTTCTACGGAAGACATTCATGATACTCATACTGAAGTTGTCAATGAAGTTAATACTAATATTGCAAATGCTTTGGATATTCCGGTGGAGTCTGCGCCTGAAAAAAACAAGCAGGCAGCAGAGCCAAAGGTAACTAAAGTATCTGAAAAGTCTGAAGTAAAACAACCGAATGAAACGATATATAAAAAATCTGTTGAAGATTTGGCTAAAGACAACAGAAAGAAACGTTCTGAAAAATCAGTGAAGTGGGATGAAAGTTTATTTTCTGATAGTGATGATGCAAATGAAGATAAAATTGAGAGGGAAGAAGTTGTGTTTTCAAGTAGCTTTTCTGGAACATCAGCTATGTCCTCTGAATCTTCGGTGCCAGTAACTGGTAGTAAAAGCATACAGTCAGATGATACAGGGGAATTGAGCTCTAGCACAAAAAGTGCCTTGAGTGACATAAAGAGTCAGAATGAAGTCAAAAATGCCTCTGCAGGAGGTAAAGTGGGTACAAAGTCTGACTATGTAAATGATAATGGAATTGTGATGTCTAATGGAAAGTCAAGGGATATCTTGAATCCCAAGAATCCTTCTATCTATATTTCAGATGAAAACTCTAGGCTTTTAGATTCATCAAGGACTGTTAAAATAACTTTTTCGGTCCTTTCTGATGGTACTGTTCCCCTCGGTGAGATTTATATCCGTCCATCATTGCCTGTATCAATAGAGAAAGAGATAAAGCAACAGATCTGTAAATGGATTTTCGTGTCAGATTTACAAGAGGATTCCGTTCAGGCCACATTTAACTATACCCTTGAGATTAGGTAGTTATTGCATTATAATCTTGGCATGGTTTATGATATAAAAGCTATAGCCTTTGATATAGATGGGACTTTATATCCTAGTTTTAAATTCTATCTGAAATTATCAGGCTATGTAATTAAAAATTTACGTTTTTTCCTCTCTTTTAGTAAAGTACGAAAGGTTATGCATCGGACGGCTCCTTTGCCTGATTTTTTTGAGTATCAGGCAAGGTTATTGGCAGAAAATAGCCATATTGATGTTGAATATGCAAAAATCCAGATAAATCAGATATGTTATGAGGGAATGAAGCCTTATTTCCTGAAAACAAAGACTTATCCTAATGTTTACGATACCATTGTTGCTTTTAAATCCGCTGGATTAAAGATAGGTATTTTGTCCGATTTTCCTCCTGAACAAAAGGGGGGAATATGGGGAATCAGATCTTTATGTGACGTTTGTATAGGTTCAGAGGAAAGTGGGGCCTTGAAACCTTCAAAATATCCATTTGGAATACTGGCTCTTAAGCTTGGAGTAAAGCCTGAAGAAATCCTATATGTAGGAAACAGTAAGAAATATGATATAGAAGGGGCTAGGAATGCAGGAATGAAGACCGCATATATCCTTAAGGGATATAGAAAAATCTTTAATATTCCTATAAAAGAGGCGGACATTTGCTTTAAAAACTATCGCCAATTAAGAAATATTGTGTTAAACTAGTACAAATAAAGTCATTTTGGGTGGGAAAAAGTGATTACCGTTTTAAGTATAATAGTCTCAGTAGTACTGTCTGCAGTTGTAACTATTGTTATAAGGCAGACAGAAAAGAATGAAAATTCCATGGAAAAAGTCAGGAAATATGCTGACAAGAGGCAAAAGGATTTTGACAAATACTTTGAGACTGTCGCACAAGACTTAATAGGCTTAGAAAGTAAGCTTGAAACTTCGAGAATTCAAGCTAATGCAACTGTAAAAGCTCTTGATAATCAGATAAAAGAATTTAATACATATGCTTCAAACCTAGATAAGTCGATATCTGATGTCCGGGATCTGGAAGAACACGTTTCTAAATATGAAAAAGACGTAACCATTCTAATGGATATGTCGGAATCTGTAGAGAAAAACCTTATAAAAATAAAAAATGATGCATCCTCATTAGATAAACTCAATAAGAAACTTGATACTCAAAAAAAAACAATAGATGCTATAGATAAAAAGATTCCAGAGATTACTGAAAAATTTAAGGTAAAGAATGTAGAGCACCTGAAAGCCATAGGGCAGGACTTGCTGGATAAGTATGAAGAACGTGTGAAGGGGCTGGAAGATTCTAGCAGTCAGATTGTCTCTCAGAATGCTGAGATTATGACAAAGATTCAGGATGATATAAATAACGCTTATGCAAATGCTGTAGAGAATGCAAATACAGTGGAAGCTGCTGCATTAAAGAAACTTACTGAGCTTTCAGATCAAAGACTTGCTGATTGTCTTGAACAGGTAACAGTTAAAATGGACCAGATGCAGAGTGATGTTTCTGAAAAATTGCAGGAAGCTCAGAATGCAATGGATGACAAATCAAGGCAGGTTTCTCATTCCCTGAAAGAGCAGATAGCACAGCTGAACGATCAGGTTATTACTGAGACAGAATCTGCTATGGATTTTGTCAACAATAAGATAAGAATGCTCGAAGATACTTATACAGAGCAATTTAATACCCTTGATTCTTTCTTAGGTGATAAGGCAAAGGATATTGAAAGTGCTACATCTGAAATCCAGGATATATTAAAGGATTCTACAGAGAATTTATCCTATGCCTTAAAGAGTACTTCAGAAAAGTTAGAGAATAACATCAATACTGTTGATTCCAAGTTAACAGAACGCATAAACTTTATAGATAATCTGTATTCAGAGAAAACAACAAAACTGGATGATGTATTCAGAGAACATACAGAAGCGGTTGTGTCTGATTTACGGGAAAAATACGAAGGATTGGATACTTTGTATTCTGAGAAAGTTGAAGCAATTACAATTCTTGTTAATGAGACTTCTAACAGAATCAATGATGCAATCAAAGAAAAGACTGATGGTTTTTCTGACTCTTTGAACGAAAAGGTAAAGATTCTTGAAGATAACTATAATAAGAAAACATCAGAGATGTCTTATTCTTTTAATGAGATAGCTTCTAGAATTGATTCAGCCATAACAGAAAAGGCTGATACATTTGTAACTTCACTGAACCAGAAAATCCAGGGACTTGATGATACTTATAATAGAAAGTCATCTGACTTGGCAAATCAATTTGATGATACTGCATCAAAAATTGATGCTGCAATAAAGGAAAAGATCCAGAGTCTCGATGATACTTACAATGCTAAGTCTGCAGATCTGACTTCTCAATTCAATAATACAGCAGCTAGGATAGATCAGGCAATAAAGGAAAAAACTGAAGACTTAGACAGAGTATATGCAGAAAAATCAAAGTCTCTTGGAGAAATATTTGATAGAAAAGCTGGAGAGCTTGACTCTAATATTACATCTAAAACCAATGCTTTGGATGAATTGCTAAAGAAAAAGACTTCTACACTTCTCAATGGGTTCAATGATAAGGCTAAGAACCTTGAATCGCTTATAAAACAGAAGACTACCATGCTGAATGAACAGACAGAGGAATTAGAAACTCTGTTGCACTCTAAATATGCTGAATTGAACAAAGCCCTTGGAGAACAGACAACAACTCTTGATAGCGATGTAAAGAATCGTCTCAATGAATTGACAGATCTTATTAATTCTACAACGATTTCCGTTACTACTCAGTTGAAACAGAAACTAGAGGATCTTAATTCACAGGTAAATACAAGGATTTCTGCTATTGATAATGAGCTGGAAGCAAAGACAAATGAAATTTCTACTTCAGCCCTCAACTTGGATGGTGAAATCCAGCAGAAAATGCAGGATCTAAGTTCTTTTGTAGATCGCAAGATGAAGAATATTGATGATGATATAAAGAATAGAGCTGTATTTATTGAAGAATCTACATCTTCTCTTAATGTTGATCTAAAAAATAAGATGGATGATTTGACTTTATCAGTTAACAATAGAATCCATGAAATTGACCTTGAAATAAAGAGACGTACAGCTGCATTGGATGCAATGTTGAGTACAGAATCAGGATCTGTTGATGAAATCTTGAAACGTCGTCTTCAGGCAATGATTGATGATATAAAGATTCAGACTGAGTCAGCTATTCAAAAATATGAAAATGCAACAGCAGATTATGATAAAGATATAGAAGATAGGACTCAAGGTCTCAAGCTTTTACTTGAAAGGAAAGTAGAAGAAATAGAAAGACAAATTGATGATAGAGTTAGCCGTTGTGATGAGTCATCTAGTGAGTTTGTAAAAGCTGTAAATGACAAAGTTTCTGAAATGTATTCTCTTCTTGATATTAAGAGTACGGAATTGTATGAACAGATTCAGAATAAGATAGCAGCCTTCAATGATACTCATGCTGATTATAACAAATATGTGGAAGAACAGACTGTACAGCTTAAAAAGATTATGGATGAAAAGACATCTTCAATTGAGCAGCAGTTTGAACAGAAACTAGAATTGTTTAGGGAAAATACAGCCGATTACTCAAAGAATATAGATTCCAAGGCTTCTGTACTTCAAAATATGCTTGAAGAAAAGACTTCTGCCTTGCAGCAGGAAATGATAGATATCATTTCTGATTGTGAAGAAAAGTCTGCTGCATATACTCAAAAACTTGAAGAGAAGACAAATTATCTGGAAAGAATATTTGAAGAGAAAACTTCAGGTTTCGAAAAAAACATGGCAGAGAAATTTGCTTTGTATGATGAGCAGTCAACTACATATAATGAAAGTATAAATGCAATGTCTTCAAATGTTCAGAGAGCATTGCAGGATAGGAGTGATATTCTCGAAAAGCAGATTGATACAAGATTCACTGATCTAAATGATAATTTTAGAACAGAAGTTGATAGGATTGGCATGACAATAGATAGTTCTATCTCTGGTATCAATGAATCTTTTGCAAAGAAGACATTGTTGATAAATTCTGATATTGATCAGAAGCTTCAAGACATAAAAGATACCTATGATTCTCGTGTTATTACTATAAGAGAAGATATTCAGGATAAACTTATTGAATTAAATAGGACATTGTCAGAATCTTGTGAGGAAACAAGAAAAACAGCTGATACCTTAAGTTCTCAAACCAGGGATAATTCTGAACAAATTGAAAAAGTTCAGAATCAGATTGATAATCAAGCTGATATGATCAGGGAACGATATGACAGTCTATTCGTTGATGCTATGAACAAGATTGATGAGGCGGAAGCTTTAGCTTATGAAAAGTTTACTGAAATAAGTACAAGTAATCTTGATAGATATAAGCAGGAAGTTCAATCATATGTAACTGAAATGCAGTCTGAAGTTGGTACAGCAGTTTCTGATCTTGGTGATAAGACAAGAGAAATTCAGCTTCAGGTTGAAAAATCGATAGAAGATGCTAAGCAAAGGTTTGAACAGTCAGAGGCAGAGTCACGAAATACGACCCTTAGAATTGAGGAACAGCGTAAAAACTCTGAACAGCAGCTGGAAGAACTAAATGAACTTCTTACTAAAGGTATGAAGGAAATTGCTGAAGATTATGATACAAAACAAACACGATTCCTGGTTGGAATTGATAAGCAGCTTGAATCATACAGAAATGAGATGGATTATAGACTCAAGAAAATGTCAAACGCAGGAGCTGATATTGATAAATTTGAGGCAACCATACGTAAATTAATGGAACAATCTAGGTCTAGTGTTCTTGAAGAGTTTAACGCATTTACTCAAGATTTGAAAAATCAGCAGGAAGATTTTGAGAATACAATTAGGGAGCAAGATAGTCGTCTCATAGATGAGTTTGGTACTCTCGAAAGAAATTTACAGGAACTTAGAAGCAAGGCTTATGGAAATGTAAGCGAGCAACTAAAAGTATTTGAGGATGAGTTTACAGCAAATCTTAAAGAAAGACAGAGTAATATATCTCGAGAACTTGATGATTGGAAGCAAGATTTTGATTCCAAGTTAGAGAATTATGCTGATGAATATGATAAGCAGCGCCAGGAATTGGAAATAAATTATATCGATGAATTGAAAGAGCGTATTTCGGAAATCCAGAAGAAGACTCAGGAGCAGCAGGATAAGTTCCAGAGTGTTCTTCAGACTGGTCATAATGCTATTCAAGATCAGATTGAAGGTGTAAATGAAAGACTTCATTCTCTGGAAGATAAATTCAGAGAAGAACTTAAGGCTGTATCGGATAGTGCTGGTGTGCTTTTTGAACAGGAGACAGAAAAGTATAACAAGAGAATAAGTGAGCAATTTGACAGAAATGCAAAAGAGCTTGATGATAAGCTTGTTGTATTTAGCAAAGAAGTAGAGCAGAAGTGTAAGGAAGATTTAAAGTCAATTGACTCTTATAAATCTGATATTGATGAATGGAAAGATGAATTAAAAGATCAAATGACTTCTGCTGCTGAAAAACTACGTAGCCAGTTTGATGAGTTTAGCCAGGAAATAGAAGAAAAGAGAAGAAAGGACCTCGAAGCCGCTGGAGAGTTTAAGGATGAACTTGGATTGTGGAAGGAGAAAATAAACTCTGAGATGGATTCTTCTGTAGAAGATATTCGTAGTGAGCTTAAAAAATTCAGCTATGAAGTTGAGCAGAAACAGAATAATGACAGAGAAATTATAGCATCGTACCGTGATAGTATCGAACAGTGGAAGGCAGATTTGGATTCAGAAATGTCGGAGGCATCTGATAATTTGCGTCAAAGTCTACGGGATATTGGTCAGGAAATTGAATCGGGACATAAACTAGGTAAGGATAATATTGATTCTCTCAGGGATGAGCTCAATCAGTGGAAGGTTCAGATGGATTCTGAATTAAATTCTACAACGGATCGCATACGACAGAGTTTGGATGATTTTAATCAAGAGTTTGAAAGTAAGCGAAGAAGTAATTTAGATAGCGTTGTCTCCTTAAAGGATGATATAGACCAGTGGAAGAGTAGAATTGATATCGAGATGAGAAATTCAACAGAAAATGTCAGACAAGGTATTTTGAATTTTGAAGTTGAAATCAATTCCCTAAAGGAAGAGAATAAAGGAAATATAGAGGTTTTCAAGAATGACCTTCAAAAGTTAAAGGACCAGCTTAGTGATGAAATAAATGATGTAACAGATAGTATGCGTCAGGATATTACTCTTTTTAAGCAGACTGCAAAACAAGATATAGCCGAAGCTCAGAAAAGTCTTGTGGATACAAGTAGAATCATAAATGCAAGTGTTCTTGATTTGAAAAGTTCTACGCAAAAAGAGATTTCTCAGGCTGAAAAATCAGCTAGGGATTTGTTGGCTCAGGTAAATGATTCATATGATTCGATGAGTAGAGAAGCTGAAGTGACTATCGAAAGTCTTCGTAATGAATTTAAGGATATGACTGAAAAGGATAAGAAATCATATTCAGTACTATTAGATCAGTTTAATTTGGATGTTTCTTCGCTTGAATCACGAATAAAAGAAATTGACAGTAGTATGATTAAATTTACGGAGCAAACTTCTTTATTCGAGAAGGCTGATTTATTGAAATCTGAGTTAGAGGATTCGATAAAGTCATTAAGGACTCAGCTTGCAAATTTGGATAAATATGATGATAAGATAAAGAGTTTAGGAAGAGAAATAGAGTCTCTTGATAATATGAACTCTGATGTAGGTCGCCGTATTGTTCAATTAAATGCAGAACGATCAAAAATTGATAATCTGGAGCAGGCATTTAATAAATTAATGACGTTAAGTAACAATATTGATAGTAAAATGGTTGATTTGACATCAAGTCATGATAATGTAATTAATATGTTATCGTCAATGAAGTCATTGAATGAGGAGTTTGCTTCAATTCAATCTCAGTTCGATAGAATTGAAAAGAAAAGTCAAACTATTGATAATGTTGCCAATGATGTTGATGCATCGTTTGAACGTTTAAGAGACTTGGAAGAAAGATTGAACAGTTGTGATAGAATGGTTAATGTTCTTCCTGTACAATTAGAGCATATTCAAGGTGATATTGATACTATAATGAAGAACTCTGGTCGCATAAATGATGCTGTTGATAAGGTTGTTTCTTTGCAGAATCTTATATCTGAGGCTGAAATTAGGATTGATGAAGTTCAATCTGCAAAAAATGGTATAACAGGTATAGAGCAACGATTGATATCTCTTTCTCAGGATACTGATAAAAAGATCATGATTTTACAGAATATATCTGTTCCATCCTCTACTGTCGCACCAATTTCTTTATCAATGCCAACTGCTATGCGCGAAAAAGAATCGCGTCAGAGTGGTATTAGCCCTCAGATAAAAGATAGTGTTAGGGAATTGCGTCGTAAGTATAATTGGAGTGCAAAAGATATTGCAAAACGATTGAATCTTACCGAAAATGAAGTTTCTTTGATATTAGATCTAATGTCTGAAGATTAAGCGTAGCGTTTTTTAATAAGTAAGCTGCTGTAAATGAGAAAATCAATTTACAGCAGCTTTTATTTTTTTAACCAGAGTGAAAATTATTTGTAGATAAGGCACGAACAGTAGGCTTTTACAGCCAAACCGTTACCTACTTCGCCAAGTGATTCATTTGTCTTAGCTTTTACAAAAACTTTCGAAGAGTCGACTTCAAGAATGTTGGCTATAGAATCTATTACTTCCTGTCGGTGTGGAAGAAATTTTGGTTTTTCTAATTCTATTACAGCATCAAGATTTCCCAGTTGCCAACCTGAATTTTTTACATCATCCCAACATTTTTTCAGTAATTCTGCAGAGTTAGCATTTTTCCATTTAGAATCTTCAGGTGGAAAATATGATCCTATATCACCTAAGCCTGCTGCACCTAATAGAGCATCAGTTATGGCGTGGAGTAAAACATCTCCATCTGAGTGTCCGTCTTCTCCTTTGTCAAAGTCGAATACGACTCCACCTAAGATAAGCTTTCTGTTTTTGACCAGGCGATGTAAATCTGTACCAAATCCGGTTCGAATGTTCGGAATATTTATCATGTTTTCTTGAATGTCCTGCTTGAATGTTATCTTTTTGTTTGTAGGATCACCTTTTACGATATGTACAGGCTTTCCATCTGTCAATTCAGGGTAATTATCCCAAATCTCTGTATCATCTGTGTATTCTTTATTATCTTGTTGAGCTTGAGTATGACAAAGAAGCAATTTATCAAATTGAAACCCTTGTGGAGTTTGGACTGCACCTAGAAGACTTCTTGTTAGATGTCTTTTAATAGTGCCATCTTTGGTAAGCTCCTTTTGTGTGTCAACGGGAGTAAGTGCAGGGACTGCAGCACCTTGTTCCAATGTCATATTTGTCGTATCTAAAATTATCTGCTCTGTCACAAAAGGTCTTGCAGCATCATGGATTAGAACAATAGAATTGGTTGGGCAGATGGATTTCTGTGTGTTGCATTCTCGTAAAGCTATGAAAACAGATTCTTGTCTTGTTTTTCCTCCGGGAACAAAAATTATATCCAGATCTGATGTCAAATCAGACATCTGGGAATCAGAATAAAAAGCATCTTTTGCTGCTTTTTCGTCTCCTAGAGGATATGTTACACATATAAGATTAAGCTTAATGGACTTAATAAAAGCTAAGGCACTGCTTGATAATACAGTGCCTTCATTTAGTGGTAAATATTCTTTCTTTTTACCGGTTCCCATACGTGTAGAGGAACCAGCAGCCAAAAGAATAAGAATTATTTGAGGATTAGTCGTCTCCATCATCAATGTCATCATCACCTGAATCGTCGGATTCATCGGAGTCGTCATCGTAATCTCTAGAAGATTTTACATCTTCCAATTCATCTCCAAACTCGTCTTCATCCTCATCATCTTCAAATGCAGAAACTTTCTTTTCAGATTTGATACCAAGGGGCTCTAACTTTGAGTGAAGCATTCCATCAACTTCATTTGCAGAAACCCCAATAGCATCTGCGATTTCATCTATGAGAAGCTTTTTGGCATTGTCATAAAGCTTTCTTTCAAGAATTGGAAGTTCTTTAACTTTAGAGCGGTGGTAAAGACATCTTACTATGGATGCAATATCATTGATGGAACCCTTTTTTAAAAGTTCCATATTCATCTGATAACGGGCTTTCCAGTCTGATGTTGGAGGTTCAAATTCTTCTCCAATCATATCAAGTGCTTTTTGCGCTTCTTCAGCGGAAACAATAGATCTGATACCGAGTGATGAAGCCTTATCAACAGGTACCATTGCATACATGTCCGAAACTTCGAGATAAATCTTATAGTAAAGAATCATCTCCCCGCGAAACTGTTTTTCAAAGATTTCTGTAATCTTTCCGACTCCCTGACTCGGATAAACTATTTTTTGATTGACAGAAAATTCTGTGTTTGCTGTAGCCATATTTTGCTATTATACCATTTTTTTTTATAGAATTCAACAAAAGATGAGACTCTGCACGAAGAGCCTCATCTTTATTTATAAATTATGCAGGAAATGCTTTTTTGAAGTCTTCAATTTTTTCTTCGAGTTCTTTTGTTCCGTCGATATTTGTTATTTTGTTGAGTCTTGTATAAAATTCAATTAAAGGTTCTGTTTGTTCAGCGTATACCTTCAAGCGATTTGTGATAGATTCAATCTTATCATCGTCTCGAATATATAACTCTCCGCCACAATCATCACATTTTCCTTCAACCTTTGTTTTAAGGTATTTGATATTGAAGATATGACCGCAAGAGCGACATACTCTTCTGTTGGAAAGGCGATCAATAATAAGTTGATCATTAACTTCAAGATTTATACATGCAACATCATTCTGAATCTTCTGAAAGCTTTCAGCCTGAGGAATTGTTCGTGGGAACCCATCAAGGATAAATCCATTGGCGCAGTCAGATTCTTTTATCCTGTCTTCAACAAGGGCACATGTAATATCATCACTTACAAGTCCGCCAGCATCGATAATAGATTTTACCTTAAGTCCAAGAGGTGTTTGATTCTTGATAGCAGCTCTGAAGATATCACCTGTGGAAATATGAGGGATTTTGTATTCCTCAGCAATTTTTGCAGCAAGTGTTCCTTTTCCAGCTCCTGGAGGGCCTAAGAAAATAAAGTTCATTTTATAATTCTCCTTAAATTAATTTCTATATACAGTGTACTCCTGAATTTCTAAAATCACAAGTAATAAATATATTTGTTGTTTTCCAAGTGAAAAGCTGTTTTGAACATTCATTCTTGAGTAAAGTAACTATCTTTGTAATGTTTTCTTGACCTATAGCTTTTTCTATAGCCTGCCCATAAGAAGAATTTTGATAGTCAAACCATTTATCTATATCTTGAATTGTAATTCTTCTTTTTTCGGTAAGAATTACTTCCTTGGACTGAACTAGGAAACCTGATTCTGATAACGTATCAATAAGGTATAGTTGATCCCAGTTGAATAAAGGATTATTCTCGTCTGCAAAAAATTCTCTTTCTGCGATAGACATTTTGTTAAGCAGCGCACTCATATCTTCATCAATTTTTTTTCCGGAGAATATCTGCTCAGAAATAAGTGATGAAATTCTTTGTCCCTTGCATGGTATACGTTGGGAGATAATTATTTTTGAGTTTTCTGATAAATATCTAGTCTTATTGAATACTTTCCCCTGTGTTTCGTCAAAGGAAAAGTTTCTTTCATTTGAGTCTGCTGTATACAAAGATTTTATATTATCTATAAATGATATGATATCTTGCTTGATAGCGAATATATCTCTAAAGAAGATACGGTCAAAACATATGTCCCCAAAGTTTCCCAGAATGTTACGGAATGATGTATTGGTGAGCGAGAAACCTGGCGGTAATAATGTAAGTTGTGGTTTATCTAATATATCAAGCGTTTTGCTGTATTGTGTCAATAACTCCATACCTTTGGAGGTTCTGCAGATACCTGCAGTTAACCCTTCTGGAGTTTTTCTTGTAATGTCAAATATTAAAAGAGCGTCATCTGCATTCCATATAAGGGATCTGTGATGTCGGAGTAACTCGGCACAGAGAACCATGGTATCTCTTATTTGTAAAAGAATTTCAGCTTTGTTGGAGTCTAATCTGTTTTTCCATGATTGATCTGCTTTTTGCAGAACAGACTCTTTTGTCTTGTTTGGTGGAGTAAAAGTAAGATTTTCTTCTGTCTTATCAAGTCCATTTTGGTGTCCAGTTTGTTTCCACCATTTATCTTCAAATGCAATTTGGTCTTCGTCAGTTTTTTTTGATTCTTCCAGGAGTGCTGAAATCTGTAGTTCCCTTCTGGATAATACATCATTTCTTATTTTGTTCTCATATCCCTGGGTTGTAGGAGTATAAAATACTTTACCTACAAGTCCTGACGGAAGATATTGCTGAGCAACCCAATGGTCCCTGTATGCGTGAGGATATAAATACCCGGCTCCATGTCCAAAACCTTCAGCATCTCTATTGTTATCCTTCAGGTGATTTGGAACTTCCGCATCTTCATTTTCCACAGCTGCAAGTGCATCAAAAAAAGCCATGCTGCTGTTGGATTTTGGTGCTGTTGAAAGATATAAGGCTGCGTGCGCCAAAAAGTACCTTCCTTCTGGTAATCCAACCCTGTCAAATGCTGCTGCACAACTTTGCACAACTTGGACTGCATATGGATCTGCGAGACCTGTGTCTTCACATGCAGAAATGAGCATACGTCTGAATATAAAATCAGGATCTTCCCCGGCTTTAACCATTCGGGCTAACCAGTAGCAGGCTGCATCAGGATCTCGTCCTCTAAGACTTTTTATGAAAGCTGAGATTATGTCATAATGATAATCCCCGTCTTTGTCATATAGTACTACTTTTTTTTGTATGGATTCTTCACAGGTTTCCTTGTTGATGTATATAGTGCTGCCATAATTGGGAACAGGTGGAGTCTCGTCAGGAGCCCAACGGGTTGGAGTAGTTTCGACTGCAAGTTCCAAAGCATTTAGCAGGCTTCGGGCATCTCCATTTGCTGTGTCGACAAGATGTTCTAAAGCTCCTTTTTCAAATTCAACTTTCCAGTGTCCATAACCTCGTACTTCATCATTTAGAGCCTGAAGCGCAGTCTTCATCAAGTCATCTCTAGTAAGGCCCTTGAGTTGGAATACACGACTACGGCTTACTAAAGCTTTATTTACTTCAAAAAAAGGATTTTCTGTTGTAGCGCCAATAAGTATTATGGTGCCGTTTTCTACCCAAGGCAAAAGGGCATCTTGCTGGCTTTTGTTCCAGCGGTGTACTTCGTCGACAAAGAGTATGGTCTTTCGGTTATAAAGCTTACGCTGTTCCTCTGCATTTTGGATTGCTTTTCGGATGTCAGCAACACCTGTCAGTACTGCATTCAGTGTTATAAAAGATGAACTTGTGTGATTTGCAATGACCCGCGCAAGAGTTGTTTTACCAGACCCTGGCGGACCATAAAAAATAACGGATGTAAGCTGATCTGCTGCAATAGCACGACGTAAAAGCCTTCCTTTGCCGACTATGTGGTCTTGACCTATGTACTCATCCAAAGTTCTAGGTCTCATACGGGAGGCTAGAGGTTCATGTGTATGTACGGTAGAGTCAAACAGATCAGTCAATTTTTAGTTTCCGCTCTTTGAACTTGTACCGTCTTTATTCCAGTTGCCTCTTTTGCTATAGAATGCATAAAGTCCTGTATTTTTGAAGCTTACACCGGAATTGTTTATGCTGCCATATATAGTGGATGAAGCATACATATCATTTTTATCCATTGTCTTTAACGGGTCAATGATAAATACTTTTAGTACGCTCGTAGTTATTACAGTGTTCCCGTTGTTATCGAATCTGGAAGTAGATGAACTTGGTACTCCACCGTTGTTTCTGACTCTGGCTAGTCCGGAATCTGTTCCCAAAAGAATATAGTCGTTGCAGGCATCTATGCTGAGAATATTCCCTGCATCTATAGCTATTTCATTTGTTGAATTGTTCTTCACGTTATAATATTTAAGTTTGGAACTAAGGCTCTTGGAGTTACCTGAATATTTGGAACCTGAGTAATATGCGTAAACAGTTTCCTCCTGAATTCCGTTATAGTAGTTACTTGCAACACTGTCACATGAAGCAAAGAAATCTTTATCGGCGGCTACACATGTACAGCTGTATGATGAAGAGTCAATGTTTATTGCTGTAATTCCTGTTATTGTCTCTGGGGAATCGCCTCCGCTCAGTTTCATAGGTGTTGTATCATTTAGTCTGACATAAGCTCTTCGGTTGTTTTCGTCAAAAGCATTGTTGCAGAATACTGTATTTATGGTACCTGTAATGTTGGTATTCTTTGTCCATCTTTTTCCATCTTGAGAATAATAAATACCTCTGGAGGATTCCGTGTTGTTTCCGGAGTTGTTTTCCTGTATGCTTTCTATAACAAGTGCATAAAGATAATCTTTGTCAGCGGCAAGATGAATGAACTGCTTACCATAGTATTCGCTTGATGACTCGTTTGGGTTTGTGGTACAGGTCCATTGTCCGTTGAATTTGCCGGTTGTATCTGATAAAGCTGCTGTCTTAGAATAAACTTTTCCATTGCTTAGATATATTTTATCCTTATATCGTACTATAGAATATATATCGCCTCCAATACCTGTCTCAAGTGAAACTTCTTCGTTAATCAAGTCATATAGTAATGTATCAGTACATCCTGTAAAGAATGTTGTCATAGCTAGTATAGTTGCAATGAATAATCTATTAATTTTTTTCATGTCAAAGTCCTTTCCTAGGAATTTAGAAGTAATAACGGGCAATTAACTCTGTTGTAAGTATATTGGCATCTGCATATCCGTTCTTGTTCCACTCAGGGAGATACATATATTCGATATCAAGTCCTGCTGACCAGCTAGATGTAATTCGATAATGAACACCTGTACCTGCAGTGAGAACAAGTCCTGGGAAGAATGTGTAGCTGGCGTATTTTTCCCAGGCAAGTCCAATTCCTGCGGTCAGTGGAAATTCAAAGTTTCCAACAGTTGGGTGGAATGTGGCCCGTAGAGTAACTGGTATATAGTTTAGGCTGTTGCTTCCTCGAGTAACATTGAATCCAAAACCTGCGTTACCTCCGACAGAAATGTTGTCGGTCAGAAAGTACCCGTAACCAAAAGCAAAGAAGCCTCCGACATAAAGTTGTCCTTCACCTTTGAATGTTGTGATTAAATCTGGAAAATCCAATGGAAAGGAAGGTGAAACAACAATTCTCAGGTACTGGTCTCCTGCATAGTTTTTGTTGTATATAACCTGAATATTGTCTTCTTGCTCTGGAATTTCCTGTGCAAATATAAATGCAGTGCCTAAGATAAGCAGGCAAGCAAGACTTAATATACGCTTCATAATAGCCTCTCTTGTTTTTTAATAAAAAAGCCCTGGTATGGCATTTTATTCAAAAATTTTATAAAATGTAACGAAATAATACCTTTTTTCGGTGCATATTTCAACATATAAAAAATCAGAATAAGGGAAGGTTACATATGAGTGCAGTGATTATTGATGGAAAAGCAATCGCAGAAGAAGTTAAGTGTGATGTTGCTAAGAAAGTAGAGGAACTTAAGGTAAAGGGAATAGTACCTTGTCTTAGTGTAATTCTTGTAGGTAACAATCCTGCCAGTGTCAGTTATGTTACTGGTAAGCGTAAGGCCCTTGCTGAAGCAGGTATGGAAGATCGCAGTATAGAACTACCTGAGACTACGACACAGGCAGAGCTTTTAACCCTTATTGACGAACTTAATAGAGATGATAAGGTTCATGGAATCCTTGTTCAGCTTCCTCTTCCAAAACATATTGATGAGAAATCTGTAATTAATGCAATCAGTCCTGATAAGGATGTTGATGGGTTTCATCCTGTAAATATTGGAAAGCTTTTCACTGGGGAAAAAGGTTTTGTTCCATGTACTCCTCATGGAGTTGCTGTTCTTCTCAAAAAGATGAATATAAAGACTTCCGGTGCGAATGCTGTTGTTATTGGTCGTAGTAATATAGTAGGTAAACCTATGGCTTTACTTTTAATGAATAAAGAATATAATGCTACAGTTACAGTTTGTCATACAGGGACAACAAACCTTGCAGAAATAACAAAGAAAGCAGATATTCTTGTAGTTGCATCAGGTAGAGTAAATACAGTAACGGCCGATATGGTAAAGGAAGGGGCCTGCGTTATTGATGTAGGTGTTAATCGTATACCTGATTCCAGCAAAAAATCCGGTTTTAGACTTTGTGGTGATGTAGATTTTGAAGGTGTTAAGGAAGTAGCAGGTTATATTACTCCGGTACCTAAAGGGGTTGGCCCTATGACAATAGCTATGCTCATATATAATACTCTTGAAGCTGCAAATAATGCAGCGTGCAGAAATGTATAACGATAACTGGAGATGACTTTGATAGACATACAGAGTACCCCTGATACCCGAGAAGTTCCTTTGCAGAAAGTTGGAATAAAGGATCTTAATTATCCTGTGCAGGTATTGGACAAAATTAATGGCCATCAGCAGACTACTGCTGTTGTATGCCTTTATGTAAATTTGCCTCATGATTATAAAGGGACACATATGTCCCGTTTTATCGAAATCTTCCATAAGCATCATACTTCGTTAGGAATGAAACAATTTCTTATGATGTTGGAAGAGATAAAGTTGTCCCTTGATGCGCAGAAAGCTTTCGGAAGTATAAGGTTTCCTTTTTTTATGGAAAAAAAGGCTCCTGTTTCAGAATCAAGAAGCATAATGAACTATACCTGTACCTATGAAGGAGAGGTAACTGGAGATAAGCAGAACTTTTATCTTACAATAGAGGTTCCTGTGACTACTGTGTGTCCTTGTTCTAAAGCTATAAGTGAGGCTGGAGCTCATAATCAGCGAGGTATTGTTACTGTAAAGCTGCAGAATACTAGTCTATTCTGGATTGAAGATGTGATAGAGGTTATTGAAAATTCAGCTTCCTGTGGTTTGTTCAGTATCTTAAAGAGACCTGATGAAAAATATGTGACAGAACATGCGTATGACAATCCTAGATTTGTAGAAGATGTTGTAAGAGAAGTTTATATTGGACTTAAAAATTTTAATAAGTGTGATAGGCCTTTTTCGTGGTTTAGTGTTGAGTGCGAAAACTTTGAGAGTATCCATAACCATAATGCCTATGCTTATACCGAATATACAAGGAATGAATAGTGACATACTTTTTTGAAACTTATGGTTGTGAAATGAACATCGCCGAATCTGCAGCTGTAGAGCAGATTCTTATTGCCCGTGGTTGGACTAAGTCTGAATATGCAGAATGTGCTGACATGGTAATCATAAATACTTGTTCTGTCCGAGCAACGGCAGAAACCCGTATTTTTGGTCGACTTGGTTTCTTTACAGGACTTAAGAAGGTACGTAATAATGATCCTGATGCAAAGCTAAAAAGTGAGGAAATGAAGCGGGCTGTTGAGTTTGTTCAGGAAAAGGGAGTTGTTCCTCTTACTGTGGTAGTCATGGGTTGTATGGCAGAGCGTCTTCTAAAGACGCTTCAGAAAGATTGGCCTGTAGTTGATTATGTAGTAGGTACATATGCTAAGAATAAATTCGGGGATATTATCAGTGCTGTTGAAAATCATCAATCTCCTGTAGAAGTTGACGAAGAACCTGTATATACATTTGCTGAGACAAGTTATGAACAGGGGGCTTTCTCTACTTTTGTACCTATAATGCATGGTTGTAATAATTTCTGTTCGTATTGCATTGTTCCATATGTGCGTGGAAGAGAAGTTAGCCGTCCTTTATGTGAGATTTTGAGGGAATTGGATATCTTGTCTAAACGTGGAGTTAAGGAAATCACTCTTCTTGGTCAGAATGTAAACTCATATAAGGGTGAAGACGGCATGACTTTTCCTCAGCTCTTGAAGGCTATATCGAAACATTTGGATGATTCCAATAGTAGTATTGAATGGGTTCGTTTTGAATCTAGTAATCCTAAGGATTTTAGTGATGAACTTATAGATGTCATCGCAACAGATCCTCATATCTGTCGTGGTGTTCATATTGCTGTTCAGCATGGTTCTACAAAAGTTCTCAAGGAAATGAATCGTAAGTATACCAGAGAACAGTATCTAGAACTTGTGTCAAAACTTAAGGCCCGTGTAGAAGATTTGACTTTGACAACAGATATTATGCTTGGGTTCCCTGGTGAGACAGAAGGAGATTTTGAAGAAGTTCTGTCACTTATGAAGGAAGTGAAGTATGAGTCAGCTTTCATGTATTACTATAATCCTCGTGAAGGTACTCCTGCTGCTAAAATGGATAACCAGATTGATATAGATGTCAAAAAACAGCGATTGCAGAAAGTCATAGATACACAGCTTAAGATAACTAATGAAGTTATGTCTAGCCGGATAGGGAAGACTATAAAAGTTCTTGCTGATATTGTAAGCCGGGATAACAAGAAGGAACTTTTGGGTAAGACTGAACAGAACGAAAGGGTTGCCTTTGAAGGAGATACAAATCTCATCGGTAAGTTTGTTACTGTACATATAGACAGTCTTAACGGTAATACATTCAAGGGGACTCTTGTAGGGTAATTTCAGAAAAATCTTTTTGACTGTGCCCATAAAGTAAATTTTCCAGTAAAATAGTCGGCTGAATAAGCCGATTATTTTTTAACAGAAGCATTTAAAAATACATGGATGTATTGAAAGCAATTATGAGTGTTTTCTGCTTTTTATTATTTACAGGCATGGATGCCCTGATACCAACTATTATGTTCAATTGATTTGCAGTTTTTAGGAGGGTTGAGGATATGCCGTTTAAACTGATTTTTACTATTCTTCTTATAGTTTTTGTTGCAGTTGTAACTGGGTTTAACCTTGATAACAGATGTAATGTTTGGCTCTTTCATACATTTGAAGATATACCTGTTATCGTAACGATACTTTCTTCTTTTGTTCTTGGGGTAATAGTGACATTACCTTCTGTTTTTATCAAAAAAAGTAAGAGAAAGCCGGATGCTGACGGTTGTAATGAACCAAAGACAAAGGTTCCTAAAATAAAAACAGAGAAAAAAAATAGAAAAGGGAAGGAAAAGAAGAGCTCAGAAATTATTGTACCTGTTTCTGATATGGAGGATTCCTCTGGTATATGATGAAATTCATAAAGAAATATGGCGCAGTATTTTTCTTGTCATCTATTGTACCTGTATGTTTTGCTTCTGATAATGCCAGAACATTGGTAAATACAGCTCTCAGTCAAGGTACTGTCGTCGAAGCAGTATATTATCTCAATGATGTAGATTTGAATTCCTTACAATCGTCTGATAAACGTTCGCTGTTGTATTATAAGGGAATGCTGGAGGAACAATTAGGCTTTTATAACGAAGCTCGTTCTTCTTATGCGCAGGCTGCCGGAATCGGAGCTATAGATGCCAAAGATATGCCTAAGGTTACAAGTGAACAGTTGGTGTTGAATGCAATAAGATGTTCTCTGTTTTCGGGAGATTATGAGACTGCAGATTCCTATCTTAACAGTGCTGTGCGATCATCTTCAGACAGTACTGTTATTGCGTATGTTAACCTGTATTCCGTATGGAGTTCGCTTTGTAGGGCTAACTCCATACCTGAGACAAAAGATGCTCTTGCCTTGCTACAGGCTTACAGTCAGATGCAAAGTATGGAAATTGTAAAACCGGCTGTACTTCTTACGTTATGGTATCTGACTGATGAAAAAAAATATTCGGATCAACTGAAAAAAGAGTTTCCTAAGAGTCCAGAATGCGGTGTTGTTACTGGAAAAGTTCAGATAATGTGTGCTCCGTTCTGGTATTTTGTGCCCCGACAACCACATAATACTATAGAGACACCTACTGTTGAGCCAAGTTCTGCATCAGTTGCGGCTTCAAGGGCTGTTACAGAGCAGAAAGTATTAGATAAGCCTAAAGCTGCAAAAAGACAGCAGTTGGGGTTATTCCGTTCAGAGGATAATGCAAAAGATCTTATAAAGCGGTTAAGCAATAAAGGATTTGATGCATATATGTATGCTGAGAAGCGTGCATCAGGAACTACTTACTATATAGTTTGTGTTGATGAAAACTCAGCTGGAACAATGGGGCTTAAACTTAAGGATGCAGGTTTTGAGTGCTATTCGGTAACTGATTGATTCTGAAAATAAGGGGGATACAAGATAAAAAAAAACTCCCTAAACGTATAATTATACATAAAATATTGATTTAGATTGTCATTTTTTATATAATGGCAAAACTATGCGTAACGAAAAGGAATTATGCCACTGGGCTGACCAGCAGGCAGCTAGAATTATCAAAGAAAAGGGTGACCTAGACTCTTATACTTGTGCCAGTGGTATCACCCCTAGTGGAACTGTACATATCGGAAACTTCCGCGAGATTATCACT
The DNA here is from genome assembly GCA_045616545.1 of Treponema sp. Taxonomy (GTDB): domain Bacteria; phylum Spirochaetota; class Spirochaetia; order Treponematales; family Treponemataceae; genus Treponema_D. The sequence continues at coordinate 30,689 of JAZLGX010000051.1, read as the reverse complement.
GTAGATCTTATTGTACGTGCATTGCGTGATCGCGGTAAGAATGTCCGCTTTATTTATTCATGGGACGATTACGACGTATTCCGTAAGGTTCCAGGTAACATGCCAAATCCTGAAGAACTTGAAAAATATCTCCGCTACCCAATTACAATGGTACCTGATACCTTTGGACGTGATGAGAACTATGCCCGTCACCACGAAAAAGATATTGAAAATGAACTTCCTCGTGTAGGTATTCATCCTGAATTTCTTTATCAGGCAAGTCGTTATCGTGACAATCGTTATACAGAAGGTATGAAAAAGGCTATGCAGAGTCGTGAGCTCATCAAGAAATGTCTTAATAAGTATCGTGATGATGAGCACAAGATGAAGGATGAAGATGTATACTGGCCAATAGCTGCGTTCTGTTGTAATTGTAACAAAGATACGACAGAAATCGTAGATTATGATGGTGAATATGGTGTTACATATAAGTGTACTTCGTGTGGTCATGAAGAGCATGGGGATCTTCGTACATCCAAAGAATTCAAATTGGGTTGGCGCGTTGACTGGCCAATGAGATGGAACGAAGAAAAAGTTGTGTTTGAGCCGGGTGGAAAGGATCATATTAGTCCAGGTGGAAGCTATGATACGGCAAAAGAAGTATCAAAGGCTGTATTTGGATGGCAGGCTCCTGTCACAATGAAATATGACTTTGTTAAGCTTAAGGGTGTACCTGGAAAGATGTCTTCTTCAAAGGGTAAGGTAATATCTCTTGTTGATGCTCTTGAAGTTTATCAGGGGGAGGTTCTTCGCTATATTTTTGCACAGAACAAGGTTGATCACGAGTTCAGTATTAGCTTTGATCTCGATGTTGTTACTATGTACGAAGCTTATGATCGTACTGAACGTATTGCATGGGGTATAGACAAGGCTAAGAGTGATGATCTTTATCTTAAGGAAAAACGTGTTTACGAACTTAGCCAGATAAATGGTATGCCTTCTGTAATGCCATATCAAGTTCCATTCCGTCAGCTTACAACGCTGCTCCAGACATATTCTGGTGATATTGATGCTGTTATTGCAACATTCAAGGATATCAAACCTGAGCAGGTTGATACTCTTCGTCGTCGTTGTATCTGTGCATGGTATTGGATTAAAGAAAGTGCACCTACATATGCACCTGATTTCTGTTTTGCACTTCGTGAAGATGGTAGCAAGGCAGAAGATATTACAGGTGATATGCTTACAGCTGTAAAACGCGTAAGAGACGAGGTTGTACCAAAGCTTGATTCTTATGCAATGGACAAGGAATGTCAGCAGGCTATGTATGATATTGCAACAGAACTTGGACTTGAATCAAAGGCTCTGTTTACAGCGATGTACCATGCTCTTATAAACAACGATAAAGGACCTCGTCTTGCATCGTTTATGAAGATAATCGGAAAGGATAAGCTTACAAAGATTCTTTCAGTTTACTAAGAGATTTGTGTGCATTTGCAGTTACATTTTGAAATACTGTTGATGTAAAAATATTAGTACCTGAACTTTTGATTGGGATTTATTTATGTTTAAGACAGCTTTCTCTGGACTTTATATTATTTAGTCTTTGGGAAGCTGTTTTTTTTGTTTGTATTTCTGCTAGTTACTTTTAAGAAGTTTTAGATTTTGGATATTTCTAAAATTAAATCCTTAAGTAAAAATCTATTTTCCGTTATTTTTTTATAATCTATCCTTGATAAATTGTAATTTGATACTGCTGCTCTATACATAAGATTATTTTTAGTTTATGCTTGTTGTCACATCTAGTATGAATGATAATTTGTATTCTTTGACTGGAATGCAATTTTATTGGAGCTTGAATTATGAAATTATCAAAATGTTTCAAAGTGTTGGCAGCCTCTGCGATTCTTTTGGCAGCTGGTGTTACAATGACTTTTGCCAAGGGGATTACTCCTGATCGGGATGTTGTCAGAGGTAAGATGTCCAACGGTATGGATTATTATATCCGTTCTAACAGCGAACCTCAGAATCGAATACAGCTTCGCCTTATCGTAAAGGCTGGAAGCTGTATGGAAGATGAAGATCAGAGAGGTGTAGCTCATTTTGTTGAGCATATGGCATTTAATGGCACAACTAATTTTGAAAAGAATACTCTTGTGTCAACTATCGAATCATTTGGTATGGGATTTGGTGCAGATTTAAATGCTTATACTAGTTTCAATGAGACTGTATATCAACTTGAAGTACCTGCTGATAAACCTGAATATCTTGAGACAGCTCTGCTTATTCTCCATGACTGGGCCTGTGGCGTAACTTTTGAGCAGGAAGAGTTGGACAAGGAGCGTGGTGTAGTAACTGAAGAATGGCGTGGTAGTATTGGTCTTAATGGAAGACTTCGTGATGCATTTATGCCTTTCTTTATGACTGATTCCCGTTATGCAGAAAGATTGCCTATAGGAGACATGGATATTATTGCCAATGTTTCAAGAGAAAGGGTAATGGACTTTTACAGCAAATGGTACCGCAGTGACAATATGGCAGTAGCTGTTGTAGGTGACGCAGATGCAGCTTACCTTGAAGAGGTTTGCAAAAGGGTAATGAGTACAGTACCTAAGGCAAAGGGAAAGACAAAGCGACCTGAATACAAGGTTCCAAAGTATAAGGAAGACAAGACATTGTTCTTTATTGACTCTGAAATGCCTGATACAGAAATCATGCTTATGAGTCAGCAGGTTAATATCAAGCCGTCAAAGACAATGAAAGATTTCAAGAAGAATCTTGCCATTTCAATGACATATTCTATTTTTGCAAACCGTATCAGAGAGCTTACTGTAAAGGATGACTGTCCTTGGCTTGACTGCAGCGCAACTAATATAGGATACAGTGATGACAGTACCGCTTATGGTCTTTATGTAGTTCCAAAGCCTGGCAAGAGTATCGAGGCTCTTAAAGCCGGAATGGATGAATATCAGCGTTATGCCAGGTTTGGTGCAACACAGAGCGAACTGGACTTCATAAAGAAATCATTTGCCAGCAGCAACGAGTCTTATCATGCTCAGATTGCAAACATTACATCTACAAGCTATATCAGCAGTATTGTTGAAGAAGCTATGGGTGAAGTCAACGTATCTCCTGAAGACTGGTATCAGATCAGAAAAGAATGTATCGAGACAATGACTTTGAAGGATCTTGATGCAATACGTAAGGAATTTATTACTGCAAAAACTACCCGTCTTGGTGTATTAAGTTCTCCTTCCTTGATTGATGCAACTCAGGAAGAATTTGAAGATGTATGGCATAATTATGTAAATCCAGACCTTACTCCTTATGGAGGTATCTCTGTTGATGGAACACTTATGTCACGTCCTGATAAGGAAGGAGAAGCAAAGAAGACCGGTTATATCAAAGAACTTGATACAACTGAATATACTCTAAGCAATGGTATAAAGCTTTATCTCAAGAAGACTGACTTTGACAAAAATCAGGTTGTTTCATATGCCATAAGTAAAGGAGGAGATTCTGTCGTAAGTGATGATGATTATCCTTCAAGTCAGGTTGCTTTCAATTATGTATATTTGTCAGGTGTTGGAGAGATGGATTACAGTGCTCTTATACAGTCTCTTTCTGACAAGAACATCGGTCTGAACTGTGGGGTAGGAAGCTATTCAGAGAATATCTACGGTAACTTTGTAAACGATGAGTACAATATGGAGTCTTACTTCCAGCTTATGTATCTGTTTATGAATAAGCCTAGATTTACTGATGATGGATGGAATTATCTTATGTCTGTCCTCGGACAGCAGGCTCAATCTTACGGAAGTCAACCTGGCGATCTGTTCTATCAGCAGGTTCAGGACCTTATATATGGTGATATCCGTCATGCACCTTTCGATATGGATTATCTTGCAAAGATTGACAGAACAAAGGCTGAAAAGTTCTATAATGAACATTTTACAAATCCTCTTGACTTTACATACGTATTTGTGGGTGACTTTGACGAAGAATCATTGCTTGATATGGCTGAGTGCTATCTTGGAAGTATCAAAGGCAAAGCTGCAAACGATGAGTTTGGTAAGTATGACAAGAAGTATGATGCTGTAAAAGGCATCAAATCTGCAACTGTTACAAAGGGTCTTGACAACCAAGGTAAAGTTGAAATCCAGTTCCGCAAGAAGGCAGTACCTGCAAAGAATGCCGCCGAATATTACAAGAATGAAGAAGAACTCTGGATTTTGAACAGAGTCCTTGATATAAGGCTTAGAGAAATAGTACGAGAAGATAAGGGCGGAACATATGGTGTCGGTGTATATTCTGGGCTTACTGGACGTGATGGATATAACAGTTATCTTGGCGTGTACTTTGGTTGTGAGCCTGAGCGCGAAGAAGAACTCATGTCAGAAGTTATCAAGGAACTCAAGAATATCTGTGCCAACGGTATAGATGAATCTTATATCCAGAAAGTTACAGAAACTGAACGTCGTACTTATGAGGAAAACCTCCGGAACAACTACTACTGGCGTAGCAATATTATAAACTCCATGATTTATGATTACCTGCCGCTGGATTATGTGAAAATTGATGAAGAAATCTGGAATAGTGCAGATAGTGAATTTATTAAGGAACTGTGCCGTAAGTATACAGATTTTGATAATTATGTATTGGTAAATCTTGTACCAGAAAAATAAGAGTTTTGTATTGCAGTATTGCAAAAAGAGGGACTGTCTCTATAGGGAGTGGTCCCTCTTTTTTGTCAAGGTTATTTATGTAAATCTCCGGGGCCAAAACCTAAAGGTAACATCTGTTCCAAAGTCATGTCCTTTATTTCTCCATTTTGGTTTTTGAGCAGAATCTTGAAAGTCTTTGGATTACAGAATTCCATCATGACTTGTCTGCATACACCGCATGGAGGACAAAAATCTTTTATCTCACCTTCAGGTCCACCTACTATAGCTATTGCTTCAAAAGATTTGCAACCTTCGCTTACAGCCTTAAAAAAAGCTGTTCGTTCCGCACAAATCGTGGGAGTATAACTTGCACTTTCGATATTACAGCCGGTATATATTTTACCATCTTTTGCAAGTAATGCTGCTCCTACCTTAAAATGTGAGTAAGGAGTATAGGAAAACTGCAACATTTTCTGTGCTGTATCTAATAATTCGTTCTGTTTGTCTGTATCCATAATTATTTCCTCGGAGTTGTATTATAGCACAGAAGTTACTTTGATGATAACTCTTTTTTTTGTGGTACGATTATTATGAGTAGCAAGGCAATGATGTAAGGTAAACTGAGTAGAATACTTGATGGAATATCTGCAAAAAAAGGAATGTTCTGTATGTTTGTGCTGGCATATTCTGCAAAGGCGAAAGAAATTACAGCAAGTATTACAATGAGTGGATGTTTTCGGCCAAGAAATACCGCCGCCAGAGCTGTCCATCCTCGTCCAGCAGATATCCCTGGTACATAGCTTGATATGCGTAGTGTCAGTACGCACCCACAGAATGCCCCTGAGACTGAGGCTATTATCCAAGATAAGCTTTCGTAAAAAGATGTACTGAGCCCCTCTGCTTTAAGAACATCCTTGTCACTGCCTGTAATACGTAAACGAAGCCCGGTTTTTGTAAATTTAAGTACAAATATAAGCAGTGTACTTACTATGTAACATAATACGGAAGTAATAATTTTGACTTTATTGGAGTCGAAATTTAGATTTTCATTGTAGAGTACACCTCGTGTTCCAAAGAAGACTGAACTGAATAATGTTGTAGAAGAAGCAAACAAAAGTCCCATAGCTAAAGATATGAGAAACATGTTAGCTTTAAATCGACTGGCAAGCTTTTCAAGAATCAGAACCATTAGTGTACTTACCATTATAGAAAGCACACATCCTGTGATTGCACTTCCTGTCCATAGGGTAAAGGCATAGCAGAAGAAAGCTCCTACATTTATTATGTATTCTATAAACATTGCAAGTCGACCTGCATATTCACTTACAAGTGCTCCAAGTGTTATAAGGAGGAGGGGAGCTGCTATTACAAGTATGGAAGTAAATATATTCATGTAGACATCCTTTCTGCTTTTTGTGCAGAGTAGTGATCTTTAATTTTTTCGATCGAAAAAGGTATTGCAATGGCAAAGAGTACAACTCCTTGTACAATTCCTGCTATATCAAAATTGAACCCTTGGGTTAGGCCGACACGGGATGCTGATGTATACAGCCATGCTAGTACAAGGCTCGCCGGAATTAGTGCTAAAGGATTGTTTGATACAATAAGACTTGCACTTAAAGCGTTCCAACCCATGTTGAAATAAAATCCTTTGTGGCAAGTATAATAAGTTCCAGTTACTGCAAAAAATCCTGTTAACGCATGCATTGCACCTGATATAGCAAGTGACGATGTTGTGTTATGCATTGAAGAATATCCTGCATATTTTGCAAAAAGCGGAGCCTTACCCCAGATTTCAATCCGTTTGCCGTAATAACTGAATGTCATGTAATACCACAGTATAAAACAGATGACTATTGCAATAAAAAAACTTATGTTGAAAGGACTTGGGCTTAAGAGCTGATGCAATCTCATTGAAGAATCTATATATGGAAGAGCCAGTAGATTCTGGTCTGATACTGCCTTGCTGGCTGTAATAAGTCCGTCAATAAGAGGAATCACAGCTGCTGAAAGTAAAAATGTTGTTAGAAGAACCTTTGCTCCTCGCAGTTCTAGAAGCAGGGCTGAAACAAGTGCCATTGCTGCTCCACTTATGATGCATGCAATAAAAGCAATGATAACAATAATCTGGGGAGGAAACGGCTGTATGAAACTAGTCATGATTATAGTAGTAATATATCCTCCCAGATAAACCTGACCTTCGCCTCCGAGGTTCATACTACCGCCCTTGTTGGAAATACAAGCTCCGCTTCCTGCCAGCATAAGAAATGCAGCTGTATTCAAAAGGGATCCTGTCTGATATTTGTTTGTAAATGCTCCTGCAAAGAAAGAATAAAGAGCTCTTTGAGGATCTTTCCCAAAGAATATAATTATCAAAATACATATGATACAGCCACATAGAGGTGAGAATAATGCACTAAATATTGGTTTTGCTTTTTTAATCATGAAAAATCTCCTGTGGGAGTTGATTTATTATCTGATAACTCGAATACTTTGTTAAGTATACCGCTTTGAAGCGTATATACTCTGGAGCAAAGTGTAAGAGGAAAATCCTGTGTTCCTACTATAAGGATTGCCTTTCCTGCCTGAGCCAGATTTTGGATTGTATAGGCAAGTGTACTTTGGCTTGCGATGTCTAAACCTTGCATCGGGTTACATAGTATTATGAACGTTGGGTCTTGAGATAGTTCCCTCTGCAATATAAGTCGCTGGAGCATTCCTCCACTCAGATTAAATGCTTTTTGTTCGGGAGTAATATTTATATTTGCTTTATTTATGAGATTGATACTGTAATCATATGGTTTACTACCCCTATAGTAAGGTGTCAGAAGTTGTTGTACTGTAAGTTCTGGATTTGATGCTCTGAATGTCCTGTCAGAAGGTATTATCGAAACTTTATGTTTCCTAAGATACCTAGAAGTAAGTTCACCCTTGCTAAGGTTTAGTTTGTATGTCTGGTTTGAACTATTGTGTATAGCAAAACCCTTGGAATAGCTTGATACCATGCCTGTAACAAGATCTTCCAGTGTATCAAGAGCTGCTTCTTTTAATCCGCTTACTGCTGTTATTTCTCCATAATTGACTGTAAGGCAAGCATCCATAAGTATTGGTCTATTTTTTGGTCTGGATTGTGCGTTTATCAATTCAAAACATTTCTTTTTGTTTGCCGAAAAGAGATTTTTGTCTGATGTAATATTAGTTTTTGGGTAATCGTTGCAGTCTGTTGTATCGATTTCTTGTTCATATAGCTTTGAGGTTGCGTATATTTTGTGAACAGAGCCCTCTTTTAGTATAACCACATCATCAGTATATGTCACAGCTTCTGCTGTACTGTGGGTAATGACGATTATATTTGTTCCTTTTGAGGCAAGTTCTTTGAGGGATGTATAAAGTTTCTGGCGTTCATCCATATCAAGAAATGCTGAAGGTTCATCCAGAATAAGGCATTTAGGGTGATGCAGAAGGGCTTTTAAAAGTGCGATATAAAAACGATAATTACCGCCAAGATCTTTTACTTTGCTGTTAAGATCAAGAGTAGGGCACCATATCTGTTTTAATTCCATAAGTTCTTTTGGTGGCGTAAACAGAGAAAATAGTGATGATTTAAGGCCTAATAGAATATTTTCCCGGGCCGTTATTGATGTAGCAAGAAGAGGTCTCTGCTGTACGCATGATATTCCTGCTGCAAGTGCATCTTTGGTCGATCTGAAAGAGATTTGGGTGTCGTCTATTGATATGGAACCGGCTGTAGGAATTACAGATCCTGTTATTATATTTGCAAGAGTAGATTTTCCGGCTCCATTTTCTCCTAGAAGGGCATGTATTTTGCCCTCTGCAAAGCTTACACTTACTTTGTTCAATGCTTTTTTTAATGTATAGTGCTTGCTTATATCGCAGAGAGTAATGTTCATGTTTTTTTCCTTATATTAGAGTGCTGGAAGCTGTATTGTTCCGTTATAAAGACCTTTTACAAGGTCTGCCATGATATTTCTGATATCTTCGGATACTGTCTGAAGATAAAGTGGATCGTCATCAACATATACTATATATCCTTCTTGAAGTCCTACTGTACGAGTTGTTCCCCACTGGGTCTTGCCATTTAGAAAGTCCAGTGTTGCTTCTCTTGCTCCATTGACCTGACCTGTGTAAACACTGCAGATTACTGTTCCAGGTGCTTTTGCAAAAGAGTTTTCGTCGATATAAGCAAGATTGATACCATTTTGTTTTGCGGAAGAAATTACACCCTGACTAGCTCCACCACAAATAGGAAGAATAACGTCAATTCCTGTCTTATACATTGCATCTGCGATTTCAGATCCTTTGGATGCATCATACCAGTTCCCTACAACACGATATTCACAAGTTGTTCCTTCGACTGCATCTGAAGCTCCACGGGCAAAATATGGATAAAGAATGTTGTTCATTACTGGATAATCCTGTGCTGATATAAGACCAACCTTATGTGTTGTACTTGTAAGGCCTGCAATATACCCTGCAAGATAAGTTTGTTCCTTTTGATTGTAGCTAAGGCATGCTATATGGTCGTTACCTGTAAGAGATCCGTCAAGAAGTACGAACTTCTGCTGTGGAAACTGTTTGGTTAGAGGGTCTGCTAATTCAGGAATTGAGGGATTTGATGATATGATTACGTCATATTCGCCTGTAGCGGCAAGAGATGTGAGTTTTGTAGCCCATTCTGCCTGATTTGTTCCTGCTTCCATAATATAAAGTTTAGCTTTTTCGTCTTCAGGTCTATCTTTATTGTATATCTCTACAGCTTCTGTTACTCCCTGTGCCAAGTGGGCATAAGTTGCTGAGTCAGCCATAATTCCAGGTACAAATACACCGATACTTGGAGCTTTTGCTGTTGTTTTCTTTGAACAACCTAGGAAGGTTGAAGAAATAATTGAAATTGAGGCGAGAATGATAGTTTTTGCAATACGGTTCATAGTAAATATCTCCTTTAATTAAGGAATATAGTTTTATTTCAAACTATTGTCAATATTATTTTGCAATTTTGTAAGAAGAGTTAGAAGCGTTTCCTTTTCGCGTTCTGTAAAATCTTTGTAGCAGACAGATAGAAGGTCTCTGGATATGCTTGCTGTTTTGTTATTATACTCCCGACCTTTTTCTGTTAGATAGATATATTTGACTCTATTGTCTTCCTTACAGGTTGCTTCTGCTACAAGTTCTTGTTCCTTTAGTTTTCTTATTAATACTGTTGTTGTGGATTTGTCTCTGTTTATTCGTTCAGAAATTTCTTTCATTGTAAGTTTTTCGTCAAGACTGAGAAGGTAAAGTATAAATCCATGTGAAGAAACCATCTTAAAATCCCCACTAAGTCTACTTGTGGTGAATTCTGCTGCTGAACCATGTATATGAGAAATAAGAGACATTATTGATGATACTTTGTATTCCATTTTTGTATCCTGTTAAATAGTTTTATATACAACTTTAATATAACATTTTTTTTTATTGACGGCTATTATGAAAACAGTTAAATTAGTAGTCATGTTTGGATTTTATTTAAAGAAAACTTTGTGTGATATTTGGGATAATTTGTTGCATGGTCTTGTGATTAATTTGTTTACTCTTGCCATGGCATCGATGTGTTTTTTCTTGTGGTATTTGTCTGGCTCGTTTGCTTTTTCGGAATCTGCAGGTAGTCTTCTTACTTTTATACTGATTATCATTACTTGTATTATCATGAGTATTGTTCTTATTGCTGAAGGTGATAACTGTGTTAAGATAGCTGCTTTTGAATCTCCACATTTTTCTAGGTACTTTGGAAATCTTGGTTCGAGTATAAAAGATGGTGCAATACTGGGACTTGTTATCAGTTTTTATATTATTGTTGCGATGACTGCAATTCCATATTATTTTAGTGTTTGGATTCCTGGTGACGGTAAACAAGGCTCTTTAGTTGGGCTATTCCTTATGTCTGTTGTATTTTGGTTTGAAGTTATTTCTGTACTTGCTCTTCAGTGGTTTATTGCAATAAGAAGTACCATGCATGACGGTGTGATAAAGACTCTCAAGAAGTGCTATATAATTTTCTTTGATAATACTGGATTTAGTATCCTCATGTTCTTGAATCATATTGTGATTGTTGCTATATCTGTACTTACTTTTGGTCTTCTGGCGGGATCTACGGGGCTTATTATTTCCAGTGCAGATGCTTTCAGAATCAGGTTATATAAGTATGACTGGCTTGAAGTAAATCCAGATCTTACAAGAAAAGAGCGTAAAGATGTTCCTTGGGCGGATCTTATTGCTAGAGATAAAAAGCTTCTTGGTCCACGTAAATTCAAGTCTTTCATTTTCCCTTGGAAGGAATAGTGGGGGCGGTGTCTGTTTGTAAGCATACTTTGCTATGATGGACACCGCTTTTTTTTTGTGATAAACTTCTAAAAAATTGTTGAGGGTATCCATGGAATTTTCTCGTGGTTTACTCTCATTGCAGATAAAGCTAATGCAATCCGGCATTGGACTTAAGGAGTTAATTATTATGGAAAAGAAAGTAGACCATTCTTGTACATTGGACAAGATCATTAGTCTTTGTAAGCGTCGTGGCTTTGTATATCAGGCCTCAGAAATCTATGGTGGACAGGCTGGAGCCTGGGATTATGGTCCTTTAGGGGTAGATTTCAAAAGAAATATCCAGAATGCATGGTGGAAGTATATGACTCAGCTCCATGATGATGTTGTTGGTCTTGATTCTGCAATATTCCAGCATCATACAACATGGAAAGCCTCTGGTCACGTAGATCACTTTTCTGATCCAATGGTTGACTGTCTTGAGTGTAATGCTCGTCACAGAGCTGACAAGCTTATTGAAGATTTTGTAGCTTCTCATCCAGATAAGGCTCCTTGTAAGCCTGTTGATACTATGAGCCATGAAGAAATGAAGGAATATATTGATGCTAATATCAATTGTCCTACTTGTGGTTCTACAAACAGAAAATATACAGCAGTGCGTGAATTTAACCTTATGTTCAAAACATACCAAGGACCTATTGCTGATGAATCTCATTTGATTTATCTGCGTCCAGAGACATGTCAGGGTATTTTTACTGATTTTAAGAGTATTGTACAGTCTAACCGTATGAAGATTCCATTTGGTGTTGCTCAGGTTGGAAAGTCTTTCCGTAATGAAATCATATTCAAGAACTTTATTTTCCGTACATGTGAATTTGAGCAGATGGAAATGGAGTATTTCTGTAAACCAGGTACAGAAGATGAAACTTTTGAACGATGGAGACAGGAACGCTGGAACTTCTACTTGAAGTATGGTATCCCAGCTGAACAGCTCAAGTGGCATCATCATGATAAGCTTGCTCATTATGCTAAAGATGCTTACGACATTACTTATAATTTCCCAATTGGATTTGAAGAAATTGAAGGTATCCATAGCCGTACAGACTTTGACCTTAGTCAGCATATGGAATATTCCAAGAAGGATATGAACTACATTGATCAGGAAGATGGTAACAAGAGGTATATACCTTATGTTGTTGAAACATCTGCAGGTCTTAACCGTAACTTCCTTATGTTCCTCTGTGAAGCATATGAAGAACAAAATGTTGCTGCTGAAGGACAACCTGAGGATTATAGAACAGTTCTTCATCTTGATCCTCGTCTTGCACCTATCACTGTTGCTGTTCTTCCTCTTATGAAGAAAGATGGCCTTGCTGAGAAGGCTAAGGAAATTCAGCACCTCCTCAAGGAAGATTTTGTTACAGACTATGATGTATCTGGTACTGTAGGTAAGAGATATCGTCGTCAGGATGAAGTAGGAACTCCTTTCTGTGTAACTGTTGACTATGATACACTTGATAAGGAAAGTCCAAATTATGATTCTGTTACTGTACGTTATCGTGACAGTATGGAACAGGAACGCGTTAAGCTTAGTGAACTTGTTGGATTTATCCAGAATGCTATCCGTAACTACAAGCCTGTAGTTCGCACCGATAGATAGTTTTCCATAAAATCTGAGTACCAAGAGGTTTTTATATCATGGAATATGTTGCGTTAGGAAAGTCTAATCTGCTTGTTAGCCGTACTGCTTTTGGGGCAATGAGTCTTGATTGCGAAGAAATTGAGGCCTTTGGAGAAGCTGCTGATGAAAAGGCTTGCATAATTGTACACCAGGCTTACGAAAGTGGAGTAAACTTTTTTGATACATCACACAGTACTGAAGTTTGTGAACGTAGATTAGGTGCTGCTCTCCATGGTATAAGACAGAATGTTATGCTTGCAACCAAGACAAATGCTCGTAATGGTAAAGATCTCATGGCTGATCTTGATGCAAGCATGCAGACTCTTGAAAGTGATTTTATTGATTTGTATCAGATAGAGAGTTTGGATTATGTGCCTGTTGCCAGAGGTAGTGATGGCATATATGACACTCTCGTTGAATTAAAAGAAAAGAAATTAATCCGACATATCGGTTTTACCACTGAGCGATATGATTTAGCCAAAGTTGCAATTGAAAGTGGACTATATGAAGTTGTTCAGTTTCCATTTAATATGATTTGTGGTAGTGATGCCCACGATATTGTAAAGCTTTGTGAAGAAAAAGATGTCGGATGTATTGCTATGCAACCTCTGAATGGTGGTGTTGTCAATAATATCCCTCTTGCTTTTGGCTTTCTGGCGCAATACGAACATGTTGTTCCTTTATGGGGAGTTCACACCCAGGAAGAACTCCAGCAAATACTGTATTTTGCTGAGAATCCTCCTGTTGTTGATGATAACTTCATAAGGGATGTGGAAAAACTCCGAGATTTCTTTAACTAGCTGTTTATCTGCTTTAATAAATCAGTAGCTTCTCTTTTGTTAAGAACTCTTACAATCTTGTAATCTGTATCGTTTGATTTGACTGTGAGAGGATTTCCATCATTATCTTCTTCTCCGAGAACTTGGATAATAGGTGTTTTGGGAGAGCTAGGAATAGCTTCGACTACTTGTGCAATTTTACCACTTCCCAAATATACATATGATCCTACAGGGTACAATGACAGACTGAATAGAAGGGATTTTAGAACTGTGTCATCATATTGATGATTAGGATTCTTTAATATTTCTATCATCGCATCATATGTTGTACGATCTTCCTTGTAATTACGAGGTGCAGATATCGCCTCAAAAGAGCATGCTACTGCAATAATCTTTGCAAAATTGGAAATCTGCTCTCCTCTCATATGTCGCGGATAACCAGCACCATTCTCCCTTTCGTGGTGTTCTAGGGCTGCCAGTTGAATGCTTAAAGGAAATTTGGCTTCTTTTATTATGGTGTAACTCATTATTGGATGGGTTAGTAACTGAGCTTTTTCCGCAGGAGTCAAAGGTTTATTGTTTAGATATACCTGAGGTGGTAGTTTTATCATTCCAATCTCATGAAGAATGCAAGCAATACATAATTCAATTATTTTGGGCATTGCCATAACGAGTTGTTCTGCCATTGTAACAGCAATAACCGCTGTTCTTAGACTATGTATAACAATGAAGTTTTTATTTCGTGCTTCAAAACTAGGATTTATACGCAAGATATATGCTTTATATTCCTTGATAAAGACACATAATTCTCTCATTACATCACTGATTTCATCAATTTCCAAACTTTTATTTGTAGAGTAATGAGTATATATACATTCAATATATTGAGAATAAAGATCATAGAGATCTTTTACACTGTCATAAATATCCACTGAGCGTCTTGATGAACTTAAAGATTTTAATCCTTTTTGAGCTTTCTCGATCATTTCTCTCAGCTCAAGTATACTGGGTTTTCTGTTTTCGTCTTCTAGTCCGATGGAATCGTCGTCTTCATCTATGACTACAGCTTTTTTCGTTGAAAGCTTCTTGACAGAAGGAGCTTCGACAATTTTACCTTGCGATACTAATTGTAAGAATCCCCACTGTTTTAGACTGTCAATAGTTTCCTGCGTTAGAGGAACTTCAGGAATTGCTACTAAAAATCCTGGATCTATATACAGGTTTGAAGAAAAATATGTATCTGATGTCAAATCTTGTATTCTAAAGGTATTCATAGCATTCTACATTTATTTTCGTTCAAAAAAATCCATCTGTAAAGGTAAAATTAGATTTTTTGCAAAAAAAAAGAACCAAAACTCTTTGGTTCTTTTTAAAAAAAGCTCATTTTTCAACGGCCGTCTAGACGTCAAATGACCCGTCCGTTGAAAAATGATCTATCATAGCACGATTATTTTATCGGTTATGTGGAGTAAAACTTAACCTAATAATCCAAGAATATTTAAAATATTAGTATATTTCTTTACTGCTGTGTAAAGGCTTGTATATATTGTTTTTGAATAATATATGTTTTTGAGTATTGGATCGTCTGGGCTGTCTTTTGTAAGTTCATCCAACTGTCTTTTTGTCGGAAATACAAGAGCTGCAGCATCTTTTGTGTTTGATGATAGAATTTTGGAATCAAGTTCCTGTAATTTAGGCATTATTTCTTGTGCTTTTAATTTATTTAATTGAATCTTAGTGCATAATTCGATACCTTTTTTACTGAGATGCTCAAGATCTGTCATTTCTTTTGAAAATGCTTCTGTAAGTTTTATAAACTGCTCCTTTTGATCACAGTTTTCTTCTGATAATGAAGTGAAGTTTTGGATGAGATCAGGTATTTTAGGTTTGGACAAGAAGTCTTGAATATTGCAAAGTTTTATTCCGTCGATCTTACAGCTTTGTGGAGTAAGAGTATATGTTATTTGCCCATTTTTTGCAGCAGTTGTACAGTTTTGAGTAAACCACCAGGCAAATACTGTCATCCTCTGGTCAGAAAGCAGCTCTTTACCGGTATAATCTTGTACATATTGAGGATTGGATGTTATTAAAGTCCTGGTATTATATGTTTCAGCATTGAGAAGTCTATCTGATTTTCTGTGTATTTCTTCTTCAAATTGAGACCCCTTTATATGTGTCTGCTTACCAGGAAATCCTAAATCCATGCCTGCTATATAAATTTCCTTGCATCCGCAGAAACGAGCAAAGTCCCATGCTGTTGTACTTACGCTTCCTCCAGCTCCAAGTTTTCCCCTAGATTCTATTTTAGATTCAAAATACTGTCCTACAGGATACATGGAGGAAAATAACTCTACTTTTTTGCAATTAAATCTGAATACGGATGGCCAGGCCGCCTGCTCTGTTATCAGGGTTGAGCTTGGACAGGACATAAAATCCAAATGTCGTGCGCAATAATACTGAGGGTCTGCAAGAATAATAAAATCCGGTTCTACTCCATTGCGTAATAAAGCATGTACTGCTGTATCGACACATACGAGAATGCTTCTCTTCTTTATATCATTGATATATGGCAGAACTGTTTCCAAGCTTGGGCCTGCAGCAATTATTACAAACGGGATGTTTTCCGCCTTTTTTTGATATTTTTGGATACCATCAAGTTTTTGTATTGCTGTTAGGTTATAAAGACTGTTTCTCATCCAGAGGTTGGAAAACTTTTCAAGAGTGTTTGTGTTGACTTGGTCAGCCTGTCTTTTTTGTCGTATTTTCTTCACAAGATTATCAAAAAAAGTTGGATCGTGACAAATCCATGATGACTGCATGTATATTTTTATCTCTTCAGGGTTATATTTGTGTATAACAGCAGATGCACTTTCGTAGTCACATCCTGCAAGGAGTATGAGTTTGCTATGGCTAAATATGGTACTCCAGTCAAAATACCAAAGAGCTAGTAATAGTCTTTTTATGTCTGGTTCTATGAGAATTAATGTTTTAGTTGGATACTTTGAAGCAAACTCTGCTATTCCATATCCTAATCCAAACCCGAGGAATGCAGCAGCTTCAAATTCATTGTCAAAATCCGCGATAAGCTGTTGGGCTTCTCTTTGTGGGTTATAGCGGGAATGTAGATATACGTTATGTTCTCTTAGAGTATATGAAAGATTCTTACATTGCTCGACAGTTATATTGAAATCCTGTGTGTATACATTCGCATCGTAGACTGATATAAGCTCTTTAATGTTATCATATAAAAGGGGAAATCTTACCTTAAATAGTTCTAAATTATTATTCCATATAGAGTTCAATTGTCATGTTTTCCGTGATTGTAGTGCCTGGAGGAGGGTTTTGGTCAACAACCCAACCTTCACCTATTATCTTAAATTTTATTTTATCTCCATCTAACAGTGGTAATAAATCTCTTTTGGGCCTTCCAATGAAGTCTGGAACTGTATCTTTTAGGTCAAGAGGCTTGTTTTCGTTAATCAAGATCCTTCCTGAGTGTTCAAGGCTAGCTGCACCGGCTCTGTTCATTCCTAAATGGTCTATGATTTCATCAGCGGCTTTTCCAATTACAGGAGCTACTATACGACCTGCATAAGTCTCTCCTTTTGCTTTTTCGATTACAATATAAAGAATTATTTCTGGGTTCTCTACAGGAAAAATAGCCAGACAGTTTGACAGAAAGTCTGTTTCGCTGTAGCCACCATTTATTGGATCAGCCATCTGTGCTGTACCTGTTTTTACACCAATTGATATATCACCGAGTGAAGCTCTGCTTCCAGTCCCGCTTTGGGCTGTTGTTTCCATGCAACTGAGAATGTATTGTGCAGTTTCTGGTTTAAGAACATTATCTCCCAAAGTTGTATTATGTATGTAGTCATCAATCCCATAACTATCTGTAATACGCTTTATGAACGTAAGTTTCACAGGTGTTCCGTTGTTTGCGATGGCAGTTGCAGCTTGAACCATTTGTAATGCGCTTACACTGATTTCTTGTCCGATGGATATTGTTGCTTTACTGCGGGCAGACCAGTATTTGTCGTTTTGGTTCTTTACAGTCCCCTTTGTCTCTGCAGGAAGTTCAACACCTGTTTTTTCACCAAAACCAAATTTATGAATATATTCGAGGAAAGTATCAGTGTCTATTTCGTCACTCATCTGGGATAATGCATCGTTACATGAGTACTTTAGAGCCTCTCTGACAGTTTGCCATCCATGATGATCAAGACAGGTTATTTTTATTTTTTCGCCTCGATTAGTTGTTTTTTCGTATATTCCATCACACAAAAATTGAGAGTCTTCGGTTATAGCCCCTGTGTCAAGAAAAGTTGCCGTAGAAAAAATCTTGAATACACTTCCCGGTTCATAAGCTTCTATAGCAGGTCTGTCCATTTTTTGGTCCGATGATGACTGTCCATATTC
Source organism: Treponema sp. (assembly GCA_045616545.1). GTDB lineage: Bacteria > Spirochaetota > Spirochaetia > Treponematales > Treponemataceae > Treponema_D. The sequence goes on along the minus strand of JAZLGX010000051.1, from coordinate 12,849 downwards.
ATTTAGGTCAGTTGAGGGCAAACTTATGTAAGACAAAATTTCTCCTGTCTTTGCTTCAGCAGCAATAAGCATCAAACTTTCGGCTTGTGTTGTCTCCAAAGCTTCCTTTGCAAGTTTTTCAAGTTTGTACTGAAGATTTGCATCTATCGTCAAATATATATTCTTACCGCTGGTTTCATTTTCGGCAGGGGATAGTACCTGTTGCTTTGAATATTCGATTCCGCTGAGCCCTTTTGCGTCATCTCCCATGTATCCAATAAGCTGACTTGCCAAGTCATTTTCTGGGTAAATCCGTCCAGGAATTCTGTCAAATCTTGCTACATTTGTATAGCCTTCTTTTATGATGTATTTGTTAAGTTCATCATACTGGCTTTGTGATAATTTCTTTTTGATGTAAACAAAACTACTGGAGCTCGATGATCTGATTCTTGCAGCAATTTCAGAACTACTCATATTTATGAATGGAGATACACCCTCAGCGAAGGAGTCAACGTCTTTTATCATCTTAGGGGTAACTCCAAAGTGATAAAAATTGGCCTGGACAGCCAAAGGTTTACCGTTTCGGTCAACAATCGACCCTCGCTCAGTTACTGTATTTTTTTGCGTAAAGACAACTTGTTCCTTAAATGCTAGCTTTACATACTTTGAATAGATATAGACTAAAATAATTGAAGAAAGAACAGCTACAATCCATACTCTGTGCTTTACGAAAAAACTGTTCATTTATTGATAATCCTGCCTAATATGTTATTTGTAGGAATGAAACCATAGTTTCGGGAGTCGATAGATTCATCCTGATTATCTCCCACTGCCAGAATTGTGTTTTCAGGGACAATACTACTGTACCGTATCATATGGTACTGCTCTTCTGTCAAATGATAACTCGTTTCTCCTATCGTAAGATTATACCCGTAATCTTTCGAATATTCCAGTGGTGTATTACCGACAGCAGCAACTCTTTTTACGATGATATTATTTTGATACATGTATATGACTATATCTCCAGGTTTTGGTGTAGACCATTGAATAAATAGTCTGGATCCTGTGGGAATACAGAGACCATATGCAAGTTTATTTATAATAATGTGGTCTCCTTGTTGTATAGTTGGATACATTGAGTTACCTTGAACCTTCAAAATCTGAAGTATAAATAATTTGACAAATAAAATCAGAATAATGACCAATAAAATGTATTTGCTTGTTTTATTTATAAATGATCTCATGTTGTGTATTATTCTAATATGTAACTATTTTTCTGTCGATAACATGATTATGGAAATTATCAATTATAGTGAAAATACAGCTTTGTATGGTTATCAGCCTCTTTTTGATAAACCAAGGAAAAATACTAGAAGCTACTCTATTGAAAATACAGAAATACAAAATACTTTCGATGTAAAGGCTGCAATAGCAATAATAAGTAAAAGGGTAAAGATTATATCAAGATATCTATGGATTGTCCCTGTAATGATGTTTTTTACTCAAATTCCTGGCATCGTGAGATTTTTGACTGATTATTTCGAAAGTTATGCTAGAACTGTGCCGTTTGTGTCTGTAGGTGATATGCAGCTTGATTATCTCGATAGCGCTATGTCTAGTTTTGTATCTGAGAATATAAGCTATTGCCGTCAAGATGGAGATATTGTTGGTGGATCACCAGTGGATTGGTTTTCTGATGCTAATTTGACAGAACCTGTCAAATTTACAGAGTATACTGTGCAAAAAGGGGATACAATTAGTGGCATTAGTCTTAAATTTGGCTTGACAAATATTTCCACCTTAATTGCTGTCAATAAGATTAATAATGTAAGGTATCTTGCTGTTGGAACAAAATTAAAGATTCCTTCAGTAGATGGTCTGTTTCATACAGTTACTGAGAATGAGTCAATCGAGTCAATTTCGGAAGTATATGATATTCCTATAGAGCATATACTTGATGTTAATGATATGGTTTCTGAAGAGCTTTCCGAAGGAACTATTCTGTATATTCCTGGTGCAAAACTCGATACTGATACATTACAGAAAGCTATGGGAGAGATGTTTATTTGTCCATTGACAGTAAAATATCGACTGACTTCAAAATTTGGACCAAGGGCAGATCCAATAACAGGTTATGCTTCCAATCATACTGGAATTGATATGGCTTGTGCTAAGGGAACTCCAATTAGAGCTGCAATGAGTGGTACTGTAATTTTTACAGGTTATTCAAGTGTGTATGGCAATTATGTAATTATAAAGCATCATGATGGCTATCAGACACTTTATGCTCATATGAGTCAGATTAAGACAACAAAAGGAGCTCGTGTGTCTCAGGAAACTGTAATAGGGCTTGTTGGAAGTACAGGATATTCTACAGGTCCACATCTCCATTTTTCTGTTTATAAGAATGGTAAACTTATGGATCCGTTAAGTCTTATAAAATAATATTTGGTGATTTTATGAAGATAAAGAAACTTTTGTCTGTATATGTGGTTGGATTTTTATTTGTTCATACAACAATAGCTGGAATTATGTTTGATAATCTAGCTCTAAATGACGACAATCAGTTGCTGTACTCTGTAACGCATAATATTACAGGTGAAAGTTCTTATTCAAGTCTGTTGCTGACTTCAGTAAACGGCATTAATACACAATCTGTTCCAAAAAGTAAGATTTTGACATGTTACCCAGATGAAATGGAATTATTGGATAATGGTAGCAAGCTACAGATACGAAATCGGTACGGAACCGGTATTTATGATATTTCATCAGATAAGTTTGACTGGAAAACAGTAAATGCTGAAATCCCTACATCGTATAAGCAGACTCCTGTCTATTCTGTCAGTCCTAATGGTAAGTGGATATGCTATGTAGAGCAATCAAAGAATTCCAATGGAAAACTTATACTTGTAAATACAGATACTGGTCAATCAAAAATCCTTAACGATAATACATCATTCTACTTAGATAAAGTAAATGTGCGTTGGTCTTTCAATAGCCAGCATGTTTTATATGAGTCCAATGGGTATGTATATTTTGTATCTCCAGATGTGGTTTTCAAAAATATGCAGTTGCCTGATGATTATTGTCGTATTGGCAGAGGAACAATAAATAGTGTTCAGTGGACTAAAACAGGTTCTCTTATTTATGTAGATACAGATATAGTTTATGTGATACAGGAGAAAGAACTATACACACGAGGTTTGTATTCTGATCTTGCAGGAACTGGAGTCATATCTGGAAGATTGAATTTTTGCTTTAATCCGTATCAGGATAGTTTTTGGGTTGATGCAGCAGGCAGTAGACTTATTGTGATTAATGACAATAAAATTGTCTGCAGCTATCTGTTGAATAGTAATGGATATGAGTTTCTTAGCAATGACGGATTATTTTCATTAACAAGTGTAAAAGGATGTATCCTTGATTACAATCTTTTTTGGACTAATGAAAATAAACCTATGTTGTGGCTTTATTATATAAATTATGATACAGGCAAGAAGATGGGATCGCTTTATTCTGTGTCCAAAGAAATGAAACATATCATGGATGTAGCAAATCCACAGGGCTTTAGAGTATCACCGAGTTCCAAATATATAGCTTTGGCTACTGAAAACAATCTGTATGTGTATGAATCGTGCAATTGGAAACTAGTTTCTCGTTTGACAGGGGAGAAAGTTACAAGTTACATATGGAATGGTGATAGTGGACTCTTTGTTGGCTCTTCTGAAACTGTAAAGTATTGGCCCATGCAGACTAATTTAGAAAAGTCAGATAATTCGAGAGTCATTGTACTATCCGCGGTTTATGATTCTGCTTGGGTAAATGGGCAGATTGTTGCCAGAACTAAGAATAATTCCAAGTATTATGTATATGATGCCGATAAAGGAATTTGGAAAGATTCCAAAACTTCTTTAGTAACTAAATCTGCTTGTTCCAACAAGGAGTATAGGGTATATCTTGATGATTCCAAGAATTCCTATTTTGAGAATGCAATATATGTACGAGCTGCGATAGGTCCTGCTGAGACATATGTTCTCAATAAGGAGACACAGTATAGAATCCCAAAACAAAAAAAGATAGCTTTGGTTTTTGATGCTTTTGATAATGCTGATGGACTTGCGAAAGTTTTTGTAGCATTGCAGAAGTTTGATCTGAAGTGTACTTTCTTTATAAACGGAGAATTCATCAGAAGGTATCCAAAGGAGACTGCACAGATTGCTGCAAGTTATCCTTGCGCTTCATCATTTTATTCTTCAGCGGATTTGTTTGAGTCCAATTTTATTATAGATGCTGATTTTATAAAAAAAGGACTTGCACGTAATGAGGATTTATTTTATTCAGTTACAGGAAAAGAATTATCTTTATACTGGCATGCACCTTATTATAAATCTAATGATATGGTTAAAAATGCAGGTTCATCCTCAGGATATAAGTATATAGATCGAGATATTGCTCTTGATGATAGATCCTGTATAGAACAGGCTAAAGGTGAATATTATAGCGTAGATTATCTTATCGATAGGTATGTTGGCACTGCAAAAGATGGTGATGTTATAGCTGTATCTGTTGGCAAAGTGAACGGCACCAGGAGTGAATATATCTACGATAAAATTGACCTCCTTATTTCATCTCTCTTAAATAATGGATACTCTATTGTAGATATAAGTTCACTTAATTAATCTCTAATTATTGTTTCTTAGTATTTCGAGTAAGATACTTGTATATTTGTCTCTTAGATATGCGTATCCCGATGTACATGAACTGTCTCTATCGGCAACTAATGGTATTATCTGAAGAACGTTGTCATCGATGGAGTATGTTATGGTACCATATTGGGATCCCTTCTTTATGTTGCCGAATACGTATTCTGGTATATAAGCACGTGCTTTTACTGATTCAGCACTATCTCTCGCAGTATCTCCTTTTATGTGGGGAACTGAAAAAGTTTCATCCCTACACGGTATAAGCTTTATAGACTTTAATTGAGAGCCAAGAGTTCCTACTGTAAAAGTGTGATTTTTGTTTTCTGCCGTATAATCATAGAAAGTATCAAATGCATAGGACATCAGGGTGTTTCCATCTTGATTTCTGTATTTGTTACCCTGTATAGAGCCCTTTCCAGGACCTTTCATTGTTACAGATAAAAATCTGGTTCTGCCTCTTTTTGCAGTAAGCGCAATATTATAACCGCTTTCGTATATGAACCCGGTTTTTAGACCATCGCATCCATCTAAGGTTCCCAGCATTTTGTTCGTGTTATATTGGACTATAGCTTGACTGTCTCCTTGTGACTTCTGGTTGTCTGGAAGATTTTTTTGCAGAGGATATCTGAGAATCTTTTGTGAATGAAAATCTGAGATTGCATATGGAAATCTGTTTATATATACCCTGCAGAAGGAAACAAAATCTCTTGCAGTAGTAATATTTTTTTCACTATATCCGGAAGATTCTACAAAATGTGTATTTTTTAATCCTAAAGACTCAATGACAGAATTCATCCTTTGGACAAAATCTTCCATGTTTCCACATATGTAATTTGCTACAGCTATGGATGCATCATTGCCGCTAGCAATGGAAAGTCCCAGTAAAAGCTCTCTTAAAGTTACATGTTGTCCTTGTGCAAGAAACATGATAGAAGCATCTGAAGGTAAATTGACAGCCCAACTTTGCGGAGGAAGGGGAACTTCATCATCAAGAGATACTTCTCCATTTTCAATTGCTTCGAAAACAACATACATTTCAACTAGCTTTGTCATTGATGCAGGAGGAATAGGTTCATCAGCATTTTTTTCAAACAAAATGCTTCCGGTTGCTGAATCAATAAGTATTGCACTTTCAGCATTTATGAATAAGTCAGGGACATTGACTTCATATGGAAGTTGAGAGAGTAAAGAAGTTCTTTCCGGATAAAGCGCGTTTAATTCACCATCAAGTTCCAATCTTTCCTTTGCAGTTAATTTGGCAGGATCTTGGGGTCTTAAGGTACTTAATGTTGATCTAAAGCAATCGTATCCAATAAAGATACAGATTATTACTGAGAATACAGATGGTATAGAAAATATCCTTGCTTTCATATTAAATTATCCATTGAGTCTTGCATTTTTGTTTCGTAAAAGCAAATCGGCTATGGTAATTGCTGACATAGCTTCTACTACAGGGACTATTCTAGGACATAAGCACACATCGTGTCTTCCCTGAATCTGCATGTCGCATTCTTCAAATGAAGTATTCAATGTTTTTTGGGCTTTATAAATACTTGGAACCGGTTTTATTGCAATTCTAAAAATTATTTCATCTCCGCGGGTTATTCCACCAAGAATACCTCCGGCGTTATTGGTGGCAAAATTAGGTCCGGCTATCATCTGGTCATTGTTTTCGCTGCCAAGCTTTGATGCAGCCTCAAATCCGCAACCAAATTCAATACCTTTGACAGCTCCGATGGACAACATGCTTTGGGCAAGTAAAGCATCGGCCTTATCAAATACAGGTTCGCCAAGTCCAGCTGGACACCCTGTAATGATGCATTCTATTATTCCCCCGATAGAGTCACCTTGGCTTTGTACTTGTTTGACAAGGTTATTCATTGATTCAAAAGCTTCTCGATCTGCAGTGCGTAATGGATTTTCTTCTATAAATGACAAATCTGTGTTGGATGCAGTGATGCCGCCAATAGCTTTAGTGTATGCTGTGATCTTTATGCCATATGATTTTAATAGCATTTTTGCAACAGCACCTGCAGCTACTCTAGCACATGTTTCTCTTCCACTGGAACGACCGCCGCCTCTGTAGTCCCTTATTCCATATTTTGAAAAGAATGTATAATCTGCATGTCCTGGTCGGAACTTATCCTTGATGTTGTTATAGTCAGAGGAGTGCTGGTTGGAATTAAATATAGAAATGGCTATAGGAGTTCCTGTTGTTTTGCCTTCAAAAATACCACTTAATACTTGAGCTTTGTCACTCTCTTTTCTGGATGTTACAGCTGCATTTTCTGTTCCATTTGCTTTTTGACCAGGTTTTCGCCTATCCATTTCCTTTTGCAGAAAGTCGTGATCAAAAGCTATACCTGCAGGACATCCGTCAATGATACATCCCAGGGCTTCTCCGTGGCTTTCCCCAAAAGTAGTTACTTTGAACATCTGTCCAAATGTGTTTCCTGCCATTTTTTAACCTCACTGTATTTTATTTATTGTATATTAACGTAGTTTATTCATCAATTCAACACGACTGTGGACATCCAGTTTCTTGAATAGATTTTTGTTATGACTTGCAACAGTTCCTGGAGATATATCCAATGCTGCGGCTATTTCCTTATCGCTTTTCCCCTCAAGGATAAGGAGAGCTATTTGTTGTTCCCTATTTGACAAATTAAAGTTTGCAAACATTGGAGTTGTTTTTTTAGATGCTTGCTCTATATGTACAGGTTCTGGTAATGGTGTTGGCGAATGAGGAGTATTAATTACTGTTGTAATTTGAGACATAAATGTACTATGACTACAAAGCGCTACGTTACGTATAGATATAAGAGTATCTATTATTTCCTGCTGAGTGAACGGTTTTGTGATACATCCAGAGGCACCTTTTGACAATAGCTCGCTTTTTTTACTGTACATTGAAACTGGGAGAATGAATATAAATGGAATATTTTTAAGACGTTCATCTTGGCTGCACTGCCTGAATAGTTCCAAACCACTCATAATAGGGAGTTCAAATTCAGCGAGGATATAATCAGGTAGTGGCGCAGAGGAATGTAAGTAATCCCAAGCTTCGACACCTGTATTTATCGTGGTAACAGTGTATAGGTTCTTGAGCATTGAAAAAAGAATGTCCCTGTTCTGTGCTACTTCTTCTATAACCAGTATGTTTTGAGAAAATTCTGCTGCCTTAAGAGATTGTTCAAGCAGTTGTTCTGTACTAATTATTGAATAATCCTTTACTTCCTGTGAGACAAGAAGCTCTGTGATCAGAGGAAGTGAATCAGAATACTCAAATGCAATTCTTTTGAATGTCAGGTTTATGCTGAACCTATAGCCACTTGCAGTTGGTGTTATATCAAAGTTTCCATTATAATGCTGTAAACCTTTCTTTATGAGGTTGAAGCCAACTAAAAAATACTGGTTAACCTTTTTTTTGGTAAAGTCACTGTCATTGTCTTCAAATATCTGCTTGATTGATTTGTGGCCGGAACTATTAATCTGGCTTGTAATGCTACAGTGAATTGTGTTTTTAGAAGAGGATAAATCAATAATAATGCCAGTGTCTTTTGGAGAGTATTCAATCATCATTGAAAGAAAGTCGGAAACAATATATTCAAGTAGATTAGGATCTCCATAGACTATAAGCTTCTTTTCAATATTTTTGTGGATCTCTACGATATTTCCCCTTAGTCTTGCGAGTGGGAGAATGAGAGAAAGACAACTGTCAAAAAAATCATTAAAGACAATAGGTAGTTCTTTTGCATCTTCGGTTCCTGATGTTACGCATACTGTATTTAACATGTCGACAGTTTGGACTGCTGACCGCTCGATGAGGCTTGCGTTCTCTTTGCCTTCTTTTGTGTCCGGTTTATATGGAAGTCGTATTGAGGTTCTGATAATATTGCTCAAATCCAATAGTTCATGAGCAATAGCATTGTAAAACGCAAATTGATTAATGAGTTTTTGGTTTTCTTTTTTGTTTTTGACTGCAACTTGAGTTATAGCCTGAACTCTTAGGATTATACGTTTTCCGGTCAAATAGATAGGAGGAATCTCTATGAATGTAAATATCAGATAATTTATGAAGAAATAGTCATCAGTGTATATCGTGTAGAAAGGATTGTCTGGTGATGTCCTTGCTAGATAAAATAATTGGCGCCCAGCTATGAGTAAAAAAGCGGGTATCTGAAAAAACATCTGTATGTGTAAAGCTTTGTTCCCAAATGTTATCATTCCGATTATGGTAATGAACAAGATGGAACAGAAAATATAGAGAATCGATGAGCAGATACTTACAATGATGTTTGAAGGTACTAGCAATATGATGATAATATTGATGGTCAGTAAAACCAGAATATAGGGAAGAATGTTGTTAAGATTTTCCGGACCATGTTCTTCTTTTATGATTGCCCTGAATGAAGTAGTCATAAAATATACTAGGAATAATTCAATGATATAAAAGAACCTTGGAGCGTAGCTGACTCTGCAAAGATCATTCCAAAATACACTTTGACCTATACCTGTAACTTGTAGTTGCATGAGAAGAAAACATATGGTGGCAAAGCCTAGATTTTTGTATATGTCATCTCGAAACGTGAATCCGTAAAAACACATGAATCCCGATACAAAAAGAAAAATACCAATCAAGAGAAAATGGAATATTGTTAGGGTGATAGTATCTTTATTGAAGTTTCTTTCTGTTGCTACAATGATATTTATGGGAGAGCCGAGAGAAGACTTCATTTTCACCCTTATATGATAAAAGTCTTCACTTTTTGGGACAAATCCCTGGGATTCGTTAAGTTCATCCAGGTTAAAAGGTATGTTGAGGCGCCAGGAAGGATTTGTTTTGTCTTCTCGTAAAATATTGTGGCCTGTACGCCCGTAGAAAGTCCATCCATCCTTTGTCGGAATATACATTTCTGCAAAATCAAGATATTCGGCACCAAAACCTAGCACAAGATTCTTGCCGTTTTTTGCTCTGGAATTAGGGAATTTTATATCCAGCCATATAACTTCATTGTATAAGGCAGGGTTAAACCGAGGTTGAGTTTCTATAAAATATGTATCATGAATGGTTTCACAGGATTTTGAGCCTTTTTCGTCTATATAAAAACCGACTTTTATAGGTAAAGTCTCATCTTTTGGAATCTTAATATCATTAAATTCGGAAGAAAATGCAAAATATGGATATAAGAGCAAAATTAATGAAAAAAAGATGAGTTTGGATAAAAAAAACTTTGAAAATTCCATATTTCTTAACAATACACCATATTTTGAGTAAAATAAAGAGTAAATTACCATATTCAGGGTAAAAAACTACCATGAATATGGTAGTTTTTTATGGTTGCGTTGTGGAATAAGTGGGTATATTATAGCTTCATGTTACGAAACAAAAAGTGATTTAATCTTAAAATGTTATTTTTTGAGTCGTGACGCGGAGTAAGAGATCACATAGATTATGTTAAAAAAGTACTCAAATTAAATGGCAGTGTCTGATAAGAGAGAATCAGATGCTGCCTTTTTTTTTGTCCTTGTATCCATTGAATATTTTACATATTTATGCAATAATTGTATAAATTAATGAATAAGTTTTAGGAGTTACTTATTATGGTTATGTTACATGGTTCTTATACAGCTATGATCACTCCAATGTTTGAAAATGGGGATATTGATTACGAAGGCTTTAAGAAGAACGTTCAGTTTCAGTTGGAACAGGGCATTGACGGACTTTTGCCACTTGGTACTAGTGGTGAAACACCTACATTAGATGAAGATGAAGAAGAAAAACTCATCGATATCTGTATTCCTATGGTAAAGGAATTCAACGCTAAAACAGGTAAAGATGTCAAAGTTATGGTAGGTGCTGGAAGCAACAACACAAGAGATGCTGTACGTTATGTCAAACGTGCTAAGGAACATGGTGCTGACTTTGCTTTGGTTGTAACTCCTTATTACAACAAACCAAGTGATGAAGGTATTTATGCTCACTTTAAGGCAGTGTCAGAAGTTGGTTTACCTATAGTAGTATATAACATACAGGGGCGTACTGGTAAGAATATCAGTGTAAGTCTTTTGGAAAGAATTGCAGAACTTCCTAATATTATTGGTGTTAAGGAAGCAAGCGGCAATATAAACCAGATGATGGAAGTAATCGAAAAGATTGGTCGTAAAAAGGAAAACTTCTCCGTAATGAGTGGTGATGACGGGCTTACACTTCCATTGATGGCTGCAGGTGGTAATGGTGTTATTTCTGTTGTAACTAACCTTATTCCAGGTCTCATGTCAGAACTTGTACATGATTGCGAAAGCGGTAAGTATGCGGAAGCAAAGGAAATTCACTACAGATTACAGCCTTTCTTTAGGGCTGCTTTCTGTGATGGTAACCCTACAAGTATCAAGTATGCAATGAATGTAAAGGGAATTCCTGCAGGATACCTGAGATTGCCATTGGTAAGTGCAAATCCAAAGGCTCAGGAAACTATAAAAGCTGCCCTTAAAGAGTGTAATTTATAATAATTATATAGAAGAAAAAGAAGGATAAATACTATGGCAAAGATAGCAGTTGGTGTTTTGGGCGCTACAGGTATGGTAGGCCAGAGATATATCAAGCTCTTGGAAAATCATCCATGGTTTGAAGTTACATATGTTGCAGCATCTCCTCGAAGTGCTGGTAAACTTTATAAGGATGCAGTATCCAGTCGTTGGCTTATTGGAAGTGATATTCCAGAAGCAGTTGCAGCTCTTACTGTAGAAGATGCTAATGATGCATCAAAGGCTCTTGGAAAGTGTAAATTTGTTTTCAGTGCCCTCGAAATGGGTAAAGACGAAATCAAGGCTCTTGAAGAAGCTTATGCTGCTGAAGGTATCCCTGTTGTATCTAATGCCAGCGCAAACCGCTGGACAGAAGATGTACCTATGCTCATTCCTGAAATTAACGCAAGTCATCTTGATATTATTGCAAAGCAGCAGGCTCATCATGGTTGGGACAAAGGTTTTATCGCTGTAAAGCCTAACTGTAGTCTCCAGACATACATGATGCCTCTCCATGCACTTATCATGGCAGGTTATCCTGTTAAGAGAATGATCGTTACGACTCTTCAGGCAACAAGTGGTGCAGGTTATCCAGGTGTTGCTTCGTTTGATATGATTGACAATATTGTACCATACATTGGTGGTGAAGAAGAAAAGACAGAAAAAGAATGTCTTAAAATTCTTGGTAAGGTAGAAGGAGATAAGATTGCTAATGCCAGCTATCCTGTTGTATCTTCTACATGTACACGTGTACCTGTAATTGATGGACATACAGCTTGTGTAAGTCTTGAGTTTGATCTCCCTGAAGATAAGAAGCCAACTTTGGAAGAAATCGAAAAGGTATGGACAAGCTATACATCACTTCCTCAGGAACTTGAACTCCCTAGTGCACCTGTACATCCAATTGTTGTACGTCACGAAGAAAATCGTCCTCAGCCACGTCGTGATAGAGAAACAGAAAAGGGAATGGCTTGTGTAATTGGTCGTCTCCGTCCATGTAATGTATTTGACGTTAAGTTTGTAGCGTTGAGTCATAATACAAAACGTGGTGCTGCTCTTGGTGGAATCCTTAATGCAGAACTCTTGAAGGCAAAGGGATTCTTTGATAACCTGTAATAGTTAGTATTATATAGAAGATTTTGAAAGACCTGATTCTAAGACATAGGATCAGGGGGACTGTTTCAAGGTTTGTGTAAATAGGAAATAACTGACGTTAGATATGTTATTAACAGCAGGAAGAGGCACTACGCTTCTTCCTGTTTGCATTCTAAAGACTTCATTTTCTATTGTCAATAATAAGTTATAATCTATCCAGATATATTTTGATATCGAGCTACAAATAGGTATAATAAAAGAGCAATAAATCTTATTTTATAGACGAATCGGAGTTTTTAAGGAGCCACGGAGATAATGATTGAGATCACGTACTTTCAACTTTTTCTATTTATAACGATAATATGGATTATTACTCGATGTATCATAGCGATAAGATTGAAGACATTTTCAGTAAAGCGTGAAATCCAGCTGCTTTTGGTGTATGTGTGTATCGTTGTTATTTGCAGATTTGTATGCTTCGAATTCCATCTTGAGAATGGAAAGATACAGACATTAAGGGTAGGCTTTGAAGATGATATACGTG
>JAZLGX010000050.1:0-90572 GCA_045616545.1 Treponema sp. | reverse complement strand
AAGATTATTACAGAAAAAGAATACATGAAGAAGTCAGGTCTTGCTGGATATGAAAAACAGTTTGGTCATGGCGGAACCCGCGAGAATGCAGGAAGAAAACAAAAGTTTGGCTCACCATTGAAATTTCAAATCCGTGTTACTCAGGAAGAAAAAGATTTTATTGCATATGCCAGAGAGCATCATTTAAATTATTCAGCAATGATGAAATAACAGAGAAGGAACTTTTACAAAATGTGAAAGTTCCTTTTTTTGTGGGGATTTATCTACATCAATAAGAATTGACCGAGCTCTTAGAGCAAGGGGAAGGCAATAAGAATTTGTGGAGCCGGAGAATTGGGACTAGAAAAGGTGAATATAGGATATTTTCCATTGAAAATATCTATCTTGAGATAAATAATTTTAGATATAAACGAAATTATATTAAAAATCACCTAAAAATAACTATAAAATTACAAAAATAATGTTACATATACTAGGGTATAAGATAAAATCGAAAAATACATCAAAGGGTTAGATAAATGTTTATTTGATTTTAATATTCAGATTAGCGAAAAGAAATTTCAAATCATACCCGCAATTTTGTAAATGGAAGCTGCCTGAGTTCAAAATATCTAAATATTGTTTAGGATAAAGCCTACGAGATATTTTTTCTCAAAACTTGAGGCATAATCTAGTCCACAGCGAAAGGTTTTATACTGAATCCATCGTTTATGATTATCAATCATATTTAAATAGAATAATCATAACTGCTATAAGAAGTATAAACCACATCACTTTTTTAAAGCTGAAATAAATAGAATATTATCTGATTTGAATTGCATCGAAGCACTGGATCCCCTAACTATTGACTGAAAAAGAATCGCTCCATGTAATTAGTTCTATGCTTGATATGAATAAATTTTTTGAAGAATATGTTTATCAAAGTTTAAAACATAATCCGAAATACGATAAAGTAATCGGACAAAAAAACAAATATTTGCTTACTGTCATTTGCTTGATTGTAAAAAAGTTTATTTAGTATACCCTTATCATAATGATGTCTCCTGAAAATCTATCACCTGTAAAATATAAAAATGATGATTGCTTTTGCGGTATGAAATTTTTTAATTTATTTGAAGATTCTGGAATAATCTTGTAAAATCAAGATACTACACCAATGTCAATCGAGTTAATGAAACTTAACGAGAGGAGTATACCAAAATGGTAAGAAATATTTTCATAAGAATTCTCATCTGTATATTTGCAGTTGTCCTATCTCTTTCAGTTTTATTTTTGCTTACGTTTGCAGTGAAAAAAAATCCATATTCTTCGATAAAGCCTTTGGGGGCATATGAGCTTTTTCGACTTAATGATATTTCCTACTATGGAAAGCATGATTACGCAATTTTCTGCTCTAATGATGGATTTGTTTCTTTATCATTGTATAAGATCTTTGATAAAAAAAGTAAGTCAGTTTTTGAAACAAATTCTTATGACAAATTCTTTGCTAAGTTAGAAGAGCTTTTTAGAGACAAAGGAATTCAAAAAATTAATTTTTATGGGACTTGTTCATCTGATTATGGATATCAGTCTCTTAAATATGCCCTAAGGAGTTCCAAATCAATAGAGTCTTATGAAATGGAAAATTTCAATGAGAGACAGCTTGTCCATATAAAGACAAAGAATGGTGTGAATATAGAAATCGAGTATTTATTGGAAGATATGATTTGTACTTGTAGAGGAGAATAAGATGGGTAGAAAAATATTCAAGATCATGGGTATTATATTTTCAGTTTCGCTATTACTTTTGCTGGTACTTTATATTACTTTATGTATGTGCGTCAAAGGAAAAGAGATACGGGTTGAGCCAAGAATTCTAGAGGAGGGAGCAACAATTTCTCTTACTGACGAACAGCTTAAAATTGCAGGATTTACATACAACAACAGCAGTTATCCAGAATTTAGGAAATATCCTTTGATTACAGATGCTTTTTCTCGAAAAAATAATATTTCAAAATCCGTCGCTGCAATCTTGGTTAAACCTGATAAATATACAATGACTGAGTATAGAATAATAGTGTTAGCTACTAGCAGATATCTTGTCAGAAATGTAGATTATTCTACTCTGTATAATTATTATTTTTCAAAAATCTATTTTGGAAATGGAATATTTGGATTAGACAAGGCTAGTCAGGAATATTTTGATAAGAAATGGACAGAATTGGAGCCTAAGGAATTTATTACTTTATGTGTCATTTCTTTTAATCCAGTTTCATATGATATTTATGATCATAAAAATAGATTGGATAACAGGGTAAAAGATATATATGCAGAATTCATTTCAGGTGGCGATTGAGTATGAGGTGTCTGAGATTGTCTTGCCATCTATGAGATTCTTTCCCAAAAAAGTCTAAGACTTTTGAAAAAAACATAAGGACTTTTTTTGAAAACTCAAGGACTTTTTTCGAAAACATAAGGACTTTTTTCGAAAAGTCTTAGTAAATTTTTCCTTATTCAGGGAATGTTTGAAATTTTTAGGAAAACTATTCATAAAATATAGAAACATTTGAAATCACGAATTATTGTAATACAATTAAGCTTGAGAGATTTTTTTCAAGGAAGGTGTATTTATTTATGAGACATAAAATATCCTTAAAGCTTAGTTTTGTCATTTCATTGAGTGCGTTTATACTGATTTCGCTTATTATCGTATCTTCGATTTCTATCAGGATGCTCATAAATACAACAGTATCTTTCTCGGCAACCCAGAATGAAAATACTGTAAAAAAAGCTTTGAGTCTTATAGATGGAGATGAATTTGAGGAGTTTCTTTCTGTAATGGACGAAAAAGATCCCTATTATGAAGTTACAAGACTGCAACTCCTTGAGATAAAGGAACTGGTTGGCTGTGAGTATCTTTATACGATGGCAAAAGGATCAGACAATGTCTGGCGTTATATAATAGATGGTAGCTGTGATCCTAGTGACAAGGATAATTTTTCGGCTCTCGGGACCAAAGAAGATGTGTCCTCCTGGGGAGAGGCTCCCTTGAACGCATATAATACAGGTAAACTTTCTACTTCAGGTCTTGCAAATCAAGATGGATGGGGGTGGAATATAAGCAGTTATGGTGTAATAAAGAATTCAAAGGGTAAGATAGTAGGTATTGTGGGGTGCGACCTTGCTGTAGGTGATTTTGTTAACAGCATAACCAGGGAAGGTATAACCATAGGTTTGATTTCTTTGCTTTTAGTTGGAATAGGTACAGGTTTGCTTTGGTTCTTCAATTCCAAAATATTTGGCTCTATGTCCAAGATTTCGCGGTCCATGGAAGAAATAAGCAAGGGACAGGCTGATCTTACGGCTCAGATTCCTGAAACAGGTTCATTGGAGCTTGATAATCTTGCATTGAACTGCAACAATGTCATAAGGAGTCTTGCAGATCTTATTGCAAAGCTGCAGGACCATAGCAAGGTTCTTACTGAGACAGGGGCCATGATAGAGAATAAGATGGCCACTCAGATAGACCATATTAAATCTACTTCCAACAGTATAAGCAGTATTGGAAGTGGTATTTCCGAGCAGTCTTCCCAAGTCAAGGACCTGATAACTTCTGTAGACAGTGTCGAAAATCAACTTACAAGCCTAGAATCCAAAATCCATAACCAAAACAATGCAATTCAGGAATCTTCTTCTGCTATTGAGCAGATTTCTGCCAATATAAAATCTGTAGATAAAATTGTTCAGCAGATAACAAATGAGTATAGTCAACTTGTAGGTGAATCAGAAAAAGGTAAGATTAACCAGGCAGAAGTAAGTGTATATGTTAATAAGATTTCAGAACAGTCTGCTTCGCTGAATCTTGCAAACCGTGCCATAGCCAAGATTGCCAGTCAGACAAACCTTTTGGCTATGAATGCCGCTATAGAGGCTGCCCACGCAGGGGATGTAGGAAAAGGTTTTGGAGTTGTAGCTGATGAAATCAGGTCTTTGGCTGAAACTTCTGCAAAGCAGTCTGGGGAAATCAAATTACTTCTAAAAGATGTTACAAACTCTATAGATAATATAGTTAAGTCTTCAAATATTTCTTCACTTTCGTTTGATAGTGTCGGCAGTAAGATTTCTTCCATGGATAGCCTTATGAAGGAAATCAGTCTTGGAATGGCAGAGGAACAGGAGGCTGTAAACAACATTCTTTCGATGATGCATACACTGAATGATACTACAGATGCCATGAAGTCAGCTTCTGACCAGATGCGATCTGAAAGTTCCACTTTGTTTACTGAGATAAATAACTTGCAGGAGACTTCTCAGAAGACGCAAGATGAGTCTGAGAACGTATCTTTTGAAATGAAAGAAATGCAATCTGCAACAGATTCTGCTGTAGAAGCTATAAATCGAAATAAAACTGCAAGTGAATCTGTAGTTTCAATGATTACTGGATTTAAGGTGAAGTAGGGTAATAAAAAAGGTTAGCCTGTAAAAATGAGGCTAACCTTTTTTATTTTTTAGTTAAATCTTGAATTTGTTGATTTCGGTGCTTATATTACTGATTGAATCCTGAACTTTATTTGTGATTCCGCTGAGAGCCTTTCCTGTCTCATTTATTTTTGTCGCTCCGTAGCTCATCTCATCCATACTTTGTTGCATATCATTGCTGCTGGACCTAAGCTTATCCATTTCAGTAGCCACATCTTTGTTCTGGCTAAACATAGTTTTAGATGCACTTCGGACTTCGGTTGTGGAATCGTTCATGTTTCTCAGGGCTTCACTGATCTGTCTGCTGCCTTGCTGCTGTTCTTCCATGGCAACTTTAATCTGGGCTACAATCTGGTCTGTTTCCTGGATTCTGTCACTTACTGCAGAAAGGGCTCTGCTTGACTCGTTGGATGCACTTACTACATCAGTTATGCTTTCCTTTATGACTGTAAGCTGTTCTCCGATTGTCTTTGACTGGCTGGAAGAAGTTTCGCTTAATTTACGTATTTCGTCAGCAACTACGCTGAATCCTTTTCCAGCTTCACCTGCATGAGCCGCCTCAATAGCAGCATTCATTGCAAGAAGGTTAGTCTGTTCCGCAATGGAACTGATTGCAAGGTTTGCTTCCTGAAGCATCTCTGACTGATTTTCGATACGGGTAATCATCTCGTTTACATCTTGCTGCTTGGTAAAACCTGTCTTTGCATTGTCTGTCAGGGACGAGAATGAATTGACCATAAGGTCAACTGATTTATTTACCGAGGAAATATTGCCAATCATTTGTTCTACTGCTGAACTTGCCTGATTTACGCAGGCTGTCTGACTTTCTGTGAGGGTATCAAGCCTTGTGATTGTGTCAGAAATATTCTGCAGTGTGGAAGATGTCTGGGATACGCTGTTGGTCTGCTCTTGAATCTGGCCGTGAACTGTATCTATATTAGCAAGTATCTGATTGATGGCGTTTGCTGTATCTTCTGTACTTGCAGAAAGATCCTGACCTGCAACAGACAGCTCATCTTCGCCATTCTTGATTTCTTTTACGATATTCTGGAGTTTGTCACAGAACAAGTCAAAATTGATTACAACGTCACCAATTTCGTCTCTCTTGAAAAGCTTAAGACGCTTTGTAAGGTCTCCTTCGCCGTCAGACATATCCTTCAGGAAGTTCACTACGTTATCAAGTCTCTTGGAGAAGAATTTTTTTATTACAAAATGTGTTATGACTGTAATAACACAGATAAACAGAATTAAAAGAGGAGCTACTGTGTTCCAGGTGGCTGTTGATGTCTTGTCTATTATGTCATGAGATATTCCGATGAATATGATACCTTCTACTTGGTTTGCTCCAGAAAGAAGAGGGATGTAGCGGCCAAAATAAGTCTTGCCATCCATTGTATCAACTGTCGAGGCGGTCTTTCCTGATGAAATGACTTCCTTCAGATGTAGTTGTTCCTGTGGATTAAGGTTTGGATCTGATTTAAAGGTAGAAAATGTCTTTTTTAAGTCCCTGTTGTATATGTTAACGTCAACGTTGAATCCGTCTTCTATTGTATTGGCAAAAGTTTCATTTGATATCTCAAAGCTTGCCATAATACATCCATATGAGGTTTTTCCGTCTCTCAGGGGCTGTGCATAGACAATTGACATGGCGGAGTTATCTCCCAACACAGCATATCCGTACTGTGGTGTACCTTTTAGTGCGTCCTTGACACAGGATAGGGTACTCATGTCGGCTCCTGTGTTTATATTGAAGCCTCCATCTTGAATGACAACGCCGTTAGTGTCCAGGATAGCTATCGAATCCAGACCGCATAAAGCTCCAATTTCTTTGATACGCTTGTTAAGTGTCTTTGTATCATGGGCTATGAGGCTATCAATTACACAGACATCGTTACAAAGAAGTCCTGTAAGATTTCCAAGGCTTTCAGTCCAGTCAGTCAGAATATTGTCGGTACCTGTGACATAGTGATCCAGATTGTCTGAAATTATCGATCTTAAATTGTTGTTAAATTTGACTGTAAAGATATTTCCGATACCGAAACAGCTTATGGCAACAGAAAACACCAAAAGTATGACAAACTTTGATGACAATTTCATTTGCTTCTTAGCCGTTGTATCAAAACGATCTAGTTCCTGCATTAAGATTAACTCCTCCAAATTATATTTTTATTGATTCTTAAACTTAATTATACTGCAGGAAGCTATAAAAACTATATTACATCTATTTTTTCGTGAAATAATACTCTTGTTAGGTCAAAAATGTCAGCAACTAAAGAGCAATCTATCAAAAAAATAGTATCGGTCATCGTTATAAGCAATGAATGAATTCAAGGATTCGTTTTCCGGTATGGCCAAATCATCCTGACAATGTATATCATCAAGTATGGATTTGTGCTCCCCAAGTTCAAAGTCAAGACTGTCACTATATCCAATATAGGCATAGAATGACATCTGGCTTACGTTTGTGCTAATATTTACTTTTGTAAGTGGAATAATGCTGCTGAAAGTTTCTGCGTCTATAACATGACTGGCTTTAGTATCATTGTATTGGTATTGAGGCATCTGAAAAGATGTTTTTGCCACATAGTCACTGAAAATAACACTGTCTCTAAGGTCGATATCAGAAGGAACTCTGATAACTGTAATGCTATTGTCACTGTCAAATGCTTTTGTCTCTATTTGTACTGAAGTATTTTCTTTTACGATTATGGATGTAAGATTGTTACATCCTGTAAAGATATTTTCTTCACTGTCTGATAAAGATCCTCTTATGACTACAGATTTTAAGTTGGTGCATTCTGCAAAAGCATCTTTACCGATAGAACTTACGCTTTCAGGGATTTCTACAGTGATAAGATTACTGCAATTCTTAAAACTTGAAGCTCCGATAGAGTATAAGTCTTTACCCAGAATTACAGTATCAAAGGCAGCTCCCTCAAAGGCATAGGATTCGATGGAAGTAACTGAATCCGGGATAACTAAATTTTTGATTTCTTTTCCGTTCATATAGAGATGACTTGCTATAGACAGTGGATTACTTGTTGAACTTAAGTCATTGCTGAAATCAATTGCACACCAAGTTTCAATGCTTGATATGCTGACACTTTCAAGGTTCTTACAGTCACCAAAGGCATTGAAACCTACTGACTGGATATTATCAGAAAAAGAAACGTTTTTTAAATTAAGGCATCCGGTAAAGGCGTTATCGGCAACAACGGAATACTCTTCAGGTATGACAAAGTTTTTTATGGAGGCAGGATTCTTTGCTCCTGAAATTTTTAGAACATCTTGTGATGTAAGTTCTTTATATTCAGTTGTAATGTATTCTATTGTATCAGTATCATAACAGTAACGCTGTCTGAGACCTTTGGATGATGGGGTCGCCCTGGAGACTATAGTCCAGGCAGAATATCTGTAATTTTCAGAAGAGCTGGAAACTGAAATGTTTCTGCTGCTTGCATTGTCATTTATAGCGAATGAACTTGTATTACCTAAATTGGCACTACAACCTACTACTGCAAAAGATGCTGCAATAAAAGCAAATGTTATCCCAATCTTTTTCATAATTCTCACCCTAGTATTGATTACGGATATTTTGTGTTAAAACTAAAATATTTTTTTTCTGCACAAAAATTGCCTGAAGATATTTTTATGCCAGATTATTGTGCTTATAGAAGAGATGAGATGTGACGAACATTTGATTTACTTTATAAGCGATAAGGAGAGAGAATTTATCAGTGCAAAAAAAAGAGATTACATATTTTTGGTGGATAATATGATGATTTTTAATTAAGGGGCTGGTATTTAAATATTTAATATGATTATCATAATTGTGAATTTGATAATGTACTGGAGTAGGGGAGTATTTTGGATTGTAATTGTGTATTAGTTTATAATATATATTAAATTTAATTATTAATTAAAATAAGAGAAATATTAAGTGTTTTATTTAAACTTAATTCTCGTTTTTACCCGTCAGTTGAGAGGTTTTTCAAGCAGATCTGTAATGTTACAACTTAATACTTTCGCTATTTTTACCAAAAATTGGGCTTGAGCTTTGTCTATATCGTTTTTTTTCTGCTCATACATCTGAATATTTCTGAGATTTACACCAGATTTTTGTGAAAGTTCGACTTGAGATAATCCTGATTTTTCTCGTAGCCTTTTTAGGTTTGTTTCGTAATTTGGAGATGCAAACAGAGAATTGATAAAGTTTACAAAACAGGATATATCAGTTTCATGATAAAATGGATATAATTCTACTATAGATCTAAAAGATATGACTCTGTTTATGTCACGAAATCTTCTTCCCGAGAACCACTGATAATAGGTAAGATAACTTGCTGCCCAATAAATATCACTCTGAAGGTTTACGAAATATTCAGTAGGAGTTCCTGGAGATTGACTTGAAAGTTGACTGCTTAATTTTTTTTCTTCTATTATTATGGAATACAAATCAATACCACTAAGTCCTGACAGATAATATGGATTTCCTTCCTCAATTTGAGAACAAACTATACTATGTAGGAATTTATTGTAAAATTCTTCCATATCATTGTTACAGCTTAGTATTGCATAGTCAAAAAGAGATGCTATATGATTTCTTGTGTCATCTAAGTATAGTTGATTGTAAGCGTTCATCGGTTTTCCTTATTTTCTGTCTAAGAAAATCTATTGCATATAGATCATTGATGGATTCTTCAGTGAGCTGTGAAGCTTTGAAAATATTTTGACGTAACTCAAGGTCTTTTCGAGTGATAAGTGGGTAATATATATCTTTTTCTGCAGGCCCACTTGATACAAAAGAAAGTTTATTGAATGCAACTTGAGATATCAATGCCGTCTGTAAATTGCCACCTGTCTTATTGATGGAATTAACCAATACCTGAAGAGGAATTGAATTGGAAATAAACCCTTCTACGAAGCAAAAATAGGAATCATCTGCTCTTAATCCTGTTATAAGATCCATGCCATTTGTGGAGGGAAGAAAATTCTGCAATATATAGGATTTTGTTATTTCGGCCAGTGGTGTCGTAATAGTAAAGTTTCTGTTATTCAGCAAGATAGCGATCCATTCCAAAATGCTATGAGTTCCGTCAGATAGATTGAGTTCCAGTAGATTTGTTTTATCTAGTTCATACATGTTTACACAACCATCTGAATTGTTTTTACATGCCCATTGGCAGGCTGTATCATATTTTGTGGAACAGTAAAATCCTTTCCCAAAATCATTGTGGGGATTCCCCTGTTCTAACAGAGGTTTTATAATTTCTCTTGAGGAACCGTGATATATAACCATTTTTTTTGCTTTTCTCCATTACTGTAATCGGAATAAATTGTTTATATATCAAGTATTATCAGATAAAGCTTTACAGTGAATTTTAGAAGAATATTTTGGAAATTTATATAAAACTACTATCTGAAAAAGTATATCTATTCATTTATAATTTTTGTTTGTATTGACAAATAGTGATATGACACTTATTATTACGATGATTACCGTTTTTTAGAGAGTGTTTTCATGATAATTAAGATAACAGAAGATAATATCTTTGAGGCAGCTGTGATTCATAGTGTATCATTGCAATATTCTAATAGAGTTTTCTATTCTACTGAGTTTATTCCTAAACATGATGATATAGAATTTCAAGCTGATTGTCTCTTGTCTAAGATAAAAAATGGAACCGATTTATACATGCTTATTGTATTAGATAAAGCTGTTGGTATTGTTTCTGTGACAAACAATCTTATCGATGATTTATATGTACTTCCTGAGGAACAAAATAAGGGGTATGGTTCTATTCTGCTCAAACATGCATTGTCTTGTATTGAAGGGGACGCGTTTTTGTGGACTCTTGAAAACAATAATGATGCTAAAAAGTTGTATCAACAGGAAGGTTTTAAAACTACAGGTAAAATAAATCATTTAGGTAATTTAAATGAAATTGAGTATGTAAAACAGATTGTTTAAGAAGATTAATTAAATTGACTATTAAATACAATTTTGAATTTTACTATAATTTTAAGTTGTAATTAAAATGTATTATCTACACAGTTGTTTATTAAGATAGTTGTTATTTATTTAATAGCTTAAGAAATCAAATTAAAAATTATCTATCGATGGTTTATGTGAAAGTTTATCTTTACTGTACTGGAAATAGATATAAAATGTTAGAATTTAGGAGATTGTTATGACTGTAATATCTACATCAGAAGCGCCAAAAGCCATAGGTCCTTATTGTCAGGGATATGTTTCAAACGGATTTGTCTATACGTCAGGACAGATTCCTGCTGATCCTGTTACTGGAAAAATAGTTGGTACTGATATAAAATCTCAAGCTGAGCAGTCTTGCAAGAATGTTATGGCTGTTATAAAGGCTGGAGGTTCTTGTGCAGATAAAGTTTTAAAGACCACATGTTTTTTATCGGATATGTCAGATTTTTCAGAGTTTAATTCTGTTTATGAAAATTATTTTGTCTCGAAACCTGCTAGAAGTTGTGTTGCTGTAAAGTCACTTCCAAAGGATGTGCTATGTGAAATTGAAGCTATAGCAGAATTATAAAGGCTTTACAAGTAATAAGAATTTGAATTTTTTGATGTTTTTTTAGATTTTGTTACTGTAATATAAGGGGGATTCTGTCTACTTAGATACTATTTCACCTTGTATTACAACCAATAAAGGCTCTTGGAATCACGTGAATCTTAGTATGAATCATGAACTTCCCCCAAAAAAACTTTTATCTTTGGAAGTTCATGATTTTTTTTTACATTAATTGTTCTAGCTTTTCCTTGATAAACTCACTCTTTTCCTGAAGTTCTATTTTCCCTGTTTTTAAGATTAACTGATTAGTATGAACTGGATCAAGAGTGACTTTTCCGCTTGAAGTTTTTATCAGTCGAAGTATTTTATCAATATTGACTGGGGTTGATTCTTCGAATGTTACGTGAACGATGCCCATGCGTTCTTTTAATGATTGAATGTTTAACTTTGTGCAGATAATGCGTATCTTTGCAAGACTAAGTAAACTGTTAACTTCGTCTGGGACAGGACCGAATCTATCAAAAAGCTCTTCGTAAATACTCTCAAGTTCTTCATCGTTTTGTATAGACGCAATTTTCTTGTACATTTCCATTTTTATTTCGGGACTTTGGATATAATTCGTTGGAATAAATCCTGAATACTCAAGTTCCATAAGAACTTCACTAGGAGCTTTCCAGCCGGAATTCGATAGCCTTTCTATTGCATTATTGAGTAAGTTAAGGTACATTTCGAATCCCACTGCATAAACTTCGCCACTTTGATCTTTGCCGAGTAAATTTCCTGCACCTCGAATTTCCATGTCTTTCATTGCAATTTTGAATCCAGAACCAAGTTCTGTAAAGTCACTTATTACTTCGAGACGTTTCATTGCAACTTCGGATAAGGCTTTATTCTCTGGATAAAAAAGATATGCGTATGCTTTGCGGTCGCTTCGGCCGACTCTTCCTCTCAACTGATATAACTGACTTACTCCATACATGTCAGCTCGATCTATGATAATGGTATTAACATTTGGAATATCAATACCGTTTTCGATGATTGTTGTCGCAACAAGAACATTAAATCCGCCCATCTTAAATCTGCGGAATATTTCATCTAGCTCATCAGCTGTCATTTTTCCATGAGCCGTATCTATCAGCATTTCAGGTACGAGATGTTCGAGCTTAATACGAGTCTCTTCTAGGGTTTCTACCCTATTGTGAAGATAGAATACCTGCCCTCCACGTTCCACTTCCCGTCTGATAGCCTGTGCTATTTTTTCATCATTGTACTCTTCGATAGCCGTTTCAATTGGATGCCTGTTTTGAGGCGCAGTAGTAAGAAGAGACATATCTCTGATTTTGAGAAGACTCATATGTAGAGTACGAGGAATTGGTGTTGCACTCATAGCAAGAGAGTCTATGTTTGTTTTCATTACCTTTAGACGTTCTTTATCTTTTACTCCAAATCTTTGTTCCTCATCTATAATCATGAGCCCCAAATCCTTGAAAATTACATCTTTTTGGATAATTCTATGAGTTCCAACAAGGATATCAACTTCTCCATGCGCCAGTTTTTCGAGAGTTTTCTTTTGATCTGCTTTGCTGACAAATCGACTCATTTGGGCTATTTGCACTGGGAAGTTTTTGAACCGTTCAAGACAATTTTCATAGTGTTGTTCAGCTAGAATTGTTGTAGGTGCGAGAAACGCAACTTGCTTCCCTCCCATTACAGCTTTGAAAGCAGCTCTCATTGCAATTTCTGTCTTGCCATATCCTACATCTCCACACACAAGCCTATCCATAGGACTGGAACTTTCCATATCCTGTTTGATATCTTGTGTAGCTGTAAACTGATCAGGTGTATCATCATATGGAAATGCAGCTTCAAATGCAGCTTGCCATTCTGAATCCTTTGGAAAAGCAAATCCAGGTGCTGCTTGTCGCTTTGAATATAAGTCAATAAGTTTCTCTGCAATTTCTTCTACTTTTTGCTGGACCTTAGCTTTTCGACTTGTCCAGCTTTTGCTTCCTATACGGTCAAGACGAGGCTTTTCACTTTCACTTCCAATGTATCTTTGAACGAGATTAACCTGTTCTATAGGGACAAATGCAATCTCCTCATCTGCATACTCCAGTTTTATGTAGTCCCGTTCTGCTCCCATAGCCTTTACTCGTTCTATACCTTTGAAAAGGCCAATTCCAAAATTGACATGTACAATATAATCTCCAGGAGTAAGTTCTACGAAAGTATCTATTACTTTACTTTTGACTTTGCGGTTAGCTTTTGTAGCGTGTTTTTTTCGTCCGAAGATTTCATTTTCTTGTATTACAAGGATTTTGTTGTCAGCAATACTGAATCCTTCAGAGATTGCATTTGGTATTACTTGTACAGCTCTAAGTCGTTTATCCTGTATTTCTACAAACTCACTTACTACCTGTCTGATACGCTGGCCCTGATTTTCGTTGTCTGCGAATATATAGATAGTCCAAAAGTCATTCTGAAGAGATTTAAGATGCTCCTTAAAGTAGTTAATGTTCCCAAAAAAACTTTGGCTTGGTTCTGAATCGAATCTATAGAATTTGTCATTCTGTTCATCAGTTTCATTCTGATTATCAGGTGTCAATGTTTCCACCGTTTCAAGATTTCTGAACAGAATATTTTTTGTATGATAAGTTTCTAGTGTCTTAAAATCAAACAGCATATTCTTAGGCATCAATACAGGTAAATTTTGTCTTGCTGTACGATAAGAGACAATGTATTCATTAAGAATACTTTTTTGTCCGTTAACAAGCCTGTCGTAGTCCATAAAGAAAACAGTACTTTTAGAACTAATATAATCCATTATGGTATAAGTCTTGTCCCATAAGAATCCATAGAACAGCTCTTCCCCTTCAGATTCATGGTTGACCGCAAGTTCAGTTATTATTCTATCTTTCTGCTTTCTGGCTTCATCGGTAAGAGACAAATGAACTGAAGTTGTATCATTTAAGGTTTTATGAGATAGTTCTTCACCCGAAATTTTCTCTGATGGAGACGCAAAGTTACCGTTTTTCTTGGCTGCATCATAGATAGCGAAATTGTTGACAATACCCTCTTTATCTTCCCTATCGAGGATTTCTTCTAATTTTTGGGCGAGTTCATCAGTCCAAATAACTTCCTTCATTGGATATATGACTACACCATCCATGGCTGTTGTTGAAGTCTGAAGTTCAGGGTCAAAAGCTTTTATCTGTTCTACAGTCTCAAAATCAAATACTATGCGGCAGGCGTAATCGTTGCCTGGCATAAAGATATCAAGTACTTCTCCTCGTAGTGCATATTCCCCCTTTATAGTTACACGTGGTACTCTTGTGTATCCCATGTCAGCTAAGGTAGAACTTATTTTTTCAGGATCAAAAGACTGTCCTTTTCGTATTGTAATGGAAAGTTTCTTGATATAATCCGGAGGAGGCAATGGTGTCAGAAATGCTCTTTCCGGGATAATAAATATTCTTGGCAAAGTATTTTTAAGGAAAGCAGGAGAAGATTTGTCAGCACTGGATGATTTTTTTAGGGATTCAGAATCCTTTGAATAGTTTTTGTTGACTATCTTGGATAGAATACTTGTTCTTTCTCCAAAGATTGCAGATTTCTTTGCTGATGGTCGATAAGGAAGAACTTCCCACCATGGAAGTACATACACACTTGCAGAATCCGAAAGTATTGTTTCAAGGTCAGTCTGTATGTCCTCCGCCTCTTTTTTCCCGGCTGTGACAATAAATATATCTTCAAGAGATGAGTCAAAAGTATTATTGTACTGCAAGTCATGAATCTTATTAACGACAGATCTTTCGATATAGTTGGCTATAAAGAAAGATGTCAATGAACCTTTTAGCCCTGAAACTACACATGGAAAATGCTTTTCTACAGAAATCTGTGTATCACATAGTTCTGTAATTGCTTTTCCCAGATCCTTACATGAAAATAATATGTCGTTTGCTAAATTAGCAGATAATGTTTTTGCCATTTTTTTCCGATATTCAAAAAGTATAGTAGTATGGTAATTGTACATCATGTATTCAGTACATGGTGTATTTATCGTCATATTATGCGTTTAATTTTATAGGAGTTAATATGAAACGAACAGCGTTTTTGATTATATCCGTTTTTGCTCTTCTTGCACAGAGTACATATGCACAGAAATCAGATATATCAAACTCAGGCCTTGAGAATGCAGATGTATCTATTAAGTTTTATGACAGAACCATATATTATCCGGGTTCTGCCAGTGACAATCCTGTAAATGTTTATGTTACAGTATCAAACAAAGGGTCATCTACACTGAGATTCAAGATTGCAGATGATAGAGTTTTCAGTATGGATTTTGTCGGTTTTGATGTAAAAAACAAGCAGCTTCCTCAAACTGAAATCGTCAGACAGAAGAGATCAACTAACCAGACAGTATATTTCAGAGAAATTGCCTTGGAGCCAGGAGAAGGATATTCTTACGTAGAAAACATAAAGGATTATCTTGATATAGCAGAACCTTCTGTTTACTATGTGGAACTTACACTGTATCCTGAATTGTATCGTGATAAAGATATAAAGCTAAAGTCAAATAGATTGTCCCTTGAAGTAAAGCCAAGTCCATCAGTGACAGCTTCCTTCATTACCCCTATAAATGCGTCTGATGGATCATTGTTAAAAGCAGAGGCTATAGGACCTGATAAAGTTGTTGAACAGACAATAATTGCACGTCAGAGAAGTCTTTGGGATCAGTATTTCCTCTATATGGATCTGGAAACTATGCTTACTCGCGACCCTTCCCGTCAGCGTAAGTACAAGAACTCCAGTGCAGCTGACCGCAATGAAATGTTACAGTCCTTTAAGGCAGATTTGATGCAAAGCCGCATTGATACGGATATTGTTGCTGTTCCTGAGCGTTTTGAAATTGAAACGACAACGTATTCTCAGACAGATGGTACAGTAAAGGTTATTCAGTGGTTCAAGAATAGTACTTACTATGAAAAGAAAAGATATACCTACTATTTGAGACAGCGGGATGGTATCTGGCAGATTTATAACTATATGGTAGATAATCTTGGCACAGAATAAAAAAGCATCGGCAAAATTCTTTTGTGAGCATTGTGGTAACGAAGTAAAGGCTGATGCCAGGGTTTGTCCTAAGTGCGGTAAGTTTTTTTCGTCTGTAAGATGTCCAAAATGTGCGTATATGGGGACTGTCAGAGATTTCAGTAATGGTTGTCCCCGTTGCCATTATTCAGTAACAACTGATGATGTCATTGCAGATAGCGGCGATGACTTAGATGATGGAGTTAATGGGTCGAAATTAACTGGAAAGAATAAAAAAAACAGGTCGAGACGGGTTTTAGGAAATGGATTCAGCAGGAGTAGATCTTCATACACGAGCGAAGCTCCTGTGTGGGTTTTTGTTTTGAGTTTGTCACTGCTCGTTGGAGTATTGATATTTGCTTTGTTTCATTTTTATAGTTATAGTTGATTTTTTTGTCGGTGTACTTGACATGATGTACAGAAAATAGTTATACTATGGACATTCAAGCCCGGATGGTGGAATTGGTAGACACGCTAGTTTCAGGTACTAGTGCCGCAAGGTGTGCCTGTTCAAGTCAGGTTCCGGGCAAAAGCCTTCTCTTAGAGAAGGCTTTTGTTTTTTAAACACCTAAATTATTCTGACATATATTCCTATAAAAAAAGAGATTTCCTGTTTCAAAAGGAAATCTCTTTTTCTGCTATAAAGTACAGTAGTACTTGCTAGTTTTACTGTACTTACAAGTACTGCTGTACTTCCTGGAGATTGTCACATAACTTATAGAGTTTCTGCTTTATTTCTTCTGTTGGCTGTATCTGATCTACAACCATTATGCATCGCATACCGGCACTGTAAGCAGATCTTATTCCATTAGGACTATCTTCGATAGCTACACATTCATCTGGATTTACTCCTATAGATTTGGCCGCTGTAAGATATATTTCTGGGTCAGGCTTAGAATGAGCAACCTGATCTCCACAGGTTATAGTCTCAAATATATCATATATACCAGCCTGCTTAAGTTCCTTTTCTACAGTGTTATGCCTTGTACTGGATGCAAGAGCAACATGGTATCCTTTGCTTTTTATATAGTTAAGGGTTTCCTGAGCATAAGGCATAAAAGGAAGCCCTTCATTATCTGCATATTCATGAAAAAGTTTCGAACATCTGTCTCTGAATTCTGCAGCAGGAAAAGTTGGTCCGTACTTCTTCTGTATGTATTGAATTGCATCAGTGTAACTGGCTCCTGTAACTTCATTACAGGTCTGGACTGCATCTGAAATATTGAACTCTTTGCCAGCTTTATCCCACATAATGCGGGTAATACGTTCGCTGTCAAAAATTACTCCATCCATATCAAATATTACTGCTTTTACATCTTTGGTTTCGTTCATAATGTAATATTAATATCTGATATTGTATTTTGTGTCTATAGTTCAGTTTTGAGACTCCAAAACTGAACTATCCCCTATCCTGATTAATTTGCTCTGGATTTATTCCATTCACTTGGATTCATTCCTGAAATATCTCTGAAGGCTTTTATAAAGTTCTTTGTTGTGCCATACCCAGTCTTCTCTGCAACCTCGTATATCTTATAGGAGCCGGATGCCATCAACTTCTGTGCCTTGGATATTCGGAGCTTCTTGAGATATTCATTGAAGTTGATACCCATCTGCTCCTTGAATTTTTCGCTGAACCATGTATAGTTAACCGATACCTGGTTTGCTACAGCAATCATTGTAAGGTCAGAATCAGCATAGTTATCATTAATGTATTCAATGGCACGGTTGATATAAGGATAATTTCCTGTAGACTTTTTTAGGAGAGTCATCACATAAAGCATATAATCACTTATCAGATGAATCCATTCATCAAGAGTCCTGCACGAGTACATATCAATAATCATCATTTGCTTTGCATTCAGATAGCTGTCCCCTTTTGTAACACCAGGATATCTGGAGAACAAGTTGTTTGTTATCTTGCAATACAAGTAGAAAAGAGCTGAAGCCCTGTACTCCGGTCGTATATTCTTTAAGTCAAACATTGCCTTAAGTTCCTTAAGCAGAGACTTTATGTTGTAGATGTCAATTTGAGATACACATTTTTCGTAGGAACTGTCAATCTCAGCAAAATCTTTTATCTGGTATCGTTCAGAGTACTGAAAAATATTCATACCCGAAGGTGAATCGTAAGTAAAAAAATTACATAATGCAGTGTCCGATTGGTTTTGGAGACTAAGTACAGTCTGTCCTTGTACAGAGACCGAGCTGAATCCTGCATGGATATCAGAGGTTTCTAGGATAGTATTGATTATGGCTGCAGTATCTTCTTCAGCAAGGATACACATATATGATTTTGTTTCTTTGATGACTTGATACAGTATATTTGAAGTCAGCACATTAAATATATTCTTTATGTCTGGATGCATCATTGAAATACATATGCTACCTGGAGCTAGTATATGGTCAAGGGCAAGATACTCCCTTATCTTTGTTTCTTTATTTCTGCAAAGTGTAGATGTCACGGTGTCTACCAGTT
The DNA here is from genome assembly GCA_045616545.1 of Treponema sp. Lineage (GTDB taxonomy): Bacteria > Spirochaetota > Spirochaetia > Treponematales > Treponemataceae > Treponema_D. Next base: position 72,002 of record JAZLGX010000050.1, on the reverse strand, counting down.
CTTTCTTGTCAATAGGCTTTAATATATAATTGACGGCACCTGCAGATATTGCGGCTTTGGCATAAGTAAAGTCGTCAAAACCGCTTATTACAATGATTGAAGGTCGCTCTGATTCAGGCATGGTATTTAATTCTTTCATCAATTGAACCCCATCCATCAAAGGCATGCGGATATCTGTGATGATAAGGTCAATTGTATTGTTCTTGCACAGTTCCAGTGCTTCCTGACCGTTACGGGCTTCAATGAAGTTTACTTTGGTCTCTAGGTTGTCATTGAGAATCTTTCGTATACCTGCCCTGATTAGTTTTTCATCGTCTGCAATAAGTATTGTTTTCATGGTACCTTCCTTATTCATTATCCTGCTCAAATGGAACAGGTACTTTAATGATTGTTCCTGAACCTTCCTTGCTTATTATCTGTAGCTTGAAATTTTCTCCATAGAACATGACAAGCCGCTGTTGTATATTTTTTATACCGATGCCACCTGTAGATTCTTTTTCGTATGACAGGTTATTTAGGTATAGATTTATGGATTGAAGCTTTGACTCTTCTATACCTGGACCATAATCCTGTATGCAAAGATACAGAATCTTACGGTCATCTATATAAGATTCTTCGACAAATATTCTTATGGAGCTATCTTGCCCTGTTGGCTCTATGGCATGGGTAAAGCTGTTCTCTACAAAGGGCTGTATGAACATCTTTGGAATCCGGTGGTTATAGTATTTGGAATCTATGTCATTTATGAGAGTAATGGCATAATCGTTCCTGATATTAAGGATATATATATAAGACGAGATATACTCTATTTCCTGGTCTATGGTTACTGTGTGAATTCTCCATCTGAGGCAGTATCGCATCATCTTTCCCAATATACTTATGCTCTCTGCAATTTCATCTTGATCAGAAAGTATTGCCTGCATGCGTATAGTTTCAAGGACATTATACAGGAAGTGAGCATTTATCTGGTTTTGCATTGCTTTCATTTCTGTCTCGGCAATGAGCTCCTGTTCTTGCTTTATCTGCTGTATCTGAGTACGAAGCTGTTCTGCCATAACGTTAAAAGCTTTTTGTGCATCTCCGACTTCGTCTTTTCTGTTCTCTTCAAGAGATATATCCATGTTTCCCCCGGCAAGTTCATTCATACCGTCCATTACAGTGTATACACTTTTCATAAGGCGGCTGGTAGTTGATTTTATTATTATAAAAAGTACGGCACCTGTTATGAAAAACAGGGCAATCAGACTCAAAGAGATAAAGGCAACTTCTTGTCCGATTCCTTTTGTAGAACATGTATGTACTATTACAGCATCAAGTTCCCGTATATATCTCCAGGTTACAATACTGTTGATTTTGTAGCATTCTTTCTGGATGGCTGTATTTTCAGTCAGCTCCTTTGACTGGATGACTTCCCGTATTACCTCAAGGCTGTAGTCATCTAAAGGGGCTTGTATTTCAGATATTGCACCATTAGTTATCTGTTCAAGACCAAAATCACCTTCCCTGTTTATCTTGAAAAGATAATCATTCTGATACTCAGAGCTAATGTTATACAAGAACGGAAAGAAACTTTCCATCTTCATTGAAACCTGGATATAACCTGATGGCCGTTTATTCTTTATGGGACGGGTCATACATATGGACAGGTTTTTGAGTCCGTCCTGAAATCCCATGTAATCAGCCTTGTAGTTATATTCCCATTCCTGAAGGTCCTGTACGTGCGTACGCCTGGTATTAAGAAGTATAGGCCATCTTTCCGGTACATGCTCTGCATCTGTGAAGATGCGGACTGAATATATGGAAGGCATGACAGAGAGTATACGTTCCAGAGTAGTTACTTCGTTGTTAGTGGTGATGATCAGGTCCTGCTCATTACAATGATCGCTTGTCATAAGAAAAAGCATAAGGTCGTTGTTGGATTCAATCATCTGCTCCAACCGGTTGAAGATATCAATATTTTCTGCAATAGTCTGATAATTGTCATCTACGTTTTTGATGCACTGGTTATACAGCTCAGTCTTCTGCTTTTTTGTAAGATACGTAATCAGGAGAGAAAAGAAGATGCTCAGCGGTATTATTATTATGCTGGCATAAGCTACTACGAGACGCTTTGAGAATGTATGTCTAAGTTTGACTTTCTTACCCATATAAAAATCCTATTTTACGGATCAATATCCAATTTTTGCATAGTTATATGCAAAAAAAAAGAATAGTGATGTTCAGTTTATTTACCTTTCTTCGGTTATCAATATAAAGGATAGTCCCAAAAAATCCAGTTGTCATCAGCTCTTAGAAAAATATTCATCCTCCTGTGTTTATCTAGTCAAATAACAGAATCTCCAGTATTATGGTGTCATGAATAAAATGAAAGATAAAGTTTTCAGTTCCAAGCTGATGGCTCTGACTCTTCCCATTGCGTTTCAGAACTTGATGCTGGCCTCTGTAGCTGCCTGTGACGCTTTTATGCTGGGTACGGTAGAACAGAATATGATGTCTGCGGTAAGTCTTGCTACTCAGATACAGTTTCTTCAGAACATGATAATCGGTTCCGTCATATCTACAGCAAGTATTCTTGGGGCCCAGTACTGGGGCAAAAAAGATACAAGGACATTGAACCAGATATTCTGTATGGCTCTCAGGGTCTGTGCAGTCGCTTCCGGAATAACATTTGCTCTCTGTGAATTCTGGCCAAGGGCCCTTATGCTCATATTTACCAATGAAGAAGTTCTCATTGAGCTAGGATGCAGATATCTTCGTACCGCAGGCTGGTCATACCTTCTTACGGGATTCAGCCAGAGTTATCTTGCAATCAACAAGATAACTGAAAAACAGAAAATGGCAGCATGGATCTCTAGCGGTGTTGTCATAATAAATATCATACTTAATGCAGTATTCATATTTGGTCTTTTTGGCATCGAAAAAATGGGTGTTCAGGGAGCAGCTCTGGCCACAACAATTTCCAGAGTGATTGAGATTGTATGGTGCATCATAGTTTCCTACAAGAAAGGATTTGTTCACCCTCACCTGTCCCTTCTTTTCAGATGGAACAAGACCCTTATCATAGACTTTACAAAGTGTATTCTGCCTTTGATAGGTGCATTCCTGTTCTGGGGAATAGGGTTTGCTTCCTATCCTGCGTTCATGGGACATCTTGGAACAGACGCAGCTGCCGCAAATGGCATTGCAAGTGTTGTAAGAGACCTTGTATGCTGCCTGTGCAATGGACTTGCAAGCGGAGGCGGAATCCTTGTTGGAAATGAACTTGGAGGAGGAAAACTCGATACTGCAAGAAAATACGGTGACAGACTCGTAAAAATATCATTTATATCAGGTTTTGCATCTACCTTGTTTATGCTTGCACTAATCCCTATGGTAGTAAAGGTGATAAAACTTACGCCAGGAGCCCGTTATTATCTTATCGGTATGATGATAGTCATGGCATTTTACATGATAGGTCGAACAGTCAATTCCATAATCATCAACGGAATATTTGCGGCTGGAGGAGATACTCTCTTTGACATGTACTCTCTTGCAGTGTGTATGTGGGGCCTTGCAGTTCCTCTTGCAGCGCTTGGAACCTTTGTCCTCCATTGGCCTGTGATAGTTGTCTATGCCTGTACCTGTCTTGATGAAGTCGGTAAGATTCCGTGGGTAATGTTCCATTATAAGAAATATAAATGGGTCAAGGATCTGACAAGAAACTTTGAATGAAGTGAATCATTTTGCAAAAAAAGTCCTTGAGTTTTAAAAAAAAGTCTAGGACTTCTGGCAAAAAGTCTAAGACTTTTTGAGAAAAGATAAGGACTTTTTTTTTAAAGTCTTAGACTTTTTGAGACTCCAGGGAGAGCTTAAAAAAAAAGTGGCACCTGGGGTTATTTCTGTGGAAGATTCTTTTCAAGGAAAATCCTTATGGTTTTCTCGATTGTATCGGTATCTTCTGCATCGACATAGATTCCGCCTGGAATATCTCTCATAAAAGTATACTGCTTCTTTGCATAATGGCGGCTATTGAGTTTTATATCTTTGGCAATCGTATCGATGTCTTTGTCCTTGGCAAAGAATTCCCTGTATCCTATAGCCTTGAGACCTGGAGATTCCTCTGTATATCCCATCTCAAGGAGAGATTTGAATTCCTTTTCAAGGCCCCCTGCTATCATTTGGTCAACTCTTTGGTCAATGCGTCTATAAAGATCTTCCCTTGGCCGCTCCAGTATAAATGTGCAGAAGTTATATTGCTCCCTTGGATTTACAGGAAGGGCATATGAACTAAGAGGTTTTCCCGATGAGTAGAATACTTCCAGTGCCCTGATAAGGCGGTATTCATCATTGATGTTTATTCTGGCTGCGGAAACAGGATCGACTATTTCAAGCTCTGCAAACAAAGCTTCTTTTCCGTTTTCCAGTAGCCTCTTTTTAAGGTCATTCCTTGTCTTTTCATTGCTTTCAGGTGTTACCGGGAGCCCGAGAATAAAATTCCTTATATAAAAACCTGTTCCACCTACTAGAAGAGGGATTTTCCCCCTGGAAACAATATCTGCACAAAGCTTGTCAGCTTGGGATATGAACTCACCTGCTCCAAACTGAACGTCAGGAGTTACCATATCTATCATATGGTGTGGAACATTCTGTAGTTCTTCGTATGTCGGTTTGGCAGTTCCTATGTCCATGTATTTATAGACTGCCTGGCTGTCAGCACTTATGACTTCCCCTAAGCCTTTAAAACAAGAAAGACTGCTTTGTCCAAACAAGTCCTGGATTAAAGCAGTCTTACCACATGCCGTAGGGGCAAAAATTATGATGACAGGATACTTATTGCCTGTCATATATTAATGCTGGGCTGGTTGCTCAATACGGTAATTAACTTCCTCTGTAAAAAGCTGTCTGGCTGCAACACTTACAACCTTACCATCATTTTCTTCGAGGATAGAATCCTTAACCATTGCAAGCTGGAATGCACGGCGACTAGCTGCTGCAGTTACTTCGTACATGCCACCCTTAAATTTTACCATCTGTTCCAGTGGAAATATCATTACATACTCCTCTTATATCATTGAATGATACCATAATTTTTTTGATATGTCCATATTATTTTGTGTAGTAAGTTGAAGTCGATGGTAAATATTTATTTAAGGATATCTTTTGATATCACTTTAATAAATATTTAAGGAGGACTTATGAATAAAGTCTTGGAAAAACGAATCAATGTTGTGCTGCTGGTCTTTATGACCGTACTGGGAGTCCTTATGGGATGTACTCTGGAAACAGGAATGCATGTAGCTACCCCTTCAGAAGATACTGTTCCTGTGTCAGAAAGGGATTATTTTGAGGTTACCCTAAGGTATTCCAACGGAAATATCTATAAAAAACTCAGGATAAATAAAGGTGACGTCCTTGAACTGGCAACTTTAAATCAGTACTACCCTGAAGTAGCTGACTATAGTTTCAGCGGATGGAGTCTTACTCAGGACAACGAGAGCATTGTCATGAGTGACCTGGAGGTAGAAAATGACCTAAGCCTTTATGCTATAGCCTATGAAGTGCATGTGGGAGACCTGGTGACGGAATCAGGTAAATACATAAGCATAGAATATCTGAAAGGACTTTATGACAAGGACCCTGACCTGACTATTGTGGATTACATCGAAAGGAAACTTTACATGACTAACCTCAACGAGAAAATCGTAGGTCTTGTCGTCAGGCTTAAATCAGATGAATGTAGTACTCTTGTTGCAGGTATAAGAAATCTAAACGGCAAATGGTCTGACTCAAATTTTTCTCAGAGAAAGACAAATGATTATGCTGTATTTTCCGGTTCCCTGAATGAGTCGAATACGGCTTATACTTTCTTTAACTCGCAGATGAGACAGAAGGATATTTCAAGTCTATACGGAGAAAGTACAGTTTGCGGTAACGGCCTATGGGAAATCCTGCAGAAGAATGAAATGATAGACATAACTTGGTATGCTACTTATAGGTTTGCAAAGGTTTACGGCACCAAGATAATATACATGGATGATGGTTGTCTGATGAAGGAAGGCTGGTATGCACCAACTCCCATAGAGGCCTTATATTATGTCAAGACCATAAGGGAATACAATGATACTTACAAGACTATTTTGGGAAATGAATTCATTTTTGGAAGCCAGGATAAGTTCATGATATGGACAGCCTGTTTCCCAGATTCAAGTTTGAGCATAGCCGAACCTGGGAGCAAGAACACAGCCTTTGTTGTTGTATATGACAATACTAACCCTAAGCTGCAAAAATTCTGTCAGATAAAATATATATCAAGACAAGACAAAGCTTATTACCTTGCTGTAAGGGAAATGTGACGCCATATAAATCGTAAGCACTGATTGTAGAAGGCTATGCTTTATTATAAAGTATAGCCATGGGTGAAAGGAACAAAGCAACAGAGGCAATAATTCTTACGGTATCGGTTCAAGGTGAAAACAACCGGCTTGTCACTGTATTGTCCCCTGTTGAGGGTATTTTTTATTGTGTTCTTTATGGCGGAGCAAAGAGTCGATTCCGGTCTTTGATACAGCCGTTTAATACAGGTATGCTTTATTACTATGAGGATACTGTAAAAAAACAATGCAAGATTACTGATTTTGATGTGACAAATTGCCATCCGACTTTTCGTGAGAGCATTGTCAAAATGTGGACTGCCAATCTCTGTTCTGAGATTGTCTTCAAGACAAAGTGTGGCGGAGACAGGGAGAATGCATATATTCTCCTGAAAGCTGTGCTTGATGGCACTGACATGTCATCTGAAGAACAATGCAGGCTGGGATTACTGAGATTTATGTGGAGATATCTTGGTATTCTCGGAGTACAGATGGACATAAAGCATTGCAGTGTATGTAATCAGAGTATACAGCAGGATAAGTATAATCATGAGACTTTTGTCTATTCTTCCATTACGGGAGGGTTTATATGTTCGGACTGCTTTGACATGGCCAACAGGGAATCCGGAAGTTACTCTGATTTGACAGTAAGTCGTCAGGGGTTGGAATACCTTGTTGCCGTCAATGAGAGAAGACCTTCCGAATCTAGAGCCCTTGCATTGAGTCCAGAGAGTGTACTTGAACTTAAAAGGCTGCTCTATCATCTTATCCAAAAAGAAACAGGAACTCTGAAATCTCTGGAAAGTGGCAAGGGAATATTGTAAGTTAACCTCTAAAAACTTTTGTTTTCAGAGGTTAACTTAATATTTGTAGTATATTTTACTCTTATGGTGTATAATTTAGAAGAAAAATATACTTTATAGGAATTGAATATGAGAGCTGCTGATATAATTATCAAGAAACGTGGAAGCGGAAATACTAAAGGCCAGGAACTAACAAAAGAAGAAATAGAATTTATGGTAAACGGATATGTTGATGGATCTATTCCGGATTATCAGATGTCTGCCTTTATGATGGCTGTTTATTTTAACGGAATGACTTTTGAGGAAACAGGATATCTTACCAACTGTATGCTTCATTCTGGCGATGTAATTGACTTGTATAAGGCAAAGGAGAAGTATTCTTCATTGCATGGGCCATTTGTAGACAAGCATTCTACAGGTGGTGTTGGAGACAAGATATCTCTTCCTCTTGCCCCTATCGTTGCAAGTCTTGGAGTACAGATCCCTATGATGAGTGGCCGAGGCTTGGGTCATACAGGTGGAACCCTCGACAAGCTTGAGTCAGTGGAAGGTTACAATGTAAAGCTTGACAGCGATACTTTTGCACGGCTCATTGACAAGACTGGTTTTGCAATGATGGGTCAGACTGAGCATATTGCTCCTGCTGACAGGAGAATGTATGCGCTTAGAGATGTTACTGCCACAGTGGAAAGCATTCCTCTGATTACAAGCAGCATTCTTTCAAAGAAGGTTGCAGAAGGCAGTGATGCTTTGGTTTTTGATGTCAAGTATGGAATTGGTGCATTCATGAAGAGCAAGGAAGATGCAGAGAAACTTGCAACTTCTCTTGTAAAGACAAGCCAGGCCATGGGAAAGAAGGCTGTGGCTCTTCTGACTTGCATGGAAAGTCCTCTGGGCTACAAGACTGGGAACTATCTTGAAGTTGAGGAAACTCTTGAGTGTCTTCAGGGAAATGGGCCTGATGATATCATGGAATTGACTTATGAATTGGGTGCCCGTATGCTGATTCTTGGCGGAAAGGCATCAACTGTGGAGGAAGGTATTGCCTTATGTAAGGAGGCTGTATCGTCCGGAAAGGCTCTTAAGAAATTCCTTGAGAACATAAAGGACCAGGGAGGAGATCCTGATAAGCTCCTTGCAGAACAGGGAAAGCGTCGTTCCCCATTTGCCAGGGAACTTCTTGCAAAGGAAGACGGATATATCAAGATAGATGCGTATAAGACTGGTATTGCCTGCATTAATCTCGGTGTGGGAAGAAACAAGACAACAGACCCTGTAGACGCAGACAGCGGTATTATCTTTGAGAAACGTCAAGGTGATTTTGTAAAGAAAGGTGACAAAATCATGGACATATACGGAAAAGATCAGACTGCATTGGATAACGGCTACAATGCTCTTGTAAATGCAGTATCGTATTATAAAGAAAAATTTGAAAATGAGCCTTTGATTCTTAAGGAAATCAAATAGGAATCAAAATGCAGCACTGGAATAAAAAAAATATCTCAAAAAATGACATTCAATCTTTGATGTCAAAGTATGGAATCGATGCTTTGACATCAAGTATCTTTCTCAGACGTAACATCACTGATGGGCGTGATATCCTCTATTATCTGGAAGATGACATGAGGTTTCAGCATAGCCCGTTTTCCTTTAATTCAATGGAGGATGCTGTAGACAGGATTCTTGATGCAAAGGAAGAAGGTGAAAAGGTCCTTATATTTGGAGACAGGGATGTTGACGGAGTAAGTTCTACTACTCTTCTATACGACTGTTTTTCTTCCATGGGAATCGATGTAAGTTACAGGCTTCCTTCCGGGGATGATGCTTATGGACTTTCGATGCAGGCTGTTGATGACTTTTACAAGGATAACGGCAGTCTCATAGTTACTGTTGACTGTGGTATTTCCAATAATGAAGAAGTAGCTCATGCTGCAGAACTGGGAATAGATGTAATTATAGTAGATCATCACAATCCTCCTGAAAGACTTCCGGAACCAGCCATAATCATTGACCAAAAAATCAAGGATTCTGGATATCCCTTTAATGATATCTCAGGTTGTGCAGTAGCTTACAAACTTGCTTCTGCCCTGAGATTCAGCCAGAGCGACTGGTACAAGCAGGAAATAACGTTGATGAATATTTGTTATGTTGATGACGAGTATTCTATTGATTGTCTGAAAGTCAAGAATTTGGTTCCTGTAAGGCAGTTGAATGAAACTGTTTTTCCTCAATCCGTAAGTATAAGCAAGACTAAGTTGCCTGACTTCCTTGCGGGACAGATTATATTTGTCTGGGATGGTGAAAGTGCCTCCAGGATGTTTAAGGATGCATTTGGGGACAATGTTGATTTTAACTTCATAGATCTCAGGCAGGAAGTATCAAAGATAATGCCTAAGATGGCTGATAAAACCCTGGAAAATCTCAAGACGATATCCAAAATTGCCAAATACGGTAATCATGAGCCTTCAGAGATAGGGAGCTTCTACAATATCTATGTTACTTATGTCCAAATGATGTTCAAGAGGCAGTTTGTTGAGTACAGCAAGGCTGAAGAAAATGACTTGCAGCTTGTGGCTTTGGCTGCTTTAGCGGATATAATGCCAATGAAAGATGAAAACAGATTGTTCGTAAAAAACGGACTTTATTACATCAATAATGGCAAGACAAGAGATGGACTTAAGGAACTTATGGCTCGACTTAATCTTCTTGGAAAGAAAGTCAATTCGACAGACTTGAGCTGGGTCGTAGTTTCTCATCTGAATGCTGCCGGTCGTCTTGGACATCCTGAACTTGCTGCACAGCTTTTTATAACAAAGGATCCTAAAGAGCGGGATAAAGTTGCAGAAAAAATTATTGCACTCAATGTGGAGCGAAAGCAGCTTTCTTTGGATGCATGGAATTATGCCTCGATACAGGCTTCCTCTTCGATAGGTTTGCACAGCAATAATCTTTGTGTTGTTATTGATGAGCGTATTAACCGAGGTGTAAGTGGTATTCTTGCAGGTAAACTTGTTGGCATATATGATGTTCCTTCTCTTGCTGTAACCTTTGTTGATGATACGGCTATCGGTTCGATGAGAAGTTGCCGTGGATGTAATGCCACAGAGTTTTTAAGCAAGTTCAGTGATATATTCATAAACTATGGTGGACATAATGCTGCTGCAGGTTTTAGCTTTAGCCGTGACAGGCTTAAAGATTTTGAACAGCGGCTTGTGGATTTGTCCAAGACAATAAAGCTGGAAGACTCCAAATCCAATTGTTATGATATAGATGCTGAAATACCGGAAAATTATCTGACGCCAGACTTACTTGAACTCACAGAGTTGTTTGAACCTTTTGGAGAACAAAACAATCAGCTCCTCTTTATGTCCAGAAGCTTGAAGATAGTCGATGCTCTTATTCTTGGAAAGACTGACAAGATGCATCTCAAGCTTATTCTTCAGGCAGGAAAATATAAATGGCCTGCCCTTTTCTGGAACGAAGGTGAAAGATTACGTAGGGATTTTGATATCGGTGACAGGGTAAATATCCTATACCGTGTTGAGAGAAACACCTTTAATGGGATTGATACTCCGCAACTTATTCTTACTGATATAATAAAATGTACAGGAGATTTATAATGGTGAACATCAAGAAACTTAGTGCTCTGTTTTTTATTGTTTTGGTTAGTTGTGCTGTTTTTGCAAAAGAGGCAAACTATAAAGGTGAAGATTATGAGATTTATCTCTATTACAATCAGACAGCATGCCCAGGTGATGCCGTATATGTCAGACTTATATTTAATCAGCCTGCCAGTTCAAAAAAGGCAAAGATAGGTCAGGTTTTTAAGAATACAACAGCTAAACTTTGCTTGTATTTAGGAGAAAAACTTCTGGACAAGACAGATTTTTATGTACTGGAAGATGAAAATACAAAAACTACATGTACTATGCTTGCAGGGCTTCCTTTGTCTTCATGGTGGCAGAGTGACAATAACTTTTATCTGAAAGTTATCTATTCAGTTACCGGGGACAAGAACAACGAGATGAGTTTTGACTTGCCGTTTAACCTAAGCAACAAGGAGTTTATCAGCGAGGATATTCCGCTTGATGAAACCAGCACAGGGCTTCGTACTGATACTTCTGCAACAAAAGTTGCTCAGATTGATAAGCTTAATGGCATTCTTACGTCAATAAACAAGAGTGCTGTTTATCACACAGACGCTTTTGTTTATCCTACGACAGCAACAAGACGTACTTCGTATTTTGCAGATAGAAGAGTTTATATTTATTCCAACGGGAAAAAATCTACTAGTCTTCATTATGGAATAGACTATGGAGTTCCTATTGGTACTGAAGTTACTTCTTGTGCCAAAGGAAAGGTTGTCATGGCCGAATCCAGAATAACTACGGGTTGGACTGTTGTCATAGAGCATTTACCAGGTTTATATAGTCTTTATTACCATATGAATGAGCTTAACGTAACTGAAGGTCAATTTGTGGAACCAGGTACTGTCATCGGAAAAAGCGGAAAAACTGGTGTTGTAACAGGTCCTCATTTGCATTGGGAAATGAGACTCAACGGTTCTGCTGTAAATCCTGACTTTTTTGTCGAAGACTTTACATTCTCAAATGTGAATACAAGGAAAAATAAATAATCGCTATTTCTGTCTAAAGGACATAGTATGTTGTGTATGCACACTGTGTTCTTTAGACAAGGTAGTTTATTCGTCAATAGCCAATAGATGAAGTCTTCCTGCTCTGTCGGGTACTATCCTATATTCCTTGTCGCTTTTGCAATTGCTTAGATCTATGGATATTATATATATGGAGTCATTGATATTGGTATAGAGTCCATTGGTTACTTTTTTTGCTATGTTATTGATTGTTCTTTTGTTTTCCTGTGCTATATTGGAACCAAAGAGGACACAATTTCCATCCTTGATATAGTATTTTGCCAAGGACGGCGCAGCTGTTCCTCCGCTTCCAGAAGTAAGCGTATTTCTGCTGCCGTAAATCTTATACGGAAAAAAAACTGTTCCCTCATTGCTTTTTATGCAGATAAAACTCATATAAAGGTTTTCTGCTTTCCAAACTCTTTCAATCTTTGCAACAGAATGATTATCGCTATCATATAATTCTACGGTTCCACTTATTCCCTCTGTCCCACGGGAATATATTTTTACATTGCAAAGATCATACAAAGGTATATCATACAATAGCTGTATATATGTTGAAAGCTGTGTGTTACTCCTGATGACAAAACCTAATAAAACAAGCCCCAGCATCAGGAGTGACAATATTACAATTACAGTAGTTTTCAGTGTTTTCTTCATTTTCCTATAAGGGATAGGAACTCTTTCTCACTTATGATAGGTATGCCCAATGTCTGAGCTTTTACATTTTTGGATGATCCGCTGGAAACATCATTTGTAACAAGGTAAGATAACCCTTTTACAACTGAAGATTTTATACTTCCTCCAAGAGCCTTGACCATATTCTGGGCATCTGCTCTCTTCATTGTTTCAAGTTCCCCTGTAAAGCAAAAAGACAGACCTTTCAGTACACCGTCGGAAAGCTGTTTCTGTATTGTTACAAGACCTGAATCAACAAGATTATGGATTTCATCTTTGTTATCTTCCAATCCCTCAACTAAAGTATAAGCCATTATTTCTGCAAATCCATATACAGCTGAAATTTGTTCTGCAGTTGCAGTCAAAATCTTTTCCAATGTATCAAAACCTGCGCCTATTAATTTTTCAACGACAGTTTCTCCGATACCTTCGATATCAAGACCTGCTATAAATTTTGACAGGGATACATCTCGATGATTCTGTATAGACTGGAATACTTTCTGTGCGCCTAGAGATTTTGTGTCTTTTGCGATAGATTCTTCTGTCAGGAAGAATGGAATAAGAGCATCTTCTGTCAGCTTATAGATATCACTTATAGATTTGACATTCCCTGTATTATATAGCTGGGTAATAAGAGTTTCTCCTAAGTCTCTTATGTCTATGACTCCTATCCATTTGAGTAGCTGATGGAGGATTCTTTTGCCACATTTTTTGTTAGGGCAATATAAACGTGTTCCTTCATTGACCAAAGATGTTCCACAGCAGCTACATACTGAAGGTATATCAATATCTGCCATTGTAGATTTTTCTTTCTGGGATTCAACTGTAACAACACGCTCTATTTTTGGAATGATCTCACCTCGTTTGACTACAACAACATGGTTTCCGACTTTTAATCCTAGATTTTTGATTGTATTAGGATTGGCAAGGCTTGCTCTTTTTACGGTTGTTCCGTTTAGTTCCACTGCATCAAACAAAGCTACTGGTGTATAAGTAGCTCCTGATTCATTCCATTCTACGTCTCTAAGGACAGTAACAGCTTCTTCGAGACTGAATTTGAATGCAATCTGTCTGTCTGGTCGATTTCTTGATGCATCTTCATGGTTTACTGCCCGTTCCTTGATGACAAGACCATCAATATCGTAGTCTAGATTCTTTCGCATTTCCATTACTTTGGCTCTGTAGTTGATTACATCTTCTGCAGAGTTTGCAATATACAGTTCTACTGTAGTGAATCCCAATGAAGATAAAAGCTTGATCTTTTCTTCTTCGTCAGAAAAAGGCTGCTCTCCTTCTGTAGCCCATATATCGTAAACAATCAGTGTGAGATACTCAGAATCTTTGCCGTCTTTTCTCTTCATCAATCCGTTGGCTGCGTTACGACAGTTTGCCTTATCGCTGAACATAGTATCATGGACATGGTGAGTCATTATAACCTCACCTCTGATTCCTCCAGTAAAGTCAAGAACTGTGCCGTCTGCTTTCTTTAATTCAGCAATTACTCCCTGCATCTTTACTGCATTAGCTGTAATTACATCTCCTGTTTCACCGTTTCCTCTGGTAACAGCCCGTATAAGTCTACCTCCGGCATACTGTAATTCAAGACTGGCACCGTCAAGCTTATATTCAACAAGGTATTCATCATACACATGTTTCTTAGCCCACTCCATGAACTGTTCCGGATCTGCAGCTTTTTCCTGGCTTCCCATAGGCATGACGTGAGAAGCTTTTTCAAAGTTTCCGCTATCTGCCCCGACTTTATGTAGGATTGGATTAGCTGGATCAAGACTTTTTAGTTCATCCCAAAGATTATCGAATTCCTGATCACTTATTTCTCCTTCTCCGTCATAATATGACTTCTGATAACGTTTTATAAGAGATTCCAGATGTGCAATACGCTTTTTTTTATTTTCATACTGCTTGTTTTCGCTCTCAAGATTGTCTATATCAAATAAATCCATGCTAATCCCTTTCTATAACTATTCTTTTACAAACATAAGTTCGTGTATTTCTCTTCCGGCATCAAGTCCTTTCTGCTCAAACTTTGTACGGGGTCTCCACTCCTGATGAGGAGCATAGGTATCGTACTTATTCTTTAGATTTGGTGTAGCGGTCAGTTCTTCCAAAGCTGACTCTGCATATTCATCCCAATCTGTTGCAAAGTACAGGTATCCTCCTGGTGCCAGTTTCTTAGCAAGAACATCAGTACGAGGTCTCTTGAGGAGACGACGTTTATGATGCTTCTTTTTTGGCCATGGATCAGGGAAGAAAATATGGAAAGCACTGAGGGAATTATCAGGAATCATATTTTCTAGAATCTCAAGGGCATCATGCTCTATGATAAAGAGGTTCTTGAGATTCTTTTTATTTATCTCACTTAGAAGCTTTCCTACACCTGGAACATGAACTTCACTGCCAATATAATTAATCTCAGGATTATTTTCTGCTATTATTGAGGTTGCATGTCCCATTCCAAAACCTATTTCCATGACTACAGGATTTGTATTCTGGAAAATTTCAGTGTAGTTAAGCATCTTGTGCTCAAAGGGAATACAATAAACCCCATGAAGCTCTTCGTAATTGCGCTTTTCGCTTTCTGTCATTCTACCAATACGCAAAACATAAGTCTTGATTGGTCTCATGATACCTTTTGGTAAATTATCATCATTGTTAATGTTATCTTCCGATAGACATTCATTTTCGGCCATATATGTCCTCTAAAAAAATTATTCTGCCAGAATTTCTTCTGGCATCATGCAAACAACGTTCCCATTTAACTTATAGCAAACCCTGTAGCTGGTTGCATTTTCGTAGTAATCTTTAAGTTTTGCAGGATTATCCCAGTCAGGATTCTTCTCACCATAATAAACGAGAATGCCATCTGCGTAAATAGCATAAAAAACAGAATATCCTGAGGTAAAAACAGAAGGATATTCAGAAGCTCTTGCATTTGAAAGATATGAAGGATATGAGACATAAAAGTTAAAGTCAAAAGTTTTGTCATCATAATCTGTACATGTAAACTTGTAGCTCCCAGTAGGAAAGGACATACCCTTTTCTACTGTAAAATTACTGTAGCCGGCATAATATTTTGCATCATTCTTTGATCTTGGTTCCGTACCTATTGCTTTAGGATTGTTACTTACAAGTCTTGGAGAATTGACTTTCCATTCCAATGGATAAGTACTGTTAGATACAGTGATAGTCTTTATTCTCTTTACATCAGAGTCAACTTTCACATATGCAGAAAGCCTTTGTCTTGGTAAAGAATCATATGATTCATAGTCAAAGACAATATTGACACCAATATCACTTGCCCTTATGCTCTCATCAGCACAGGAAGCAAGTGATACAGTTACAAGAGTTATAAATATGACTGTAAGGAAGAGAATATTTTTTTTTTGCATCAAATCAGAAATTGAAAATCAAGTTAATTACAGTCAGATCACTGTTAGCGTATTGATTAACCAAAGAATCAAACTTTACATTAACTTTCTTGCAGGCTTCATCCAGATATGAAAGATAATACAGCCCAAGCCCATTCCCAGCTTCGCCTTCAGGCAAAGCCTTGTAGAAGTCAATGAGATTTTGCTTGTCTGTATCAGCAGACATCTTGGACTCTATGTTCTCTTTGATTTCCTGGAACTCTTCTCCCTGATTATACAGTGTTATCTGAAGTCTTCCCTGCTTACCTATAGATGCAGAACCTCCGGCAATCTTCCATGAGATGAATACATATTCATGTTTGCGTTTCAGTTCCTCAATAATCTTGTTACGGATATCCGGATCATAGATAAGCGCATCAATATCTGTCTCATCATCATAAAGCACTTTTGCTTGCTTACGAAGATTTGTATTTTCACAATTGAGGGCAAGTTCCATAAGCATTACAGAACTGTATTCTGCAATCTTGGATTTTTCCATATATTCAGAAAGATTTCTGCGGACAACAGAAAGAATCTCATCAAAACCAGGATTCTTCATGAACTTTACGATTATGTACCAGTTCATGAGGCTGAGTCGGTTAAGAAATTTCTCTGTCATAAGAAGGAATACATTGCGTTCTTCTGGAGTAAGACTTGAGTCATCCATGATGTTCTGCCACACCGGCTCGAGGATTGTCTTTCTTGCTTTCTGAACTTGATCATTCTTTCCGTTAATATATGACCTGAGCTGTCTCTCAGGTATACGAGTCCTCTCATCTATGAGCTGAGATGGATTAGATCTATTGTATTTTCGAACACAGTCACATTGAATCAGACTGTTGAATATCTGTTTTTCAAATTGTTTGTAGAGTATTGAGTATACGATAACCTTGGATAAATCCATGATTTCTTGTCTATGACTGACAAACTCAGGCATAGATATTTCTATCTTGGATATGTAGCCTACAAGAATCATTTCCTGGAGAGAAGCTGGAGTAAAATGCTCCATGCTGATTCCGAATTCTTCCTGATTATCTGCTAACTTAAAGCGTAATAACTTTTGTTTATGGCTTATAAAGTGTGAAGCCCCTTGCTCTGTCAAAACAATTTTCAAGGGAAGATCCAACACGAACTTCTTGCCTGCTCCACTCATTTTATAAAACGTCTCCTCTTTTATTTTGTACTGGTTTCTATTATACAGTAAGCCTAAGCCAATGTAAACTACTAAGTATTTACTAAGTTGCGGTAAATAATACTTTTTTACTAGTGCCAGTATTATATTATGTTGTAATATCAAGATTTATAGAGGAAATCATACCTAGCTGTGTTGATATTTTGGATATTTTTTATATTTTTCAGGAAGTATACATGATTATGTTACTGGTACCTCAAGGAATCGTGTTATCTATCCATATAGAACAAAAGCTTTTCATAAGGCTTAAAATATATTATCATTAGAGTATGTTTCACTTTAAGCCTAAGCTTTATCTTGTTCTTGTAGCTTTTTGCCTTGCAATGTCGGAGCCATGGCTTTATGCTGCCACTGATGACAAGAGTATTCAAGGATATGATCTGTCATTAAGTGTCGATAGGTATCTCTCTAATCTAGGATTTTCAGTTGAGAGACAAAGTCTGATAAAGAATTCGTCTACAGGTTTTCCATACAATGTAATTCTGAAATTTACCCCTGCTGAGAAAGTTGAGGAAGCTGACAGTTTCATATTTTCCATCACCCAGGAATATGCATGGGAATACAGAGAATCTCTTGCAGACCTGCTCTTTATGCTGAAAGATAATTATTCAAGTAATGATTACCTCTCAAATATCTATGTCTGCATTACAGCTGATGACAACGAAGACTTCTTTGATGTGGACTATCCGTTCCATCAGGTTACGGGAAGTTCTGTTTTGTCCGAAAGTTTCAATCAGCTGGATAATCATTATGCCGTTGTCATCGATAATTCAAAGGAAAGTACATTAACTCTTGGAGGAAATGGTGATGTTACTCCATCATGGTTACTGAAATGTGTGTATTCTGCTTTGATTGGGAGCAATATATATCCGACCTTTCCTTCCTCATATATATTTCTTTATCGTAATCACTTTGTAAAAGACGATAGAAGAGTAAGCTGTTTTTTTGAACAGGGAATACCGGCCATAGGATTTTCCCTGGATATGTCAAATGACAATACCAGTTTTTTCTGCTCCCTTGTAGAAAACTTATGTAAGAATGAAGACTTTACATGGGACAGGCATTATTCATTTATCTCCTACAAAAACTTTTATTATGTAGTGGGAGAAGGTTTTCTCGTATCCGTATTCCTTTTGTTTTCAGTAATACTTCTCTTAAGCATAAGTTTTTCTACATTCAGGGATAACTCTTATACCAGGGCAGTAAAGAAAGATATAAGCCGTAACTGGTATTTTGTGCTTATTTATCTTGCGCTGACGACCATGATGCTTGTACTGGCTCAAAAAATAGGACTTGCCCTATCTGACAAGATACTGGAAGTCCTATTTATAAAGATATTCATTGCCATTATCTTTATATTGAGTGGTATACTTTTTCAGATAAGGTTTAACATAAAAGTCTCACTTCAGTCTTTGGGATACGAGCTTATATTTGTCATGGCGCTAAACGTATTCATTTTTACGGCAATAGACTTTTCCCTTATGTTCCTGTTCTTTTTGGAGTATACAATCGCATTCTTTTTCCGTAAGTCCAGGAATCCAGTTTCATTGTTTTTACTTGCACTGTTTCTGTCTATTCCTTTTTTTCCATATGTCATAAACCTGCTGTATTTTGCTGATTTGGAAAAACTTGCTCCTGCTGTTGCCTGTGGAGTAATAGGAAATATCCTTACTGCATTTATAATTCTTCCTGCAGAGTTGATATGGGCAAAGTTTCTTGTAAAGTCAGATATTTTTTATAAGCACAATATGAAGTCTACCCTTCATAAGGTTTTTTATTGTATCATAAGCATATCTATTACATCATTGCTATTGGCAGTCTCCTTTATTGTGACTAATCATATAGTAACCTCCTCTAATTCCTATGGTAAAAAGCAGCCTGAAAGGATTCCTGTTGTAAAGTCTTTGTCTGAGTTTGAAGGGACTGTTTCAAGCAGTCTTGATGAGTTCATGGAGGTTTCTATCAACTCTTTGTCAATACAAAGGGATGCTGATGTATATCGCTATGATATTGCAATTGTTTTTGAAGAAGGCTTTATCTATAATTGTAACTATGATTATGAACTTGCAAGTGATAACCGGGCGAATATAATACTTCCCTCATATCCAGGGAAAAACCTTGATATAGTATTTACCTGTGACGAGGGAAGCAATTATGTTGTTGTAATTGATTCTTTGGAAAAGGTTGAAGACGGAAGTTACGTTCATTACCAGAAAACTTATAGGAACTAGAACATGCAGAAAGTATATTTTCATATAGATCTTGATGCTTTTTTTGCATCAGTAGAACAGCTGATACATCCTGAATATCGTGGCAAACCTGTAATTGTAGGAGGTATTCCTGGTGATAAGCGTTCTGTTGTTTCTACAGCTTCGTATGAGGCAAGAAAATATGGAGTCCACTCTGCAATGCCGTTATATAAAGCCATAGAACTTTGTCCTGACGGAATATTTGTTCGGGGAAGCATGAAACTTTATCATGACAAATCTAGTGAAGTAATGGGTATCTTTTCGGTCTACAGTCCTACTGTGATACAGATGTCTGTAGATGAAGCTTTTCTTGATATGACAGGTACTGAAAAATTCATGGGAAAGCCCATTGATCTTGCCAAGCAGCTTAAGGAACAGGTTAGAAAAGAGACTGGGCTTACTGTAAGCATAGGGATTGCCCCTTCAATGTATCTTGCAAAGATCGCATCAGGTCTTGAGAAGCCAGACGGACTTACTGTTATCGAAGCAGGAAAAGAAGAAGAATTCATGGGGAATCTTCCTCTTAACAAGCTATGGGGAGCTGGTGAAAAAACAATACAGCGCCTAAAGGCTTCAGGAATAGTATCAGTCAAGGCAATTCAAAGCAAGTCTCTGATTCTTCTGCAGAAACTTTATGGGGAAAGTACAGGCAGTTTTTTATATAATGCAGTACGCGGTAATATGGACATGGAGTTTGGGCTCCCGGCAAAGAATCATTCTGTCAGCGCAGAAAGTACTTTTGATGAGGATATATATGACAGATATGCTATCGAAACTGCACTGCTGAACATAAGCTATACTGTGGTTTACAGAATGTTCAATGAAAGAATCCGAAGTAGAACTGTAGTCATCAAGATAAGGTACGAGGATTTTACCACCACATCGATACAGCATACCTTTGATAGTTATGTACTTAATTCAGATGACATGTTTGAAAAATGTCTTTTTCTGTTTAATAAAAAATATGTTCCAGGAAGAGGAATCCGTCTGTTAGGTGTAGGCTGTGATTCCGTTGAAAGCATTGACAAACCTATGCAGCAGGATTTGTTTGACTTTGGCAATGCAAAGAAAACTAAAGTTGAAGAAGCAATCTTTTCCATGCAAAACAAGGATTCTACCTTAAAGATAAAAAAAGCCCGTCAGCTGCTTTAGCCGACGGACTTTACACTATCAGTATAAAGGGATCCTATTCAAGAGGTGCAAAATATCCGCACTCATCTCTACCCGATTTATTAAGCATATATGTCTCAACTTCTACAGGAAGATATCTTTTCCCGTATTCTGTGGACAGATTGGACTGATAAGTTATCTGATACAATCCTGATGGAATGTTTATCATATCAGTAACAATTCCGGAAACTCCCTGTGGACGGTAAAGGTAATAACTTTCACCAGTAGTATTTGATGTCAGGTAATCAAGACCTTCCACCATGGAACTGTTTGAAACCATGAGAGTATTGAACGATATGGCATTGTTGTTCAGATAGGCAGAAGTATCAGACAGCCCATACTGGGTGAAAGCATTCTGACTCAAAGAACCGTTTGTTATATAGACAATTCCTCTCTTTTTTTCTGCATTTATAAGGTTGTTGGCCGCAAGGCGCACACTAAGATCAAAAGCAGCCTCATCAGTAAAATCATTCTTGAGGGCTGTCGCAGAGAATGTGGAAAGCCTGTCACTTGTTCCTGTATATTCAATATTTGGTATTGCACCGGAACTTATGATCTGAATCCTTCCTTTTCCGTTCATTGCCTGAGCAAGTTCACGTACAGCCTGTGTCACCTGATCTTCATACCCCTTCATGTCCTTAGACCTGTCGATTATGATTGTCAGATCTACAGTTTCGTTATTGTTTCCAATCCCTGCAATCTGCATATTCGTAACGGGACGCTTGTTCTCTGTTACAAAGAAGTTTTCTTCCTTAAGGCCGATTACCTGTTCTCTTGTACGATTTTCAACCCTGATATCCATTGTAACGAGAGGAAACTCATCTGCGTTGACTCTCTCTATCTGGACAAAAAGTCCTCCTACAAGTTCAGACATCTTGCTCATTACGTATATTTCATTGGCCTTATAGTCTGTGACGATAAGATTTCCGTTGCGGTCAGGAGTTGCGCTTGTGATGCTAGAGGAACCATTACCAGTTGTGGCATTGTTGAATACAGCACCTGAGAACCTGTCTATGGTAACGACCTTGTTCTTGTCTGTGGCAACAATATAGTTCCCGTAGGATTCCAGTGATTCCGGTCTGCTTAATGTATGTTCGTTCAGCAAGTTTCCGATATAGTTACCGGACAGGTCAAATATATAGATAGACCCTTTTACGCTGTCAGCCACATAAACCTTATCATCTATGATGACAATCCCTGTAGGAGACTTGAAACCTTCAAAGTTGTAAGTCTTGTTTCCGAACGTAAACAGAGGAGTACCTTCCTGGTCAAAGACAACTACCCTGGCATTACCAAAGTCAGTGACAAAGATATTGCCATTAAGGTCCTGAGCAAGGTATTGAGGACCCATAAGCTGTCCGTTACCAAGACCTTTGGAACCTATATATCTTTCAAACTCACCCTTACTGGAAAGTAATGCCAGCCTGTCTCCAAAGCTCTCGCTTACTACAATCTTGCCGTTGGAAAGCCTCATAATATCCAAAGGCCTGTCAAAGCCGTTCAAAGGACCTCGATATCTCTGGAGAATTTTGCCATTACAGTCAAATAGAATTATCTCGTTGGAACCATAGGATGTTGACCAGAAAGTTCCGTCATTATTGACTAATATTGATGTAGGCCTGACATACAGGACAGTTTCACCGTAGGTATTTGGAAATATACCTGCTTCTGTATAACGCTGCAGGATGTCTTCATTCTTGTCAGTGATACGCCTGTCACTTACGATTTCAATTTTGTTCTGAAGAAGGATACCGCCGTAACCTGATTCACTGGCATAACTCCACTGCTGCAAGGCAGCACCTTCAATGCCAGAACGGTAATACGCTTTTCCAAGCCATTCCAGGATCAGGTTCTCTCCAGGCAGATATGACAGAGCTTTTTCAAACTCAAGGATAGCTTCGTTGAAAGCACCCCTGTAGTAACTCTGGACTCCCCGCCTGAACTCCTCCTCTGCAAAGCCTGCATTGGCAGAACGTGACTGGGATGTAGGCTCCGAAACTGTATCTTCAAGATTTGACTGGGCAAACCCCATAGTAGATGCTGCAAGAAAAAAAGCAGCCAAACAAATAATCTTTTTCATTACTGTACCATCTCTGCTTGTTTTATATGTTCTGCAATGATCTTGTTATCCCGGTCTTTTTTTGCAGCCTGGTTCAGGTACCTTAACCCGTCTGAAGAAAATCCCATCTTGCAGTACACCCACCCAAGACTATCAAGACAAGCTGCGCTGTCCTCTGTCAAAGACAATGCCTTTTTGCAATAGTTCAAAGCCTGTGTATAGTTACTTCCTGTCTCGGCAAGAACATACCCAAGTCCGTTTAGGGCTGTAGGATTATTTTCGTCTAACTGAAGTGCCTTATGATAATTTTCAATGCAGCTGTCTACGTTACCTCTCTGCCACTCAAGATAAGCCAGCGTAGCATAAAAGGAAGAACTTTTATAACCGCTTTCATCAAGCTTTTTCATTTCGTACTCAGCAAGACTTACACGGCCTGTCTTTGTGTAGGCAATGGCAAGAAGATACCTGCACTGCTGAAATCTGGCCTTCTGGACTTTGTCAGCATCATCAGTCTCTGCCGTTACTACCTGTTCAAGATACATGATAGCTTCTTCATATCGGTCAAGCCTGGCGTAACAGATCCCCAGATAATACAGAATCTCTGCTTCGTCAACGTTCTCTTCCGCAGACAGAGCCAGAAAAGTAGTCAGTGCATCAAGATAATTTTTATTCTTATATTGAGAAATCCCCTGCAAAAAACTCTCGTTTTGATCCATTCCCGGCATCAAATACCACCTTATTTATAACAGGTGAACGCCTTCAGAGCTTTCTACCTGATAACACTCGCCCTTGAATCCAAAAATCTTTTCGTAATCAACAAGCTTCTTCTTATATTTATCGACATCTTGCTGGCGAAGTATAGTATAAGTGCATCGACCAAAACCTTTTCCTGTTATTCTTCCGCAGTTAACAGGATTTCTGTAGTTATCAGGTGAGTCATCAAGTTCCTGTACTCTCTTGAGGAGCCAGTCGATTTCTGGACAAGAAATATCGTACAAGTCCCTCATACTCTCGTGGCTATGGTTGACAGCCCTTGCAAAGGAAGCAAAATCCTTCTTCTGCAAAGCGGTTATGATCTCAAGGAGATTCTTGTGCTCGTTCATGATGCACACAAGTCTTCGGCGAGTATCTTCGTTTACGACAGAGAGAACTTCCGTTATCTCCGTACCACTTTCTTCGTAGTGCCATCCGCCGTAGACATTTGACCTTTGCCCCTTGAGCTCTCCCAGGAGAAGTACATTCTCAGTCTGCTGTAGAGATTCCTCATTCCAGGTGACAATCCTTGGAACTCTGGCATCAGTAAGCATTACCACCCTGTCGTCAAAGGTAAAAGGAATCAAGTCATATGCATTCTTGTTGAAGTCAGTAAGAACGAGATTGCCTGGCTTGGAGTATATAGCTGCAAAGTTATCAGCCTTATGGTTCTCTGTCTGCAAAAACAGCTTGTTTGCCCTTTCGATAACCTGCAGGATCTGGTTGTCATTGCACCTCAATGCCAAAAGTTCCCTTAC
The DNA here is from genome assembly GCA_045616545.1 of Treponema sp. Lineage (GTDB taxonomy): Bacteria > Spirochaetota > Spirochaetia > Treponematales > Treponemataceae > Treponema_D. Next base: position 47,911 of record JAZLGX010000050.1, on the reverse strand, counting down.
AGCCCAAGCAGTGGCAACTTTTATGGCGGTGGTTATTCCAAAACCAGCTGACGGAAGAATATCAGAATATATCGTAAAATTCATGCCGGAACAGCTGAAACCACCGCTGGTAAAGCCATACACCACAGCCTTTACGGCATTTGCCCATTTGTCTTCTTTCTTGAATTTAAGCGAAGCAAGATTCGACCGTTTCTTTTCATTAAGCTGTACGAAGTTGAATCTGAGATTACTGTCATCTCTCCTTGATACTGCAACATATACCGGCAGATTGACAGCCATGGACAAAGTCTTGTCCTTGAAGAACCAGGAATGTTCCCCCAAAAGATGAAACCTTCCGGGAGCAGTAGCAATAACATCTGGTGCGCATTCGTATTCTTTTTTGTGCTCTTGTATTATTTTTTCCATAAATCCCTTCCCGAAAATTTTAAATAAAAAACAAAATTTTAATTAAACCTGTAGTGAAGTCTTGTACCCATGCTTACCTGTTGAAAAAGTTACTACAATTAAATAATATTCATAATATAATGGATTCGTTTATTTTACAAGTTTTTTATGCAATTTTTTCTGGGGCTATGGAAGCCCTCTCTATTTCCAACAGTTTGATTCCTATGGGATCCCCCCTCATAGCAGCCTTTTCCCTTGTTCCTATATACATTGCAATATATAATGCAAGAAATTACCGACAATCATTTGTATTAATGATGTTGCAGGCCCTTACTGTGCACCTTATTTCCAGTGGATGGCTCATATTCTTTCATGGATATGGCATATTCACACTGGGAGGAAGTGCCTTTGGTACAGCCCTTGAAGCAGGTCTGTGTGGTGCGATAATGCATATTTACCCTTCTTCTATAGATAGAAAGAGTCAGATCAAGGAACTATCCGGCTATTATCCATACAGATATATAACCAGAGTCCTGTGGTTCTCTGCCGCCTGGACGTTCTGGGAGTGGGCAAAGTCTACGGGAGACCTGGCATATTGTTGGGGAACCATCTATATGGCAGCCTACAAGCTTAAGATCCTTACACAGATCGCTGACATCACAGGAGTATGGGGCATAACATTCTTGTTTGCTCTATTCAATGGCTTTCTTGGTGAGTGCTGGAGAATCCTGGGTTCAGCAGTCCATTCCCAGAATCCTTCCAAAGTCATCGACAACTACGTGACAGGGTCAAAGGCAGTCTTTGCACTCCTCGTAATTGTCTTTGCATATGGAATGGTACAGTACTTTGTTCCCCGGACAGTACAAAAGGAAGTAAATACAGTTATAGTTCAGCAGAATGCAGATCCATGGGAAGCAGGCGAAGGTCAGTCCATCGAGATCTCCAAACGGCTTACAGAGGAAGGAATCCAGAGATTTGCAGGCGAAGGAAAGGAAGCAGACCTTGTACTCTGGAGTGAAGGCGTACTGACCCATACATTCCCTACGTTTGCAGACTATTATGAAGAAACAAGCCCCTATGAACTTGGAAAATTCATAAGGGAAACAAATACTCCTTTCATCATAGGCGGGACAACCCTTGCCAACAGGAGAAAGAGACAATACTGCAACTCAGCCATTCTCTTTGACTCCCAGGGAAAATATTCCGGCTTTTATTCAAAGATACATCTTGTACCCTTTGCAGAAAGCATCCCATACTCAGAAAACCCGATAATGAAGTTCATAATGGAAGATATCATAGGAGCTTCCGGAGGATATTCCAAAGGCTATCAGTACATACTGTTCAAGACACCTATAAAGGAGCGCACAGGAACACCAACACCCCTCAATTACAAAAGGAACAATACTGCAACAATAGCACTGGACGAGAACGGAATAAGCGACATGGATACGACAAGGGAATATATCGTCAACCCAGATACCAATCCGGACAACTATGTGTACTTTACGACACCGATATGCTTTGAGGACGCATTCAGTGATGTATGTACACCTCTCTTCAACCTGGGAAGCGAAGTATTCATGAACATAACAAATGACTCCTGGTCCAAGACAAGGGCCGCTGAATACCAGCACTTCATTGTGGCAAGCTACCTTGCCCTTGAGTACAGGACAACCCTTGTCAGATGCTGCAACTCAGGTTACAGCGTCGTAGTCAAGCCTAACGGGGACATACTTCAAGAGCTGCCATTGTTTGAAGAAGGTGTAATGGCATGTTCCGTACCGATTTATGAGCATAAGCCTACAGTATACAGCACCTGGGGCAACTGGCTTTGCACACTGCTCTTTACGATGATGGGAATCGTCACCCTTTATGTAATGATAAACATATATGGAAGTGACAGAATGATTAAAATCGTCAACTGTATACTTGAATAAATAAGGACAATCATATATGTTATGGCTGAAAAACAAAACATATAGAGAAGGAAACTACTTTGAATTCAGCCAAGAAAAACAACATCATGAGATCAACCTTTACTGCACTCTTTGCTGCCCTTATATGCATAGGGTGCATGATCTCCATTCCGCTGCCTAGCGGAGTACCTATCACCGTACAGAACCTTTTTGCACTCCTTGCAGGATGTATTCTGGGTGGATTTCAGGGAGCAGGAGCTGTAGGAATATTCATTGTACTTGGAGCTGCAGGAGTACCTGTATTTTCCGGAGCACATGGAGGAATGACAGTCCTTGCAGGACCAACAGGAGGCTATATCTGGGGATATTTCTTCGGAGCCTTTGTAGCAGGTCTCATACTGGGAACACCTCATATCGAAGAAAAGAAATTCAACATAAAGAACTGGATCAAAATTGCCCTGGCAGCCCTCATCGGTTATGCAGTGATATATGTTCCAGGCGTACTGTGGTTCCGCCACATGGTTCTTTCCAATCCGGAACACAAGTTCCATGCAGTTCTTGCAGACATGACCCTGCTCCAGCAGTTTTCCAAGGTAATGGTATGGACCGTAATCCCTTATCTTCCGGGAGACTTCATCAAGCTTGTAGTAACAGTACCTCTTACAGCAGTTCTTCGCCCAGTGGCAGCCCGTTACCTCTATCCTGATGACGAAAAGGAAGAAGCAGAGCTCATCGCAGCCATGAAGGAAAAAAAGGAAAAGAGAGACAAGGTCAGGGAAGCTCTCAAAGGCAAGAATAAATAGCATATGGAAAAAGCTGTTGTACTCAAGGACGTAATCAAGCTTTTCCGACTGGAAACAGACAACAATGAGTATCAGGTTGCACTGGACAGTGTATCACTTGAAATAGACAAAGGCTCTCTGACAGTAATCGGAGGAGCCAACGGAAGCGGAAAAAGCGTCCTCATGAACATAATAGCAGGGCTCATGAAAGCAAGTGATGGAGAAGTTACAGTATCTTCAAGGCCAGGCCTCGTCTTTCAGGATGCAGCTACCCAGATACTTGGAGATACCCCAAGGCAGGATGTGGCAGTAGGCCTTAAGAACATGAAGATGCAAAAGGACCTTATCCCTTCTGTTGTCCAAAGGTCACTTGAGACAGTGGGACTCTTGGACAAGATGGACTTTCCGGCAGAGTTTCTCTCCGGAGGCCAGAAGAGACGCCTTGCCGTAGCCGGTATACTTGCAATGGACAAGGACATAGTGATCTTTGACGAGCCTTATGCAAACCTGGATTATCCTGGTGTGCTGGAAGTCAATTCCCTCATAAAGGATCTCAAGAAAAGCGGAAAGACAATCCTTCTCCTGACTCACGAGATGGAAAAGTGTCTTGGCATGGCTGATCACTTTATTGTCCTGTACAAGGGACAGAAAGTCTATGACGGCAATGTGGAAGATGCACTGAAGATGGATCTTTGTCAGTGGGGAATCAGAAATCCCCTTACCCGCTATGATACCGTCAAAGATTTGGTCTGGTAACGAAATAGCGATGCTCTGTCATAACGAAAGAGTTTCACTCTGTCGTTACGACAAAGCGAAGATTTTTTGAAACGACAAATCTGTGATCTTTCGAAACGACAAAGTAAAGCTTTTTCGAAACGACAGATCACAGATCTTTCGTAACGACAAAGCGAAGCTTTTTCGGCACGAGAAATCGAAGATTTTTCGTGCTAAAAGTCTAGGACTTTTTTTTAAAAGTCTTAGACAAATCAAAAAAAGTCTTTGTGTTTTTTTAAAAAGTCTTAGACTTTTTTTTTAAACTCAAGGACTTTTTACCCTCAGGTGTCTTATATATGGAAGAAACCAAGTTTTTTAATTACCGCACAGGCAATACCTTCATGCATAGATTGAATCCGGCAGTAAAGATTGTCCTCATGATAATATTTGCTGTGGCAGCTTTTTATGTACCGGTGGTACCTTCCCTTGTGATATATTTTTTTCTCATAGTGTTCAGTATGGTTTTCCTGCATTTTAGGGCAAGGGAAATCCTTGTGGATATGAGGCCTGTACTGATATATCTTATACTGCTGTACGCAGTTTCCCTGGTAATGAATCTTGTGCTTTTTTGGGGCTCAGATACAAAAGGTATGGCAGAAATAGGCATGATATTCATTCCGGATCTGTCCTATGCCTCCTTGTTGATGCATCTTGCCCTTTCCATGGAAATCACTTCGATCTTTTACAGGACTACAAGCATCCTGGAATTTAACAGGGGCTTTTCTGACATAGAGCGTTTCATAAGTCATAAAGATGATACACCTTTTGCAGATGTCCTTAGCCTAACCATAACATTCATCCCTCGGCTTGTTTCCTACTGGTACAGGATTGACAACGCATACAAGGCTCGGGAAGGAAAAAACGACATACGCCGCATTCTTGTCCTCACTCCGGTGCTCTTCAGGACTGGCATGAGAGAGGCTTATCTCAAGGCACTTGCCCGCGAAAACCGTATGTAGTAGAATATCTTACGAAGAGGTTTTTATGAGATGTCCCTATTGCGGTAACTTGGATGATAAGGTAATAGAATCCAGATCTATGGCTGGAGGCGAAACTATCCGAAGGAGACGCGAATGCTGTGCCTGTGGCTATCGCTATACAAGCTATGAACGTATCGAAGAAAAACCTTTCATGGTGGTAAAGAGAGACAACAGCCGGGAACCTTTTGACTCGCAGAAAATTGCCAGGGGAATTGAACGTGCCCTTGAAAAACGCCCTGTGGCTACTTCCCTGAGGGAATCCATCGTAACAGAGATAGAAGACCAGGCTTATGATATGGGTAAGTCTACACGGGAAATCTCAACTGCGGAAATAGGCGAACTTGTGCTCAAGAGACTTCATGAAATAGATAAGGTTGCATATATAAGGTTTGCCAGTGTATACAAGCATTTCAACAATCTGGATGAGTTCATTACAGAAGTAAACAGGTTTGGAGGGAATTAATTGAGTGACCAGAGCGTATTCCCCCAGTGGAGGAGTTTCTTATCGTCATCTTCTCATGAGAATGAGTTTCGTATCAAGAAGGTGGTGGATTCAGATGGCGTAACTTCTGACTATGAGAGAGGCAGGATCGAGGAAACCATAAGGGATATCTATTCCTCCCTCAAGGAAGGGGTTGACCCCCAGAAAGTTTCTTCCCTTACAGACCAGGTGGAATCTGCCCTGGCTTCTTCTACCTGTGGTACTGCTTCCATCGCCAAGTCCTCGGAAATACAGGATATCGTCGAAACTGTCCTCATAAAGAACAATGAAGCCCTGGCTGCAAAATCTTACATAATCGGCAGGGAACGAAAAGATGCCCTCAGGAATACGACCAATCTTTTTGTAGACATAACAAAGACTATGGGCGGGTATCTCAAGCAGGATGACTGGCGCATACACGAAAACGCCAATGTCAACTTCAGTCTTGGAGGCCTTATTCTCCATAATTCAGGTACTGTTACAGCTAACTACTGGCTCAGGAACATCTATCCCAAGGAAATTGCCGATGCCCACCGGAACTGTGCCATCCACATACATGACCTTTCGATGTTTGCGCCCTATTGTGCAGGCTGGTCCTTGCGACAGCTTGTCAAGGAAGGTATATCTGGTGTAAGCGGAAAGGTTTCTTCAAAGCCTGCCTGCCATCTGTCTACGCTCTGCCGTCAGATGACCGAGTTTCTGGGGATAATGCAGAATGAATGGGCTGGAGCCCAGTCTTTTTCTTCCTTTGACACGTATCTTGCACCTTTTGTACGCATTGATGACCTTGATTATCCTGAGGTTTTCCAGTGCATGCAGTCTTTTGTCTTTGGTATCAATGCTACAAGTCGCTGGGGAGGCCAAAGCCCTTTTACAAACATAACTCTTGACTGGACTTGTCCAAGTGACCTCAAGGATAAAAAAGCCTTGGCTTGTGGTGTGGAACAGCCATTTACTTATGGTGAGCTTCAGAGAGAGATGGACATGATAAACAAGGCTTTTCTCTGTGTAATGCTTGAAGGAGATGCGGAAGGCAGAGGTTTTCCCTATCCTGTCCCAACTTATAACATTACGGCAGACTTTGACTGGAACGCAGAAAATGCTGACTTTCTCTTCAAGCTTGCCATACGATACGGCTCCCCTTATTTCCAGAATTTCATATCTTCAGACATTAGGCCTGAGGATATAAGGAGCATGTGCTGCAGGCTGAGGCTAGACAAACGGGAGCTAAGGCGCAAGGCAGGAAGCATCTTTGGTAGCGATGAGCTTACAGGCTCCGTCGGGGTCGTTACGGTAAACCTTGCCCAGGCAGGATACCTGTCCTGTGATGAAGATGACTTTTTCAGGAGGCTTGATTACCTTCTGGATTTGAGCCGGGACAGTCTTGTCATAAAGCGCAAGGTCATAAACAAGCTTATGGAAACAGGGCTTTATCCGTATTCCAAGCATTATCTAGGTTCGCTTGATAACCATTTCAATACAATCGGTGTATGCGGCATGAATGAATGCCTACTTAACCTGCTGAAAAAGGACATCCTCTCAAAGGAAGGCCATGACTTTGCCTTCAAGGTCCTCTCCCATATAAGGGAACGCATAGCTTCGTACCAGGAAGAAAGCGGAGAGCTGTTTAACCTTGAGGCTACTCCTGCAGAAAGTGCCTGCTACAGGTTTGCTCTCCATGACAAGGAAAACTTTACTGATATACTGACTAGCGGAAAGAACAGATATTTTTATACTAACTCTACGCAGATTCCTTCTGACTATGACATAGATGTCTTTGATGCCCTGGACAACCAGGATGACCTTCAGGCAATGTACACCGGAGGAACTGTGTTCCATGCATTCATAGGCGAAGAGCTTTCAGCTTCTTCTACGTCTGACGTAGGTTCCCTCAAGAACCTGATACGGACTATATTTACCGGTTATCAGATTCCAAGCCTTACTGTAAGTCCTACGTATTCAATATGCCCTAAGCATGGCTATATCCCGGGAAAACACTTTGAGTGTCCCAAGTGCCTGGATGAAAAAAAGGCAGATCTCAAGGAGAAGATTGCATCTCTTGAAGCCCAGAGAGAAGCATTGCTTAAAAAACGAGGAGAAAAAAGTGACAGAACAGAGTCTTGATGTACAGATAAAGGAAATTGAAGACCAGATACACAGTCTTGAGAGGGAACTTTCGGCTGTCCATGGGGAAAAGACGGAAGTATACTCCCGCATTGTAGGCTATTACCGTAACGTAGACAACTGGAATGACGGCAAGAAAGAAGAATTCGCTTTAAGGAAAGACTTTGATATCAGAAGCTCTGCCCAAACGGATGTACCAGACAGAAAGCAAGTTTCTGACAGTAACATAGTAACTGGCAGTAAGCAAGTAGTTGGCAGAAAACAAGTTTCTGTAGATGACGACAAGGACAAGGTAAAGGCAGTTCTTTCTCGGGACAATGATTGTGCAGAGGACAATACTGGAGCAAAAGCTTCTGTCACATACCTTTTTTATAGTAAAAGTGGCTGTGACAACTGCAAGGCTGTAAGGAGCATGCTGTCTCTCTCGTGTATCTCTGGAAGGGAAATCAACGCTGACACGGAGGAAGGTCTTTCACAGGCTGCGATGAATGGGGTTTTCTGCACTCCTACAGTGATCTTCTTTAACGAAAGAAATGAGGAAATCATGAGGGTGTTTACCCAGGAAGAACTTGAGGAATGCCTTTCTGCCCTTGGTTCAAAGTCTGCCTGATATCGTCCTGTAGAACCAATGCCACTTTATAGCCTTATAAAGACTTCCCTGCTGGATTATCCGGGATTAGTGTCTTCCATAGTATTCACAAGGGGCTGCAATCTCCGCTGTCCATACTGTTACAACAGTGAGCTTGTGGTACAGCAAGGAACTGAGAGGTTCCATCAAGGAACCTGCCGGTTCTTTGATGTCACTGAGATACAGAGGCACCTTGAACTCCGTAAGGATAAGATCCAGGGGCTTGTCCTTACAGGAGGAGAACCACTCCTTGATTCCGGTATAAAAGACCTCATATCCTATGCACACGACCTTGGCTATAAGGTAAAACTTGACACAAACGGTACAAATCCTTGCCGACTTGAATCCCTTGTTTCAAGAGAAGAGACCCGGCCAGATTATATTGCGATGGATATAAAGACTTCTCCCCGTAAATATGACCTGCTGCTTTCCGGAAGCGGCGTAGACATAAATCACGTGACTCAGGCACTTAAAGACTCTGTTACGATAATAAGAAGCTATGACAAAAGCCAGCGGGAATGGAGGACAGTGCTTGTTCCCTCTATTGTAGAAGCCGAAGACATCGTAGAGATGGCATCTCTTTTGCCAGAAGATGCCTCCTGGTTCTTGTCACCCTTTAGGAGCGGCAACTGTCTTAAGAAAGAATACGATAGCATTTCCCCCTATTCCCAAGAGAAATTTAGTGATTTAGTGAACCTTGCCCGACAGTATATAAAAGGTGCTACAGCAAGATGAGATGTTGACTCTCCTTTTGGCTCAGACTTTCTGGACAATGTCCACGATGTGACTCGAAGCTCCCAGAAGTTCAGGACGCTCACAGGTTGCAAGATGGTATTTTACAAAGAGATCAAAAGTCTCTTCGTCCATGGCATTGAGTTCTCGCCTCATATAGTCACTTGGACCATCTGCAGCTATAGTCTTTATGGCTTTGACACCGGTCTTCTCCCTCAAGGCTGCTATGTCTTCGAGACGGAGATAGGAGTATAGCTCGCTTTGGCTTTCTATAGTGTGGAAGTCTTCCGTTACCTTATGGTCCCTGACACACTCCACTGCATGATTCTGCTTGAAAAGATACGTGAGGATCGAGTATTCATTCATTACATAGGCTACAAGGATAAAGCCTCCTGTCTTGGTCACTCGTCTTGCCTCACTAAAGGCCTTGAGGCGGTCTTCCTCTGAATGCAGGTGATACATAGGACCAAAGATAAGTGTTACGTCAAAAGTCTCATCTTGCAGAAAGTGCAAGTCCATTGCATTACCAGGCCATATATTGACGTTGACATGTTTTTTTTCCATTACATCGATGTTGTGCTGGACAAGCTCTACTGCAGTGACATTATATCCTTCCTGAGCCAGGGCACAGCTATACCTTCCGGTTCCGGCTCCTATATCCAAAAGCTTCCTGTTCTTGTCATCTCCCAGATATTCATGAATGTATTTCATGCTGGTAGTATATTCTACCATACCGTGCCTGGTAGTCAGGCGATGGTCCTCGTTAAACTTGTTATAATACTGTTCGATAGGAGTAAGTTTTGCCATGAAGTCATATTGCCACAAAGATTTTCTTTTGTCAAAAGACATTATGGAAGCCTAAGTCAGTACAAAAAGTTATATTCCTCTAACTGTATGATATCTGTTATCATGCCTAGTCTACGCTATCAAGGAGTTATCTGTAACGATGGATTGGAATGTAATGTTTTTTGTAAACAGTGTGCTTTTGGGGATAGGACTTGCAATGGATGCATTCAGTGTAAGCCTTGCCAATGGACTTCACGAAAATAAAATGAAAGCTGGCCGTATGAGCATGATTGCAGGCTGCTATGCTTTCTTTCAGTTTGCAATGCCAATGATTGGCTGGGTATGTGTTCATACAATCGTAAATATTTTCAGCGCATTTGAAAAATTCATTCCTTGGATCGCCCTACTTCTTCTTCTCTATATCGGAGGAAGCATGCTGATTGAGGCTATCAGAAACAAGGAAGCTGAGGACGATGAGGTGAAAAAGCTTTCCTTTGGGACTTTGATAATACAGGGAATCGCTACAAGTATTGATGCTCTTTCTGTAGGCTTTACAATAGCAGATTACGGCTTTATCATGGCTTTTGTTGCGTCACTGATAATTGCCATAGTTACATTTGGTATCTGCATGGAAGGATTGCAGCTTGGAAAGAAATTCGGTACAAGATTCAGCAACAAGGCTTCCATTGCAGGAGGAATAATCCTCATTGGTATCGGCATTGAGATCTTTGTAAAGGGAATCTTCTTCTAGATGCAAAGTAAGTGGAGCTCCACCCAAAACTCCACTTACGTACAAAAGTAAAACTTCATTAAATAATCTTGGATATCCTACTTAGGCGGAGTTAACCGCCTAGGCAGAATCTTGCCTGTTGTTTTTTCGACTGAAAACATGACACTAGTTTTTTTGCTGTCTATGCTGACTAAAAAAGACCCCTCCATCTCTGCAACATAAACGCTATAGTCCGAATTCAATCCCATGTACTCACTACTGCTGATCCTCTCCAATTTGATCCCGGCAGGAATGATGTCAGTCACTTTAATTAAATTATTCATGGCTGTCTTCATAAACTCTCTACTCGTTGTTCAAGATATGTATCGGACTATGAGGACTAAATATTAGAGTTAAATTTAAAAACAAAAAAGCAGACCTGTTTTAGGCCTGCTGTATGAGACTAAAGAATTACTAAATTAGTAAGACTTGCGTTCACTCTTACGCTTCTGGTTCAAAAGCTTGCGCTCAAGAGTTGTCTTCTTCTGGTGATTTGTTGAAGAAGGCTTAACGTAGTATTCACGCTTCTTGTACTCACGAACGATACCTTCTTTTTCAACCATACGCTTGAAACGTTTGATTGCTTTTTCAAGGTTTTCGTTTTCGTCAACATTGATTGTTGCCATGTAATCTCACATCCTTGATTCCGGAAGTCCGCAAATCATGTCTAGGATAACAAATTGACAAAAAGAATTCAATAGCTAAAATCTCAATAATATAAAAAAACATATTTTTTTAAAAAAGTTTTTGAAACAAACTTTGTTTGTTCAGAAAAAACTTGTCTTTGAAACAAACAAAGTTTGTTACCAAATCCTCAAAGTTTGAACTGACCCAAAAGATTCTTCATGACGTCAATGTTGTCCTCTGTCTTTTCTGACAGGCTATTTACGCTCCGGGTAGTCTTGTTGATTTCTTCGGCACCTTGAGCCATCTCGTCCATACTGCCCAGGATAGAGTCTGTCATTCTTGAAACAATATCCATATCGTCAGATACTTTTTTGACACTTTCGGAAAGCTCTACAGACTTACGTGTTACACTTTCAGTCTGTCCCTGCATATTGCCAAGAGCATCAAGCACCAGATTGGAAGAAGATTCCTGCTCATTCATTGCACCATAAATCTGCTGTATTATCTGATCAGTACTATCAAGCTGATCTATGATCTGATTAAAGGCATCTTTACTCTCCTGACTGAGAGTTACAACATCATTGATGGAAGAACTGATACTCTTGAGGTCAGATTTGATGATCTTTGTCTGCTTACCTGAGTTTTCAGCCAGCATACGTATCTCATCAGCAACAACAGAAAAACCTTTCCCTGCCTCTCCTGCGTGAGCCGCCTCAATTGCGGCATTCATTGCAAGAAGATTAGTCTGGCTTGCAATGTTTGCAATGACAGCGTTGGCTTTCATAAGACCCTGAGACTTTTCGGCCATAAGGGTTACTGTCTCACTTACGTTTGATATCTTCTGATTACCTGTAGAAACAGACTTGGAAAGCTGCTGGAAGCTGTCTGCCATGACCCTTACACTCTTTGTAACGGACTGGATATTCCCCAGTATCTGCTCTATCGCAGCTGAACTCTCAGAAATTGCTTCAGTCTGCTTGTCTATGAGAACTGACAAATCCTTGAAAGAAGCCGCAGAAGCTCCCAGTACACTGGATGTATTGTTTACAGCATCAGCCTGATTTTCAGTCTGCTTACGGACACTGTCGATGTTTGCCATAATCTCATCAGTGGCTCCGGCTGCAAGACGACTGTTTTCTGCAAGAGTGCGCCCTATGGAGCTTAATTCACCCTGGGCATTGTTAAGGTTTGTCACGATGCCGTTAAGAAGCTCTATAAAGAAGTTGACATCCTTGGACAGCCTCGAGAACTCATCCTTGCCGTTGGCTGGAATATGAAGAGTAAGGTCGGCATCTCCTGAGGACAAGCTGGCAATGGCATCGCCTACAACTTTAAGAGGCTTGATTACATGTCGGTACAGGATAAGGTATACGGCAACGACAAGAGCCCCTACAAGAATAATGATCGATACAATGAGAGGATAGAATATCTTGAGAACAATCTGACGGATGATACTTATTTCCTTACCGATAAACAGAGTGGTAATGAACTCCCCATCATCATCTGTAAGACTGAAATAATTCGTAAGATATTTTTTTCCGTTTATTACATTCTCTGTAAGATAGTGTCCTTGTTCCCTAGCCTTTTCAATGATATCAGGATTATCTATGGAAGTGTTCTTCATGTCGGGAATAGTGGTATAAGCTCTGAAGCTACCATCCAGCACAGTAAACTCAAGGTTAAGGATATTGCCCAGCTTGTTTGTAAACTCGTCACTGGTTATCTGCTTACGGACAACAACAACAAAACTATAGATACCGGCAAGGTAAGGCGTATACTGCTCTACATACAAATCACTGGAGTGCTTTACAAATTTACTGATGGTCTTACCGGTAAGGACTTCGTTGATACGTTTATTGTCATAATAAACAGTACCATCAGTATCAATCACTGCATAACCGTTGGCATTAATGATACACACAGACTGACAGTCAAAAAACTTTACGGCTTCGTCTGCAAGGGAAAGAAGAACAGCCCTGTCTTCCTGGGCATTTCGGCTTGAGATCTCCGAAATAAGCCACTGGGATACTTCATAAGTTGCTGTCTTTGTACTCTGAAACTCCAGGACAATATCATCTTCTACCTCAGTAAGCTCATCATAGAAGAAATTGCTGAAATTTTTGTTAAGGGATATATAGATAATCTGAAACAGAATGATGGAAAAGCCCAGAAGCCCTATAAGAATAGCTCTCATGACAATCTTACTTGTAAAAGACTCCCGTCTAAGCCTGATGATATCCATTGACTGTCCTCCGGAAAAAAACAGAATTACAGCTTAGATTATAACAAGTAAATTCGTAAAATCAAAAAGAACAGCCTTAAATGTCAAAAAAACATATGAGCATCTCTAAAAAACATTTTCCAAAGATGCCTGCGAGTTCTCAAAGTTACCTCTAAGAATTGCAATTTTTAAAGGTAACAATATAAAGCTGTTCTCATCATGAGAGTTACTTATCTATTTACAGATACTTCACTGCAGCAGGTTTTCTGCTGACAGTTCTCTTATATCTTACGGCAGGATGACCTATTACAAGGGTAATCACAGGTTCTTCCTTTTTTATGCCAAGAATCTTTCTGATTTTTCTGCTCATCTTGACACAAGTTGTAAAGAAGCCGCTAAAAAGTACACCGAGACCATAGGCTTCTGCCATAAAAGCCATGTTCTCTGCAGCAAGAGAGGCGCTGACCTTATCTTTACCCATGACAAGGATTACAAGAGGAGCCTTCTTAAAGAAAAAGTTTTCGTCTATCTGCATGCTCCTAAGCTGAGGAATGATCTTCTGCCCTGCAGAAATAAGACGGCCAAACATCTTTACAGCAATCTTCTCGCAGTCTGCCTTTGTATCCTTTATTACGATATAGCTTGTTCCCTGGGCATTTGTCCCTGTAGGAGCAAAACGGCCTGCTTCAATTATCTTGCTGACGATATCAGAAGATACATCTTCCTCTGTAAACTGTCTTATGGTGCGCCTTGTCTTTATGGCGTTCATAAGTTCCTCAGGATCCAAGCGGGTCTGTTCACTAAACTCGTAAGGAGAGTCTTCGTACCCTTCTACCTTTATTGCATTCTTAGGGCAGACAGCTTCGCAGTGACCACATTTTATACAACTGTCACCTCTTGCTATAGCCTTGCCATTTTCTATAGCTATGTCAAACCCTACACAATCCTTTGCACAGATACCACATCCTATGCATTTTTCCTCATCAACTATGACCCTTGCCACGAGATTCTCCTATATTCACTTAAAGTTTTTCAAATAATATCACATATAATATAATTGGAAAACACTTTTACCTTAAAAAATTGCATCTTAACTGATAAAAAAATCATAGTAACAAGTTAAAACAATCTTTATGTATTAGAATATAAATTGATTACCGAAGAAATAAGTATGACGACTTACACAAAATTCTTGAGCGGGAGCATACAGAGGTTAATATGAGACTTACAGTTAGAACAAAACTTCTTGCCTTGATAACGATCATAGTTATCATTGGAAGTGTGGGAATAGGAATCCTTGCAGAAAGCAGTGCCCGTAAAGCGCTGACAAAGTCAGTAAACAAGACGCTGTCAGAGATAGCACTGAATGCAGAAAAAGATTTGAGGGCAACAAACGATGCAGAGTTTGAGCTTCTCCATGCCCTGGCAGAGATTCCTTCAATCAAGTCAGAAAATGTGTCTATCTATGACAAGTGCCAGACATTCAAGAACATCGTTCAGTCTAATCCTGATAAATATGAGAACATAGCTTTCTATGATACTGAAGGACACACAGCCCTTGCCAATGGCGCCCCTCTCCAGCTTAAGGGTAAACCATACATCGAAGGCCCAGTAAACACAGGCAAAGACTACATACAGGACCCTGCCCTAAGCGCAGTAAACAATGCCGTATTGATGTTCATGTCAGTTCCAGTATACAACACTGACGGAAAGGCTATAGGTTGTGTAGTTTCTGTAATCAAAGGCAACGTACTCAATGAGATAGCACTGGCAATTGACGTAATTGATGATAACCATCCTATGATCGTAAATACAACTACAGGAGAGATCATTGCCAAAGGTACAAAAGAAGAAGAAGAACGTCTTAACTTGTCCGAGCTTGATTCTTCTTCCAAGCTTGTAGAGATCATTGGAAAAGTCTGCAAGAGGGAAAATGGAATAGAAACTTACATTGACCCTATTACAGGAAAGAACAAGATAGCCTGCTACATTCCAGTAGAAGGCTATGACTGGGCAGTATTCTGTGCTGCCCCTTATGAAGCTTTCTTTGGAGATCTTATAAATCTCAGACAGTTTATTGCAGGCATAACTATTTTAGAAATACTTATAGCCCTCATAGTAGGAATAATCGTAATAAACGTAACAATCAACCCTCTCAAAAAACTACAGACCTCAATTACAGATATAGCTTCAGGCAGTGCAGACCTTACAAAGCGCATCGAAAACCCAACCAACAACGAGATCGGAGACGTAGTCAAAGGATTCAATCAGTTTACTGAAAAACTTCATTCCATTATGTCAGAACTCAAGGACTCCAAGGATGACCTTGTTTCGGCAGGTACAACATTGCAGGCATGTACAACTGATACCTATGCCGCCATTACAGAAATCAATGCCAACATACAGTCAGTACACGGCCAGATAACTAATTCCGGGGAAAGCGTAATCCAGACAGCTACAGCCATCAACGAGATTGCAGCCAACATTATATCCCTTGAGAAAATGATTGAGAACCAGAGCCTTGAAGTAACAAAGGCTTCTGCCGCAGTAGAAGAGATGATAGGAAACATTTCTTCAGTAAACAAGTCTGTTGACCTTATGGCACAGTCTTTTGGTGAGCTTTACGAAAGGACCATCGAAGGTTCAAGGCTACAGCTTACAGTAAACGAAAAGATTGACGGCATAAGAAGTCAGAGCGAGACCTTACAGGATGCTAACCAGGCCATTGCTTCCATTGCAGCTCAGACTAACCTTCTTGCCATGAATGCCGCCATCGAGGCAGCCCATGCAGGAGAAGCTGGCAAAGGATTCTCTGTTGTAGCAGATGAAATCCGTAAACTTTCGGAGACATCAACAAAAGAATCCAACAAGATCGGAACCCAATTGGAAGGCATAAAGAATTCCATCGAAGAAGTTGTAGCCATCTCAGTACAGTCAAGCAGTTCTTTCAATCTTGTAACAGAAAAAATCAAGGACACCGATTCCCTTGTACAGCAGATAAAAGGTTCCATGGACGAACAGAACGCCGGCTCCATGGAGATAAATCAGGCTCTCCATGTAATGAACGACAGTACGTCGGAAGTAAAGGCAGCCTCCAAGGAAATGACTGAAGGCAACAAATCCATACTTATCCAGATCAAGAGACTTCAGGATGTAGCAGAGGGAATGAAATCAAGTATGGAAGAAATGTCTATTGGTGCAAAAAAGATCAACGAGACAGGAGCAGCTCTGGCTGAGACATCAGGAAAAATCTCCTCCTCCATCGATGAAATCGGAGCCCAGATAGACTTGTTCAAAGTATAAGAATCATAAACAAGCCCATAATTTTATAAAAAAAAGACAAAGACTTTTAAGAAAGCCTTTGTCTTTTTTTTATTTTCTCTCACAGACCGTTTCCGGAAGCTATCCATGTCTGATCATCTCCATGAAAATAAATAATTTCAGGAATGTTCTTTTGGCAAGCAGGACACTTATCGTCTGAAAAACTTATCTGATTATAGCAGAATGGACAATAAGCTTGAATATCATTTCCTTCTGCAACTGCAAATGTCTTGTTCCCACAAATCTTGAAAAGGAACCCTTCTCTTGTGTCTACGATTTCCATTTAATCACCTCTTTTTTTAGTTTATAGTATCTGGAAAAGTTATTCCAAATTTTTCAGAAATCTTCTGCCATGTTGTATAACCACAGTAAGATTTCATGATTTTTTTTATGCTGTCTTCCTTGTCACTTCTGTGTGGTAAGCTAGCTTTATAATAATCAAAGTCATCTTCATATCTTGCAAGGTCGTAGATACTTTCTTTTTCCTCATCAATCAGAAAAAAGAAAAACACATCCTTGTCACCATCAATGACACTGTCTGCATGACGGATAAGCTGGTCCCTAGGATCAAGCCACTGTGTTGAAGTAGTTAAATTCCTTTCAGTTCTTTTTGCCTCACCAATGTATATGGCAGAAGAAGTTTCAATATAGATATCAGGCTGTGAATAGCCTTCAAAAATATACCATTTCTTTGTCGCAGTTGGATTCTGACGAATCAAGGACAAAGCTTCTTCTATCTTCTCTTTGGAGCCGTTCAGGATTTCCCGTCTGTTGTCCTGAGTATCCTTATTACTGGAGCCAAAGTTTTTCACCTTTATGAGTTTATCGTAATTGGTTACGTACCATTCCAATAATTCCTGTTTAGGACATAACTTCTTTTCTTTATCATCGAAGAAAATTTTGATGTCAGAATCATTTTCCGCAATCGGTCTGACTTTCGAAATCAATGAAAATAGATCATTAATCATCTTGATGTCTTTTCCGATGTGATTCATCAAAGGAATGACTCTTGTCTTTGTGCTGTCTTTTATACCACCCATAAACTTTCTCCCTGGTAACAAGTATTATACGAGTATAAGCATTATGCAATAATAAATCAACGTACAGTTATCAAGTAACCAAGATAATGGAAAAAGTCTAATACCTAACAAAGAAAATCAGTTTCTGCAGGTTAAAATAAGTGATATCACATTACTATATTACAGTTTGTAATTAAAATATAGCGGTAATAAGTAGTAAAATCAAATTGGATTTTATATTATAGTAGAAAGAAAGTATAAATTTGAAGCATCTTTTTTAGGCTTCTGCACAGAATTGCCATTGCACCAAAAGCTGACTTAGTTAATGGAAGCCTGATTGTAAGACATATGCGATACGATTATAGCCTCTTGAAAAAATATCTAAAGGTTTTATCATTAAGGGCATCTATGAAAATACCTTTTAGAAATACCTGCCGAGTTTAAAGTCTTACATAAGGAATTTTTTATAGAATACATATGACTCATGTCAAACAAATTATCCTTTATTATACGTAGGAGAAAAATGAGGAAGACTTTACTTTTTATATTCAACTTGCTTTTTGTAGCTTCAGGAATTTTTGCAAGGGATGAAGTTGGGAATCTAATTGGCAAAGATAACAAGATGACTGTTGATATACTAGGTTCTGCTGTAGATTCATCTTTATTCATTGAGTTCAAGGATCAGGAAACTTATACATTCTGCAGTCCCTTTGGCGGATATCTTTGGAGTACAGCTAAGTACAAGACTGAAGGCAGCAAGATCATCCTTTCAGTCCTGACAGAAGAAAACCCTTTCAGCAATGAGACATTGAATGCATTATTTTCGTCAAGCAATGAAAACAAATATATAGAATTTGACTATGACAGCGAAGTATGCACCTTTTATAAAAAGGGGGCATATAGGCATAATAACATAGTGCTAGTCAGAAGTGATGCCGAACAAACTCCACAAGGCACCGTATGTTACCTAGATGATATCAAGGTAATCAAGAAAAGCGGCTATCTTATCCCTACTGAAAATCTCAGGGTCAGGAAGAAGCCTTCCCTTCAAGCCGAAACTGGGAGCATAGATTACTCCTATGAGATTTATTCTCGAAGAAACGATAAATACATCGGTACAGAAAGATACGATGATACTCATGTTGTAACCGTTGATTACAGTAACAGAGATTCTTCCGTATTGCTTGCAGGAATGGTAAAGGCTTATGATGCAGTTACAGCTGAGAGTCAGACAATAGATGGAATTACTGCTCCATGGTACAGAATCTGTTTTGTCGACGGAGAAGAAGGATGGCCAAGATATTATTGGATTTTTGGCGGATATATAAAAGAAATAAAAGATACAAAAAATAAGGAATACGAAAAACTTTTTGTCACATCAGCTGTGCAGAAGGGATATTTACGGAAAGAATAAAAAAAGCAAATCAAATGATTAAGGCTGAGAAACTGAATATGAAGTTTTATCCTCATGCTCAGTCTCTCAGCCATTATTTCAGGAGAGCTTTGATCTCTTCTCGAAGGTAAAGGCTTCA
Source organism: Treponema sp. (assembly GCA_045616545.1). Classification (GTDB taxonomy): domain Bacteria; phylum Spirochaetota; class Spirochaetia; order Treponematales; family Treponemataceae; genus Treponema_D. Next base: position 28,835 of record JAZLGX010000050.1, on the reverse strand, counting down.
AGGAATTTCTTTGCCCTGTCAGTTCTTGGGTTTGTAAAGAATTCTTCTGGAGTTGATTCTTCCACAATCACCCCTTCATCAATAAAGATTATCCTGTCTGCTACTGCCCTTGCAAATTCCATCTGGTGAGTTACAATGAGCATTGTTCGGTTTTCCTTTGCAAGATTCATCATAACATCAAGGACTTCACGAACCATCTCTGGGTCAAGGGCTGCAGTTACTTCGTCAAAGAGAAGAACCTCCGGATTCATGCAGAGTGCACGGACTATCGCTACACGCTGTTTCTGCCCTCCACTAAGCTGACGTGGATACGAATCCTTTTTGTCCAGGAGACCAACTCTCTCCAAAAGTTTTTCGGCTTGAGCCGTAACTTCCGCCTTATCCCTCTTCTGCGCTTTCAGAGGTCCAAGCAAGATATTCTTCATGACAGTCATATTCGGAAAAAGGTCATAACTTTGAAAAACCATTCCTACTTTCTGACGGATAAGATGCATATCCTTGGTACGGTTAGAAATCACCTCTCCATCAAGCCTGATCTCTCCACCCTGGATTGACTCAAGGCCATTGATACAGCGAAGTAAAGTCGACTTTCCACAACCACTTGGTCCAAGTATAACGACAACCTCACCTTTTTGAATATCAAGGCTCACGTCCTTCAGGATTCCACCAGCTTCCTTATATGACTTTTCTACGTTCTTTATTTCCAATAATGCCATTTGTATTCTCCTGTAAAAAACTCTGCGTTGAAAACAGCGCATGAAGCCGCTGCATGCATGACTATCACAATAAGTTCATTCGCTCTTTTGCTTTTGTTCTATCTTGCCAGCTACAAAAGACAAAGGCCAGCAGACAATGAAATACATAAAAAATATGACTGTATAGACAGCAATAGAAGCAGTCGGGATAGTAAGACGATTAGCTTCAATGATCTGCTGTCCGATTTTTACAACTTCAATTACGCCAACAAAGACAACAAGGGACGTTGTCTTAATCATTCGTGTAATAAGGTTCATGCTCAAGGGAACCAATCTCTTGATTGTCTGGGGAATTATTATATATCCAAAAATCTGATTCTCGGTAAGTCCCAGGGCGCGTCCACTTTCATACTGGTGTCTTGGTATGCTTTCCAAGGCTCCCCGTACCAGGTCCCCCATTTCTGCAGTTCCCCACACAGTAAAGACAAGGATTGACGCAGCTTCTCCCGACAAGGAGATACCAAAGGTATGTGTCAAACCAAAATAAGCCAGGAAAAGCAAGACCATCTGTGGCATGATTCTCATGAACTCAAGGTAAATCCTGCATAAGGCTCTGACTGCCTTGACTTTTACAGTCATCAGGATTCCAAACAGGAACCCCAGTATGATAGAAAGGACAACAGAGATCGCCGCAATCTTGATTGTTACCCCAAGGCCTCCGAGTAAACGTATGAAATTCTTGCCCTTGAAGATTACGCTAAAGGCTGTGGTGATGGCACCAATGGATTCATTACTGAGCATGTTTCAACCTCTTTTCCAGGAAATAAGCCAACAGGGAAATTGGCAAAAGAATGATAAAATAAGCGATTACAAGCAACAGCAAAGATTCTTCTGTCTTATAATAAAGGCCTATCAAATCCTTTGAGACCATCATCAAGTCTGCCAGCGCAATTGCGCTGAAGACAGAAGTTTCTTTCAGCATGAAAATAAAGTTTGCACAAAGTCCCGGAATGCTTACAGAGATTGCTTGCGGAAAAACGACATAACGGACTAACTGTCTGTTGGTCAGACCAATACACATTCCACTTTCCAGTTGGGCACGTCCTACAGTTTCGATAGAGCTTCGGATTGTTTCTGCCATATAAGATCCACCCAAAAAAGTAAGTCCAATCACCCCACACTGTTCACTTGAAAGCATTACACCGAGTTTAGGAAATGCATAATAGAGAAAGAACAACTGTATCAGTAAAGGAGTGTTTCTGGAAATCTCTGTATATATTTTGACGATTTGACTCAATACAGGAATCTTCCAATAACGGATTACAGCACAAATGATTCCCACGATAAGGGCCAGGACAATTCCTGTAAATCCAATGGTCAATGTAAGTTTTGCCGCCTCAAAATAAAGAGGGAGTACGCTCTTAATAAATTCTATATCCATAATCATAAGCTAAAAATAACGATCAGTAAAAGACATTCATCTTTACCAATCGTTATCTTGCAGTTTTAGTTAGTATTGTAGCAGTGTTATATAGGACCAGTGCCTATTAAAGCTTTCCGCCTTCAACAACAAGTGAATCAGCATCAGAATCTGCACCGTATACTGCACGTAAAGTTGCCTCGTAGTCAGCGTGGAAGAAGTTTTCCTTTCCAAGCTCCACAATCTCGTCGTTGAGCCACTTAAGCAAATCAGAGTTTCCTTTCTGAACAGCAGGAGCGATTGCATCAAGGCTTCCGATTGAATCAGCTCCAGCCCCTACTGCAAATCCAGGATTCTCGATTGCCCAAGCCAAGACTTCTGTATTATCTGTAGAAAGACCGTCTCCACGTCCTGCAAGCAAGGCATTATAGGCATCAGCATACAAGTCATATTTCTGGAGCTTGATGTTTGGATAATTCTTGGAGAAGAATGTCTCTGCCGTTGTACCGGAAGCAACAATCAAAGTCTTTCCTTCCAACTGTGTAGGATCTGTGATAAGAGCATTCTCTGGAGAAACGATACCCAGAGCAACCTTCATGTATGGAAGAGCAAAGTCTACTTTCTCTGCACGCTCTGGTGTTACTGTAAAGTTAGCAAGGACAATATCGACTTTGCCTGTTGCAAGAACTTCTACACGGCTTGCAGGTTCAACAGGAACATACTTTACCTTTACACCCAGGTCCTTTGCGATTCTTTCTGCAAAGTAAACATCATATCCCTGGTATTCGCCGTATTCATCTACATAGCCAAAAGGCTTCTTGTCGCTGAAGACAGCAATCTTGATAACCTTTGATTTCTTGATTTCTGCAACAGTTCTTCCAGTCTTCTTAGGTTTTGCAAAAACCGGTGTTATTGCAGTAAGCGCAACTGCTGATGCTAATAATAATTTTGTAAATTTCTTCATGGTTGTACCTTCTATTAATTCCCTTATTTTTATACCTACTTACTTAATAGGTTATGACTAATTTATAAACTTATTAACCTACTATGTCAATAGGTTTAGTAAAAAATTTATTTTTCTATAAAAAAAGACCGGTACCTCATATACCGGCCTCAAAAAGACCTTATATTCTTTTACAAAAGTCCAGGACATTCCATTTGATTTCTGAACCATCTGATCAAGTTATTCTGCTGGAAAATGCCTACCCTCAGATACGTCAATCAATATCCTTAGGAATCCCAAAATAAGTTTTCTCCTCATCTGAGAATTTTTTACCTCTTTTTATTAGATCATCAAAAAAGGACTTACTATTCTGATAGTTAATCTCTCTACAATAATTTGACTTCGGTTCAAATTCTTCTCCCTCATCTAAAAATACATCATTAATGTAACTTTTATCATAATCAGTAAGTTCACTCATAAGCTTTCTCCTAAAGAAAAGTTTGTCGCTAAAATATTTTAAGGAGTAACTATTTTTCATTTATTACCCTTCAAATATTGCCGGTTGTTAATTCAAGAATAAATTCTCGGAGAATGAATTCTCCCCAATACTTTGAAGTTCAAAACGATATTTCTGCTTTACATCAGGATATTTTTTGTAACCGTCAAACCAACCCTATTATACAATAGAAAAAAAAACTAATAAACTTCTTCCCAGGGTGGAAGAAAATGAAAAAAAGAAGCTGCTTGAAAATTTCCAGGTTTCAGGCATGACACAGGCAGCATTTGCTGTTGAGAATGGGATTAATCCAAAGACTTTAGCAAGATGGATCTACGTTAGACCTGGGGCAACTGATCTTAGGAAAGGCGTTTCAGTGCTTCTTGCAATAATTGAAAACGACATGCACCTGAATGCCCTTGATGAATCTGTGTTTCTGTTCTGTAATAAAAGTCATAAGCTTCTTAAACTGATTTTCTGGGATAAGACAGGTTTCTAGCTGGCACAAAAAAGGCTTGAACGAAATACATGGCCATGGCCGGAGAATACAAAGGAAGCACGGAAAATCACACCTTACGAACCTCGTGGTGAATGGGTGAAAGATTAGAAATATCCTGATAAGCTCTTTAAAAATTCTCTAATTTGTTTTATTATAGATTAATAGGTATCTCACAATGAATTTTTATACGGACAAAAATTGTCGGTATAACAGGATTTATACGAGATACGTATAATATGTGTTATGTGGACGGCTCACTGAGCCGCTCCAACGTAGGTTAGTAAATTTTGAAACTTAATAAAAAAGTAATTTTTGCATTATTTTTAACTTTTTTTGTACAAGGACAGGCATTTATGGGAAGTTTTTATACTGCTGCTTTATATCCAAATGAAAAAACTGAAGATGTAAAGGAAATTCTGAAAGGAAGAAAATTTTATATTTGTTCCAAAAATGAAAATTATAATTTAGTTTCGGAAGAAAAAATGGATGAACAAAATCAAAAACTTATTAAGGATTTTGTTCAAAAATTATCTGCAAAAACTGATAAACCAATAATAAGTTATATGATACATGATAGTGATGTTCTTTGGTTTACAATATATAAAAATGGAATAGAAATTTTTATTTTAGACAATACAGCTGAATATTTTAGTGGTGGAAAATTTATTTTAAAAGAAAAAGAAGATATCTCTAAAATTTTTAATATTGATAAGAATCTCTGGAAAACAGAAATAACGGAAAAAAAATTTAAAGAATGTATTTTTGCCGATGAATTTCTTGTGACTCTGCTAAAAATATTAAATCTTCCTATTTGGATAGAAGGAATCGGATATACTTATTTATCTGAAGATGAAGATTTTGTTTCCGAGCTAAAAGATGATGGCATTAAAATAGAAAAATCTTAAACTTTTAACTTGTACTAAAAAGGCGATGTACACGATTTTCGTCGCTTAAATATAAAAAACTTTTTTTATTAATTGAAAATTGAGTATAAGTAATATATTTGTGATGGTGTAATATAATCACATAACACGCATTTCAAAACCGACTTCGGGACAAGCCCTCGCGGTTTAAATGTATGTTATGTGGATGCACCACTGGTGCACGGAGATTAATAATGAATAAAAAAATTATTTTTACAATATTTATTATACTTTCATATACAACAGCATCCTTTGCTAAAGAAAATATAAAATCGATTTCAGTCTCATCAACTTTAGTTGAAAAAGGAAAAGCTAGCGACTTTTACAGTTCAAGTAATCTGATGGATAATTCATACAAAAGTTGGGTCGAAGGAGTTGATGGTGACGGCATAGGCGAAAGTATCAGCTTTGAATTTGAATCTCCGATTGACATAAAAGGTATAGGAATACGAAACGGATACGGAGATTTACGATTTTATTTTGCAAATAATCGTGTAAAACATTTAGAAGTATATATAAATGATACTTATAAAACTTGTTTTCGTCTTGCAGACTCATATGATTCTTATATTTATTCATTTTTGAGATACGAAAATGTAAAAAAAATAACGTTTAAAATAAAGGATGTGTATAAAGGAACAAAATACCATGATACTTGTTTGAATGAAATTTATTTTTACACGGATTTTGATTATGACGAACCAGAATACAAGGAAGATGATTATACAAAAAAAGTAAAGGAGGCCTTCCCCAAGTATTCTGAACACTTTGATAAACTGCTTTTTTCTGCCGATGGAAATCCATATATTCTTCACCCTATAGATCCTCCGAATGAAAATGATATCTGGTGTTTTAATGATATGGAATTTTATTCATATAAAAATGAAGTCTGGAATTTAGATAATTACAATCCGATGTTTAGCTTGCTAAGAAAAGATATTGAGAATGCAAAAAACAATAAATATGCAATAGTGTTTACCTTCGGTCAGGCAAGTGGCTACTCGGAAAGTATGTATGGATATGTTTTAAATGTGACAGCTCCATCATACACAGTATATGAATATGATTTTGACGGGTATACCTTTAAAACTCATGATGAAGAAAGAAAATATGAAAGATAAAAAACACATAACACGCATTTCAAAACCGATGTCAAGGACAAGCATTGCCACGGTTTAAATGCATGTTATCAGCAGGATCAAAAATCCTGTTTTTTTTATACCCAAATCTGTTTGGTTTGACAGTTACGATATTTTTTGTAATCTACTTCACTCAAAAACATTTCTTTAGGACGTATCTAAAGGGAATTGTCGCCATAGAGTTTTCTATATACGACGAATTCTTCTTTTGTTTCTGAATCATATGCAATATCCTCTACGATATAGAAGTTTCCCTTAAAGGGCTTATAGACACCATGAATTTTCAACTGGTTCATTTTGCCCCTTTTATTCTTTTCTGTTTTTTTGGCAGATAAAACTTATAAGTTACTGTTGATCAAGATATTCCTGTTCAAATCTATCTGCAATATAATCCGCTGACTCTGCCCAAAGTGCATTTTCCGGTGTATGAAGAAGTGTGCAAGTCCTGCTTTTTGAAAACAGAAGACAGGCATCTTCAAATGAAATATTCTTACGCCTCGCAATTTCTCTTGTAACTTCAAGAAAAGAAAGACAAATATTCATTGTTATATCTTTTCCCTTATATGTAAAAAGCTCACGCATAAATACTCCTATTGATTAAAACTAATTTTTCAATTGCTTTTTCTGTATCATTTCTATAAATTCAAACTCTTCAAAAATCACTTCCATATCCTCAGAAAACTGATATCCGAGTTCCTTGCCTACTTCAGTGCAAAACTAAAGCTATCTGGTTTCCAAAGTATACATCGTTGTCATTCAGGAATTTAACAGTTGTTCCATTCACCGAAAGGATGTCCTCTACAATTTTCACATCCTCCGCATTCCGATAATCTGCTGCAATCCTTACAACAGTCGATTCCACAAAGTGCCATATTTTTATCCTCCTGTCATATATCATATATATTCGATTGAAAATTCTTCAAGAAATATCAGTTTCCAGGTACATAGATACCCGGGCAAAAAGCTCTTTAATTACGCGGATTCTGCATGAAAGTGATGTTAAAATCTAGCTCACTTTACTACTGAATTACAGTTTGCACTTAAAATATAACACTTATAACAGATATAATTAAGTAATAAAATGACTTATAGTGGCTTACGTAAACATTTTTTAACACAGCTTTTTACAAGAAATCGGAAGGTTTTATTCATAAACAAAGCCTTCCGGTCTGATACCAGAGCCAAAGCTTCTATCTGTTTTACCAAAGTACATGAAATCTTTTCCATTGTTTTTGATTGAAATACCACTTCTGTAGATGATATCATCTCAAGCTGCAAGCCGTCTTTACAAAGTCCTCAACATGATCAAGTTCAACGTCAAAGGAAACATAGATTTCAACTGACTCTGACAACTGGGATATTTTATTGAACAGTCTCTGCAAAATAGTAGTCCCTGCAAACATCATGATCAAGCAAAACATAAAACCAAGATGAATGTTACTTATCTTTTAGCATAAATGTTTCGTTAGGATATCTGGTTGCCTTAAAATCTGACATCATAGTCCTCAAAAATAAACTTCATCTTTTGCCCCATAATTCTTACCCATGCGAAAACCGTATCTTTTTAAGCTCTGGTCATGTATCCCACTACCAAAGCTCTAAGGCTTAGTAAAAAAACTGCACATTTTACAAAAACTATAGGACCTATAAAGAAAACTGCTGACTTTCTTTATAAAAGCTATCTGACTCCTTTGCTAAAAAAAGTCTAAGACTTTTCAAAAAAACATAAGGACTTTTTGGAAAAACTCTAAGACTTTTTGTAAAAAGTCAAGAACTTTTTTTCAAAAGTCCTTGACTTTTCTGTCATCGCCTAAGGGGTTTTATTCCCTGCAAGGCTCCCCTACACACTGACCTCAGGTTTCCGTCCTGTAAGGACGTTGACACCTCCCCTAATGTCATTTCTTTACAGGACAGGATGTGGCCTTTAGATCCTTATGCTAGAAGTTGATGTCATCGTCTTCTTCCTTACTGCTGTCGTTCCCGCTTTCAGTTCCACTTCCGGGATTCTTGTTTTGTGAGACTTTTTCGATTTCAGCCAGCTCAAAGTTCTTGTTGCTGACGAGAATCTTCTTGAGTTCACTACCGGAGTGAAAGAGGACTTTCATGGACTTGATGTCACTGGCTGACACTTTGTCTTTGTCAATCTGTCCCTTTGCCTTAAAGGAAAGACGGAATGAGCCAAAGTCTCCAAGCTTGACTGAGTAACCTTTTACAAGGTAATCAGGGACTCGGAGAAGGAAGGCTTCCAATACTGCAATGACGTCAATGGCAGTAAGGGTGGAACCGTCAGCAATGCGGTTGGCTATCTCCCTTACGTTGATAGTGCCTGTAATATGCGGGAAGGCATAATAAAGGTCTTGGTTGTTTGTGATAGGGTCATGGAATTTCCTGATAATGTACTGCATGGAGTACCTCCTTAAAAAAATCTCTCAAGGCATTAAGCTTTGATGATGATGATTCTAATTCAGGAACAAAAAACGTTTACTGCAAAAACCGCAAAATAAGGGAAAAAATTATTTTTTTTAGATTTTTCTGATTTTTGCGGTTTTTGCAATTTCTGTGTTCTTTGGGTGTGGTACTTTTAATTATCGGCAGGCATCCTAAAGAGGTGCCCTCATACATTAACGGAGGAACAGCATGTGGAAAAAGCTGAACGTAAAAAACTTGCTTCTTGTGAAGACTGTAAGAATCACTGCAAGGACATTGTTGCACTTGTTACGCATCGTATGGACAATCTTGAAAACACTCTTGAAGAGCATGTTGCAGAAAGTCAGAACGAGAAAGTACAGAGGCGACAGGAAACCATGACTATGGTTCTGGCTGCACTGAGTACCATTGCCTCTACCCTGACGGCAATATTGAAGATACTCAAGTCATAGGAAGACAAAAAAATCAACGGAGGAACAATTATGAAAAGAAATCTTACACAGCTTGAGATTACTGCGATCCATCTCATTCATGAAGGCTTTGATGACAAGGATATCATGGTACGGCTCCTTACATATTATGACGGCACGCCTTACGTCTACGGCGGAAGTTCACCTGATACAGGCTCTGACTGTTCGGGTGTCGCCTCTGGCTGTCTCAATGCCTTGTTCGGCACCAAAAGAAGGCTTACGGCAGACCAGCTGTATCACAGGTATTTTACCAAGATTCCTGGAGATTACAAGGGTCAGAACAAGGATAATGAGATTGTGGCAGCTTTCTTTGTAGATGACAAGGATCATGCCGTACATATCTCCTGTCATATGGCAGAAGGATTCTATCTTAATGAATCCAGCATCGAGAAGAATGCCTGTGCCACAGTCCGAAAGGAAAAGGAGCTTGAAAGGATGTACAGTGACTACAAGATGGTAATAAGGGCTCTGGACAAGAAAGCATGGGCTCAGAACTAAGAATCTATAAGTAACAAGGAGTAAATTGATGCACAACAAGTATTATTATGCTATTATCTTCTTTATGCTGCAGCTTGGCATAATGACTATATCGGCAAGTCCTGACCAAAAGGCGGCAGCTTTTACTAAATCAATTAAAACGCCCCCTTCCACTTATACTATGACCAAAGATGAAATCTCTGATATCATTGATGAATCTTTGATGGAACAGCAGTCTTACATAGACAACATGGTACGTCGGGAGCTTTCTGTATACAAAAGTGAAATCGAGGAACAGCGTAATGAAAAGGCTCGCCTCAAGAAGGTTTCCTTTATACAGAGCATAATCATTGTAATTGAAAGTATCATAAGCATTTTTGTCATAAAACATGTAGCTGATACTTCGAATTAATAATCATACTGCCCTAAAGGAGATTTTCCGCTGAAAGTTTCTTTTAGGGCAGATCTTATTTAAACAAAAGGAAATTCTCATGAAAAAAACAGTAAATGATCAGGAATTCAGGATCGAAATCAAGCGCAAGAGAAAGAACATCAAGGAACTGAAGTCCTGTCCTGCCAATCACAAGGTATTTTTTGTTGGGACACGGAAAGAGCTTGAATCTTTCCCCTACATTAACCAAAGCCTCAGGAACGAGACAATCGATACACTTGATGACATTGACATAGAGGACTGCGAGCTTAACTGCAAGGAAGTTTACTCCTGTGCGGTTATCTGTGCCAACGAGGACAGGTTCTGTGGTCTTGGGAAATTTCATTATACAAACATTCAGACATACTCTTACTGTCTTGTGCTGCATGATGATGTAACTGTGGCTCCAGACGTGACTTTACTCCTGGATGCCCTCAACAATGGATATATCATTGACTTCAGGCCTTCTTCTGACAATGACATTCCGGCAGCTATCAGTCTTCTTAAACATAATGCTGCCAAGTATACGGCAAGTAACTTTATCCAGCCATTAAGGAAAAGTCAGATTCCTAAGCTCAAGAGCTCCCCTTCCGTTGACTTGTACAAGAGATATTATGACTGCGTCATGTCAAGAATAAAGCTCAAGCTCTCCAACCCCAAGGTCGAGTTTACGAGGACACAGGATCTTGGGATATTGCTGCAGGTTCTAGGATATTATGACAGTTTCTATAGCAATATGGGTGGATTCAGGGCAGGTTATCATACACAGTATGCCTCCATCGAAAAACTTATCATAGATTCGGGACTGACTGATGATGACATGCGTACAATTCTTTATTCCCTTGAAAAGTGCTTTATTTTCTTTAGGGAAATACAGAAGTACGATCACCCCATAACTCCTTTTAAAAAAGTCAAATACTGCTTTACAGATGTGCTGAGACAGTTTTTTGGTGAAAACCTGAAAAGGATCGGCATCAATCTTATAAATTATATTATGAGTATCTTTGATTTGTCCCTGGAGGATCTTATCAAAGCAGACAGAGCACTAAAGCAATGAGATAATATGGGCTTTGACAAAATAACAAGACAACGCAGCTACCTTAGTTTCCTGTATGAGGGGCTTAACTACTACGGCATCAAGTACGAGGAAACTCTTATCATCGACTGGATATATACCTTTGCTTCCAGCGGCAACATGCAGAGCATGAGGCTCTATGACGAGAAGTCTTCCTGCTACAGGACTTATTACTGGGTCAGGTATGAGTCTCTTATCTGTGATTTTAACGGCAGACTGGGACGTAAGGGTATCCTCAACATTACCAATACAAGGACTTTGGCACGGCATATTACGGCTCTTGCTGATGCCGGAGTGTTTCACCTGAAGCTTGTTAACCGCCGTGTATCCTCTGACGGCAAGTGCAACATCGGAAGTTACAGCTATGTGGCTATTGATGAAGAAGCATATCGCCGTCTCCTAGGAAGGGAACCTGTCTTCCTGAAAAATCCCGGTAAGGATAGTCCCCCAAAGGAAAGCACTTCGGATACTGAAATCAAGGAGACACCTTGTACTCCCCAGTACAAAGGCTCTGAACCAGAGAGTACACTACCCCTGGACTCAGCAGTACAACCAAAGATAAATATACCAGAAGATAAAAATTCCATAAGACCTTTACCTTCTGGTACGGAAAAGGATACTTTGCCCCCTATTGATAATACAGAGGTAAAGCTTTGCTTGGAGAAGATTCTTGCTACTCTTGGAGGTTACTGTACGGAAAGGCTTGTGGAGCAGACTGTAAGTGCCTGCGTTACTTCCGGATTTGATTCCAGCAAGGACATATGTGCTTATCTTGATTATGTATACTCCAACATGTCCACCAACAGTGCCATACGTAATCCTAAAAGTTATTTTGTCAAGGCAGCTACATCCTGTACTTACGGCAAGACTTTCCTTGAAGCACGGGAAGAAAGGATGAAGCCTTTTACTTTTGTCCCGGAGAATATGAGCAAGGACAATAGCGGTATTGTCCTTCCAAAGGAGTTTACCAAGGATATGGCTGACTGCCCTGTTTGTGGTGAGAGCTATGACAGGTCAGCTGGTATCTGCAATAACTGTGGCCTTACGGATCCAGAAAGCAGTGAGGATATAAGTCTTGCAAGGCAGACTTGTGCCCTTGATGAGGATAAGAGAAAGGCTCTCCTTGATGCACTCTGCAGTCACATGATCGCCACTATGTTTACATGGGATAAGGCAAAGGCCCATAAGGACAAGATGGAAATATACAGGAGGTTTGGGATAAGCACGGAATAAATTCCGTAACCGGAATAAATACCGTAACGAAACAAGTTTCGTAACGATATAAATATCGTAACCGGAATAAATTCCGTAACGGTATTTATGGTTGATTCAGTACAGGCGGAGAACAGAAGGATCAGAAATGTTTCTCCCATATTCTTGAAGTTCTCTGCCTGTCTTTGGATTTTTCAGCAGTTTAGTTGCAGTTTAGAGTCATGTCTGTAGAAAGATTTCCGTCAGTGGCCCTTACAGTTACTGTATCAGAAGTGATTCTTATGGCAGCCATGCACTGTCCATAGTAGGTCTTGCTGGTATCTGTCTTGTAGCCTTCCTCATTGTAGGAACATCCGTTGCCAAATCCTTCAAGGACGGCTCCTGTAACCTGCAATGTTACCTTGCCATTGTGGGTTACCTTTACAATGCCGTCATTGTCTCTATAACTGATGTCTAGGTAGACAAGATGTCCTTTTTTTATGTCAGTACCATCAGGTATGACAGTAAGATTTGTCTCACTGCCTGCGGTCTTCAGAATCTTTTCTCCAAGGACTTTTCTGTCTTTGTCATAGCTTACGGCTCTTACTTCGCCATCATGGTATGTGGTATTGAAGATGGCCCTGCAGTCGTTCTTGAGTTTCTTTGTTCCTACACTCTTGCCGTTGACAAAAAGCTCAACAGCATCTGCATCGGCATAGACTTCCACTGTGGCTTTGCTTCCGCCCATGCCGTTCCAGCTCCAGCTCTCCCTTGCGTCAGTCATTTTCCATGCAGAGGGACTGTGCTTTTGTGGAGTCTTGTGTACAGGTCGTACTGCTATGTAAGGTCCTGCATCCTGTCCTAGGGCGACTTTTGTGTATAAGGCTTCGCCAAGGGGTCTTCCCGTAATGTCAAGTCGGCCGCTACCTGCTGTAAGCCATCCGTTTCCGTGGCTAAAGTCTGGAGCATATTCCTTGTATTCCCAGGCTCCGACTCCAACTTCTCCTATGTAGTCTATTCCTGCCCAGACAAAGTCTCCTACAAGACGTGGATTATCCTGTACCAGCTTGTAGTACTTGTATGCATCGCTGCAGAAAGTTTCGCTTCCCAAGATCAGGCGGTCAGGATATCTCTTGAGGTCCTTGAGATATCTCTTGATCCCGTAGTTGTATCCGGCTATATCCATGGCGGCAAAGGCATCTCTTGTCTTTACGTCACAGCCGTGCAATGTGGCTCCTGTCTTCATGAAGCCGGCACCAAAGAGACCCGCCATATTGTTGAAGAACTGGCTTCCTACTGCCTTTGTCTTCTTGTTGCCTGTCTTTCTCTTGGCTGCCTTGGCAGCTTCCTTGGCAGCGTTCTTGTCGCTGTATACTCCAAAGCCGATGGAACTCAAAAAGTTAAAGAATATGTTCACTCCGCAGGTTACAGGCCGCGTGTTGTCCAGGAAATGGATGTAGCTTGTCATTTCCTGTGTCAGTTCTATTCCCCTTTTTTGGGCTGTCTCTGATACTTCGTTTCCGGTACTGTACATGATGACGCATGGATGGTTCTTGTCTTTCTGCACCATGTCGTAGATATCTTTCTTATAATAGTCCATGAAATAGTTTACATAATCATTCTGGGTCTTATGTATGTACCAGTGATCTATGTATTCGTCCATGACCAGGACCCCAAGTCTGTCACATACATCAAGGAAAGTCTTGCTGCATGGGTTATGGGCGCTTCTCAATGCGTTGTAACCGTTTTCCTTGAGGAGACGGACTTTACGGAGTATGGCATCTTCATCAGCCACTGCTCCGATGATTCCGTTATCATGGTGAATGCAAGCTCCCCTCATTATGAAGCGTTTTCCGTTTATGAGGATTCCTTCCTTGCCATAGCTGAGGCTCCTTATGCCAAAGGTTGTCTCATATGTGTCTTTCTCATAGCTGACTGTAAGCCTGTACATGACAGGATTCTCTGGGCTCCAGAGCTGTGCATCCTCAAGGGTGATGAGCTTTGTGGTTACATGGAGTCCTTCTTCTGTAGCCTGGTCTTCGGCTTCAAAGCTCTGGGTGTAGAATATCTTGCCACTGTCATCGCTTACATAAAGGGTGATGTTTCCACTACTGGTTGTGACTACCTGCAGGGACAGTACTTTTTTGTCTGTGTCCAGTGTCTTTATGGTGACTCCGTTCTGTACGATGTAGTCTCCTTGGGCACTCCAGAGTCTTACTGGGCGGTAAATGCCTGCTCCACTGTACCATCTTGAGTTAGGCTGGTCTGAGTTCATGGCGATTACCCTAAGAGTGTTTTCGCCCTCTTTTACTTTACCGCTTATGTCTACGTAGAAATTTGTGTAACCGTAAGGACGGTAAGCGACTTCCTCTTCATTGAGATATACACGGCAGTTATGGTATACGCCTTCAAACTCTAGTTCCAGGTGGGAGTTCATGAGAGTGTCGTCTATTTCAAGTATCCTCTTGTATTCATAGTCCCTGCCCTCAAACCATCCGGTATTGATTCCGCCTGCACTTTCTGATGTCCTCTTTTCGCTTATCATGGCATCATGTGGTAAGCTGACTTGTATAAAACTCTCGTTGCTGTCCTTATGTCTGTAAAACCAGTTGCTGTTGAGCGATGCAGATTTCATGTTTCCCCCATCAAATGTTCTTTAATCCAAAAAAGATATAAGGTGCACTTGTATGCACCTTATATTATACATCATTTTTTATATTGTTCCATGAATGCACTTGTTATTGACGTAATGACTCCAAGTACAAATATCACTATCGTGACAAAGAATGACGGATGCATTGGTGTAAGACTTGCATTGTGGGCGGCAAGTCCTCCAAGCCATTCTATGCGTCCCATCATCATTGTGATGAACCCTGCCATAAGCAGTATGGAAGATATTGCAGAAGATTTATTGTACTTTCCCCTTGGGGCTATGACAAATACTGTAAGAGCCTGCAATAAGATGCTCATGGATGTAATCAGATATACGCTGGAAGGACTCTTTTCCCCGTCTCTTGCCAGTACTGAATATGATATAAGGGCTATTATGGATATGATCACTGAAGCAATGCTCAGGAAAAATCCTGCTGATTTTTTGTTGGTCATTATTCGCTCCTCTAATATTTACGCATCAACTGCGCTTACTCTTGATGCTTACTATGCTAAGTACTGCACTTGCTGCACAAAGGATGCTGTTTATTGCCATGAATGCAATGATGCATCCTTTCCACCAAGGGATAACCTTGACAATCTTGGTATTGTTGCTTACTCCGTTCATTGCATTGGAGTTTACATATGTATAAAGGATACGGTGTGTAGCCTGACGGGCAGCTGTCTTGAGCTTGAGGTCACTGTCCAGTGCCTTGTCGTTGATGGCGCTGTAGTCACTTATCATGTTGTCAAAGGCATCTGTTCCTGCTGTAAGCGAAGCATAAGGATACATGAGGTTACTGAATGCAAAGTCAGTGATCGTATATCCGTCAAATCCCCACTCACCACGAAGCACATTCGTAAGGAGTTCCTGGCTGTATGCTGCCTGCTTAAGTCCTATGCGGCTGAAAGATGTCATCGTACAGTGTGCGTTTCCTTCCTGTGGTGTAAAGGCTCCTTCAAATGCCCTAAGCTGTTCTTCCCTGAGTCCCTGCTCATTGTAGAATGTGGCAACTCCATTGCGGTTGGTTTCCTGATCGTTTCCGGCAAAGTGCTTTGGTGAACTTACTGCTCCCTTCTTCTGTGTCTCCTTGACTATGAGAGATGACATTATGTTGGTAAGCATCGGGTCTTCCGAGAAGTATTCGTAGTTACGGCCTGAGTACTGTGTGCGGTGAAGGTTGGCTCCTGGTGCCCAGTTGACTGTGTAGCCAGACCAGAGGCTGTCTTCTCCGTTGAGATATCCTCTCTTTGCAGCCAGTTCCGGATTGAAACTTGCGGCAAGCAGAGGCTGTGTGCACAAAGATGCAAAGTTATAGTTCTTTATGTAGCTGGATTCGTTCTCGATATGGTATACGGCATTCTTGTCTGTATTGAATGTTGCGTCATAGCCTACAGGTCCGTCCTTATCTAGTGAGCCTTTGTACTGTACACTCATTACTGGAGCTGTATGTTCACAGGCATCTGTTATGAGTTTTGCCATTTCTTCGCTTGATATCTGGTTGAGTACGTCTTCCCACAGGGTGTCCAAATACTCTACTCCTCTTAATGAAATGAGGGAATAATTTGTATCTGTGGAACCAGAGATTAATGATGATGTATCTTTGTCCCCTGGTGTATACTGTTCGCTCTTGAGCCATGGCAGCATCTCGTCAGTAATGCGGATTCCCCAGTAAGCTTTTGGCCATGTTGCCTTCCAGTCACTTCGGCTAAGGTATGTCACGCTGTCGCTAATCCATGTGTTCAAGTCTGCGCTTGCAAACTGGTTTGTGATTTCTGTAAGGCCATCATATCCTTTGGAAAAGCGCTGGCTGTCAAAGTCTGCATTATTCCAGGCAGAAGCAAGCCCTGCCTTTCCATTGTAGTCCATTCCGTCTGCCGTTGTCTTGCCCTTGGCAGAGAGGATATTGTTAAGTGCGTCATGGGCGCCGTTTCCGATGGCAAAGAAGTAGTTACCTGCATCAAGGATATATGTCTTGGCATTGACATAATCATAGCTTGCAAGATATTTCATATCTGCTTTTACGGTGATTGTCTCGCTTTCCCCTGGCAAGAGCTCCTTTGTCTTGTCAAAGGCAATGAGCTGTACAGAAGATTTCTCCACTTTGTTGGCAATATCATAGTCTGTATAAGGACTCTGGGCATAAAGCTGTACTACATCACGGGCTTTTACGTTGCCTGTGTTCTTTACTGTGACAGTTGCCGTGATTGTCCCTGCGTTGTAGTCTACATCTACATTATCGAGGCTTTGTGTAAAGTCTGAATAAGAGAGTCCGTACCCAAAAGGATATGTAACTTCACCTGCATATGTCCAGTTATCAGCAGAAGCATTACCCTGCTTGAGGACAGAATCTTCGTATCTTGTTTCGTAATACTTATATCCTACATAGATTCCTTCTGCCTGTACAAGATATGTAGAACCAAAATAGTCAAGTCCCAGTTCTCCTGCATTTTCAAAGAAGAAAGCTCCATGATTCTGGTATGCTGGGCTTGTAGTGTTGTCCCTGGCTATTGTATCGGCAAGGTGTCCTGAAGGGCTTACCTTACCAGTGATTACATCTGCAAGTCCAAGTGTTCCGTGGGTACCGAGTTCGCTTACCCAGAGAATGCTGTCGATACGAGGGTCCTTTGCAAGCTCATCGATTTCCGGTATGGCGCTGCCGTTGAGTATTACTATAACTTTGTCAAAGTTTGACTTGGCTTCTGCAAGGAGAGACTTTTCTTCCTGTGTGAGTACAAATTCTCCGTCTGCAATGTCTGCTCCTTCTCCTTCGTAGCGGCAAAGCCATACGATTGCAGCATCTTTGTATGTGTCATAGCTTGTTTTCCAGGAGGCAAAGGCTTTGGAAGCGTCTGCTTCCGTTACACCGCTCTTGCGGGCGGCAAATTCCTTATCCTGGTTTTCCCAAGGTCCCTTGATGGTTGTTGTACCGTCAAAACCTGTGACTGGTACAAGACATGTTTCTGGAATGCCTGTGTTTACATACCAGTCATGGACAACTGGATTGATATTGATACCGTCTGCAGCAAAGGCTTCCTTGAGGGTATAGATTTGATCTGTGTTCTTTATGATTCCGCCACCACTTGCGCCTGAGTATACAGGGCTTACTCCGCCTATGCCAAGCATTGTGACATGAGCTCCCTTGTCCAATGGCAGTGTGCTGTTGTTCTTGAGTAGGACTGCACCTTCTGCCACTATTTCCCTGTTGAGGTTCTCCCTGAAGTCCACTAATTCCTGTGCAGACTTGAAGTCAGACTTATAGTAGACACTGTCTGTCTCCTGTGTTTTGTCCAGTTCTACGACCTTATTGGAAAAGGTTCCAAGCATAAAATTAATACGGGCTTCCATCATTGAAGCAGCTTTGTATCCGCCTGTAAACAGAACAAGCAGAGATCCTGTCAAAGCTGTAAGTCCGTGCCAAAGGTTTTTGTGAGCATTGATTTTCACAACCCTGTCCTCCCGGAATACATAATTAGATGTAGTCTAATTATTGCACAATCTGGTGAACCGTGTTGTGTTTTGTCGTAAGTGGCAGAATCCTGTCGTAAGTGGTTATTTTCTTACTGGGAACAGTATATTGAGCGTAAAGATATTGTCCTTTTGTCGGCAGGTAAGCTGTCCTCCGTATTTTTGGGCAATATGCTTCATGCTCTTGAGGCCATAGCCGTGATAATCCTTGTCTGTTTTTGTGGTAACAGGCAGTCCCTTGGAAAAATCCACTGTCTCCAGGCATGGATTCTCTACATGGATCGTGACAAAGTCAAATTTCCGGAAGGCTTTTACTGTGATTATGCGTAATGGCTTATCCTCGATCTTGAGGACTGCCTCGATTGCATTGTCCATTGCGTTGCCAAAGAGACTGAAAAGGTCATTGAGCTCTATGAAATCAAAGAGTGAGCCATCTACCATGAGCCTTATTTGTATGTCATCTCTTTCGGCAAGAAGGACTTTATCGGCAAACAATATGTCCAGTTCCTTGTTCCCTGTCTTCGCAAAGCTGTCATAAATCATGATGTCTTTTTCTAGCTCGCTTATTGTCCTGTCCTGCTCTGCCTTGTCTTCAAGGGATCTCAAGAGCCCTATCTGATACTTGAGGTCATGGCACTTTCTGTTTATCACCTCTATGTTGGCTTTGCTCATCTCATGCTGTTCTGACTCAAGATGAAGCATATGTTCCATGATTAGCTCATTTTGCCTGAGCCTCCTGTTCTCAAATATGTCAAAGAGTATCACTATAAGGAGAATGCAGCACAGTATCTCGAACAAGATTGAGCCATAAGTAAAGATTTCCTTTTCTGCAGTCCAGTAACTTATGAAATATATGAACAGCGTACTGAGTATGGCAAATATTATGAGAGAAGGACTCCTGAGGTCTATCTTCTGTGTTGCCCTGACCCTTTTTATCAGGACAAAATATGATATTACGCAGCAGATTGTCATTAGGCACAGCATCACTGTCTGGTTTACAAGAGATGAATAGCCGAATGTCCTGTACAAAAGAAGGCTCAGGCAGTAGACAAGATGTTGCAGTGTGTGGGCCGCACTTACATAGAATACCAGTTCCATGAAGGGAATGTCATAGCTAAAAAGCAGTATGCCAAAGGACAGAAGCAGCATGAAGAGGAATCCTGTCGTGAACCAGGAGCCTATCATAAGATATCTATTGAAAAAGCCGTCTTTGATCACAAGAGGTATAAGTATGTATGCACAGAGAGACGGAAGTAGCCTTGCATAAAAGTTCTTTCTTCTGGCGTTGCCAAAGCAGAACAGAAACTCCAGTACGATTATCTGTACATGAAAGCTGTTGAGTATGAAGTAATCTGACATCAAATTTCACCTCCCATAAAGTCCGTAAGGAATTCCATGAAGTCCTTGAACCGTCGCCTGCTTATTGGAAGGGCCTTATCGTGGAGATAGAGGTTATCTCCCTGTACTCCTGTAACATGGCTGCAGTTGACAAAGTAACAGGAGTTGCTCCTTACAAAGGTAGTGAACTTGCCTGAGTTCATGACCTGAGTCAATGTTCCCCGTTGCGTATAGTCTCCAAAGACTGTGTGGTAAATAAGATTATGGTTCAGTACTTCTATATAGAGAATATCCCTTGTATTCACCATCCTGACTTCGTCTTTGGAGGATATCATTACCTGACTCACACCGAATTTCTTCTTGTATTTGTCTATCTTGTCAACCTTGAGCTTTATGTCCTGATATGTCACTGGCTTGACCACAAAGTCCAGGGCATTTACCTTGTAGCCGTCCAGTGCATATCGTGCAATGTTTGTCATGAACACAATGGGAATATCTTCGTCCTTCTTACGGAGCAATGTGGCGGCTTCAAGTCCTCCCATCACAGGCATTATTATATCCATGAAGACAGCATCAAATTGTCCGACATAGCCTTCAATAAATTTCTTGCCGTCAGGATATCTTGTGGTCTTGATTTCAATTCCACTTTCCTGTGAGTACTTATCAAGATATTGTATTACCTGGGAAGCAAAAATGTCCTCATCATCTACTATAGCAAACTGCATATCTTGATGATACTAAGCTTTTGATTGTGACGCAAGGGCTGACAAGTCTTCTTTTTTGAGTGCCCTCTCAAGAAGTTCAGGTAGTCTCTCTGGCGGACATGCAAAGCACGGTATGTCCATGCTGGCGATCTTTCTTGCAGTGGCAGTGTCATAGTAAGCTCTTCCGCCGTCTGCTATTGCAAGGAGTACGACTACTGTGACTCCGCTATCATGTAATTCCTCGAGCCGCCTCAAAAGTGGTTCCCGGCTACCATATTCCTCCAGGTCAGATATCAAGAAGAAAAGCGTATTGGCTGGTTCTTCCACCAGTGTCTGACAATATGCGACAGACTTCTGTATATCTGTGCCTCCTCCCATCTGGAAACCAAACAGAAGTTCTACAGGATCCTCACATAATGGCGTAAGGTCTACCACTTCAGTATCAAATGCTACCACGCTTGTCTTTACAGAGGACATGGATGCAAGGATACAGGACATTATGGAGGAATAAATTATGGATTCCCCCATGGATCCTGACTGGTCAATGTCCAGAATGATGTTCCACTTATTGACTTTTGCCGAGTGATCAAAGAACCATACTTTCTCGGGAATGATTGTTCCTAAATCCGGATTATAGTTCTTGAGATTTCTCCTGATGGTATACTTGTAATCTATGGAAGAAGCTTGCGGCAACGGAGAGTGCTCCTTCTTGTTCAGTGCCGCAGTGACAGAACGCCTTATATCCTCTGCCAATAGACTGTTTATCTTTTCCACGATCTTTTGGATAAAGTTCCTGGCAGATTCCTTGGACTTCTGCGGTATCTGGTCTTTCAGCATGAGAATAGTCTCTGCCATGTTTATATCTGGCTCCAGGTTGTCCAGTATCTCAGGTTCCAGGAGAAGTTCCTTGAGACCTTTTCTCTCGATGGCATCGTTCTGCACAATTGTCACAGTCTCGTTGTCAAAGAGACTTCTCAGGTCCCCAAGCCACTTCGAGATTTTTGGAGATGATTTTCCCTTGCCGCCTCCGCTTCCTTTCCCTGTAACTCTCGATGCAAAGGAATCCTGGTCATTTCCGTATATTGCGTGAAGAGTCTGGTCCAAGAGAGATTCCTCCTCTGTCAGAGGAAAACTTCCTTCTCCTCCTTCCATCCTGTTCATCATATCATCAGCGTCTTTTCCGAGAATCAGTCTCCATCTCGCAAGATTCTTGTGTTCCATACTATTTCCTGTCTTGTCTAGATATCATCAAAATTAAAGTCGTCCAAGTCAGCATACTGATTGCTGCCTGAACTCTCTTTGCCTTCGCCCGTTCCATCAATCATGCTGCCATCAGAGTCAATGATAGATTCTGATTCCTTAAGAGTTGCCTTTTCTTCTTGAGTTAATCCAGAAGTAAGCTTACTGGAAAGCTGGTCTTCGTCAAAGTCCCAGATTTGGGCCAGGTTCTCAGATATCTCTATCTTCTCAGAAGGGAGATAATCCGCAAAGGCACGCCGAAGAAAAACAACAGCCCGTTTGAATTCATTGTCATCAAGAGTGTCCACATATTCAGCAAGTTTTTTCCAGAGAGAAAGTCTTGAGATAAGGGAATAATGGTTCTTTGCAGAAAGTCCTTCAAACCACAGAGCTCCCAAATCAGCCGGAAGCCCAGGAGAAATCCGTCTTGAAATAGTTTTGGAGAGAAGCTCCTCGTCTGCTACACCTCTTTCAAGAAGAATGGCCATTGCAAAGCCAGAACACTTTGGGTTAAGGTCATCTCTGTTGGAGATTCTCTCCAGAGCCCTGACAAGCATGTTTTCGTATTCAGGATTTTTTGACGAAAGGAAGTCATGGCTCAGCTGAACTTTACTCATTGTTTCAATTGATTCAATTACAGCGGAGACTGCGTCCCCTCCACAGTTACAAGACTGTTCCACAATGAGACAAAATCTCAGATAAAGTTTCTCCAGCAAAGGAACAAGTTTCTCTGATTCAAAGTGTCTCAGGCTTCCAAAGCGTATTATGTTGGAAAGATTAAGCGCCGTCCTGGAAATCGACACCATGGCGGCATCGTCTACAGAAAGGTTCTCGAGTTTCTTCAGGATTTCCAGGGCACATTCCGGGAGTCCTGCAAGAAAAGCCTTATGAAATACATCCGAGGCTTCATCTATTGTCGTAGCATTTTCTGACATCTCCTTGAGCTTAAAGGCGGCAGCTCCTGCCACTGTCTCTCCAAGAAGCGATGCTTCTACGACTTCTATTTCAGTTTCGGGAGTCCACTGGATATTCCAGACTTCTTTCCAGTTGGCAAAATCCTGAGAAGAGTATCCTCCCGAGGCAAACTTTACGCCAATGATGGAGAGCCTTGTAAAGAAGAAAGACCTTGAAAGATCCTTGTATGCCTTCTTCGTATCCTTTACCCTAAGGTTTTCCCGTAAGTCCAGTTCCAGAGTCTCTGCAGTCTCTTTCTGATACTTCTTTAGTCCAAGCTCCTCCAGCTCCCTATAGAAGTCATCCTGTATGGAAGTCCTTGTTACGCCTTCAGGAAGGGTTCCAACCTGGGGCCTTACTTCTACTTTGACAAATGCGTTTACAAGCTCGCTGAAGTTACCGTGTCCCATTGCTGCAACAGCAGCATCATGAAGATCATCCAACACAGGGTACTTGCTGCCCCTTAGTCTCGAAAGAGTCTTTGAAAGTCTTGCAGCTTCTATCACTTCAGCTGATGAAACTATGTTGCCGCTCTTCCTGTGCTCGCTGGCTACTGACACAAGATATGTCTCTGCAAACTGCAAAAGCTTGTCTTCCTGGAATGTTTTCCATAAAAGCTCATAATAACTCGGTGCCTTGTTGCCAGCTCCATAGCCAGACATACTGGATAATCTGAAATACGAGTAAGGCATTACCGTTGCAAGGGAATCAGTCCTTGGAAGAAGCTTGATTTCTTCATCTGTCATAGGGTCAACTGACTCAATGCCACTTACATGAAATGCACCGCAAACACAGAATATATTCTTTTTGCCCTCTTTCTCTGCGTTCTGTATCTGACGCTTCATGAATGACTCACGTACAAGTGTCTCTGCCATGGACTTTTGGGTACTTGTGTCTGCTTTCCTTATTTCCTTTCCAAACAAAGCAGCAGCACTCTGGTAAGTTCCAGTCCCTGCAAGATGCTCAAAATTCCTTTCCCAAAAAGAATCATGCGCTTCCCCAGTGTATATTTCCAGCTTGTGATAGACAGATTCTGTAGTTAATGCAGTACTTTGCTCTTTTCCTTCTTCAAAGCGCTTTTGTTCTGCTTCCTCAAAGGCAAGGAAAGTACCTGAAGGCAGATCCATGAAGCGACACTCAACATTGTTTTCCTTTGCCCATAGAATTGCCTGGACTTCCGGAGAATACACTGCAAAAGGATACAGTATGGAGTTTATGGGAGGATTATTTGTATACGCCATCAAAGCTATAGGAAACCTTGTGTCCTTATGACAGATCCACTGCATGAAGTCATTCATGTCACTGGGACCTTCCACAAGCACAATGTCAGGCTTAGCTTCGTCCAGGCGTTTTCTCAGCTCAAAGGCTCCTGCCGGAGACAAGTGCCTTATTCCGAAGAATTCTGCCATTAGTTCAGTTCCTTGCAAGCCTTGTACAATGGGAGCCACTGTGAGCCACGTTTTTTCATTATGTTCTCAAGATACTCTGTCCAGCAAAGACTATCCTTCTCTTCGTCCTTTACAACAGCACCCTGTAAGGAAGCTGCCAGATCTTCTGCCGTAATCTTTCCGTTACCAAAGCTTCCGGCAAGTGCCATGGAATTAGAAAGCAAAGATATTGCCTCTGCAGTAGAAAGGACTCCGCTTGTCTGCTTGATTTTCTGCTTGCCATCCAGGGTTTCGCCGGCACGAATCTCCCTGAATATGGTGACAACCTTTTCGATGGTGTCCATGTCAGGTAAACTTGCATTGAGTTCAAGCCCGTGAGAAAGCTGTTCCACCCTTGTCCGTACGATTTCCATCTCTGCCTTGATGTCCTGTGGTGTCGGAAGGACAATGATGTTGAAGCGTCTCTTTAATGCCGCAGACATTGCGTTTACGCCTTTGTCCCTGGTGTTTGCCGTTGCGATTATGGAAAAACCTTTTTGAGCCGGAACTTCCATTCCAAGCTCCGGAACAGAAATCCTTTTTTCAGAAAGTATAGAAATCAATGCATCCTGAACTTCACTTGCACAGCGGGAGATTTCCTCAAACCTGGCAATTGTACCACTTTCCATTGCCCTATAGACAGGACTCTTGACCATTGCCTCAGGAGATGGGCCTTTGGCAATGAGCATTGCATAATTCCATGAGTAACGTATCTGCTCTTCCGTAGTACCGGCAGTACCTTGTACTACCTTTGTGGAGTCTCCGTTTATGGCTGCAGTAAGATGTTCAGAGAGCCATGACTTTGCTGTACCAGGTTCCCCGATCAACAAAAGGGCTCTGTCCGTCACAAGAGTTGCGATCGCTATCTCCACAAGCCTCTTGTTGCCGATATATTTTGGTGTAATCTCCACGCCACCTACTTTTCCTCCAGTAATGTAAGTCAGGACAGACTTAGGTGACATCTTCCATCCAGAAGGGATAGGATCCTTTTCGTTTGCAATAAGTGCATCTATCTCCTTCTGAAAAAGAATCTCTGCAGATTTTCTAAGTTCATTTTCGTTTGCCATTTTTCTCTCCAAATTTTCAGAACATCAGTCTGATGATATTTTCGCTATTTATATATGAACATGGGTTAAACTTGAATGTATCATCTTCATCATCATAGAACGCAAGTCCAAAGATACAATCATCTTCCTTGATCTCTACAGGAAGATTCATAACGTTGCACAATGGTTCCTTTATAGGAGAAGTATCTGATCCTCCATAGATCATGTCGTAGTTACTGAGAAGAATCGTGTTGCCGCCCTTGTCTGCAAGGACAAGGGAATCTTCCTTGAAAAATATCTTTCCTACCGGAAGGATCACAGGAAGCCATTTAGGGGCAAGAGTACCTTTTATGGAATTCTTTACCTTCTTGAGAGCTGTAGGTATGTCAGCCTCCTTGGCAGCAAGAACCTTGCTGTAATCATCATCAGTGACTTCACTAAAGTTGACATCGTCCCATCTGATTCTCCTGCAGCCAAATCCCGGATACTTACTCATTATAGGAATATTCTTGATCTTATAAAAAGAATCATCCTGCAAAATCTTACTCCGAGCTTTATAAGGTCTCATGTTTATAGTCTGAAATATTTCGTTTGTGTTAAGGTCAAAGTAGAAAGCCCTGTCGATTTCTTCCCTCTTTACCTTGTCATTCTGAACATCAAATGACAACTGTATGAGTCTTGCGTTTTCTTCAAAGCTTCCCATCTGAACAAGTGTCTCAAGTTTCCAGCTTCCGCCCAGAGCTTCGTAAAGATAGTTATCATCACTGTCAAAGGCACTCTGGTCATTCTTGAGGTTTTCCATTGTATCACTGAGGAATTTTCGTGCCTTTTTGATTATGGAGTTGAGCCGTACTATTTCCTGCAAAGATTTTCCATACAGTACGTCTATCTTTGTCTTGTCACTTTCCCGGCTAATCTTTTCCACAAAGTCTGCAATCCTCAAGAAAGATATCTGAAGTCCAGGAAGGTATCCTGAAAGCTCCTTGGCAAGATCCGTAAATGTTGAAGCTGACTTCCCCGAAAGCGTGGCAATCCCGTTGGAAAGAAGGTCATCCATCAAAGACTGAGCCATATCAAGACCTTCCAGCTGCTTTTCGATCTTTTTTTTCTGGGTAGCAGTCACGCTCTTTGGTTTGGCAGGTTTGGCAGTTCCGCTCAAGGCAGCTTTCTTAAGTTCCTGCTTTTTCTGAGCATTTGCCTCTTTGCGTTCCAGCTTTGCTGACAGGTCTTCTGGAAGTTCCCCTGTCTTGAAACTGGACTCTTCATCTTTCATCAATGTGAGAAGAGCCAGAGAATGTTTGCAGATAGGATTATGCCTTGCTGCAGGACAAGAGCACCTTGGACTAGGGTTTCCGCTTCCCAACACTATGGAAACTTTATAAGGATTCTTACCGCTTCCCTGACAGTCTCCCCAGTAAACCGTAGACTCAGCGTTTTTCATTAGAAGGGAAAAGCTTCCGTCTGCTGCCAGCTTTTTTCCTTTTGCCAGTGCTCCCGTATCTCCCATGGAAGCATTGATGATAATCTCATCAGTTATCATATTTTTTTCCCTCCAAAAAAACTTTTTATCCTGTGTCCAAAATCAGCAGGCTCTTCTTCAGACTCAAAGATGACTCTTACCCTTTTGAGCAGGCCTTTTTCCAGATGTTCCTTGATATTGGTCTCCCACTCTTCCTTTGTGCCTTTATAGACTATTCTCTTAAGCTTATCACAGCCATCAAATACTCCCCTACCCAGGATCTTGACACTGGAAGGAATTACAACAAGGGAAAGGTTTACGCAGTCCCTAAAAGCAAATCCTTCTATTTCAGTCACTTTGTCACCGATGATAACTTCAGTAAGACTCGTGTGATAACTGAATGCAGAATTCTTGATTTTTTTGACCTCAGGTGGAATATGAAGCACAGCATCTTGAGATGTTCCATACCTCGCGTCTTTATTCTTTATTGCAACCCCATGCTCAATCTTAAGACATCTATGTTCCAAGGACTGTATATTACAGTTTTTAAATGCTATATCTCCGATTTTGTTTACACTGTCTGGAATCTCTATTGATTTAAGGTTTGTGCAGTCACAAAAAGCTGCCTGTTGAATGACTGTAACCGTTGGCGGAATAATAACTGATGTAATATCAGAACAGCTGATGAAAGCACTGACTCCAATCTCTGTAACACCATAAGGAATCTTTACTTCTCCATGGAAAATTCTTGCCATATCTTTGATAGACAAACGCTTCTGATTTTTCCAGAATGTCTGTGTCTCTATAAAAGACGGGTTGTCCTGCAAAAAGCTCATGAACTTTTCCATATCCGGGTCTTTTCTAAGGCTATATGGTGCATTGCAGAAAGGTCTTTCTTTGGGCTTGAGTTCTTCGTACCCATCCAAAGGCACTTGGTTACTGCCCTGTGTATAGCATACGGCATCTACCAGGGAAAGGGCCTCCAATACCGCAGAGTTAACATTGTCACTTGTAAATATGCTGTCGCAGCTTGCTTTGATCTTGGCAAATACAGGGTTAGCTGCCGAAAGCTCTGTAAAATCCTGTATCGCTTTTTTTAGTCTGAAGTCCTCGTCAATAAGCTTTGTTCCTGCTATGAGGGTACGCTCCAGGGACTTTTTCAAATTGTATAAAGGCGTGATATTCATCTCTTCTCCAATGATAGGATTTTTTTTTGCAAAAAAGCCTATCATATTATAAATCATTTTTAATTTTTTTCAATCTGATTAAAAAAACACAAATTTCTCCAGTGGGAAAAAAGAGATTTTCTGAAAAGACCTTATGATGCCCCTGTCTCCATACAAAAGCCCCTCAAAAAGTCCTTGACTTTACAAAAAAAGTCTAAGACTTTTGGCAAAAACTCAAGAACTTTTTTTTAAAAGTCTTAGACTTTTTTCACGAAGTCCTAGACTTTTACGGCTCAGACGGTACGGAAGTGAATTACCTCCCGCCCCTAGAAAGAAAAGTCTAAAAACAGTGTTATGATTATAGTCATGAGAAAGATTTTATGTGTTTTACTTTTTTTATTTTTGTTTACTCCCATCTTTGCAGAGCGTGTTTACAAGGCATTCACAATTGATGGAGAAACCGTTTATAAATGGGTAGATGTTTCTGAATATCAGTGTGAATATGACTCTAATGGTAACGAAATCCATTCCAAGGATTCTGATGGTTATGAAAAGTGGATTGAATATGACTCTATGGGTAACGAAATCCATTATAAAAGTTCTTATGGTTATGAATATTGGTGTGAATATAATTCTAAGGGTAACAAAATTCATTATAAAGATTCTGATGGTTATGAAAAGTGGATTGAATATGACTCTATGGGTAACAAAATCCATTATAAAGATTCTGATGGTTTTGAATATTGGTGTGAATATAATTCTAATAGCAAACAAATTCATTATAAAGATTCTAGTGGTTTTGAATCTTGGCGTGAATATGATTCTAATGGTAATTTAATCCATGCGAAAAATTCAAAAGGTGAAGAGTCCTGGTATGGGTATGACTCTAAGGGTAATGAAATTTATTATAAAGATGATGATGATTATGAAGAATGGGCTAAATATGATAGTAAGGATAACAAGACTCACTATAAGAATTCTTGGGGTTATGAATATTGGAGTGAATATGACTCTAAGGGTAACGAAATCCATTATAAAAATTCTGATGGTTATGAAGAGTGGTATGAATATGACTCTAATGGTAACAAAATCCATTATAAAGATTCTAATGGTGATGAATATTGGTATAAATATGATTCTAATGGTAACATAACCCATTGTAAAAATTCTGATGGTTATGAAGAGTGGTATGAATATGA
>JAZLGX010000049.1:0-2270 GCA_045616545.1 Treponema sp. | reverse complement strand
GCGATACATTGAGAATGAACGTCGTCGTTATGAAGAAAGGAGCGATATACTTTGACAGCACAGCAGTTAAAAAACTCCATTCTTCAGATGGCTGTACAGGGTAAACTTGTTCCTCAGAATCCTGATGATGAGCCTGCAAGCATACTCCTTGAACGCATAAAGGCTGAAAAGGAAGAGCTTATCAAGGCAGGAAAGATAAAAAAGGACAAAAAATCCTCTGAAATTTTCAGAGGTACTTCCCGTAATTTGCCTTATGCCTACTGTGAGCAGATTGGAAAGGAAGTCAGGGATATTTCTGATGAGATCCCGTTTGATATTCCTGAGAGTTGGGAATGGTGTAGGTTATCTCATTTATATTCAATTTTAAATGGTGATAGAGGTAAAAATTATCCTTCAAAAGATAAATTAAAAAAACACGGTATACCATTTATAAGTGCTATAAATTTAGATGGTAAAAGAGTTATAGAAGATGATAAATTACTATGCGTGGATGAAATGCAATATAATCTTTTAAATAATGGAAAATTAAACAAAGATGATATCGTAGTATGTATTCGAGGTTCATTAGGTAAACATGCCAGATATCAATTTGATAGAGGGGCAATTGCATCATCTTTAGTAATTATGCGTTCATACTACAATTCAACTATTTTTACAGATTATTTGATGTTGTATCTCGATTCACCATTATTTTTTACTGAAATCAAAAAGTACGATAACGGAACAGCACAACCTAATCTTGCTGCAAAAAGCTTAGAGGAATTTTTTATCCCCTTGCCACCATTAAGTGAGCAACTAACTATTCTTGAAAAAATCGAAGAACTCCTCCCATACATAGAAGCCTACGAACAGGCAGAAACACAGCTTACAGCACTCAATACATCCTTCCCTGATATGCTGAAAAAGTCCATATTGCAGGAAGCTGTACAAGGAAAGTTTGTTCCTCAGAATCCTGATGATGAGCCTGCAAGTGTCCTCTTGGAGCGTATCAGGGCAGAAAAGCAGGAACTCATTAAACAGGGCAAAATCAAGAAGGACAAGCATGAATCTGTCATTGTAACAAGGGATAAAATTCCTTATGAGATTCAGGACGGCAAAGAACGCTGTATTGCTGATGAAGTACCGTTTGAGATTCCTGAGAGCTGGTGTTGGTGTAAATGGGGAAATATATCAGAATCAATACAATATGGCTATAATGCACCTGCAAAGGAACAAGGGCGTATAAAAATGGTTCGTATCAGCGATATTCAAGAAAATTGCGTTTCTTGGGATACTGTTCCGTACTGTAATATTGATGAGAAAGATATTCAAACTTATTTACTTGCACCCAATGACATTCTATTTGCAAGAACAGGAGGAACTGTCGGTAAATCTTATCTTGTAAAAAGTGTTCCAGAAGAAGCTATTTATGCAGGATACTTAATAAGAACAAGGTATAGTAAATCGTTATGTCCTGAATATTTGAAATTTTTTATGGAAAGTGAATTATATTGGTCTCAATTAAGAGATGGTACTATTGCGACTGCACAACCTAATTGTAATGGAAAAACACTTGCAAACATGATGATACCAATCCCACCATTAGCTGAGCAAAAACGCATAGTTGAGAAGATAGAAGAGCTTATGACATTTTGTGAAAAGCTTTAATAAACCAAGGGCATATTCCGAAAATAGTGGAGTATGCCCTGTTTTTTTACCAATCAATTACACTATCAACTATTTCACGCTGTTCTGTAGCTGTCTTACGCAGATAAATGCGAGTAGTTTCAATACTTTCATGTCCCATGAGGTCGGCAAGAAAGGCTATATCGTTGCATTTAGCGAGAAAACTCTTTGCAAAACGATGTCGGAATGAATGAGGATATACAACCTTTTTATCAATTCCATACTTATCAGCAAACTTTTTCAGCTCACCTGAAATACCTCTTGTAGTGATACGTTCTCCACGCTGATTAAGGAAAATAAAACCGCTGTCCTGTTTCTTTTCTGTAAGCCATTCAAGTGCTTCATCCTGCAAAGGCTTAGGAATGTAGATTCTGCGAAGTTTACCGCCTTTTGAGTATAAGTCCAGATAGCCGAGATTAACGTGTTCCACCCTAATCTGAATCAGCTCACTCACTCTTGCACCAGTAGCAGCAAGAAAGCGGATCACAAAGTACCAGAACATCTCACCATCATCTTTGAGAGATTTCTTGAAATACTCGTAATCCGCTTCACTGATTACATTTTCAAGGAACGGCTTCTGCTGAACCTTTACAAAAGAGAGCTTC
>JAZLGX010000048.1:0-74663 GCA_045616545.1 Treponema sp. | reverse complement strand
ATAATGATGCTGGTGGCCATAGTGGAGAGGCAATACCCGTTCCCATTCCGAACACGGAAGTCAAGCTCTCTAACGCCGATGATAGTGCCCTTTGGTGCGAAAGTAGGTAGCTGCCAGCTTTTTTTATTTTAAATCGATTTCCCATTTCCAAACACAATCATCTGCACAAGCGTATGCCAGCACCAAAGGGGAACCCTTTGGTGGGAAAGTAGATAAATTGCAAGCAGGGCGTAGCAATTTAGCCAGCTTTTTTTATTTTAAACAAATTTCTTTTTCTAGACACAGTCAACTGCACATACATGTGCCAGCACCAAAGGGGTACCCTTTGTGGGAAACACATCGGTAGCAGGTGCGTGCCGATGTGCAAGCTGCAAGCAAGGCGTAGCAATTTAGCCAGCTTTTTTTATTTTAAATCGATTTCATTTTTCTAGACACAATCATCTGCACATATATGTGCCAGCACCAAAGGGGAACCCTTTGTGGGAAACACATCGGTAGCAGGTGCGTGCCGATGTGCAAGCTGCAAGCAGGTTCTATCTGTGTGTTGGATGCAATCTGATTATTGTAATTTATTCAATTTTGTAATAAAACTTGCAATATGGAAAATATGACAACAACACCGAAACTTATTTTTTTTGATATCGATGGGACTTTGCTTACAGAGGGAAAGAATCCTTATGTTCCAGAGAGTACAAGAAAAGCATTGAGACTGTTAAGATCTAATGGACATATATGTCTTATAAATACGGGATGGCCGTTTGCTGCATTGGATCAGCTTATAAAAAATATTGAAGTTGATGGTTATGTCTGTGGGTGTGGCACATACATGAAGCTTAATGGTAAGGTTTTATTTGTTCATCATCTGGACATGGATTTATGCTATAGGACAATAATAGAATTAAATAACTGTAATCTTGAATGGATGCTTGAGGGGGAAGATAAATTATATTATTCAGATAAACCATATAGTACAAAAATAGGTCCAACAGTCAGTGCAATGCATTCTAAGATACCAAATTCTATTTATTGTATAACTGAATCAGACTACAACTTGGTTCAGTTTGATAAATTTATTATGAATGTACGGCAGGATTCAGATTTAGCTACGTTCCAGAAAAAATTTTCTAACGAATATACTTTTATTGATAGAGGGGATGGTTTGTATGAAGTTATTCCAATGGAATATTCAAAGGCGACAGGTATGAAGTTCTTTGAGGAATATCTTAATATAAGCCATGATGATACTATTGCAGTAGGTGACAGTGCAAATGATATATCTATGCTTCAGTATGCAAATCTAAGTATTCTGATGGGAAACTCTACTTGCGAGTTACATAAATATGCTGATTATGTAACAGATGATATTACTAGTGATGGTATTTATAATGCCTTCAGACACTTCGGTCTAATATAGTTATTTATATTGCTAGCTGTTCCTGTCAAAATAATGCTGTATTATAACACAAAAAAAGTAAAATATAGAAAATTTGATAAAAATCATAAAAATTTGTTTGACTTTTGCTAAGAGCGGATTTATACTGATTACATAATATAAATACCTCTTAGGAGGCCATAAATTGGCAAAAGTAGAACTTAAAGGTATTGGCAAGATTTACGACGGAAATGTTCGTGCTGTAGAGAATGCCAACATCACAATCGAAGACAAGGAATTCTGCGTATTCGTAGGTCCTTCTGGATGCGGAAAGTCAACAACTCTCCGTATGGTAGCAGGTTTGGAAGATATTTCTGAAGGTGAACTCTACATCGATGGAGAATTGATGAATGATGTTCCTCCAAAGGATAGAAATATCGCAATGGTATTCCAGAACTATGCTCTTTATCCACACATGACTGTTTATGATAACATGGCTTTTGGTCTTAAGATTCGCAAGATGGATAAGGCTGAAATTAAGCGCCGTGTAGATGAAGCAGCTAAGATTCTCGATCTTGAAAAATATCTCGATCGTAAGCCAAAGGCCCTTTCTGGTGGACAGCGTCAGCGTGTTGCTGTAGGACGTGCTATCGTTCGTAACCCAAAAGTATTCTTGTTTGATGAACCTTTGTCAAACCTTGATGCTAAGCTCCGTGTTTCAATGCGTGCAGAGATTTCAGCATTGCATCAGAGACTTCAGGCTACAATGATTTACGTTACTCATGACCAGATTGAAGCTATGACTATGGGTACAAAGATTGTTGTTATGAAAGATGGTCACGTTCAGCAGATTGGTGAACCTCTTTATCTTTACAATCATCCAGTAAACAAATTTGTTGCAGGATTCATCGGTTCGCCTCCAATGAACTTCTTGAGTGTAACAATCAAGAAGAATGGAGATAAGATCGTTGCTGACGAAGGTTCTTTCGAACTTGTGCCTACTCCAGAGCAGGCTAAAGCTCTTGAAGCTTATGTTGGTAAGGAAGTATACTTTGGTGTACGTCCAGAAGATCTTTCTTATACAGAAACTCCAGCTGCTGTAAACAATATGCAGATGAAGATTTCTAATAAGGAACCTCTTGGTGCTGAAACACACTTGTTCTTGGCTACAAAGGGACAGAATGTTATTGCTCGTGTACAGGCTTCTACAAAAGAAGGATTTAAACTTGGCGAGACTGTGAACTTTGTTCCATCAATGGAGCGCTGTAAGTTCTTTGTTAAGAACGCTCAGAACCCAGATGAAGAGCTCAATATCTGTGAGAAAGACAGTATTGATCGCCCATGGCTTATTAATCCATTGAATAAATAAGCTTTTTTAGAAAGCTAGCTGCAGGTTTGGACTTGTAGACGGCATAAAGCCCTGGTATTGTACCAGGGCTTTTTTTATTTGTTTATTTTTGTTAGAATATCCCATCTATGACGATTCAGAATAAAACTCTTGTATTATATAAAGGTGCTCCCGCTGTCATTACAGGAGAGCCTGGAAACGGTAAATATGCTATAACTTTTAGACAGACTCCGGCAACTGCAACAAAACCTGCTGTATATGGTACTCAGAATGTTCGTGTTAAAGATTTTGTTGTCCTTCACGTAGGTCCTGTTAGTACTTTAGACACAGTATTAAAAATTGCTGATTCTATAAGTCCTACTGAAGAAAACATGTATAACATGGCTTCTTCTAACCAGATGTCTTTACAAATAAAGGAAACTTATGAACTTCTAGCTAGTGATGATGAGACTGCAAGTTCCACTTTGGAATTTGATGAATTGGTATCTTTGTTTCGAGGTGAATTTAAGGCTGATGAGGGGTGGGCTTGTTATCTTGGGTTAAAAAACACTGTATATTTTTCACAAAATTTAAAAGATCAACTGGATGGAAAAATAACCTTCACTCTGAGGAGTGAAACTGAGATAACATCTCTTGTAAAGAAAGCTGATGAGAAAGGCAAGGAAGCTGAGATAAGGGAGGCTTTCCTTAATCGATTAAAATCTCGTAATCTTGATTTACCTTCTGATAGTAAGTTTATGGTTGATGTAGAGGCTCTTGCTTTAGGTAAGACAGATAAGAGTCGCACCATGCATGATGCAAAAATAAAAGAGACTCCAGAAAATGCGCATAAATTACTTTTGGATACGAAGATTTGGGATATAACACGAAATCCTTATCCTATTCGTTGGGGACTTTCAATGCAGTCAGCTACCGAGGGACTTGCAAGTCCTCCTGAAGAGGAGCGTCTTGTTGTAGATGGTGTTTCGTATGCTATTGATAATGAGTATTCCACAGATCCAGATGATGCAGTTGCTTTTGATGGAAAATATATCTGGGTTCATATAGCTGATCCTGCATCAACAGTTGTGCCTGGAAGTTTGATAGATAAAATAGCTCGTGAAAGAGGATCTACGTTATATATTCCGGAAGGAGCATCTAGAATGTTAGCGGAAGATTGTCTTGAAGATTATGCTCTTGGACTTACAGAAAAAAGTAGAGCTCTTTCGTTCAGGATCCTTCTTGATAATAGTGGAAACATAGATGATTGTTCTGTTTTCAAGACTATTGTTAATGTAAAACGATTGAGTTATCAAAAAGCTGATGAATTAAAAGAAACTGATGAACTTAGGCCTTTGTTTGATATCGCAAGACGTAACATTGAACGTAGGAATAAGGCTGGAGCTGTACAGATAAATATGCCTGAGGTTCATATTACTGTTGATCCTGTTACTAAAAAAGTTGAGATATCTAGAGATGTGCATCCTGAAAGTTCTGACATGGTTCGTGAGATGATGCTTCTTGCTGGAGAAGGAGCTGCTAAATTTGCTTTCAAGAATGGTATACCTTTCCCTTATGTAAGTCAGGACGCTCCAACCATACCTTCTGATATTCCTGAAGGTCTTGCAGGTCAGTTTAAACTTAGACGTTGTATGCATAAGCGCTCTGTTGGTGTAACGCCAAGTATGCATTATGGTCTTGGACTTGGCATGTATACTCAGGTAACAAGTCCTCTTCGCCGCTATAGTGATCTTATTGGTCACATGCAGCTCAGAGCATATCTTGATGGTCGGGAACTTTTGGATAAAGATACTATGCTTTTACGTATAAGTGAAGGTGATGCAGCCAGTCAGGCTGCTCATAAAGCTGAGCGTAAAAGTAATATGCATTGGACTCTTGTATATTTATTACAGAATCCTGGATGGACTGGGGAAGCTGTTTGTGTGGATCTTGGAGGAAAAATACCTCAATTTAGTATTCCATCACTTGCACTTGAAGCATACATTAATCCGGATAGAGATGTTGAGCTTAATTGTATTATAACAGTAAAAGCTTGTAATATAAATCTAAGCGAACAGACTGTAGATTTTGTTTGTGTTTGATGCATAAATTAGGCTAGTCAGGATTCTATGTTATAGGTCTGGACTAGCTTCAGTAAATGTATAAAAGATTATAATTCTGTATAAAAATACATTTTAGTATTGTTAAAATAACATCTCTTTGATATACTCAAGGCATTATGATAGTAATGAAGTTTGGTGGTAGTTCTGTTGCAAACGCAGAACGTATACGTCATGTTGCATCTATAATCGAAGCATATAAAAAAGAAAGACCTCTTGTTGTACTAAGTGCTATGGGTGATACAACAGATCATCTTCTTGAAGCAGCAGATATGGCTGTTGGTGGTACTGTAGATATTCAGAAAGTGGAGAAACTCCATTATGATACAGCAAAAGAGCTTGGTATTGATGTTCCCGCAATTAAAGATCTTCTAGAAGAACTTAAAACTTTGCTTACTGGTATCAGTATGCTTAAGGAATTGACAAAACGTACAAGAGACTATCTTGTTTCTTTTGGTGAGCGTATGTCTGTTCGTATGATGTCTGCTTATCTTAACCAGAAAGGAACTTCTGCTTGTTTTTATGATGCTTGGGATGTAGGCTTTGTTAGTGACAGTAATTATATGTCTGCAGAACTTTTGGATGAAGTATGGGATAATATTCCGCTTAAGCTTAAAGCCTATAAGGATGGAACTCAGACAGAAATTCCTATAGTAACTGGTTTTATTGCAAAAGATAGAAATGGTACGATTACTACTCTTGGTCGTGGCGGATCTGATTTAAGTGCTACAATGCTTGGAGCTGCTCTTGGAGTTGATGAGATTCAGACTTGGAAGGATGTTGATGGCATATTAACAACTGATCCCCGTATTGTAAAAGAAGCTCACACAGTGCCTGAAGTCACATATGAAGAGGCTCAGGAATTGGCAATGTTTGGAGCACAGGTTCTTCACCCTAGAAGTATGGTGCCTTGTCGCAAGACTGGTACACCTGTTCGTGTAAAAAACAGCTACAATATTGAAAGTGCCGGCACACTTATAGTTGAGCGACATACAAAAGAAGTTCCTCCTGTTACAGCGATTACATGTGTTAAGAACAATACTCTTATTGATATTCAATCAAGCCGCATGCTTGGTGCTGCAGGATTTTTAGCTCATATCTTCAACCAATTCCTTAAGTGGAACATAAGTATTGATGTGATTGCAACTTCAGAAGTTTCTGTCAGCCTTACAGTTAGTGGAAAGGCTAATCTTGAGGGTGTTCTTGCAGACCTTGCTCCATATGCTGATGTCCATCAGAAAACTGATAAATCTATTATTACTGTAATCTGTGATGCAAGCCATTCTTCTGTAATTTTGTCAAAAGCATTTGCGGCCCTTGCTGCAGAAGGTATTAACGTGCAGATGATTAGTCAAGGTGCAAGTAAAGTCAATATATCCATGATCGTTGATAATGACGAGACAAATCGTGTTGTTCAGATTTTGCATACAGCATTATTTTAGATTTTACTTTTAAAGAGGAATTCGTAAAATGAAGATTGCTTTAGTTGGATATGGAAAAATGGGTCACATGCTAGAGCAGACTGCTTTAGCTTTAGGTGATGAAGTTGTTGCGACGATTGATATAGTTTCGTCGGATGCAACATGTAAAGTTGCTTCCGGAGATTATGAGGCTGTAGCAAAAGCTGTTAAAGATAGTGGAGCTGAAGGTGTCATTGAGTTTAGTCATCCTACAGCAGTTATGGGGAATATAAAGGCTCTTTTACCATTAGGGATTCCTCTTGTTGTCGGTACTACGGGGTGGACTGATAAAGTTGAAGAAGTAAAGGCTTTAGCTGAAAGTACAAATGGAACTTTAATGCACAGCGCTAATTTCTCTATTGGTGTTAATGTATTCTATAAAATTGTTGAAGAAGCATCTAAGCTCATAAATAATTTTGATGAATATGATTCTGCTGTATGGGAAATGCACCATAACCAGAAGGTTGATAGTCCTTCAGGAACTGCCTTGGATATAGCTAAGAGGGTGCTTTTAGGAAATAAACGTAAAACCGAGATTGTAACCGATGCATTCCATGAGAAGCCTCTTCCTAATCAGTTACATGTTTCATCTACGAGATGTGGAAGTGTACCAGGTACTCATACTGTGTATTTTGACAGTCAGGCCGATACTATTGAATTGACTCATACTGCCAGAAGTAGACAGGGATTTGCCAGTGGGGCTGTTCATGCACTGGAAAATCTTTATAAGTATCTTGCGGATGGAACTTTACGGAGGGGAAGACTTTACGGGATGAGTGATGTATTCCCAGGTATGTTCTAGAAGTAATTTCAACTAAGGCATCTGTAAAAGGTATTTTTAGAGATGCCTGCCGAGTTTAAAGCCTTGAAATTGCAAGGCTTTAAACGTCTCTTCTTTATGTGAAGAGCGTTTTACTATATAAAGTACTTAACTAGATATGCTTTTATGCCGATACACACGTAGTATGGGTGTTTTTAAATCAAATAAACATAAATTTAAATATATATTTCTCTCTTTCTTATTGACTGTAATTGTTCCTGTTTTTGCTGATACGACCCATGAAGTAAAGAAGGGTGAGACTTATTATGCAATAAGTAAAAAATATGGTATTACTGTTGACGAGCTCCTTAAAGCTAATGGATTGTCTTCGAATAGTGTATTGAAAGTTGGGCAAAAGCTGACTATTCCATCAAAAGATTCCACTTCCAAAAGTAATGGTCATGTAGGATCTGATCGTAAGTATGATACGTATACAGTGCAAAAGGGTGATACGTTTTATCATATAGCAACTGTGAATGGAATCAGTGTTGATGAATTACTGTCTCTGAATGGGCTTAATTCTGGAAGTGTCTTGAAGGCTGGAGAAAAGCTTAAGATTCCAGTGACTATTGTTGATACAACAAATGCTAAGCTACCTGATTTACCGTCAAATGATCCTCGTAATTATTCATCAAAGAAAGGAAATTCAAATTTAGCTTGGCCTGTCAAGAATCCGACTGTTACTTATATGTCTGGTAAAGTAGGTGGAGTTCAGCTTTCTGCTCAGAAAAATGAATCTGTGACAGCTATAAGAGCCGGAACTATCATGTATGTCGGAAATTATCGTGGATATGGACAAGTTGTTTTTGTTCAGTCCAAG
Organism: Treponema sp.; assembly: GCA_045616545.1. Lineage (GTDB taxonomy): Bacteria > Spirochaetota > Spirochaetia > Treponematales > Treponemataceae > Treponema_D. Next base: position 66,744 of record JAZLGX010000048.1, on the reverse strand, counting down.
ACTGGGCATGTATATGTTTATTCTGGGTTGGGATCAATCAAAGTCCAGAAGGGTGATTACGTGGTGTTTGGAGATACTCTTGGAACTGCCGGAACAGATAGTATCAAGGGTACTTCTCAAGTATCTCTTATGGTCTTCCAGAAAAGTAATCCCATTGACCCTGCATCTGCTCCACGCGGATAAGAATCAAAACAATTCGAGCTGCTGGGTTCTGGCAATTTCTTCTTTAGGAATAGAGTAATCCAGCTGCTGTGACATTGTATCCTGCAAAATCCTCTTGAATAATTCCATACAGACTCTGGCATCATCATCTGCTCTGTGGGCTGATATTACGTTTATGTTGAAACGTTTTGCCAGAGATTGTAATTTATATTGTCCCTTTTCACTTTCCAAACTGAGCATAGGATATGCCCATCTTGCTAGAGGTAAAGTATCAATTACTATATTAGATAAAAACGGTAAGTTTTGCCTTTTAAGAGCTGCATTGATAAATCCTACATCAAATGGTGCATTATGTGCGACTAACACAGTTGACTTATCATTGATATAGTTCAGAAAGTCTGGGACAACTACTTCATCCCCAGGTTTATCTACGACCATATCATTTGTAATTTTTGTCAGGTTTGTTATTGCATCAGGAATAAGCTCTTTAGGTTTTATTAGGGAATCAAAGGAATCGCCAATTGTACCGTCATAGTTGAACCTGACTCCTCCAATCTCTGTGAGATAGTTGGAGTCAGCATGAAGCCCTGTAGTTTCCGTATCAAAGGCTACAAACGTAGCTCCGCTATAATATAATCGGGCTAAATGTTTGTAGTCTCTGAAAAGCCTGATAACAGGCTTTTCTGGTCTATTACTTTGCAGCATCAAGAATAGCCATGATTTCAGAAGAGATAGCTTCACACTGAGCTGCAGCTGAAGCTTTGGCTGTAGCAAGTGCTGCATCTGTAGCTTCTGCAACAGGTGTCTTTGTATTGATGTAGAACTTAATCTTAGGTTCTGTTCCAGATGGACGTGCGCTGACAATAGTTCCATTGTCGAGAATAAACTGGAGAACATTGCTCTTAGGGAAAGCGAGAGCTTTCTTTTCTGCAACATTGGCTGGATCAAACTCAACAGATTCCTGGATATCACGAATGCTTACAACTGTGTGTCCACCGAGAGTCTTGAGACCCTCTGTACGGAGCTTAGTCATGATACCACCCATGATACGAGGTCCTTCAACTCCAGGGAAGTACTTGCTTATAGAGCGGTCCTCATAGAATCCATGCATCTTGTAAAGGTCGTTTAATCTTTCAAGAAGGCTCTTGCCCTTACTTGCCCAATAAAGAGTCATTTCTGCACACATAGCTGCAGCGCTTACTCCATCCTTATCACGAACTTCTGTCTCTACAAGGTAACCATAGCTTTCTTCTAGACCAAATACGTAATGTTCGTTTCCAGCCTTTTCCATTTCATTTTCTTCGAAAGCGATCCACTTGAAGCCTGTAAGAACTTCCTTGAGTTTTACATCATAGCTTGCTGAGATAGAATCAACAAATGGACTTGTAACGATAGAGCGAATAAGAACTGGATTTGCAGGCATCTTGTTGAACTCTTTCTTAGAAAGAAGAACATAGTCTGCAAGAAGAGCACCCATCTGGTTTCCTGTAACGAGGACATAGTTTCCATCTTTATCTGGGAAAGCTGTACCAAATCTGTCTGCATCAGGGTCTGTTGCCATTACAACGTCAGCCTTTTCCTTCTTAGCAAGTTCTACAGCCATCTTGAGAGCTGGAGCTTCTTCTGGATTTGGCTTTTCTACTGTAGGGAAATTACCATCTCCTTCACGCTGTTCTGGAACTGTGATTACATTAAGACCGAGATCCCCAAGAACCTTTTCTACGTGCATAGCACCTGTTCCATGTAATGGTGTGTAAACAACCTTTACAGAGCTTGCCTTTTCCTTGATAAGTTCTGGGCGATAAAGGTTTGCTTTGATCATTTCCTGGAACTTGTCATCAATCTCTTTGTCGATAAGTACAATCTTACCTTCAGCTATGGCCTGATCTTTATCGATAAGCTTAACTTCTTTTACAGCATTAACTTCATCGATGATACCTTTGTCGTGAGGTTCTACAACCTGGGCTCCATCATCCCAATATGCCTTGTATCCATTGTACTGAGGTGGGTTATGGCTTGCTGTTACTACAACACCTGTTTTACAGCCAAGCACACGAATGGCAAAGCTTAATTCTGGAGTAGGGCGAAGACTTGTAAAGAGATAAGCCTTAATGCCGTTTGCAGCAAATACCCTTGCTGTAATGTCAGAGAACTTGTCGTGGTTATTACGGCTGTCGTAAGCTATACAAGCACTCAAAGTTCCTTCTGCAGCTTCCTTTGGAAAAGCCTTGATAATGTAGTTTGCAAGACCCTGTGTTGCCTTTGAGATGTTAAGGGTGTTCATGCGATTTGTTCCACCACCCATTACACCACGAAGTCCACCTGTTCCAAATTCAAGGCTCTGATAGAATCTATCTTCAAGTTCTTTTATATCATTCTTTGCAACAAGGTCTTCAACCTGTTTGCGGAATGTTTCATCTTTTTCTTCAGCAATATATTGCTGGGCAAGTGCTAAAATCTCTTTTTCTTCCATAATGTTCCCTCTGTCTTAAAAAAAGTTGAATTTATAACTGATGAATAATTATAGCAAAGTAGTACATAATTATCTATAGGTAATTATGTACTGTAAAATACGACAAACTTCCTAGTCGGCTTCCTTAATCATGGATGTTTCCCACTCAAGAAGTTCTGCTTCCATATCCTTGTTGTTGCCTTTGACATCGCACATCACTCTGAATACTGGTTCAGTTCCACTTGGTCTCATCCATATAAACGATATGCTGGCTCCTTCCTTGTCCAAAAATCGTATCTTGAGACCTCCATTTGCGTTATTCCAACTTTCAGGATTATGGATTTCGTTTATGCCATTTGTAATATCTACCGCATAATTTTCGATACCAAATTTTTCACTCAAATAAACTTTCTTGGCATCCCATTCTTTTTCAAATACAGCTTTGAACCTGTCTTTAAGGAGACCTTTATCTTCGCTTGAAACATGAAGTACAGCACGTTTCTCGCTTACCCCGGTTGTTGTATATACTGGAAGCGTATCTATAACATCCGTAAGGGTAAAAGTTTCTTTGTATTTATCCATTTGATTGCTTTTTTTACACCAGATGTGGAATAAACCTTCCTTGAGGTTTCCGTTAGCATCTGTGCTGTCCTTTATGGTAAGAAGCTTAATCATTGCACCTACAGTTGCGATAGGATCCCGTACAGATGACGGATAAGTTATGTTTCCTCCGTTACTTCCTTCTCCGAGAATGCGAACCTGATATCCTTCTGAGCGTTTTGCGCGAGCCAAATTAACTACATTTGCTTCTCCAACTTCGGCGCGGAATATATCTTGTCCAAGTGCCTTGCATATTTCATCTATACGCATACTTGTTGGACAATTGACGGATACAGCTCTTTTTGTCTGGGAGCTTTCGTTTAACCAAAGGTCATATGTACCTTCGGCGATTATGCAAAGTGCAAATACTTCTTGTGCTGTAATAGGTTTTGCTTTGTTGTCCTTTGTATCAAAATATACAAGATTACCTCTGTCCCCATCACAATCTGGCATGAAGCCAAGCATTACTTCCTTATGACCCTCGTCCTGTAACTCTTGAATCTTCATGGCACAATGAACAAGGTTTTCTGGTTCAGGGATAATTTCGTGAGCCATCTTGCCACATTCGTCATTAAAAGGAATATATCCCAATCCAAGATTTGGTATAAAATCCTTATCAATGCTTAAAGCCCTGCTTGATCCGTTGAGGTCACATACGATACTGAGGGGATTTGATTTAAGATAGTTCCTTATCTGAGTGAACACCTTGTTTTGTATGGAAGGCTCTTTTGTACCTGTGATAACTTCTTCGATGAACGTCAGGTATGATTTAAGGGCCTTGTCTTTGTATGTCCCACATGTGTCATAAATTTCTTTTACAGAACTATCTTCAAGATTCATAAGGGAGTCTGCATTTGTTTCTGCATTCTTGCTTGCACACTTATCCTTAAAGTTCTGTATGAGAGTCTTTGCTTCGCCGCCTTCAAGGACACCGCCATCAGAAAGCCCGAACTTGATGCCATTGTGACCGACTGGGTTATGGCTTGCTGATATATAGAAGAACCCATCAACACATCGTGAATAAGCCATGATTTCCGGTGCTGAACTTATTCCCACAAACTGTGGCTTTACACCGTAATGAACGAGAACTTTGAGAATGATATGTGCAATTTCTTTTCCTGTAGGACGACTGTCCATACCAACAACAATCACTGGATTTTGCTTACCAGTCTTTGAAATTATATATTGTGCAAATGTTTCTCCAATCAGTGCACAGAGTCTTCCGTTTGTCAAGCCAATGGATACGGATGTATCCTGCTCATTACCACTTTCCACAAATACTTTACGCCAGCCCGAAGCTGATAAAATCATATTATGTTCCATAATTATGCAATTATATAGAAGATAGCCAAGTGTGACAATTAAGGGCTCTTTCAAATAAAGGCTTATATTGTAATTGTATATTTTTTTTATTATAGTGATTTAGTATGGAATACATAGATTTAGAGTTGCCAAAGGCTGGAGACACTGTTATCGTAGGTTTATCTGGTGGAGTTGATTCGACAACAACTGCACTTTTATTGAAGGAAAAAGGTTGTAACGTTATAGGTGTGACAATGTCTGTCTGGGATGGACATCTTCCAGATGTTCCTGAAGGAACAGAGCTGAAGGCAAGTTGTTATGGACCTTCTGTTATCAAGAATGTGGAAGAATGTAAAACTTTTTGTCAGCAGTATAATATACCTTATCATGTCATAGATGTCAGTAAACCCTACAGAGAGTTAGTTCTTGAGTATTTCAAACACGAATATAGATCAGGGCGTACTCCTAATCCTTGTGTACAATGTAACAGTACAGTTAAGTTTGGAGCCTTGCTGGAAGGCATTAAAGAACTGGGTATTGAATATGATTATTTTTGTACGGGACATTATGCCAGAATGGTCAGAGGTACGGAACCCATAAAAAATCTCTATGGAAATCAGGAAGCAGGTTCAGATAACGGGAACAAAAGACCGGCACAGATAGCTGTCGCTTTGGATACAACAAAGGATCAGGCTTATTTCTTGAACCGTATTTCTTCTGATGTCCTTGAGAAAGTAAGATTTCCCCTGGCAACTTACACTAAGAAACAGGTTTTTGAGATAGCGAGAGAAAAGGGACTTTTTGCAGCCCAGAGAGCAGAGAGTCAGGATTTCCTTTCAGATGAATACCTTGCTGATATTTTCAGTGATAAACCGTCAGTTCCTGGGAATTTCATTGATGTGGATGGAAAGGTTCTTGGAAGACACAAAGGAATTGAACATTATACCATCGGACAGAGAAGAGGTCTTGGTGTAAGTTACAAAGAGCCTTTATATGTTGCAGAAATTGACAAGGACAAGAATATCATTGTCCTTGGAGTAGATTCTGACCTTTTCTGCAGTGCACTTATAGCTGATGATTTTGTATGGCCGGGAGATTATGAGCCTGAAGGTTCATTTGATGCAATGGTGAAAATCCGTTTTGCCAGTCGTCCCGTTCTAGCCCATGTGGAACCATATGTTCCTGAAGATGGTGAGCGTTTTAACGGAAAGGCATACAAATTTACCTTTGATAAGCCACAGAGGGCTGTTGCTCCTGGACAAGCCTGTGTAATGTATATAGATGGAGTTTCAGCTGGTGGTGGAATAATCGCTCGGGCTGTAAAATAAAAAGCATGATAGGAGCCAGCAATGGCTCCTTCCTCCTAAATCCCTTCTTAATATCTTATCTTTTCATTTTTTATTACATATCTGACTGTCTCATCCGTGTAGATTCAATTTGTCTGTGCTTTTGGATTGATGCTGTGTTTGTAGAACGACACAAGATATCAGTTCCTAGCTAGGATTTAAACCGATTCCTAACTAGGAATCAGACAATTTTATAACTGTACAAGAATGAAAAAGTAAGTGCTGGATGAGGATTTTTAATGACTGTTCAAAATAAAAAAAAGGACTGTCCAAAAGTTTCAATTCATGAACTTCTGTGACAGTCCTTTTTTATGGGAACCTCTACAAATTACAATTTTTAAAGATGCCCTTATCAGTTTACATCAAAGGCGTAGCTTGCGGTCCTTGTTTCGCCAAGAAAATTTGTAAGTGTTATTACCACGAGATTTCGGCCTCGTGACAAATTCACGGTACCTAAAAGTTGTCTCTTATTGTCTGGATATAGGTAATCTACAGTCAGATATGGGCTTCCTCCAAGACATACCTTATTTTTTGTTGTTGACAGGGAATCAAACTGATATGAATGTACTGTCTCTCCGTTTATTGTTATATTTACCTTGAAAGGGATGTTAAGTTCATCCTTATCCCTGTAAAAAGAATAGGTTCCGGAGTATAGAGCCTTCACTGTGTTAAGATTATAGCTGTTTCCTTTCTTGTCGTCGATGGTTACATTTCCAATGTAATACTGAGGTTCTGATTGCAGATGAGGCATCAGTAACCGAGGGTTTATCATGGCTTTGTTCTTGGTGTCGATAACCTGGAATTCAAGCCCATTGGACTTGCTTTGCCATGCAGAATTCCCTGCCCGACCAAGCTCAGTTTCTTTTGGAATAACTTCTGATGTATAAACCTTTGGTGTAATTGTATCTTTGTCCAGATTAGCATATATAGTAATCAGATTGTTTTTATGGGAAATGAGAACTGCATCTCCCAGTGTTGAAGGAAACCAACCTAATTCCTGTGAGTGGTTTCCTAATACAATGGAAGTTTGTCCTTCATCTGCACTTTTTACCGTAAGTTTTTCCTTGAACAGAAGGGAAGGATTAATTCGTTGTCCCCTGAGTTGCCCGAAATATAGGGCAAAATCATTACCTAAAAGTTCCTGTGGCCACTCAAAGGCAACTATTGGAGAAACCATGCAGCTTGAAATAATGGCAGATGCAATGATAAAAGCTTTTTTTAATTTCATGAGACACCTATCTCCTTGTAATCAGTAGTTTTGAAATTTTATTGTTGCGTCCGATAAATACTCCGTTATCGTATACTTTCAGGAAAGAATAATCTGCTTCGAATTTGAAGGATCCTATCTTGTTGTTGAATGGCTCTATGACTGTTACCGTATGTGTAGCATCGTCATGGCTTAGTACGAACATAAGGTGAGGGGATTCAACTTCTTCCATATGAGTTACTATCCCGTCTACAGGAATATGTGCACTTTTGAGCTTGTTTAAATCAACGATACCGATGCCGCCTTTGTAGTTGTAGTATACGGTATCTGTATTTTTGCTGAATTTTACACAAACTTGCTGCTTGAAGTCTGCTGGAAGGTACTCATGGAAAAGAATCTTTGAGTGTTCACCGTCTTTTCTTGCGACAACAAATCTTTGGTTGTTCTGGCCGGCGATGGCTCCTATAAGTTGTCCATCTTCACTTATTGCCAGTCCCATGATAATTTCAACGGCAGATCCTCCTGGAGAAAACTGCTGGTCGATGTTTCCTTCGTTATCTATGGAGACTATGGTTCCATCTGCAAGACCTATGGCTGTAGCTGCCATTCCGGAATCAAATGCCGTTATAGGTGCGTATCCCTGGTATTCCCATATCTTGTTACCTTCAATGTCATAACGGGCTAAGGAAGATCCCCCCGGATAGAATATGTATATTCTTCCGTCTTCAAAAAATGGGAACCCCGCCTGTTCTATTGTACATGTGAGTTCACCTGTCTTTGTATAGATTTCTGTCTTTGTATTGTTTTCGTTGTAGATTGAGTAGTAATTCTGGTCAATTGCAGCTTGGAATGGGAATATCACATCGCTTATAAGTTTGCCTTCAGGAGTAAAATATCCTATGTTTCTACCTAACCTGTATGGAATATAAACATCCCCTTCCGTAGGTTTCTGGGTGCGGGATATATCACAAGTCCAATCCGGGGTCATGTGAAGTTCTGTGCCTAATGGCTTGAGAGCTAAAAGTACATATAGAACAAAGAATATGCTCAGTGAAATAATTATAGTTCTTTTTTTATTTTTCTGCTTATCTTTACTCATAATGTTACCATATTATTATATGTAAGAAACATGGTCAATAAATACATTAATTATTAAAAAATATTGCAACTCTTGACAAAATAACGCAAAGAATGCAAAATAATGTAAATATAGAATAGGGGTTTTTTGTGGAAGACGATATTTTAACCATAGAAGAAGTTGCAAACTATCTTAGAGTCAGTGAACGTACAGTATATGATTGGGCTCAGAAAGGTGAGATTCCAAGTGGCAAGATTGGTACTGTATGGAGATTCAAGAAGTCAGATATTGAAAGATGGGTTAATGAAAGACTTTCTGCTACATCAAAAGTATCTCCTGCTGATATGACTATTCAGGTTAAGAATATACTTTCGCCAGAGCGTATCATATTCATGAATCATCAGACTAAGCATGATGCTCTTGTGGAGCTTTCGCAGAATCTTTCTACTGCACCTCAGATCAAGGATGCCCGTGAATTGGAAAAAGAAATACTCAAGCGCGAAGAGTTGATGTCTACTGCTCTTGGAAGAGGTATTGCAATTCCTCATGTGCGTCTTGCTTCTGTAACAGACCTTGTCATGTCTGTTGGTATTTCCAAGACTGATATAATTGATTTCCAGCCTGTAGATGATAAACCTGTCCGTATTCTTTTTATGATTGCGGCTGCATATAATCAGCATCACTATTATCTTCAGACTCTTTCTTTCTTCAGCTCAAAGCTTAGGGATGGGGAACTTAGGGAGTCGCTTCTTAATGCTGCATCTCCTCTTGATGCTTATAACTTGCTTATAAAGTAATACCTATAGTTTTGAAGATAAAGAAGTGGGCCGTTGGTGATTGATATCAAAGGTCCATTTTTTTTATAGCTTGTTCCGTCAAAAATCCACGAAAATCCAGTTTTCTATCTTATCCTGGTTACTGGCAATCTTACCCCATGTAAGACCTTTTGTTGTTGTTTCTCCCATAAGATAATCTTTGCCGTTGAATCTGAAAGAGTGTCCTTTGTGGTTTGAGGTTATTGCCGGCATGGCATGGGAATATACGTTGCTTACCATTATGATTGTATCAATATTCCAGCTGTTAAGGAGAACTGCTGTAAGGATACTTCTTGAATCACAGTCAGAACTTTCTCCCTGCAGTATGGATGGAATGCAGGTAAAATCACTGGAATTTCTGTTCCTCTCATATTTGAAGCCTTGGACCCACGTAAGAATTTTCTGGGCAAGATCTGTATCATCCTTTGATTTTGGATTCAGGGAATTATATACGTCAAATGATACTTTTGTAAGTCTTCCATATGTATCTCTGTATATCATCCTGTAGTAACGCTTCCATGCTTCTTGCCAGTTCTTGTTATTTGCATACATTGTAAGTATGTTATATTCTCGTTCAATTACGTAATCACTGGCCTCGGAATCGTTTTCTTTTATTGAGGTAAATATTGTTTCTCCATCAATGTCCAGCGTAATTTTTTTTATGCCCCCTTGTGAAGGAAAAAGATATTTTGTCATTATACCTTGTTCTGTATAACTTCCCATATCTATGCATAAGCTGTCCAATATAGATACAAGAAACGGATTGTATTTTTCCTGCATCTTCTCTGCAGTCCAGGCAATGAGGACGCATATGGATTTGCTTCCTGGCAAAGTGACGCTTACTCCATACCCTGAAACTCTTGCATTGTTGATTGTGGATGTAAATGTTGCTATAGCACATTTTTGGTTGCGCCATGTTACATTATCTAGCAATATGTCATTACTGCCAAGTTTTGTCACTGTATCTTTCAAGGCATCTTCTGTAGTCTTGTACCTATTGTCTGTATATATGCGGAGTATAGAATCTACGGGATGGTCCTGGTTACAAAGATAAAATGAGGTTCCTTTGTCATCTGCATCTGCCAATACGAATCCTTCCGGATAATCAACTGACAACAATCCGAATCCATCTACTGCAATCCGTTCTGCATGAAGTGTACTGATAGAGAGGATAAGCAGCAGAGATACAAGTTGAATCTTTTTAGTAATGCTTGTCATTTGTTTGCTCCTCCATTAAAATATCGGCAGATGAACAATTTTTCTATATTATTTGAGAATGAAGAGATCCTTCTGATAAATAAGCCCTTCGGTACTGCGGTTCAAGGAGGCGCTGGTGTGGCACATCCTTTGGATGAGGAATTGGCAAAGCAGTTGGGATATAAGATATATCTTGTACATCGACTTGATAAAGATACATCCGGTATCCTTGTAGTGGCAAAGAACCCCGTGGCAGCCGCAAAGTGGACCAAGCTTATTTCAGAAAAAGAAGTAACTAAAGAGTACATGGCAATATGTGTAGGAACTCCTGTTGTCAAGGGAAAAGAAGTTGAAAAAGGTGTAGTAGATGGAGTTCTGGAAGCTCATGGTCGGGAACAGTCTGCAAAAACGTATTTCGATGTGACTGGTAAATGTGTCTTGGAAATAGAAAAACAGACTGATACTGGCAGTGAGATAAAGAAAGTTGGTTTGAGCTTGATTCATATCACTTTGGGTACAGGTCGTATGCATCAGATACGCATACAGATGGCAAAAATCGGTGCACCTCTTGCAGCTGATGATCAGCACGGTGATTTTAAGGCAAATAAGCTTATTAGAAAAGTGGGTATAAAAAAGCTTTGTCTTGCTGCAACCCGAATAACAATTCCGGTGGAAGGGCAGAGCAAAGTTTTTGAGATTCCGCTTCCATCCCACATGCAGGATGTCGTAGACAGCTACTTTAAAGCTGAAAAATAATTGCTGGAGAATATAACAAATGACAGAAGAATTAAAGAAACATCTTGATATTGTTACTTCAATTTTGAATGAAGCTAATATGTATTATCATGCAAGTAATGTTTTGAGTTTTGATCAGGAGACAATTTGTCCTCCTAAAGCTATGGAAGAACAAGGAGAAGTCAGCGCATTCCTGGGTAACCAGGGGTTCAAGCTTGTTAAGTCTGAATCTTTTGAAAGGTCAAGCTTGTATTTATACGAGCATAGGGATGAATTGGAGCATCCTTATGATGTTGCTCTGGCAGAAAGTCTTCACCGTGATTACTCCTGGAACAAGAACATAACCCCGGATATGAACGAAGAGTTCTCTCTTATTTTCAACAGGTCATACATCAATTGGATCAATGCCAAGCAGAGTGATGATTTTTCTGTTTTTGCATCTTCCCTCAAGGAAGTCCGTGATGTCGAGTTGAAGAAAATTGAGCTTAAGGAAGATGCTCTGCCTAATGCTTATGATAATCTTCTTGATATTTATGAGCGTGGTATCACGGAAAAGGATCTTGATGATTGTTTCAGCAAGTGTAAGGAGCGCCTTGTGCCTTTGCTGAAAAAGATCATGGCAAGCAACAAAAAGATCCGTGTTGATTTTATGAATCGTACTGTTACTGATGAACAGCAAAAGAAACTTGCACAGTATCTTCTTGGTGTTATGGGGTTTGATTTTGAACGTGGTGCGTTTACAGTTACGGAGCATCCTTTTACATCAGGAATTGCTCGCAATGATATTCGTGTGACAACTCATTATTATCCTGATATGTTCTATTCTTCAATGTATTCCATTATCCATGAAGGTGGGCATGCCCTTTTTGAAATGTATCAGCCTGAAGATTCTTATTGTCACAATATCAATTCACAGATGACAATGGGTATGCATGAATCTGTTTCCAGATTCTATGAAAACCGTATTGGTCGTTCCAAGGAATTCATTCACCTTATCTATCCAAAGCTTATTGAGATAATGCCTGAATTCAGTGATGTGACAGAAAGAGAGTTGTATGAAGCTATGAATACTGTCCAGCCATCTTTGATTCGTACTGAGGCTGATGAGTTTACATATACTTTTCATGTAATTATCCGATATGAAATTGAAAAGATGATTATACGGGGTGATGCTAAAATCGAAGATCTTCCTAAAATATGGAATGACAAGTATGAAGAATATCTTGGTATCAGACCTGAGTCCGATAAGGAAGGTATCTTGCAGGATGTTCATTGGTCATCTGGTTTTGGTTATTTCCCTGCATATGCATTGGGTAATATGTATAATGCGATGTATTTCAACAAGATTCGACAAGATATTGATTTTGACGATTGTGTTTCATCTGGTAAATTTGATGTTATAAATGCATGGATGGCTGAACATGTGTTTAAGAAAGCAAATATCCAGGATTCCAAGACATGGATTAAGGAAATTACCGGTAGGGACTTTACGACTGATGACTTCCTTGATTATCTTGAAAAAAAATATTCTGAGATATACGATTTATAGATGATGAAATATAGTGCGCTTCCTTGACAAAATGTGGCGATATCTTGGCTTTTTATGCATTTAGATTGACATTATTGGTTATGCGTGCTATATTCATGTTACATTTTAATATTCTTTAAGATGGAGCCTGAAAACGGCTCCTTTTTTGTAGTTATGCGATATTAATTGCAGAGGTTTTTAGTTGGATTATATTTCACCATCTACAATTCCTTATTACAGGGAATGCGCATCTGTCATAGATGCTGAAGGTTACATCCTGGTTGAACTTCAGGTTGTTCCTCAAAAGGGTTCTGTTCATGTTACAGCCGTAATTGCCTGCAAAGATCCAAAAAAAGATATAGGGGTGGCAGACTGTTCTAAAGCTCATCATGCTTTGCAGCCTAAATTACTGTCAGTTTTGAATGCGACAGAAGATGATCTCTATATGGAAGTTTGTTCTCCAGGTCTTGAGCGCAATATAAAGAATGCAGCCGAGTTCAGCTTTTTTATTGGAAAGGACGTGAGGGTCTGGGACAGGAATGTTTCAGATTGGGTACGAGGCGTAATTGTAAATGCTGACGAGAGTCAAGTTAGTTTAAAATCAGAAGATGACAGTGTAAAATCTGTTGCTTATTCAGATATTGCTAAAGCAAAATTCATTCATTTATAAGGGAGACTTGATAATATATGGCACCGAGAGCTAAAAAGCCATCTACACCGGCTGCACCTAGATTAGGTGATATTGTAAGAGAACTTACTTCAGAAAAAGGAATCAGTGTAGAATCAATCAAGCAGACTATTGAGAGTTCAATAAAATCAGCTTACAAGAGAACATTCGGAACATCAGAGAACTGTATCGTTAAGTTTAGGGATGATATGTCTGATGTGTCTGTTTTTTCCAGAAAGACTATAGTAGATGGAGTTTATGATCCTGCTACTGAAATTGAACTTGAAGATGCCCTTAAACTTTCTTCTGAGTGTGAAGTCGGCGATGAAATCGATATTATGATTGATCCTCATGACTTCGCCCGTTCTGCAGTTACCATTGGTAGACAGACTGCACATCAGTCTCTTAATGAAAGTCTTACAGACAATCTCTTCAAAGAGTTCAAGGCTAAAGAAGGCGAGATTATCTACGGATATTACCAGAGAGAGCGTAACGGAAATCTCTATATTGATCTTGGTAAGATTGAAGGAATTCTTCCAAAGGATAAGCAGAATCCTCGTGAAGTTTATGAAAAGAATGAGCGTTTGAAGGTCTTCATTTCAAATGTTGATAAGGATGGAAAATCTGGTCGTCTTAGGGTAACATTGAGTCGTACAGCTCCTGAGCTTGTAAGAAGTATTCTTGAGAATGAAGTTCCAGAACTTGCTGATAAGACTGTATCTATCCATAAAATCGTTCGTGATGCAGGTTACCGTACAAAGATTGCCGTTTATACAAACAAGATTGATGTAGATCCTGTTGGGGCTTGTGTTGGTCTCAAGGGAACTCGTATTCAGAATGTCATTCAGGAACTTGAAGGAGAAAAAATCGATGTCCTTAAGTATGATGAGGATCCTCGTGTATTTATTAAGAATGCTCTTTCTCCGGCTGAAGTAAAACAGGTTATTATTACGGACAATACCAAGAGAGAAGCTCTTGCTATTGTTCCTGACAGTCAGTATTCCCTTGCCATTGGTAAAGGCGGACAGAATGTCCATTTGGCAAATCGTCTCTGTGACTGGAATATTGATGTCAAGACAGAAGAACAGTGTGCAGACCTTGATCTTTCAGAGCTTGAAACTCGTAAGGCTGTTGAAGATGTATTTGCTGATACTGCAAATGAAGCTGTAACTGAAGTTCCAGCTGCAGCAGTAGAAACTGTTGTTGAGGAAGAAGTTACTTCTATTACTCAGCTTCCTGGAATCAATACTGATATTGCATCTCTTATAAAGGATGCAGGTCTTGATGACATTGAGGAATGTCTTAATGCTATTGAAGATGGAAGAATTAGATCCATTGATGGTATTGAGGAAGATGATGTAGAAGAACTTGTTAAAGTAATCAACGAAGTTGTTGAATTCAAGGATGAGATTGTTGAAGTTGAAGCTGAGGAAGTTGAAGAAACAGAAGAAGCTGAATACTTCTGCCCTGAATGCGGCAGTAAGATTACACTTGGTATTACACATTGTCCAAACTGCGGGATTGAGTTAGCTTTTGAAGAGGAGTAAGGAATCGATAGAATATGGCAGATGAATCAGAAAAAAAGACCGAATTTGTGTTAAACAAAAGGGAAAAGAAACCAGAAGTTGAAAAGAAGCCAGAAGTTTCTCAGACTAAAAAGAAGGTTGTGGTAGTAAAGCGAAAGCCTACTGCATCTCCTGCAACTTCAACGACAGTTCATGTAGTTGCAAAAAAAGGTCCTGAGTCATCTGCTAAAACTTCTGAAGAAATTAAAGAAAAAACTGCTCCTGATGTTTCTCAAGAGAAACCTATAGCTGAGAAAAAAGATGTAGCTGCAAATGGAGCGCAGGAAAATGATACTGCAAAGAACGTTACACGTTCTTCCAATGGAGCTGCATTCCTTCAGAGTAACCGTCCCAATGTAAAAGCTGGAAATTTAAGCGGTGGACCTCGTAATCGCTATAACAATAATGGTGGTTATAATAATCGCCGTGATGGTAATAGAAACGGATTCACAGGAGCCCAGGCTCGCGAAGGATATCAGAATCGTGAAAACCGTGGAAATGGTTATCAGGGAAGAACTGGTGGCTATAATAACGGTGGAAACTATAATAATAACGGTTATAACAATGGACAGGGACGTTCTAATGGAAATGGTTATCAGGGAAGAACTGGTGGCTATAACAATGGACAGGGACGTTCTAACGGTAACGGATATCAGGGAAGGTCTGGCGGGTTCAACAACGGACAAAACGGAAGACCAGGTTTTGGTGGTCAAGGTGGACGTCCTGGCTTTGGTGGACAGGGAAATCGTCCAGGTTTTGGTGGACAGGGAAGCCGTCCTGGTTTTGGTGGTCCTCGCCCAACAATGGATGCTGCAACAGCATTGGGTGGTAATAAGGGACCTGCAAAAAAGACTTTTAAGGGTAAGAAGCCTGTATATAATAGAAAAGATAGGGAAGAGGCCTTTGACGAGGAAGAACTTTATCAGAACAAGAAAAAGCAGGATACTGCAGTAAATGTTGTTCCTGAATCTATTGAAATCATGGATACAATTTCTGTTTCTGATCTTGCTCGTAAGATGAATCTTAAGGCTGGTGAAATCATCGGTAAACTCATGGGTATGGGTATGATGGTTACAATAAACCAGTCTATAGATGCTGATACTGCAGAAATTGTTGCAGAAGAGTATAACTGTAAAGTTAAGCGTATAAGTCTCTATGACGAGACTGTCATTGCCAGTGATGAAGGTGATGAGGAATCAATTAGTACTCGTCCACCTATTGTTACAGTAATGGGACATGTTGACCATGGTAAGACAAAGACTCTTGATGCTATCCGTGATTCAAATGTTGTGGCTGGTGAGGCCGGTGGTATTACACAGAAAATTGGTGCATACCAGGTAAGTACACCTAAGGGAGATATTACATTCCTTGATACTCCGGGGCATGAAGCTTTCACAATGATGCGAGCACGTGGTGCACAGATTACAGATATCGTTGTATTGGTTGTAGCTGCTGATGATGGTGTTATGCCTCAGACAAGGGAAGCTATTGACCATGCACAAGCTGCAAAGGTACCAATCATTGTTGCCGTAAATAAGATTGATAAACCGGAAGCAAATCCTGATAAGGTAATGACACAGCTTAGTGAGCTTGGACTTACTCCTGAAGCATGGGGTGGAGATACTCAGTATGTAAATATTTCGGCTCTTAAGAGAGAAGGTATTGATGATCTTCTTGATGCGATTCTTATCCAGGCAGAAATGCTTGAACTTACAGCTCAGTATGATTGTCGTGCTGAAGGTAAGATTATTGAGAGCCGCATTGACCAGGGACGTGGTGTTGTAGCTTCTGTTGTTGTTGAACGTGGTACTCTCCATATCGGAGATCCTTTTGTTGCTGGTATCTACTCTGGTCGTGTACGAGCCATGTTTGATGATAGAGGTAACAAGATTACTGAAGCAGGGCCATCTTGTCCTGTAGAGGTTCTTGGTATAGAAGATATGCCAAATGCTGGAGATCCAATTCAGGTTACAGAATCAGAAAAGGATGCTCGTGCATTTGCTGCAAAGCGTCAGGAACTTAAGAGATTTGAGGCAGCAAAGGCTGTTCGTAAGACTAACCTTGAAAATCTCTTTGATGATATTGCCAGCAAGAATATGCAGGAATTTCGTGTTATTATCAAGGCTGATCTTCAGGGTAGTGCTGAAGCCCTCAAAACTTCTCTGGAAAAGCTTTCTACAAATGAAATACGTCTTGCCGTTATTCATTCAAGTGCTGGTGCAATTAATGAAAGTGATGTTACCCTTGCTGCAGCAGATTCAAATGCTATCATCATTGGATTTAATGTTCGTCCTACTCCAAAGGCAAAAGCTCTTGCTGATCAGGAAAAGGTAGAAATCCGCAAGTATAATATTATCTACAAGTGTGTTGAAGAAATTCAGCAGGCTATGGAAGGTATGCTTCGCCCTGATACTAAGGAAGAAGTTACTGGTACATTGGAAGTTCGCAATACATTCAAGGTTCCAAAGGTTGGTGTTATTGCCGGATGTTATGTTACAGACGGTATTATCAAGAAGACAAGCTTTGTTAATGTTATTCGTGATGGTGTTGTTAAATTCAGTGGTAAAGTTGCTTCTCTCAAGAGATTTAAGGATGATGCCAAGGAAGTTAAGGCCGGATACGAATGTGGTCTTGGTATTGAAAACTGGCAGGATCTTCAGGAAGGTGACCAGATCGAGGCTTACGAATTTATCGAAGTTAAGCGTAAGCTTGGACAGACTTTAGTTGATGAAAGAGCTGAGGCTGAAAAGCAGGAAGCTCAGAGAGCCGCTGCAGCTGCCGCAAAGGAAGCTCAGGAAAAGGCTGAACAGCAACTTGCAGAAGCTGCTGCAAAGGCTGCTGGAAAGGCAAAGAAGGCAGAAGCTGCTGCTAAAAAGGCAGAAGCTGGAGAATAATTTATGGGACAGTATAGACTTATTCGCCTTGGTGAACAAATCAGGGAAGAGATATGTACGATGCTCATAAGGCATGAGATCAAGGATCCAAGAGTTAGCGAATTTTTGACAATAGAACGTGTTGAAGTTGCTGGTGACTTGGCTTATGCCAAAGTTTTTGTTTCTTCTTTCATGGATGAGAGGTCAGTTCAGAGAGGTGTGCAGGGATTGCAGAGTGCAGCTGGGTTTATCCAGTCATCGATTGCTAAAAAGCTTTCTGTGTTCCGTTTTCCTAAACTTACTTTTGTAGCTGATTTCTCCATGAGAGATGGTTATGACATGGTGCAGAAACTTAACGATCTTGAGAAAGAATCAAAAGAACGTGAAGCTAACGAAGAAAATGGCAAAGAAAACTAAAAATAAGGTCAACCCATCTGGCGTACTTCTGTACGCCAAGAAATCTGGGTTGACCAGTTTTTCATCATTATGGAGCATCAAGCATGCTCTTAATACAGAAAAAGTCGGCCATACAGGTACTTTGGATAGTTTTGCTGATGGCCTACTCGTTGTTTTAAGTGGAAATCTCACACATTTGGTTCCTCATATAACAGGTTTCAGTAAGACTTATCAGGCATTGGTTTGTTTTGGTAAGGAGACTGATACTTTGGATCCAACAGGGCAGTTATTAAGAACTGGTAAAGTTGTTTCCAGAGAAGATGTAGAATCTGCTTGTCTAGCATTTAGAGGAGCTTTGTTACAAACCCCGCCTGCTTATTCTGCTGTTCATGTAAATGGAAAAAGAGCTAGTGATGTAGTTAGAAGTGGTAAGTCAGTTGAAATTGAACCACGACAGATATTCATATATAAGAATGAGCTTTTAGATTTCATGACAGATGAGGCCTCTGGTGTATCATATGCCATCATTGAAGTAAAGTGTTCAAAGGGAACTTACATTCGTGCATTGGCAAGGGATATGGCTCATTACCTCGGAACTTGTGCTTATCTTTCAGCTCTTCGAAGAACTTCTGTTGGACCATTTAAACTTGAAGATGCGGTAGCATATAATGATATTGAGCCATTTACGATAGAATCTGGACGGAAGAAAGAGTCTTTGATTAGAGATAATCTCTCGGTTCGAAAAGATGATACAGAAGAGTTGTTTGATGATATCAGAAGTCATTTCATGACTTTTACCCCGGAATTGGCTAGTAAGTGTGGGTTTGTTGTTGATCAAATTCCAAGAGAATATGAGGCATCGTATTTAACAGGCCGGCCATTGAATGGAAAAATGTTTCGGCAAGTAAGTGTTCCTGACGTAACTTCTTCTGCAGAATATTGTTTTACTGACGAAATTGCTGTGTATTATGAAGATCAGTCTTTTGCAGGAATGATTCAGAAGAAGGACAATAGATTGTCTTATGGGTTTGTTGTGCCACATATAAAGGAGCGACAGTTAAAAGTTTTTTCTTGGGAGCAGATTGCAAGAGGAGCCTTTCCATTGCAATGGAAAGAAAAAGGATGTGCGCTTACTGTTGGAAGTTTTGATGGTATGCATGCAGGACACAATGCTCTCATAGAATCAGTTCTAAGACAGAAGAATCTAATAAAGGGAATCGTTACTTTTAGATCAAGCTACAGGGCTTCGGAATCTGGGTTTGAAGGTGATGTTATTTCTCTACACCAAAAGCTTGGTTTCTGTACTGAAAAAGGTTTGGATTTTGCAATAGTAATTGACTTTTCTTCTAGTTTTGGTAAAATGGAAGGGTATGACTTTATTCAGTCTTTGTTGACATTGTGTAACATGAAGTACCTTGCAGAAGGTGTTGATTTTACATGTGGATATAAAGGTCTGTTAAATGTTGGATTACTTTCTGATTTTGCTAAAGAGAAAGATTTTGTTCTTGAGGTGGTTGATGATGTCCTTTTTGAGGGACAGAGGGTTAGTTCTTCAAGAATAAGACATGCTATAAAGGAAGGCTGGTTTTCGAAAGTTCAGAAGATGCTTTTGCGACCGTATGCTTATGATAGCTGTAAAATCTCTTGGAATAAAGTATCTGATGGCTTATTTGAAGCTGTAGGGGTGTCAGAACAGATATTACCTAAGGCTGGCAATTACAGTGTTGTAGTTTATTTTAAGGGGGATACTACCCTTAAGACAACTTGTGTTGTTGGAGAGACCTTAAAGCTTTTATTGCCTGGATATGATAAAGTGGATGGACTTGAGTCGTTAAGTTTCATCCCTTAATGTTAGTTTATAAGTTCCAATGTCATCTTGGATGGGTGCAGGGATTCTTTTCTTGAGCTTTACCGCTCGGTGACATGGTAACAAAAAATATATAAGGAGTAAGTAAATGGCACTTACAAAGGAAACAACATCTTCAATCGTATCAAAGTTTGGTGCAAATGCTAATGACACTGGAAACGTAAAAGTTCAGATTGCATTGCTCACAGAACGTATCAAGGAACTTACAGCTCACTGTAAGGCTTTCCCAAAGGATACAGGTGCATCTCGTGGTCTTTTGAAGGCTGTAGGTCAGCGTCGCAAGATGCTTAAGTACATCCAGCGCACAGACCTCGAAGGTTACCGCGCACTTATTAAGGAACTCGGTATCCGTAAGTAAGTTTTTGCACATTCAACGGCAGCTTTAATCCTTGTGAAATTGGATTGAGGCTGCCGTTTGTGTTATTTAGGGAAGTCCGGCTGTTCAAACGGAAGTTTTCCTTGCAGAAAATCTGCTAAAAAAAGAAAGAACTAGAAGGAAATGATGGTACAAAGAGTAACTAGAAAAATCGGAAATGATGAGCTTATCCTTGAGACAGGAAAAATTGGTAAGCAGGCTAATGGTTGTGTTTATGCTCAATTAGGTGGAACTTCTGTTATTGCAACTGTGTGTGCTTCTCATGAAGCTAAAGAAGGATTGGATTTTGTTCCAGTAACAGTAGAGTATAATGAAAAATTTTATGCAGCAGGAAAGATTCCTGGTGGATTTGTAAAAAGAGAAGGTCGCCCAAAGGACAAGGAAATTTTGGTTAGTCGTCTTATTGACCGTCCTATGCGTCCTCTTTTTGAGCCTGCATTTGGTCGTGAGATTCAGATTGTTCCAACCTGTGTTTCTGTTGATGGTGTAAATCCACCTGATATTTTAGCTGTCATCGCTGCTTCTGCTGCAGTTTCTATTTCTGATATTCCTTTCCACGGTCCAGTTGCTGGATGCCGCGTGGGATATCTTGACGGTGAGTACATTATTAACCCAACCTATGAGCAGATGGAAAAAATCCAATTGGAGATTGTTGTAGCCGGTACAAAAGATGGTTTTACAATGGTTGAAGGTGGTGCTAACGAAGTTAGTGAAGAAGTAATGCTTGGAGCTCTTGAAAAGGCTCAGAGTTTTATTACAGATATGTGTATTCTTCAGGAAGAGTTAATTAATCTTGCTGGTAAGGAGAAACTTCCTCTTACAGTAATGGAAGTTACACTTGATAATGCTGAGGCAATCAAGGCTGAAGCTCTTCCTCTTATGCAGACAGCTTGTTTCCAGAAGGGAAAAATGACTCGTACAAAGGCTGTCGGTGAGGTAAAATCTTCTGTTGCTGCTCATTATGCAGAACAGCTTGAAGATCCTGTTCAGAAAAGTCTTTTCGATAAGCTCTTTGATGATATGCAGTATGATCTTCTTCGCTCAAGTATTCTTGAAAAGGGACTTCGTATTGATGGTCGTGGTACAGAAGATATTCGACCAATTACTTGTGAGATAAATGTATTGCCTCGTCCACACGGAAGTGCTTTATTTACACGTGGTGAAACTCAGTCTCTTGCCGTTACAACACTTGGAACAGCATTGGATGAACAGGTATACGATGATATTGAAGGAGATAGAAGTGAGAACTTTATTCTTCACTATAATTTCCCTCCATATTCTGTTGGTGAAGTAGGTAAACTTACAACTGGACGCCGTGAAATTGGACATGGAAATCTTGCTCGCCGTTCATTGGCTCCGATGATTCCTAGTCGTTCTGAATTCCCTTATACAATTCGTGTTGTATCTGAAATCATGGAATCTAATGGTTCTTCTTCTCAGGCTTCTACTTGTGGTGGATGTCTTTCTCTTCTTGCAGCAGGTGTCCCAATGAAGAAGATGGTTGCAGGTATTGCTATGGGTCTTATTACTGATGGACCACAGTATAAAAAGTATGCAATTCTCTCTGATATTCTTGGAGAAGAAGATCACTTAGGAGATATGGACTTCAAAGTTGCTGGAACTCATGATGGTATCACTGGATTCCAGATGGATATCAAGATTGCTGGTGTATCTATGGATATTATGCGTAAGGCTCTTGAACAGGCTAAGCGCGGTCGTGAGCATATTCTTGGTATTATGGAACAGTGTATTAATAAGCCTCAGCCAGTAAGTCCTTTTGCTCCAAAGATTGATACAGTAAAGATTCCTGTTGATAAGATTGGAGCTCTTATTGGTCCTGGTGGAAAAAATGTAAAAGCTCTTTGTCAGCAGTACGGTGTTACAATCAACACAGATGATGATGGTACTGTTACAATTTACGGAAAAACAGGAGCTGCTACAGATGCTGCTAAGAAGGCTGTTAAGGGAATTTGTGAAGATCCTGAAGCAGGAACAATTTACAATGGTACTGTAAAGCGTATCATGGATTTTGGAGCATTTGTTGAGATTCTTCCAGGAAAAGAAGGACTTTGTCATATCTCTAAACTTTCACGAAGTCGCGTAGAAAAAGTAACTGATGTTCTAAAAGAAGGACAAGTTATTCCTGTAAAACTTCTTGAAGTTGACAAGATGGGACGTCTCAATCTTTCTTACATTGATGCTCTTGAGGAGCAGGAAAAGAAATCTAACTAGAATACTCTTGCATAGCAGGATACTAAATGGTAACAAAAAAACTATTGAGTAATAATGTTATGCTGATAACGGAACCGATTGTAAAGTCTTCGACTATTGCAATCGGTTTTTGGTTTTCTGTAGGCAGCCGTTCGGAATCGAAGGGATGTTATGGCATAACTCATTTTACTGAGCATTTAATTTTTAAAGGGACAACAACTCGAACTACACATGATATTGCCTGTACATTTGATCGCATAGGTGGGTATATCAATGCATATACAGAACGTGAATATGTGTGCGTGTATTGTGTAATTCCTTCGTCATGTGAAAATATAAAAACAGCATTGGATGTACTTTGTGATATTGCAGATAATGCTATATTTCCTCAAGATGAACTTGATCGAGAGCGGGTTGTTGTTGAGAATGAAGTGACAGCATATCTTGATGATGCAGAAGAGAGTGCTTTGGATTATGTCTCATGTTCCGTTTGGCCAAATCAGTCTATAAGTCAGTCTATTACGGGAACTATCGATGATGTGAGATCTCTAAGTCGATCAGAGATTATTGAATGGTATAAAAAGTATTTTGTCAGTGGTGAATTGACAGTATCTATATCTGGTAACATTCAGGATTTTGATTTTGAAAATAGTTTGAGATGTTTGTCACTCCGAAAAAGTCCTGTCGAGTATCCAAAGTTTTCACACTACAACGAAGATATAATATGGAATTCTGGTTCTGAATTAAAGAACACCGGTTTTAACCAGGGACAGATTTTTCTCTTGTACCCACTTTCTGTCCCCTTGTCTGAAGAGGAGTATTATAATATAGCTGTTTTTAATGCAGTTGTAGGAGATACAATGAGTAGCCGTCTTTTTGAATCTTTAAGAGAAAAAAGCGGATATTGCTATAATGTATACAGCTTTTATAGTCTGTATGAAGGTGCAGGTTTATGGTGTGCATATTGTTCCTGTGACAAAAAACATAGTCTTGATGTCATAGAGCTTCTTCAGAAGGAAATGGATAAGCTCTTAACTGATGATTTTACGGATGAAGAAATCAATATTGCAAAAGAACATTTGTGTGGCGAGGAATGTATTAGTTCCGAAGATATGGAGTATTGCATTAAGCGAAATCAGAGAAACTATTCACTTGGTTTTAATATGTATAATGTTGAGAATTCTATAAATGCTATACGGAGAGTTCAAAAAGATGATATCATAGAATTGGCTCATAAATTAGTAAATAATGAAAATAAATCGGTTATTTATTACGGGCCAAAACTAAATCATAAAATGAAAAAGGAAATCTTATGCAGAATAAAATAGAAATAAAATGTGTTGCAAAAGAAGGAGCTGTTGTTCCTGTATATAAAACTGCAGGTGCTGCAGGTGCTGATGTGTGTGCTTGTATCAAAGAAAGTGTTACTGTTAAAAGTGGAGAGACAGTTTTAGTTCCAACAGGTTTATTTTTTGAAATTCCTGAGGGATATGAAATTCAGGTTCGTCCTCGCAGTGGGCTAGCTCTTAAGAATGGTATTACTGTTTTGAATACACCAGGTACTGTAGATTCTGATTATCGTGGTGAGTTACAAGTCATACTTATTAATCACAGCGGTGTCGATTTTACAATTAATCCTAGAGATAGAATTGCTCAGATTGTTGTTGCTCCTGTAACTCAGGGAATTTTTGTCTTAGCAGATAGTATTGGCGAAACTCAGCGTGGATCAGGTGGATTTGGTAGTACTGGTGTGTAATGATTAAGAAGAGAGTTTTACGTTTAGCGCAGAAAAAACATCCTGAGATACAAACATTTTCTGATCTTATAGATTGGCTTAGAGCTTTTAGCATTAGAAGGATTGTATATAAAAAACATCTGGAAGCTGCAAAGGCAATAAATAATCCGACTTCTGTAGAGAAATGGCAAAAAAAAATTGATTCCTTGGATGAAGTTGGCAATAATATTCTGTTAAAATATATTGCGAAAGAATTGTTCTTATACTTTCTGATTTCGTTTTTGTTCTTTTTTGTCATTTTCTTTGTAAATCAAATTCTTTTACTTGCAGAGACTATACTACGAAAGAAGGTTCCTGTTTGGTCTGTAGTAAAACTTATTTGGTATTGCTTGCCTGCTATCGTTGCCCAATCAGCTCCATTCGCTACGTTACTTGGTTTTTTGATGTGTCTTGGTAGATTGGTGACTGATAATGAAGTTATGATCCTAAGAGCAAGTGGGCAAAAATATTCTCGTATTTTGGCTCCTGTATTAATAATGGGAATGGGAATCTCTTTGTTTAGCTTTTTTATGAATGACTATTTTCTGCCACTGGGAACGATAAAATATAATCAGCTATACAAGGAAATTATCGTATCAAATCCTTCTATGGAACTTGAGAGTAATTCGATAAAGAAAATGAAGGATTCAACAGTTGTTATCGGTAAAGTAGATAAAACTCATGTAAGTGATATTGTTTTGTTTGATTCAACCGGGAAAGATGAACAACGAATCATAGTTTCCAAAGATTCAGATATATATAATGCTGTTAGTCCTGGAGTCATGATGCAGCTTAATTTAGGTGATTCTTTGATACTTGTTCTTAATAGGAAGGATACTTCCAGTTATGATACTATAGAATCTGATATGACAACACTTAATATTTTTGAGTCTTCGATCATAACTTCTGCTGGTGGAGTTTCACCTAGGGAAATGACTTCTTTTGACTTGTATAGGCAGATAAAGAGAATGGAAAAGAATCCGTCTATAACAAAGAAGCAACTTAATACATATAACCTTGAATATAACAAAAAATTTTCAATCCCTTTTGGTTCCATATTTTTTGCTTTGCTTGCTTTTCCTCTGGCATTAGTATTTGGAAAGAAAGATGGCCAGATGTTAGGGCTTGTTTTCGGCATAGTTATTTCTGTAATTTATTGGGCTGCAACAATTTTAGGTCAAATGTTTGGTTTACGCAGTGGTTATAATGGGTTTGTGATGATGTGGGGACCAAATTTTTTTATAGGTTTTGTAGGTATCATATTGTATTTTAGGTTACGTAGAAAATGAAACTTGTTTTATATCTTTATAAAAAATTTTTCACAGTATTTTTAGGCGCACTGTTTTTTTTTGTATTGACATTATCTCTAACTGATTTATTTATGAATATATGGAATTATGTATCCAGATCAGTCCCTACAGATCAAATTGCAATTATAATGTTGTATTATATACCTAAAGCCGTATGGTATGCCATTCCTATATCAATGTTGTTTGCGACTGCATATGTTCTAAGTGATTTATATGCAAAGAATGAATTATTGGCTGTTTTTGCTTCTGGCGTATCACTGTTTAAGTTTACAGTTCCTCTTCTTGTTGTTGCTCTATTTATGACTGTAGGGCTTTTTTTATTTGAAGATAATGTAGTTGTTCAGACCTATGCAAAGAAGACTTCTTTACAAGCTGAAGTTCTTCACCAAAGCTTATCAATGAATAATGATAAGATTGTCATAATGGCAGATGAGGGAAATGTAATTTATAAAGCTGATTTCTATGATGACGACGTAAAAAGACTTTATTCCTTGTACGTAGTATATAGAACGGAAAACAAAGATTTTGATGCTGTCGTAGTTGCGGACTCTGCAATTTGGAATGGAAAATATTGGGATTTGCAGGGCGGTATAGAGTATTACCGAGGGGAAGGGGGAATCTGTACAAGAAATGTAACAGAGGAGCACATCAATCGATTGATAGAAGAGCCGGAAACTTTCCGTAATAATACATTGGATGTCGAAAGTGTAAATACAAAAGAAGCAAGAGCTTATATTGAACATCTTGAAAAAGCAGGATTACCATGTGCAGAAGCAAAATCGGAATATTATAAGAAATACTCTTTCCCTTTTGTCGTATTCATAGTAGTATTTCTTGCTGTTGGTTTAAGCGGGAAGACTCGAAAAAATGTATTATTGATAAGTCTTGCCTTGTGTATAGCTGCAGTAGTTTTATTCTATGTTTTGCAGATGGTAACAATGCTTATGGCAAAGTTTGAGAGTATACCTGCAGTAATGGGGGCTTGGTTCCCGGTAATATTCTTTGTACTTTTAAGCATTGTATTATTGAGATTTGCCAAGACATGATTTAGGATTAAGGTATGATAGAGAATTTTTTTGAAGTACACCACAAAGATGGTTCTACAAAGGCTCGTACTGGAGTAATTCATCTTCCACACGGAGATGTTCAGACTCCTGTATTTATGCCAGTAGGAACAAAGGGTACTGTGAAGGCTGTTGATAAAGATAGTCTTGATGAGATTGGTTTTGAGATAATACTTGCAAATACATATCATATGTATCTCCGTCCTGGAGCAGATATCGTTCAGGAAGGTGGTGGTTTACATGGATTCACAAAATGGAATCATAACTTTTTGACTGATAGTGGTGGATTCCAAGTATGGTCTTTGTCTAATCTGAGAAAAATAAAGAATGAAGGGATAGAGTTTCGTAGTGATATCGATGGAAGTAAACACTTCTTTACTCCTGAAAATGTTGTTCAGACTCAGACAAAATTAAACTCTGATATACAGATGCAGCTAGACGTTTGCTCAGGATTTGGTGTTGACAGAGCTGAAGCAGAGAGAGCCTTGCGTCTATCAAGCCAGTGGGCGGAACGGGCAATAGCAGAATGGAATCGTCAGAGGGAATCCGGATATAAGGGTATTTTGTTCCCTATTGTGCAGGGAAACTTCTTTGATGATCTTAGAAAAGAAAGTGCTGAATTTGTATCTAATCTTGATACACCGGGATTAGCTATAGGTGGGCTAAGTGTTGGGGAACCTGCAGATATTTTTGCAGAAAAACTCCAATATACAGTTCAATTCTTGCCTGATCATAAACCTCGTTATGTAATGGGTATCGGTACACCAGAGTATATTTTGGAAGCTGTAGCTGATGGAATAGATATGTTTGATTGTGTTCAGCCAACTCGTATTGCACGCCATGGCTTATATTTTACTCACAAGGGTATGCTTTCAATTAAGCAGAAAAGGTTTGAACATGATTTTACTCAACTGGATTCTCAATGTAACTGTAAAGTTTGCCGAACATATTCAAGGGCTTATCTAAGACATATATTTAGAGAGCAGGAAATTCTTTCATCTATGCTGGCAAGTTATCATAATCTGTATTTCTTACATGCAATGATAAAAGAAATTCGCCAGGCGATTAATGAAGATAGGTTTGAGCAGTATCGTAAAGACTTTTTGGAGCAGTTCCACTCAAACGATATCTAGGACTACGGAGCAAGATTACGATGAAAAAGAAGTTTGTTTTTTTATTGGAAGTGATGATTATTGCAA
Organism: Treponema sp.; assembly: GCA_045616545.1. Classification (GTDB taxonomy): domain Bacteria; phylum Spirochaetota; class Spirochaetia; order Treponematales; family Treponemataceae; genus Treponema_D. The sequence continues at coordinate 39,020 of JAZLGX010000048.1, read as the reverse complement.
GTCTCCCTTTATTCTGCGAAGCAGATGAAGAAGAAACTCCAGTAATAAATAAACCTGTTTATGAAAGGACAATTCCTTCTGCTAAGAAACCAGGAAAAGTCTCTTCTGAAAAAATGGGTGAAAAGATTCTGACCGATGAAAAAACTGCTTCAGAAGAATATCTAAAAGAGTGTAGGGACAAGTTCAGGTATGGGCTGGAAGACACTATACTTGAACTTATCGAAGAACTTACAAAAAATGATGATTACAGATTCAGTGACGACATATATAATCTTTTTTATGTTACAAAATCTTCCAAAGTAAAAGAAAAAATCTTGGAATATTTTACTAAAATAGAGGATCCTTGTCTTGAAGAATTTGCTGTTACTGTGATATTTGATCCTTTTGATGAGAAAAAAGATATTGTCGAAAAATGTATTGCATATGTAGGAAAAGTCAATTGTAAAGAGGCGTTACCGGGACTTATTGATCTAATAGATAATCAGGATGAAAAGTATTTTGATGCAGCGTTACGCTGTGTGGGGGAGATAGGCGGTAATAAAGAGGCTGTATATCTATCTGAACTTATGGATTTGGATGATTTGTCCAATTCTCGGAAACAGTCACTAATGAAAGTTCTTGGTCAGCTTAAAGCTTTGGATACATGGGATACATTGGCAGATATTGCACAGGATGACGATCAAAATACATTTGTTAGAATGTATGCTGCAGAAGCAATAGGTGCCATGGAAAAAACTGAAAGTCGAGATATTCTTATCAAATTATATGAATCAGATGATGCAAATCTGAGGCAATATGTAATAAAAGGGTTAAGTCATTTTGGCGATGATAAAACTCGAGAAGTCATATATCAGGCTCTTCGTGATAGTAATTATAAGGTAAGGCTTGAAGCTATAGATGTAGTTCAGGCAAGAAAATGGGAAAATGCAGTTCCGTATCTGATCTATAGAACAAAAGATGCCAATGAGGAAAACGTCGTAAAAGATAAATGTTATCCGGTTATTGCTGAGTTCAATACAAAGGAAGGTAATGAGTATCTTGTCGGAATAATTACTGATAAGAAGAAACCTGACTCCCAAAAAATTAAAGTTGCAGCTGCGCTGATAAAGTATGATCATGCGGGACAGAAAGAGATTTATGCATTGGCAGAAGAAGCTCTTAAATCTGATAAGATGAAGCCATTAAGATATGCCTTGGGTAAGGAGTTTGCCAAGTATGGTAGAAATGATGCAGCGGAAATCTGTGCATTATATCTCGAAAGTAAAGATGTTCAGACTCAGGGAACTGGGCTGGATATATGGGCAAAAGGTAGATATTCTTCTTCCAAAGAGATGGTAAAAGTTATTGCTGCTGAAGATGGAGAAGGAGAAGGAAAGAAAAAAAAGAATGCAAACTCTGCTAAGGCTAAGAGGATCCTTTCCCAAGTTCAGTAATAAAAAAGCTGTCCAAAATACATTTGGACAGCTTTTTTGTTGTTATGAGCACATACTTGTTATGTGCACATACTTGTTATGTGCTCTTACTACTCATAAAGACCATTAAGAGTTCTGTACACAATATTGACTTTTTCTTTTTGCTCAACATTGAGAGAAGACTCTTTACAGTCATCAATAAGTTTTTCTAGGGAAGAAAGACTTTCATTAAGGGCTGTTGCAAATCCTCTTGATACCTTAAACCAGTAAGTACCATTCCCATCTGTAAAAAGACATATAAAACCTAGTTCCTTGCTGCTATTTCTGGCTTCTGTAACTCTCATGACACAGTCCAGCATATTTACAAGTTCTTCTATTTTTCCGCTTTCTGTTATGTTTATGTTCATCCTGCGGTTCCATTTATCTTCTCGGATAGGGTCAAGATTTAGGATTTTAGCAGCCTTAATGATGATTTCCATTTTTTCACCACTAAGGAGTTTATATCCATTCTTCATAAGGATCACTCCACGCATCCCTCCAATCTGAGCAAGCAGGTTCTCATTATGCTCAAGGAATACAGCTGTATGGAACAAGTTCCATGGTAATTTAAGAGTTTTCTTACCTTTCATTTTTTCGTATTCAAATATATTGCCACCAAGAACAACTGTATCTTCACTCTTCTTTATTTCTTTATTGAAAAGCTTAAGGGCTTTCTGTTTTTTGTCACTCTTTCCAACTTTTTCTGTACTGTCACGGAAATAAGCCCCTGAATACTCAAGGTTGCCGGTGAGACTTCTGCTTTTATCACCTCTAAGTTTTGTCAGAGATTTTTCCAATTCAGGATCTATCTGGGAAAGAAGATTTTTGGTTAGAGGAGAAACACTCATTGCGAATATGCGACTTGTCTTTACGATTTCTCCAGCTACTATGTACAAAGGATTTGTACGGAACATAGATGATCCTGGGTGGATCGTAATATGTTCTGCAGTGAGACTTCTGTAACTGTCACGACCTTCTCTTATACATACAAACTGAATCATTCCTGAGGCTATGCAACAAAGGTAGTTATCCATGCTACCTCCGCTGGATATAGGCATCTGAAGCCTTTTTGAGACGATTTCCTCCAACTGCTGCTTGATATTGAGTATTTCAGCCATAACTCTTTCGTCCAAGTAGTTATTCTTGCAGAACCTTTCTTTATTGCTCATGGACATGTAGGTACGGAATAATTTTACATAACTTACAAAGTCTCCCTGTATATCCCTGAACTCGTGGTGAGCTTTTCTGGCGTCCATCTCTTCACCAACAGGAAGGACAAACGGAGATTGTGTACTGAGAAATGAAGCTGCGATGAGAACTTCTTCCAAAACATCCGGATATCGCATGATACTTTCTACTATGATGCGGCTTACGCGAGGTTCCAAAGGAAACTCTACCATCAGTTTTCCTATGGAAGTCAATGTTCCATCTTGATTAAGAGCTTTTAGCATATTCAATGTCTCTACAGCTCCCAGGAGACCTTCTTTGTTCGGCGGAGAGATAAAATCAAACTTATCAAAGTCGGTGATTCCTAACTCTGACATACGTAGTACAACTTCACTTAAATCTGTTCTATAGATTTCTTCTATAGTATAAGTTTCCCTGCTGTCAAAATCTTTACGAGGATAGAGGCGGTAGCATGTTCCTGCGCATGTACGACCAGCTCGGCCTCTTCTCTGGTTACAGCTTGCCTTGCTGACAGGAGTTTCTATAAGACTTGATGTAAATGTTTTTGGACTATAGAAGTTCAGTTTTGCCAGGCCTGAATCAATTACCGTCGTAATTCCATTTATAGTTACTGATGTTTCAGCTATATTGGTACTTATTACGATCTTTTTTTTGCCGAATGGGGCGGAATCAAAAACTCTTTCCTGTTCTTCTTTGGGAAGTCGACCGTATAGAGGAACTATATGTATTTTATTTCTGAAACTGGAAGAACTTAACCTTTGGACACAGTCTTTGATGATTTTTTCTCCAGGCAAGAATATAAGAATGTCACCATTTTCCTTGTTATCAAGGACTCTGTCTATAGTCTGCTGTATTTTAGTCAGAAGTGCGTCACATGCATTTATGCTTAATGTGCTTGCGGCAACACTAGGTGGATCGTAAACCATTGTTACAGGATAAATCTGGGTATCAATAGTGACTATCGGGCAGCCGTCAAAATAAGTACTGAAGGATTCTGCATTCATTGTAGCAGAACTTACTATTACTCTAAAGTCTTTTCGTTGTGCAAGTACACGTTTGAGAAGTCCCAGGACAAAATCAATGTTGAGACTTCGCTCGTGAGCTTCATCGACCATTACGACAGAGTATTTGCTCATCCATGGATCTAGTTTCATTTCCTGGAGAAGTATTCCATCTGTCATTATTTTTATCTTTGTTGTGGAATCAGTTTTATCCTCAAACCTCATCTTATATCCCACAAGACCCGGATACTTTGTCTTTAGCTGCTTGGATATAAACTCACTTACACTAAGAGCTGCAATGCGTCTAGGTTGTGTTACAGCAATAACTCCGTTTTGGGAATATCCTGCTTCATGCAAAATAACAGGTAGCTGAGTAGTCTTTCCACTTCCTGTAGGGCTTTGTACAACAATAACCTGATTTGTCTTTAATGCTTCAAGAATTCTGTCCTTTTGTTCGTAGACAGGTAGGCTCTTATAGTCTATTGCCATGTTTGTATTCCTTTAATCTGTTCCATCAACTTTTTACGTTGGGTAAGGTATTTTGCCCAAGTTTTTTTACCTGACTCATCCAGTTCCCGGATAAAATCATCATCTAGAACTTTGATGACAAAATGCCATTGAGGTGTAATATAAGTCGTTATAAGCACAGGTGTCAGTTCTTTGATTCTGATTCCTGTGCTGTCTTTTGCCAGTGTCAGATTTGCCATGTAGGCGTCCCCTGTATAGTCCCGTGAGTTTTCCGGATTTGCAAAGTCTGGTTCCCAACGCTGTCCGCTTATAGTATTTCCCATAGAATAAAAAATAACTTTGCGCGCTATATTATCCTGGTCGGTTATGATATCCCATCCTTTGGATATATGGGGATGATTAGCCCATAGAATATCAACACCATTATCTGTCAGTTGATGAAAAAACTCTTTTTCTTCATTTGTGATATCAAGTACATATTCTTCGGACGCTGAGTGCAGTGCCAGAATAAAGACATCACACTCTACATTATGTCTTAAATCAGCTATATAATCAACAAATTCCTTTCGGGCAGTCTTTGTTGGTCTTACATAATTGATATATTTAGTATAAGTGTTCTGGTTAAGAAGGTTCGTTACTGCCATGAACATTATTGTCATGTCGTTGTATTCGATTATTTCATAACTGAAAGATTTATCTGCTTCTTTGAGACCTGATGAATAGATATTCTGCTCTTTTCTTAATTTGTCAAAGACTTTCATTGTGCTCTGTATACCGGTAAGTCCCTGATCATTTGAGTGGTTATTGCTGAGGCTAAATATGTTGAAACCCGCATCGATGGCTGCCTGAGCATATTCTGTATGGACATTGAAATAGGGATAACTGGAATAGTCTATACTGTCTGTAACTGGGGCTTCTAGATTTACCATAGAAAAGTCAGATTCTTGCAGTATATGGGTTATGCCTTTGTAAACCTCACTATAATCTGAGATAGCAAAATTAGGTTTGTGTGCCATAATGTCCCCGGCTATTGTAAGCTTTATTTCTGGCTCTGGAGGGGGTGGAATAGGAATATCTTCAACTAGCGTTTCTGGTTGAACTGCTTCTTTTGGGAGGGAAGCACAACCTGCAAGGGATATAATTGCTGATAGAAACAGGACTTTCTCTAATGTCCTTGGATGAAATAATTTCATATGCTGTCTTGTTATATGTGGCCTTGGCACTGTAAAAAATAAAGTTTTCAGAGCGTACTCTATAGTATTATTGTAGTACAAAAGCCATAATTTTCCAGTTGTAACTTCTGCAAACCTGTAGATACAGCATGGATTGACCTATTCCTTAAATCCTTTTATTATATAGTATATGTTTGAAGTAAAAGATGTAAACCCCCTGGAGCTTGAAGAAGATGATTTTGATACAGTAATGGCTTCAGATATCACCTTTACAGGTAAGATAAAGTTTGCCAAGCCGTTGATGATCAAAGGTAAGGTTTCAGGTAGTATAAATGCTACCAGTGATTTGGTTATTGATACAAATGCAGTTGTAGATGCAGACATAAATGCAGACAGAGTTGTTGTAAAAGGAAAAGTTACGGGTAATGTATATGGAAAGAGACTTGTACATGTATCTTCTTCCGGATCTGTAAAGGGTGATATAACAACAGGTCAGGTTGTACTTGAATCAGGCTGTGTGTTTGATGGCAAATGTAATATGCTAAAAAATGAAGGTTAGTCAATGAAAAAGTTTGTAGTTCTTGTAGCAGCCCTGTTATGCTCAGCTTTTGTTTTTGCTCAGACTGAAAAGCCTGATGCTCTCCGTAGCTATAATGCTGGAAGGTACGAAGAAGCAATAAAGATATGCGAAGCAGAGATTGTCAACAATCCTGGAAATGTAGACAGTTATTGTGTTTTGTGTTGGTCACTTGTGGCTAACAGGCAGTATAGTGAAGCAGAAATCCGGGCTACTGAAGGTCGTAAGTCTTTTCCTTATGATGCTCGTCTCATGGAAGTTTTAGGAGAGGCAGAGTATTTTCTTGGAAAGAACAATGAAGCCTTGAAGATGTTTCAGCGTTATGTGTCCAATGTATCGGACAATGCCAATCGTTTGGGTAGAGTTTACTACTACATGGGAGAGATTTATATCAAGCAGAGTAAGTATAATCATGCTGATATTTCTATCACAAGTGCAGTCCGTTCAGAACCTCTCAGAGATTATTGGTGGGCAAGGCTTGGATATGCAAGAGAAATGGCTGGAGATTATACTCACGCTGTAGCAGCTTATGATGAATCAATCAAGCTGAATCCACAGCAGACTGAAGCAATACAAGGCAAAAAACGTTGCCAAGCTAAGGCTCAGTAGAGATAAGGGTTTAATGAATCAATATACAATACATTTTGAGACTTTGGGCTGCCGTCTTAATCAGGATGAGACTGAGGGTGCAGCCCGTTCTTTTGCCAATAATGGTTTTAATACAGACCTGGAACTTGTCAGCGCAAAATCACCTGTAACATCTGATACTATTCTTTGTATGATTAATACTTGTACTGTAACAGGTAAAGCTGAACAGAAAGCTCGTCGTATCATACGGCTTATGCTGCAGAAGTTCCCAAATGCCCCAGTAATCGTTACAGGATGCTATGCAGAACTTGATTCTGCAGATATAAAGGCAATAGCTCCTGACCGTATATCTGTTCTGTCAGGAACAAAAAAGTATCTCCTTGCACAGATTGCAAGGGAAATAAAAGATGATGGACTTCTAAGTTATAGTAAAGGTTTCCTGTCAGCAAGTAATCTGGATAAGTATATACTTGATCAATGCAGCAGCCAGGATTCGAGAACCAGAAAAATATTTGCTCCAGATTCATCGACATCAACCACTTCTATTGATAATCTTAACATGTTCAGTCTTTATACACCAGTTTTTGAGAAGCATAGCAGATCTTCCCTCAAGATACAGGACGGTTGTAATAATGCCTGTGCATTCTGTCGTATACATCTTGCAAGAGGTTTATCCATATCCCTTGATGCAGACATTGTGATACAGCGAGCCAAGGAACTGGAATCCCTTGGAATGGCTGAAATCGTACTTACGGGAGTCAACCTCTGCCAGTATTCTTGGTTTGATAAAGATGGTAACAATGTCAAATTTGCAGGATTGCTGGAAAGACTTCTTGAAGAGACTAAGACTGTAAGGTACCGCATATCAAGTTTGTATCCTCAGTACATTGATGATAGATTGTGCAAAGTAATCAGTAGCAGTAGAATTCAGCCTTTTTTCCATCTAAGCATTCAGTCTGGTAGTGACAGAATACTAAAATCAATGCGTCGTCCTTATGACAGGGAGACTGTTATAAGAGCCGTTGCCAGGTTAAGACAGTACAAGGAAAATCCTTTTATCTCCTGTGACATAATTGCTGGATTTCCAGGAGAAATGGAAGAAGATTTTAGTGATACAATGAGCCTGTGTGAGGAATGTAATTTTTCATGGATACATGCCTTTCCATTTAGTCCTCGTCCAGGAACTCCTGCATACACAATGAAACCTCAAATCCCTGATCGCATTAAGGGAGAGAGGGTAAAGTGGCTTACAGATAAGGCAGTGCAAGGAAAACTTTCATATATAGAAAGTTATGTTGGAAAAGAGCTTGAAGCTATAGCTGAGAATTCTAGAAGTCAGCGGCTCGGTACTGATACCAAGCCTGTTCTTCATGCTGTGACTTCCAATTTTATCCATGTGGAATGCGATTGTGATGGCAAGGATATTCCAAGTGGATCTATCGTAAAAGTCTGTATAACTGCCAGTGATACCCAGAGCATCCTTTCTGGAAAGGAAACAGAAGCCCGGGCTATTCTACAAAGCGAGTAAGCTATATACCCTTATACTAGCTTACTTTCTCTTTATGCTGGAAATAAAGACGCCGGCAATTGCAAATACTGTACCGACAGCTCCCATAACAGTTATCTTTTCTCCAAGGAATATGGCAGCAAAAATTATTGTCATTACAGGTATTAAGTAGATGCCAAGAGACGTGTAAATTGTTCCCAGCAGAGAGCATGCTTTGTTCCAGAATACAAAGCATAATCCTGATGCTACTATTCCAAGGAACATGATGTTCAATATGTTATAGATATCGTGGAAATCATTTGATGATAAGCTGAGAGTTCCCCTGCTATACTGAACTATAATTACTGGAATCATGAATATCAGTGCATACATAAAGATACGCCTTGTAGACTGTATCTGATTATAGTGTTTCTGGTTTATCTTGGAAATGAACAGGGAATAGAAGCCCCAGCATGTACATGACAGGAGGGCTAGAAAATCTCCTATAGGGTTCAGATGGAATTCCACAACTCCATTAAAGCATACAAGCGCAACTCCTGTTATGGCCAGAGCAAACCCAATGATAAACCAGTGAGTGATTATCTTTTTATGCAGGAATATCTGAGAAGTTATTGCTGTAAAAATAGGAGATATGCTTACTATTATGCTTACGTTGGAGGCATTGGTGTAATTTATGGCAAGGTTTTCTGTCAGCTGGTATATAAATACACCTGAAAAGCCTGCGAGGGCAAACTCAATCTCATCCCTTATACGGGGCAATCTTAAAGGAATCGGTTTTAGTATCCAGAGAAATGCGTAGGCTGTCAAAAAACGCAATACAAGAATTTCAAATGAAGTGAATGTTGTCAGTATATATTTGGTACTGACAAATGATATTCCCCATATTCCGACACAAAAGGCACAAAGGAAAAATCCCAGAATGTTACTAGTCTTGATTTTCATGCAGAGCATGATATACCAAAATTACTATAGATTTCAAGAAGATTTACTACTACAAGGGCCAGAGTTCTGTTATTTTTGCGCAAAAACAACAAGTGTGAGGTTAGTAAATAAATATATATTTAGATAGTAAATAAACTTTATTTATATAGTAAACAAATATTTATTTACTTTATTAATAAATATTTATTTACTAAGTTAATAAAGCTTTATTTATTAAGTTAATAAATATTTATTTATCAGGACTTGATAAAGAGAAGTTCAGGATATTAGTAGTCAGTAGCGGGTAGAGAGAACAAGAATTAAGATGTATATGTAACACATGGAATAGATACATCAAGTGCTGTCTGAAAAACTAAAACAGCCCCTATATAGAGTGCACTTCCATATAAGGGCTGTTTGTAATGCTATAGCATCAGGTTAATCTTACTTTGCAAGACCACCAGCAACTGCTACTGCACAAGCTACAGTACATCCAACCATAGGGTTGTTTCCCATACCCATGAATCCCATCATCTCAACGTGTGCTGGAACTGATGAAGAACCTGCAAACTGAGCATCTGAGTGCATACGACCCAAAGTATCAGTAAATCCGTAAGAAGCTGGACCTGCAGCCATGTTATCTGGGTGAAGTGTACGACCTGTTCCACCACCAGAAGCTACTGAGAAGTATTTCTTTCCAGCGAGGAGGCGTTCCTTCTTATATGTACCAGCTACTGGGTGCTGGAAACGTGTTGGGTTTGTTGAGTTTCCTGTGATAGAAACATCTACATCTTCGTGCCACATGATTGCAACACCTTCACGTACATCGTCAGCACCGTAGCACTTAACGATAAGGCGGTCTGGGTTGTTTCCGTATGGAACTTCTTTTACAACTGTAAGAGCCTTGTCTGTTCCTTCACCGTTGAAATAGTCAAACTGTGTCTGAACATATGTAAATCCGTTGATACGGCTGATGATCTGAGCTGCATCTTTTCCGAGACCATTGAGGATAACGCGGAGCTTGTTCTTGCGAACTTTGTTAGCGTTAGCAGCAATCTTGATAGCTCCTTCAGCAGCTGCGAATGATTCGTGACCTGCAAGGAATGCGAAACACTGTGTTTCTTCAGAAAGGAGACGAGCTCCGAGGTTTCCGTGTCCGAGACCTACTTTGCGGTCATCAGCAACTGAACCTGGGAGACAGAATGCCTGAAGTCCTTTACCGATGTTAGCAGCAGCTGTAGAACCAGTCTTGTCGCCTGTCTTTTCTGCTTCCTTGATAGCAATAGCTGAACCCAATACATAAGCCCATTTTGCATCTTCAAAACAAATCTGCTGTGTTGACTGACAGATTTCATATGGATCAAAACCGTGAGCCTTACAAAGGTCACGAGCTTCGTTTAATCCTGCTTCTCCTTCAGAGAATCCGTATTCCTTAAGAGCTTTGTTTACCTGTGGGATACGGCCTTCATAGTCTTCAAATAATGTTGCCATTTTCTATTTCCTCCGTTCCTGACTACTCTTTGCGTGGGTCGATAAGTTTTACCATACCCTGATCTTCTGTTACACGACCATAGTGTGTACGTGCACCAGCAATAGCTTCTTCAGCTGGCTTACCTGCCTTGAGAGCATCCATGAGCTTACCGAAGTTGATACAGTTGTAACCAATAATCTGTCCATCCTTATCGATAGCACATGATTCAACGTAACCTTCTGTCATTTCGAGATAGCGAGGACCTGTCTTGCGTGTTGCAAACATTGTACCTACCTGTGAGCGGAGGTTCTTTCCGAGGTCTTCGAGAGAAGCTCCAACCTTAAGTCCGCCTTCAGAGTAAGCTGACTGTGTACGTCCGTATACAATCTGCATAAAGAGTTCGCGCATAGCTGTGTTGATAGCGTCACAAACCAAGTCTGTATTCAATGCTTCAAGAAGTGTCTTTCCAATAAGGATTTCAGAAGCCATAGCTGCTGAGTGAGTCATTCCAGAACAACCGATTGTTTCTACAAGAGCTTCTTCGATGATACCGTCTTTAACGTTCAAAGAAAGCTTACATGCACCCTGCTGTGGAGCACACCAACCGATACCGTGTGTAAATCCTGATACATCTTCGATCTTTTTTACCTGTACCCATTTTCCTTCTTCAGGAATTGGTGCAGGTCCGTGATATGCACCCTTAGCCAAAGGACACATATGTTCTACTTCTGCAGTGTAGATCATTTAATTACCTCGAATAAAAATATTATGTGAGTTGGACTTCTTATTATATTAAGTAGCCGTTTGGGGCAAATTATAGCACTTAAAGGCCTATTCTTCAATTCCCTAATGATTTTTCAGTTCTTTTTTATGGCAATGACAGTCAGATCGTCTTTTTGGATATCCTGGTAACAGGTACAATAGTAAAGCTGGCTGTTTAGAATTTGTTTTTTACGGATAATTCTGTTGTAATTTTTGAGGTGTTCTTTCATAAAAGCATCTATTGGGCTGTCGACCGGAACTTTGGATGTGAACTTTCCTTTGTCAGGATGGAGCCGAAAAAGTTTTTCGGCAGTAGCAAGAGCCATAACAGAGTCCTCAGCCTTTCCCTGTGTATTGGTAAAGTCAAATATTATTTGTTTGGCGGAAAATCTGTCTTTCGAAAAACTTATGGTGTATTGGGTCTTGTTGTTGCAGGAGTTTATGATGTCGTCAATGCGTGTTTTGCCGAAATATTCGGTTATGTCTTTTCTGTTTTCGGGATTATCAGAGCTCCTTGAACTTTCTTCTATTCCATCTGTATAAAGATATAGTATGTCTCCAGATTCCAGTTTTATGTGTGTGGTAGAATAGGGTGTGTTCTGCTCGATGAGACTGCTATGAAAGATTCCTGCAGCTGGTGTGTCATCCAGTTTTATATGTGTCATTTTATGTGTATTGTTTTTATAGATATGCAGAATATTGTCTCCCGCAGATGACACAAGACAGTCCCCTGTAATGCTGTTGATTATTCCTATTGTAAAAGCTGCGAATCTGTCTTTGAAGTTACGGCTTTCGATTATATCATTTATCTGTCTGACAATGAGATGTAACTTTATGTTTTCAGGATTGCTTGTGTCCAGTTGTTTTATTGATGCTGAAAATAAGGTCGCAACTTGGATCATTATCAAAGATGCAGGTATTCCGTGGCCTGAAATGTCGCATTTTATGAATGCTGTATGGGTATAATCCAACTGAATGAAGTCAAAGTAATCTCCTGATAACTGGTCTGCACTTTTGTAATAACAAAATATTTCAGTACCGTTGATTTTTTTTCGGAAAGTAGAGGAACTGTTGCCAATGTCGTCGGTATCTAGTGGTATGAATTGTTCCTGTATGGCTTTTCCTGCTTTTATTTCTTTAGAAGAATAGACACGGGTGCGATAAATCCGTTTTGTATGCAAAAGATAGAGGATAAGAAATATATTTATTGATAGTGACAGGGCTAGTATCCCTGCAATAAATAAAAGATACATGAACTATACTTATAAAAGTTTAATCCATGTATCTTTAAAAGACTTGATACTTCTGTTATTTTTTGCGGCTAAATACCCTATAGTTTATCCAAGGGAAGATAGCGTGCTCTTTTTCGAGTTTTGTAAGCCATTCTGTACTTACAGTATTACTGGCCAATGAATCAAATACAGTAGTAAAGGAAACTATCTGTTTTGTGAATTCTTCGGAAGCTACCTCTGGTAATGTTCCTTTGCTTATCATCTTTGGCCAGCAGCTTGATTGTGCCATGATGAGTTCTTTTGCCCCAAGATTGAGGAGGCGAGCTTTGAGTCCTGTTTCCGATGGGAATCGTTCTGTAAGGTCGATCATCCGTTCTGTGGCTTTTCGTGCGTATCTTAACATCCAACTGTTGCTGCTTTCAATCAGATCCTCTCCATATCCGGTGCCAGATGCACTGCATGGATAAGGAACAATTTTAGGAAGGGTAAATTGATTTTCGATAAGGTTTTTGCATAAATCCAATGTAACTGAATCTTCCTGTGCAACTAGTCTGATAACATTCTCAAGCCATGCAACACCTTCATACCATTCTTGTCCAATCAAGGAAGCTGGTATTACACAGACAAGGTTACATGACTCACCGTTAAGAGCATCGTAAGCTTTAGTTAGCTTTGTTTTTTTATCTGTATAGAAATCCAGTGCATCAATCTTAGTTTGTTCGGCTGCCTTTGAAAATTCGTAAGGATATGCCGTATCTTCATAGTCATCAGCATCAGGATCTCCTAATGCATAGTACTTATAACCTGTAGGAATACGGGTCTTGCAGTCGCCCATGAATTCTTTTAAGCTTTCGCTTTCTTCATCAAAACCTATATCTCTTCCTTGATTACGGTATACTTCGTTATGAATATATCCGTCTTCTCCTTCAATCTGGTCTTTTGTATCACAGTCGCTGCCAAATATAACAAGAGAATTTGCTGTACGGACAGGTTTGAAAATACCTGTAGGACATGCATTTTCTGCAAAAAGAAGTGATTTTGCATCAAGTATTGTATAGTTTAGGCCATAACTCCTCAGTACACGTTCAAATCCTTTTGCCCAACCCTGGAATGGAAGAAAGAATCCTTCACCGACGCTGCCAAAGAAATGCCTCTGGGCATAGAGACCAGTCTCTACCTGAGCATTCAGTGCTTCAGGAATATCGGAGTAATGTGGAAGATAGGTATAGGAAGCTGCAGTTGCAGTAAGCTCCAGCTTATCTTTTTTAGCATAGTAGCGGAGTTTATCAAGTATGTTCTGTCCGTAGACTTCTGTAAAATCGTATTTATCTTTTTTTGCTTTATCAAGACACTCCTGGCTGTTTCGGAGCAGTTCAGGATTATCTTTGTTTCTTTCAATCTCTTTTGTGCCAAGTTCAATCTGACGATCAAGATGATCGATGTATTTCTTTTGTACCTGAGGGTCATCTAGCAAGGTACAGATATTAGCAGAAAGAACAAGTCCCATTTTGAACGGAATGTTTTCATCTTCAAGTCTACCGAACATGTTAAGCAAGGGCAGATATGTGTATGAAATAGCAGAAAAGAGTATTTCATCTTTTGCTTTGAAATCAAGAGTATTGTCTGCAGTATGCAGATATGGCTGATCGGCAACAAGGGTTAAAATAAGGCTCTTTTTTGACAAAATAAACTCCTATTATGAAAAAAGCTGTCTGTGCTGGTTATAGTGTTTGTGCAAAAGTTTTGTCATTCCAGACAATTCAACCAGCTCTGTCATCTCTATTTTCTTGCCAGGCTGGATATTCACAAGGGTTTCACTTTCCTGTGGTATTTCTATTCTGTGACTAGATGCTAATATTTTTGGTTTTGCTTCTGTAGAATTGTATACTAAGTGAGCCATAAGGGCTTTTTTTGCGGAAGGAAGAAGAATAGACTGTTCTCTGTCATCCTGTTCCAGCTGAATGTCAAAGAAATCTGATGCCTTTTCATCTGCAATTTCATCATAAAATGCAATATGAAGGCTTAAATTCTCAAAATCAAAGTCATTCTTGATAGTATGCAGGTCAGCTTCCCTTATATCCCAGTATACATAAATCCATGCCGGATTACGGAGTATAACATTTATCTTTGTTTCATTATAAGTTGCTGGAAGCTCTTGAGATATGTCCAAGGATGTGTTTTCAACTAGTTCTTCGGGAGTTGTTGTATCAAGTTCCAAAGAAATGTCTAACAATTCTTCTATTATAAATCTTCTGTCTAGGTTTGCAGGGATATCAATGCCATATTCGTTGGCAAGACTTATCAAATCCATTGTAGAAATAGATTCAAGGTGCTGTCTGGACAAGTTATTTTTTTCCATAATAGAAATATAATCTATAAAATAGCATTTTGTGTCAAGGGCAACATAAGCTTTATGGTTGACTAATACTTTGGAGTATCATAGAATGACTATATAAAAGTGTCAGAATATAGAATAATTGTTCCGGATAATGATATTTTACAGCGTGTCTGTGGAACTAACGACAGTAATTTGAAACTCATAGAATCTTTTTTGGGTGTACCGGTTTTTGCTTGTGGAAACGAGTTATCGGTAGACGGTGATGATATAGGGCTGCAACAGCAGTTCCGCTTCATTATCGACAGAATCTTAGATGAGATTGCTGATGGAAGTTCAGAAGTTACGGATACTGAACTGATTCAGTCTATTCTCAATACGAATGTTTCGTTCTATCCAAAAAGATCTTCGGATAATCATGCGTTATTTAACCAGTGTTCTATCTCTATTCCGGGAGGAACCCGCAAAGTCTATCCTAGAACTCAGGGACAGGCTGAATTGGTCAAGATGTTCCGGGCTTATGATATGGTTTTTGCGACAGGTCCGGCAGGATGTGGAAAAACTTTTCTAGCGGTTGCCGAAGCTCTGAGACTTGTTTTGAGCCATCAGAAGAGTGGTATCATACTTACTCGGCCTGTAGTTGAGGCTGGAGAAAGTCTTGGGTATTTACCTGGAGATCTTGAAGAAAAGATTAATCCTTATATAAGACCGTTATATGATGCCATGAATGCTGTTTTACCACGTGAGACAGTAAGACGAATGAGTGAGAATGGAATTATTGAAATAGCTCCCCTTGCATATATGAGAGGTCGTACATTGAATGATAGTGTCATCATTCTTGATGAAGCCCAGAATACTACTCCTGAACAGATGAAAATGTTTTTAACCCGTATGGGTGAAGGTTCTAAGGTGTTTATCACTGGAGATTTAACTCAGATAGATCTTCCTAAGAAAGTTCCTTCCGGTCTGCTTAGTGCTGTCAATGTCCTGAGAAATGTTCCGGAAATTGCAATAAAAGAACTTTGTACTGAAGATGTTGTCAGAAATGATCTTGTAAAAAAGATCATACAGGCTTACGAAAATGAAGAAAGAGAACAATAAGTCAAGAAAGAAGTCAGAGAATTCCGGGTTTAGAGTTTTTTCCGATTATATAAAGAATAATACACCCAAAATAATTCTTTATATGATTACTCTGGCTGTGTTGTCTGTATTTGCTTTTATTCATGTTGCTACAACTACGACAGTGTCAAGTTTCAGTATCGCAGATTATGAAGTTGGTCAGATCGCTGATAAAACTGTTGTTGCCAGTAAAACTATTCCCGCCGATTACGATAGTCCGTTTACAGTGGAGAAAGGGGAAACTGTTATAAAGAAAGGTTTTGCTATTACAGATGAAGGTTATGCTAAGCTAAAGAAGATGGCTGAGTCTTCTGCATATATCGACTATAGGGCTTTCCTTGATACCGTTGTGTATTTTATGATTTTAGAAGCTATGTTTTTGCTCCTTTTTAGTAAAACTTGTCTTAAGCGGAATGTAGAAAGCAAGGAACTTGTTCTTAGTTCAGTATTTTTGGTTCTGATTTATGCATTTGCAGTTGTGGCTTCAAAGGTTCCTTTATTCTCGACTAACTTTGGAATGGGAACTATTTTACCTTCATCATTGTTTGCTTATCTCATAACAATATTATTTGGTCCTCTGGATGCGGTTTTCTTTTCTATTATACAGTCTTTCATCGTGTTGAATGCAGCTGGTTACAAAGTTATTCCTTTTTTGTTTGCCCTTTCAACGTCTCTTTCCGCTACTCGCATTGTATGTAAGATAGAGCGTAGGATTGATATGGTATATGCTTCTATATTACAGTCTATCATTAATGTTGTTTTTGTAATGATTTTCAAATTGATATTTAATGATAGCCTTAATACTGTTGTTCTTGTGGTTGCTGGTGTTGCATTCAATGGTTTTATTTCTGGAATTCTTGCTTTAGGGTTCATTACTCCAATGGAGTTACTTCTTAACACATCATCTGTATTCAGACTTATGGATTTAAGTGACTTGAATAATCCTGTAATGAAAAAGATGCTTGTAAGTGCTAGTGGGACATATAATCACTCTATTCTTGTCGCATCTTTGGCTGAGGCTGCTTGTCGGGAGATAGGTGCTAATTCACTCATGGCCCGTGTAGCAGCGTATTATCATGATATCGGAAAAATGGATAACCCAGAGTATTACGTTGAAAATCAGACTGGGGGACATAATATCCATAAAGAAATAAACCCATCTCTATCTGTAAGTATCATAAAGAGTCACGTAAAGAAAGGGATAGAAAAGGGTAGGAGCATGAGGCTTCCTGCAGAAGTCATAAAGATTATCAGTGAACATCATGGAAATCAGGTTATCTCTTTTTTCTATAATGAAGCAAAAAAAACTGATCCTAATGCTAGTCCTGAAGACTACTCATACATAGGCAATCCTCCTTCAACTAAAGAAAGTGCTGTTGTAATGCTTGCTGATACAGTAGAAGCTGCATGTCGTACGCTTGAAAAACCTTCTGTAAGGCGGCTTGAAAAATTTATCGATACTTTGGTTAGTGCAAAGATAGACAATAATCAACTGGATAATTGTAACCTGACCTTTAAGGACTTGGATGTTATCAAGGAAACCTTTGTTCAAATTTTGGCAGGTTATTATCATAGCCGTATAGAATATCCGGATCAGAAGGATCCTGATGACAATACGCCAGTGTTAAGTGATAAAACATTAAGTGAAGCTAAGGGTGAATTTATTGAACCTGCTAAAAAGGAGAAAACAGATGGCAAATAAAATTTTGATTGATGTGGGTGAAGATATTGAAAGTCCAAAGTGGATAGATAATGTTGAGCCTTTTGTTCAGAAAGTAATGGAAAAAGCTGGCTTTGATGGTCAGGAGATTTCTATTTTGTTTTGCTCCGATGCTTTTATACAGGATCTAAATAAGCAGTATAGGGACATTGATGCTCCGACTGATGTTCTTAGTTTTGAAAATGGTGAAGAATATACTGATGAAAATGATGTAGATTGGATAGCTGCTGGAGATATAGCAATAAGTCTTGAGACTCTTCCTAAAAATGCACTTTATTTTGAAGTAAGTGCTGACGAAGAATTAAGAAGACTTCTTGTACATGGAATTCTTCATCTTAATGGGTATGATCATGGAGATGAGCACGTTGAAAAAGGTGTTGAACCTGAGTGTGAAATGTTGAAAATACAAAAAAGCATAATGCAGGATTTATCTGCTGAATCAATTATAGGATAATATATGAGGTTGTTCGGGTTTAGTAAAAAGCATAAAAAAGATAGTTCTTCTTCAGAAGGGGCTGGGGGGCAATCCCAACAAGATATTCTAGCTGAAGAAAAAAATGATATGATTAAGGGAATCGAGGATCTTTCGGAGACTTCTGTAAAAGAGGTTATGGTCCCTCGTATTGATGTTGATTTTATATCTGTTGATACTACGACAGATGAGTTGCTTAAAAAGATTGCCGAAAGCGGACATTCGAGGTTTCCTGTTTATTCAGAGTCAATAGATAATGTTGTCGGTGTGCTTTATGTAAAAGATTTAATCAAGGCCTTTGCGAGAGAAGAGACAGAACTTGAACTTGCAAAAGTTATTCGTAAGCCTTATTTTGTTCCTGAGAGCAAGCGTATTGATAGTCTTCTTAGAGAGTTTAAGAGAAGGCATATACATATTGCTATTGCAATAGATGAATATGGCGGTATTGCTGGAATAGTCTCTATGGAGGATATAATAGAGGAAATTGTTGGCGATATACAAGACGAATTTGACAATGAGCGGGCTGATATTTTAAGTTTATCAGAAAGTGTCTGGCTGTGTGATGCTCGTGTTAGCTTAGATGACTTGAATGAAACTATAGAAAGTAATTTTCCTACAGAGGATTTTGATACTTTAGGTGGATTTGTTTTTGACCTCTTTGGAAAGATTCCTGTAAAGTTTGAAAAAGTTTCATGGAATGACTATGACTTTATAGTACAGGAAATGGAAGGTCACAAAGTTAATGTTATAAAGGTTATATCAAAAAAAATAAAGGAAGAATAAAAGAAACGGGAGAGAATATGTTCAATAAAAAAAGGATCAAGATGATTCTTGGGTCAATATTGCTTCTGGCAGGTCCTGGTAATATTTTGTTTGCTCAGAATTCTTCTGCTATTTCTATGTATAATGAGGCATATGCTTTACAGGATAGAGAAGATTTCTATGGTGCAATCGAAAAATATACTGAAGTTTTGAAGATTAATCCTCAGTATGGGGATGCATGGCTAAATCTTGCTATGTGTTCGTTTAATCTTGGGGAATTTGACCTTGCTGTTGAATATGCCGATAAAGCTTCTGTCTACCTGAAGAATCGTAGTGACCTAGAGAATCTAAGAGGTCTTGCCTATATTTCGCTTGGCAGGCTTGATGAGGCTAGAGCTGTATTTGATAATATACTTACTATCTATCCTAATGATGTGGACGCAAGATTTGGTCTTGCAGAACTTGATATATTCAGTGGAAGTCTTTCTTCTGCTGAAAATAGATACCTTGAAGCTTTAAAGCGTGATACAAAAAATCGAAAGACATTGTTAAGCCTTGCATTAGTAAGTGCGGAGCTTGGAAAAAATGATATTGCCCAGAAGTATATAAATCAAGCTCTTCAGTTCCACTCCGGAGAGCCTGAAGTCCATTATCTTGCGGCTTATCTTGCGGCAAAGAGAGGAAATCTGAAGGAAGCTGAATCTAGGGCCCGAAGTGCTGTTCAGATTAAGAGTGACTATGATAAGGCTTATGAGCTATTATCAGATATTCTTTTTGCGCAGAAAAGATATGATGAAGTTATAGATATTTGCGATTTCAGACTGGGGCGTAATAGAACTCTTTCTACGGCTTGGTATTTAAAAGGTTTGGCTCAAACAAGACTTAACCGTAAGAGTGAAGCTATAAATTCGTATACAGTAGGACTTACTGTTGATCCTCAAGATGAAGTAATGAGATATGCCTTGGAGCAACTTATTGATGAAACTTTGCCGATTGAAGATGGTCGACGTGCTGTTTGGGCAAAGTATCATATTGACAAGGCTGTAGAATATAATAGAAATTATGATGGACCAAGTGAGCGATTTGAATATCAGACGGCTCTTGGTGTTGATCCGTTAAATCTCACAGCTAGACAAGCTTTTGCTTCTCTTCTGGAAAGGGATGGATTTTATGAGTTATATCTGTATCAGCTTCAGTTCATCAAAAATAACATATCTTATCCTAAGGCTACGTCTGATGTAATACAGCAGAATGAAAATACTGTAACTGCAAAGAAATCTGCATGGGAAATAAAAAATGATGATACGATAGAAGCTTTGCAAAGCCTCATGGCTTCTAATTTATCAAATAAGTGGAATGTAAAGCCTTTTTATCTCGATAAAACAAGGTGGAACATAGGTGTTTACTATGTAGAAAATCCAGTTCAGTTTGTCCATGCTTCAGTTGAGCAGCTTATGGCTGTGTCCACAAAAGATATGTTTGATGGAGTTGCATCCACTGCTGTTCAGGTACATTCCCAGCCTGTAAGTGGCTTTGGGGAAGCGTTCAGATTATCACGATCTTCAGGCTTGGATTATTTCATTATCTTGAATGTTGAGGAGACAGAACGTTCCTTCTGCATAAAGGCTGATGTATATTCAGCAAGGACTGGTACCCAAACTACAACAATAAATGTGTATAGAACAGGAAATGATCGTGTTGCAAAATCATTGCGTAGGTTGAGACAGGCTGTAATGGATATATTACCAATTAGAGGTACAGTTCTTGATAATTCTCAGGGAACTCTTCTCGTAGATTTGGGGTATGCGGATAATATTACAGCAGGAGCAGAGTTTGATGTTGTGAAAAAAGGTTGTATTAGTACAGCTGATAAAGGAATCGGTTTAACTTATAAGACAAAAGATATTATTGGAACATTTACGGCTGATAAGGTCAATGAAGAAATCTCAGAAGGATCTTTCGTCAAGAAGGGGTTTTATGATACGTTGAATGTTGGTGATGAAGTTGTTCTTGTAAAATCTGGAGAAAGCTCTTTATTGACCAATGGTTCTGTTGTAACTGATACACGTCCTGCTGCTGATAGCAATGGGAAACCTGCGACATTGTCCGCTGCCAAAGCTGAAAATGACTCTCTTGCTGAGGTAATAAAGGAACGACAGCAAGAGTCTTCGTTATTGAGACTTATACAATCAATATTATAGATATTTTAGTGAGTCATTAATTTGAGTGGTCTGGAAGCTGATATAAATCCAAAGAGCTTTCAGACCATTTTTTTACTAATGCAGGAAAATCTTCTTCCAGCGAAAGAAATATAGAAAGGGCTTCTGGATAATTTTCGTCATAGTAGTAACTTTCTGCCAGATAAAATCGTGCCCTGTTTGTTGTAGAAAGTTCTCTGTTCTGGCTTAGAAAATCCTGTAAACTGGTAATAGCATCTTCGTACTTCTGCTGTATAAACTTATTACTCAGGATTATGAATAGAAGGTAGTCATCTCCCCCTTGCGGACTTATTATATCCTCTTCGAATATATACGGTTCAAGAATAGTCCTTCTTACTGCAGACGATTGTAGCAGAGAGAGTGCTTTTTGTGTTGTTGTAGCTGATATAGTGGAAGAATGGATTTCGTTATCTCCAAGTACGTCTATATAAGGCAGAGGTTGACTCCTGATTTTCTGGTTAGAACTTTTTTCTTTGGCAGTTTTAACTTCGGTTTTTGGAGACTGGGTATCATCTTTTCTGAATATTCTCTTTCCTTCCACCGTTGCATTGACTCCTGGGAGTATTACTTTATAAATCCTAGAGTCAGATTCTTGTGATGTTGTATCCTGCTCTTCATCAAAATAAAGTTCGGTTTCCATGACTCCCTGCTTTGTTTCTGTTATTATTGCGTAATAATATTCCTTGAAGTCATATACAGTATCAATATAAGATATAGTTCCCATCGGTAAGATTATTGGAGTTATTGTTTCCAGCTGATTTATACTGGTGAAAGGCTTTGTTTCCCTATATAATCTTATGGAACTTATATATGTTTCTGTTAATTGCTGTGGCAGTTTCCATGATATTTCTATTTTATTGTCAGATATCTGATCTGCCCGAATATCTGTAACAACCGGTCTAAAAGGAGACTGTGCATTTATGATGCTATTGATAGGAACTAAAAGAATTAGGATAAAAATCTTGTGTTTTAGCGAGTTAACCATGGATATACTATCGGTTGTTTTGCACTGTTTGACAAGATGGCTTCTTTAAATTATTCTATAGAGTGAGTATGTACGTATCTGTTATTATTGATCCTGGTAGTATTGAGAGTGGCCAGGCCCTAGTTAATCTTCTTGTCCATTTTGGGTTTGAAAAACGACAAAAGTCTTGTTGGGAAAATGTTCGGCTGGCTGAGGTGGACTTAAGTTCACTTAAGCGGGAAATAGATAGAATGACTGATTATTATGACAAGGTACGGATATATCAATATCCTTTAGAGGGAAGCTTTGTCATAACGGAATTAGATAAAAAAAACTGGAAAAAGACAAAGATTAATACAAATCCTAAGAAGGATAAATAAATCATTTACAGGGGAAAAAAATGCTTGAAGATTTGCGTGAACCGATTGAAGAACTGAAAGAGAATATTATGGATATTTGGGGGCGTCTTTGACCCGGACGATATAAGCAAGAAAATAGCAGAAAAAGAATCGCTTACTACTCAGGATGGATTCTGGGACAACAATGAAAAGGCAACGAAAGTTCTCAACGATATAAAAATGCTAAAGGGGCGTATTGAGCCTTGGAAGGATTTGATAAAAGAAGTTGAGGATATGGAAACTCTTTATGAGCTTGGTATTGAAGAAAATGACCAGGATGTAGAAAAGGAGCTTCGGGAACAGTATGAGAAGGCAAAGGCAGAATTTGATCATCAGAGCATACTTAATCTTCTATCTGATGAAGTTGATAAAAATGACTGTTTCTTATCTGTTCATGCCGGTGCTGGAGGAACAGAGGCCTGTGATTGGACTTTCATGCTTAGTAGAATGTACCAGAGATGGGCTGAACGCCATGGGTATAAGGTTGAAATACTTGAACAGGAAGAAGTTGAAGGTGGACTTAAGTCTATAAACATGCGTATTTCAGGGCCTTATGTATATGGATATACAAAGGGCGAGGCTGGGGTTCATCGTCTTGTACGAATTAGTCCTTTTGATGCTAATGCTAGGCGACATACTTCATTTGCTTCTGTATATGTGTTCCCTGTTCTTGATGATAGTATTGAAGTTAATATCGATCCTAAGGATTTACGTATAGATACGTATCGCTCTGGGGGTAAAGGAGGTCAGCACGTAAATAAAACTGAATCTGCAGTGCGTTTTACTCATTTACCAACAGGTATTGTTGTTGCCTGTGATAGCGAACGTAGTCAGCTGATGAATCGAGCTACAGCAATGAGTATCCTTAGGTCTCGTCTCTATGAGTATTATAAGGAACAGCAGGAAAAAGAGAATTCAAAGTTTGCCGGAGAAAAGAAAGATATATCCTTTGGAAGTCAGATACGTTCTTATGTATTCCAGCCATATACGATGGTAAACGATCATCGTACTAAGTTTAAGGTTGGTAATATTCAA
Organism: Treponema sp.; assembly: GCA_045616545.1. GTDB lineage: Bacteria > Spirochaetota > Spirochaetia > Treponematales > Treponemataceae > Treponema_D. The sequence goes on along the minus strand of JAZLGX010000048.1, from coordinate 15,658 downwards.
GATGTAATGGACGGTAATATTGACGCTTTCCTTGATGAATATCTTACAGCTAAATGGAAAGGTCTGCCTTCAGGTGAATCTGATGATGATTTTGAGGACGAAGCTTAAAAAGTATGAGTCCTTACATTCTGTGCAATAAAAAAAAGTTTGTTTTTTTTGTTCTTCTTGTTTTTTGTACTCATTTTGTAAGAGCAGAGGATTGGGTTCTTGCTGCTCAGGCATTTGATTTTACACAGAATGTAGGTCATTCTTCGACTGATGTAAGCATTTCATCTTTGGTTCCACAGCTTATTCTTGAACAGTTTTCAACTGGAGCTGTTCGCATAACATCTGAAGATGAAATGCTTATGAGAAAGTTAAAGTCCTTGCAGACTGATAGATTATCTCTATATTTACAGTTATCTAAAGAAGTTAAGACTCGAGATGCTCTTTTGCTTGTAAAAACTAATGACAAGGATTTGAAAAAGAGCTTGAAGGAGTCGGAAATAAAGATTGCAGAATTGCAAAAAAAAATAGATGATAATCTTGAATGTGTAGAAAAAGCAAAATTAGAAACTGAAAGTAAAAAAAATGGTACATATTCTAATTCTCAGGAGCTGAGTTTTTTTGATTACCTGAAGTCTCTCTTTATAAAGAAGGAAAGTATTGTAGGTGAAACTACTTTTGAAAATATAAGGTTATATAAAGATTCTTCCAGTGAATTATTTTCTCCTTCAGATTTTGTGAGAGAATCAGGTTATACTAGTTATGAGTATGAAACTTCAGTGTTGAATGAAAAAATAAATGGCCTTATAACAGGATTGATAACAGTTCTGGGAGATTATATGGCTGTAACTGCGGAATTTAGACTGTATCCTGGTGGTGATATCATTGCAACCGTAACTGATGTTGGATCTATGTCTGATATTGTTGAGATAGCAAAAAATATTTCGTATGGATTGATACCAAATGTTTTGAATACAGATTCGGTTGAAATTTTGTTTGATATTTTGCCTGCCGTCCCTGTCTCAGATATGAGAATTCTTGTGGATGGTGTTGTTTATTCTGAAAAAATTATAAGTATATATTCTGGAATACACACTATTGAAATTGATTGTGATGGTTATGAATTACAGACTATAACATATGATTTTAGTCAGGACAAACGATATTATATTCATGTACCATTAAGAGAGACAGTTGAATCTACTGTTTCTCTTAGACTTAAAAGAGCTTTGACTGGTTCGTTATATGCTAATGGTATATTTTGGGGCGAATATGATGAGGAAAATCGGGATTTGGAAGTAACCGTTAATGGTAAGCCAGTCATAGGTCAGTTATTTGTTTATGATGAAAATACAGATGATAAATTGACTTCCTATTATTATATCCCTACGAAGGTGCAAGTTGATGGTTCAGCGCTTACTGTTAATTTAACACCTACTGATTTAACACCGGAAATAGATAAGCGAAGAATCTGGATGTATAGAGGGTATAGTGCATTGATGGTTTCTCTTCCATTCTATTTTTATTCTCTCGGGACTTATAATAATCTTGCTGGTTATTTTAATCGTAGTACATCAACTGTGCAAAAACAGATAAGGGGAGAAGCTGAAACATGGAGAACGATTACATATGTAACAGAGGGAATTTCGATAACTGCAGGAGTTTTTTTTGTGTATGAATTGTTCAGGTATTTATACACTGCATCTAAGACACTCCCGAAAAAAGCTAAAGTGGTAAAAGATAGTAATCTGAACGTAGAAGATAATATAGACGAATTTTTTGTGACAGAGGATTCTGTGGCTGAAGAAGTAGAAGGAGACTGATATATATGGCTAAATTGTCGTTTGCTCAGAAATTAAGGAATTTATTTGGTAAGCAAAATGTTCAATCAGAGACTTTTTTTGAGGATCTTACAGATGCTCTGATTGAAGGAGATATAGGAGCTAAAACTGCTGTAGAAATTGTCGAAAAATTGGAAAAGATTTGTAAGGAAAAACATCTGAAAGAAGAAAAGGAAATAACCTATGAGTTGAAGCAGATGTTTAGTGAATATGTAAAAACTATTGATCTTCCGGTTTATGAAAATAAGACAAATGTTTTTATGGTTCTTGGTGTTAATGGCGTTGGAAAAACTACAAGCGTGGCTAAGATGGCTAAATATTATACCAATCAGGGAAGTAATGTCATTATGGCTGCTTCAGATACGTTCAGAGCTGCTGCTGTTGATCAGTTATGTATGCATGGAGATAGATTAGGAATAAGAGTTGTAAAGCATCAGATGGGTAGCGATCCTTCTGCTGTTGTATATGATGCATGTGAAGCATGTACTGCAAAATCTGGAGGATTAGTCATAGCAGACACAGCAGGACGACTTCACAATAAAGAAAATTTAGTGAATGAGTTGAAAAAAATTGATAGAATTGCTTCATCTAAAGCAAGCTCAGGATGTTATAAAAAAATACTTGTTGTTGATTCCACTACGGGGCAAAATGCTGTTCGTCAGGCTGAAGTTTTTAATGAGGCTGTCGGAATAGATGCTATTGTTCTAACTAAGTATGATTCCACTGCAAAAGGTGGTTGTGTGATTTCTATTGGAAAAGATTTCGGCATACCGGTAGCCTTTGTCTGTAATGGCGAAAAATATGATAATATTTCAAAGATGGATGTCGATCTGTTCTTAAATGAATTTCTTGGAATAAACTGAACTCTATTTATTTGAAGTTTTATGAATTATTCATCAGCTGTCTTATGTTTGTATCTACTATTTACTCCATTGCATGATTGGCCTGTTGATTTCACTGATAAATTGAAAGAAATTAAACAAGTTGATGGTACTAGTCAATACAAAAAAGAAGATTTGATTGAATATCTAAATGGAAATGAAAACTTTGATGCATTTGTTGCAGATTTTGATGATATTGACGCAATTGATAAAGTCCCAGTTATCTACTATGCAGATGGAAATAATAGATTAAAATATGTACAAGGTGGAGAAGAGTTTTTTAGTATAAAATCTGGTGCAAACGGAAGAAGATTTTTATCTACCATAAACAGTGATGTAGTAAAAAGACGAGTCTATAATGAGAACAATGATTTGGTTGAAATCTTGGAATGGAAAAATGGTTCTTCAGTCAAGGATTCTGTTCTGATAAAAAAAACTGAATATGGTTATGATAATCAAATGATTTCATATATGAGGGAAACTTTTTTTGAAAATAAAGTTATGATAGAAACTTTTTATGATCAGGATAGAGGTAGTGTAACAAAATTTAACTATTACACTGATTCTAGTGGTGAAAAAATATTAAAAGAAAAGTATCTTAAAGTTTATGATGAGAAAAAACGTTTGATATTAGATGAGTATATGACAATGATAGAACTTGCTGATCCCAAACGTCGTGGACAGAAAGTTTTAGCAGAAGATAAAAAGAAGTATGAGTATGTTTATACAGAGAAATCAGAAAGCCCGGATTTATATTATTATGAAAATGATGAAATAAAACGGATATCGACTTATATTGATAATGATACTTATGAAGAAACTTCGTTCTTTGAAAATGATTACTCGATAAAGGCAATTTTTACACATGGGAAAAAATCGGAAGAAATTGTATATATAAATAACGTAGAGACAAGGAGAAGAATTTATGAGAACTAATTTATTTTCTTCTCTGAAGTGGATTTCTTTTGTATCAAATCGGTTCAATAAGGTAGACAGATATGGAAGAACTTCTGTTACGGCTATACTTGCTTCCTTAGGAATTGGTTTTGGAGTAATGGCTCTTATAGTTGTTCTTAGTGTTATGAATGGTTTTCAGGGACAATTCATTGATGCCATTATGGAAATAAGTTCATATCATATCCGTGTTGAAGGAAATAATGAAGAGTTTACAGATTGGTGTATGATGCAAAAAAATATATCTTCTGTTACGCCTTTTTACGAGGCCCAGGGATTGTTTGTTGGTAAAAATAACAAACAGTCGGCGGGTATACTGAGAGCTGTTCCTGAGGATATATGTATTTATGATAAAGGTTTTCAGGAGCAGATAAAAATAGTGTCTGGCAGTTTTGATATCAGCAGCAATACAAATATAGTAATCGGGTATGATCTTGCAAAATCATTGGGAGTCGCTGTAGGTGATAGCATAAATATATTAGCCCTAAGTGGGGCTAGTGATGTCAGTTTGCTGTCTTCAGACAGATATTTTGTTGTGTCCGGTATATTTTATTGTGGGTATGGAGATATAAACTCAGCTTATTCTTTTATAAGTTTGGGTAATGGTAAACAAATATTTGGAAAATCTGCAGAATTGACTTATGGAATTAAATTAGTAAATCCTAATCTTTACGCAAAAAATATTCAGCATATGCAAAACCATTTTCCTAATATGAATTTTCAAAGCTGGCAAAATTACAATAGAAGTTTTTTTGGAGTTCTTAGAATGGAAAAAAACATGCTTATGCTTATGGTTTTGCTTATCTTTGTAGTTGTTGCCGTTAATATCTATAATGGGATGAGGAGAATGGTTTTTGAGCGTAAGGATGATATTGCAATTTTATCTGCATTTGGTGCTAATTCTAGAGATATTCAATCAATATTTATTTATAAAGGTTTATTAACAGGTGTAAAAGGCGCTATTCCTGGGGTAATACTTGGATTGTTTTTCTGTATCAACATTGATAAGGTTTTTATGACTGTATCTAAAATGATATATTATATACAACTTCTTGTTGCAGGAATAATTAGCCCTGAGTCTATGTTCTATCTCGGAGAAAATTCAATGTTTGCAGTCTATGCAAGTATTCCTGCAAAAATGAATTTGATGGAAATATTTTTTATTTTCTTTTTTGGAGTTTTTTCTTCTCTTATAGCAGCATGGGGAGCAAGCAGAAATATTCTGAAACTGACTATATCAGAGGCATTGCGGGATGAATAATATTATTACTATAGAAAATCTGGAAAAGATTTATGAGACAACAAGTGAAAAACTTTCTATTTTGTCAAACCTGAACATGAAGGTAAGAAAAGGGCAGAAGTGTGTTATAGTTGGAAAAAGTGGAAGTGGAAAATCCACATTGCTGAATATAATTGGCGGTTTAGATACGGCAACTTCTGGTAAGGTTTTTGTTGATAATAAATTGATAACATCATGTAATGATGATGAACTTACAGATTATCGCCAAAATTATCTTGGATTAATTTTTCAATTTCACTATTTGCTAAAAGATTTCTCTGCTTTGGAGAATGTTTTTTTGCCAGCATATATGGCTGGTAAAAAGAAGAAAGATGCATTAGACAAAGCTATGATGCTCCTGAAAGATGTTGGTTTAGAAGACAGGGTCAATCATTATCCTGGAGAATTGTCTGGTGGGGAGAGACAAAGAGTTGCTGTTGCAAGGTGCCTGATCAATGACCCTGAATTGATTCTTGCCGATGAGCCTACAGGAAACCTTGATCCCGTTAATGCCGGATATATTGGAGATTTGTTATTCTCTATGGTTGATAAATATAACAAAACTCTATTACTTGTTACTCACGATATGAATCTTGCTGCTAGGGGTGATGTAAAGTACTATATACAAAATGGCCAGCTTGTGGAGAAGAAATCATGACTTTTAGGGCTAGTGCTTTATATGCCTTGCGCATTATGTTTTCAAAGGATAATGGAAAGAATGTAATAGGACGTAAAAGCTTTATTGGCGCCATGATTTGTATTTGTGTCAGTTTGATTCCTTTGGTTGCGGTTCTCGTCATAAGTAATGGAATGATAAATGGAATAACCGGACGTATGATAGGACTTTCTACGCAGCACCTGTCTGTATATCTATCTCGAAAATCACCATATGCAAAAGATTATGATAGTTTTTGTTTATTGAGTGATAGACTTGCAAAAATTCAAGGGATAGAAGGGGTTTATCCTGAGGTTCAGGGGAATGTCCTTGTTGCTGGAAAGAAATCCAGGACCGGAGCTCAAATACGAGCAGTTGAATCTTCTATATTTTCTAAAAATGAAAGTTTTCAGTCTTTATTGGAAGTTGAAGAAGGAATAGCTGAATTTGAGTCTCTAAAATCAGCAGTAATCGGAAAGTATATAAGCGAAAAACTTAACCTTCATCCTGGAGATTCTATAAGTGTTATTTCTATGAATTTGACTGATACAGGTAAAGTTGTTCCTAAGGTAACTAGTTTTACAATATCTGGAGTTGTTTCCTGTGGATATCAGGAGTTAGATGCTTTATGGGTTTTTATTCCCCTTGAGGCTGGTTTTTCCGCAATTCCATCTTCGTCAAGTCAGTTTATGTGTAATCTTGTGACCAAAGATCCTTTTGATGAAACTTTACTTTTAAAAAACAAAATAAATGTGCAAAACGAATTGCTTGGTGAAAGAGGTTCTCCCATTAAAGGCGCCTATGTTTATTCCTGGAATGAAATAAACCAGAGTCAGTTTGAAAACTTTTCGTCAACAAAGTCTCTTTTGATTCTCATAGTAATTTTGATTGTCCTCGTAGCTTGTGTAAATATCAGCTCGGCTATAATCATGATTGTCATGGAACGTAGGAAAGAAATTGCAATTTTGAAGAGTATGGGGGCTTCGTCTCACGGAATTACTGTGGCTTTTTTACTTACAGGATTTGCGTGTGGCCTTGGTGGTGTCATGACAGGGATTCCTTTGGGATTATTGGCTTCGGTTAATATCAATAGAATTATAACTTTTGTCGAAAAAATGTTGAATTTTATCGTGAAAACTAGTTATCTTGTAATTAATAAGGGAAGTACTTCTGGGGAAATACATTTACTTGATCCTGCATATTATCTTCAGGAAATTCCTATTGTGATACCTTTTTCGGATCTGTATATAATAGGTGTTATGACACTGCTTTTGTCTCTGGTTGTATCTATAGTTCCTTCTGTTAAAGCTGGTAAAGAAAAACCTATTTCTATACTTAAGAAAATATAATATTTTGAATGTAGAGAATAATGATGATTTGTGATTTTTGTGGTGCGCGAGATGCTACCGGAATTTATCTTGAACATATTGGATATGATGGAAATAAGCAGAAACTTTATATCTGTTTAAATTGTGCAAAGCAGAGAGGTATTTCTTCTGATCCTAAAAGTATACAAGTAGCGTTTTCCGGTCTCTTAAAAGAATTGAAGGAGAAGAAAATCTTGGAGAAAGCACAAACGGATATGGTTTGTCCTGTTTGTGGAATGCATTCTTCTAGTTTTGATTCAGATGATAATTTAGGTTGCCCTGAGTGCTATCTTGTTTTCAAGGATATCATTGATAAAAAGCTTGAAAATAGAGGGATACCTTGTCGATTTACAGGTAAAATGCCAAAGCGTCTTGCAAGATTCCGTTCTGTTCTGAATGATAGAATTTTACTTAAGAATAAACTTGATGATGCTATAAAAAATGAAGATTTTGAAAAAGCTGCTGTTTACAGAGATTATTTACGGGCTCTTTCATCAAAATCTATAAGCAGCACAGAGGATATAGATGAGCTCTCAATTAAAGAATAATGATTTAGCTTCTGAATCGTGGTACTCAAAGACAGGCTTAAATAATGATATTGTGCTTTCGTCGCGGGTGAGACTAGCTCGCAATCTTGCTAACTTTTCTTTTCCTGTAAAACTTGACATAGAAGAAAAGAAGCAGGTTCAATCTATTGTATTTGATGCTTTTAATCATTTGGATGATGCGGATCATTACAAGTGTATTGATTTATCTTTCCTTGATTCTCTTGGACGAAAAATAATGGATGAAAGGCACTGTTTTGATAGTAATTTTGACTGTGGTAATAGTGCCCTTGTTATTCGGGATGATGGTTGTGTGAGCTGTACTATAAATATGGAAGATCACATACGTATTTCCTCCTTTATTGCAGGGTTTGATATAAATGAAGCCTTGAATATTGCAAGAAAAGTAGATGAATCTTTGCAAAATACGATTCAGTTTGCTGCAAATTATGATTATGGATATTTGACTCAAAATATAAAAGATGTGGGAAGTGGAATGAAACTCTCAGTTCAAGTTCACTTGCCTTGTCTTGAGCTCCTGCATAGTACCGAAAAAGTTTTTGAAAACTTGGGAGAAAAGAATATCTGTGTAAAAAGTTGTTATGGAGCTGGACTTGGAAAGGTTGCCTTAGGAGACTTTTATCAGTTTTCAACTGTCAACAGTCTGAGTGGCAGCGAATTTGAACAATTGACTAATTTGATTAGTTTTGTAAATCAGCTGATTAGATTGGAAAAAGAATCGAGAGCAGTTTGTACAGCTTCCATGGAGTCTAATATAAAGGACAGTGTTTATAGATCCATTGCAATTGCCAAAAACAGTATATTTGTTTCAGACCGTGAGGCAATTAACCTTATTGGTAATATAAAATGGGGGATAAACTCAGGTCTTATTACGGGTGTTGATAACAGTTTACTAAATGCGCTCTTATATAGAATCCAGAATGCGCATATTGAATTTCTGTTGTCAAGGATAGAATTCAATTTTGAACAGGATATAAAAGATAAACCTTCAAAACAAATTGAGCGACTTAGAGCATTATTATTGCAGGAAGCTTTGGAAGATTTAATTATTGCATTATAATTATATGGTGTAAAAGTGGAGGAAATAGATGAATAAACCTTTATCTCCAAGAGCCCAAAGACTTATTCTGGTACTTGCCCAGGATGAAGGGTATAAATGTGGTTCAGAAGAGCTTCAGATAGATCATGTTATACTTGCTATGCTAAAGAGTGCTGATGGACTTGGGTACTTAGCAGTAAGAGCAATGGATATAAATATCATCAATCTTGAGATGATAATCGAAAAGAGTATCCCTAAAAGTGGAAAAAGCATAATATTAAGAGATTTATATCCTTCAAGAGAATTGCAAAATCTTTTGAGTGTTGCAGGTGAAGAGGCTGGATTGACAGGAAAAGATTATGTTGGAACGGAACATATTCTTTTGGCTGCAGCAAAGACTTCTGGAACTACTCTTAATTCATATTTTGACAAGAATGGATTATCGTATTTGCAATTGAAGAGTATTGTCCTTGAGATAGAACGTAAGGTACCATCTTCTGCTGTCATTGCTAATAACAAAAATTCTATCCATGATGGTTTTCAAAAAGAATCTTTGGCAGCTGATATGAATGGAGCTTCTGCTACTCGTAATAAAAAAGATCAGAATGCAAATTCTATCCTTGCCCAGTTTTGTAAAGATATGACGCAGGAGTCAAGGGATGGAAATATAGATCCTGTTGTTGGAAGAGATACCGAAGTTATCCGATTAATTCAGATATTAAGCAGAAGAACAAAAAATAATCCTATCCTCGTTGGAGAACCTGGTGTTGGTAAGACAGCCATTGTTGAAGGTTTTGCACAGAGAATAATAAAAGGTGAAGTACCAAAAGATCTTGCCAAGAAAAAAGTATATACTTTGGATTTAGCAGCAATGGTGGCTGGTACAAAATATCGCGGTGAGTTTGAAGATCGTATGAAAAGAATGATGAAAGAAGTAAAAGAAAATAGGGATATCATTCTTTTTATAGATGAAATGCATACAGTTATTGGTGCCGGAGGTCCGGAGGGATCTATGGATGCCAGCAACATATTAAAACCGGCTTTAAGTAGAGGTGAATTGCAGATTATTGGTGCTACAACGATAAAGGAATATCGTAAGCATATCGAAAAAGACAGTGCTCTTGCACGAAGATTCCAGATGATTAAGGTTGAAGAACCTGATGAGAATGATACTAAATGTATTCTCGAAGGACTGAAATCAAAATATGAATCTTTCCACCATGTGGTTTACGAAAATGGAGTTATCGATGATATTGTAAAATATGCTAAGCGATATATTCCAGAACGTTTTATGCCCGATAAAGCTATTGATATCCTTGATGAAGCTGGAGCTGCAAAGAAAATTCAGTGTACAAAGAAACCTCAAGAATTAGAGGACCTTGAAAATACCATAGATGCACTCAATGCAGAGAAAAAACAGTTGGTAGCATCTCAGGATTATGAAAAAGCTGCACAGGTACGTGATAAAGTGACTGAATTACGTTCCCAAGTTGAAGAATTTACCAAGAAGTGGCAGAATGCTGAAGGAAATGAAATAAAGACTGTTACACGTAAAGATATTAGTGTTATCATAAGTTCTATGACAGGGGTTCCTCTGGAACATCTTGATGACGGAGAGTCCAAACGTCTTCTTGATATGGAAAAACATATTCATAAGGAAGTAATTGGGCAGGATGAAGCTGTCAGACTTATAAGCAGTGCTGTACGTCGTAGTCGTTCTGGAGTTTCTTCGATAAAACGACCTATGGGATCATTTATATTCCTTGGACCAACTGGGGTTGGTAAAACTCAGCTGGCGAAATCTTTGGCAAAGTTCCTTTTTGGTTCTGAAGATTCTCTTGTCCGTGTTGATATGAGTGATTATATGGAAAAACAGAATGCATCTCGTCTTGTAGGAGCTCCACCGGGATATGTTGGATTTGAGGAAGGAGGAGTCCTTACAGAAGCAGTAAGGCAACATCCGTATTCTGTTGTTCTCTTGGATGAGATAGAGAAAGCTCATCCGGATATCTTTAATTTACTGTTACAGCTTCTTGAAGAAGGTGAGCTGAGTGATAATCTTGGGCATACTGTAAGTTTTAGAAATACAGTTATAATTATGACCAGTAATGCAGGTGCCAGAAAAATAACTACTGGAAATAAGATGGGGTTCAGTTCCGAGATGGAAGGAATTATGCCTTATGAAGATATCAAGTCAAATGCGATAGAAGAACTGAAGAAATTGATGTCTCCTGAACTCCTTAATCGTATAGACGATGTCATTGTTTTTGATACCTTAAACAGAGATCAGGTCGGAGCAATATTGGATATTCAGATGGGGGAACTGGAATCTCGTCTTGCGGAGCAGGGAATTACTGTTCAGCTTAAAAAAGAAGCCAGGGATTATATGATTGAACATGGATATGACCCTGCTATGGGAGCACGTCCGATGAGACGTCTTATACAACGCGAGATAGAAGATAATATTGCAATGCTTTTGTTGAGTGGGAAAAAGAGTTCTGGAAATAAAATTATGATAGAACTGGTTGATGATAAGATTTCTGTCAAACTGAAAAAATCTAGGGCACAAATAGAATCCCCTAGGGAAGAGGTTTTGTTATCGGCTAAATAGGGTTTATTGTAAATCTGCAATATTTTTTATATAATGATTCGCTGAGGAATTTTATTATGAAAGAATTTTTACAGTATGACACAGTAAGAAATGATGCCCTTATTTTGGCTGACAAAATTTATCGGGAAGATGGGTTTGTTCCTGATGTTATTTATTCATCCCTTAGGGGTGGAGCCTATATGGCAAATGTCATCAGCGAATATTATAAAATGGCATTGAAAAATCATAAGCCTGTGTTATATGCAGCTGTTGTTGCCAGAAGCTATAGCGATGTAAATCAGCATGATGCTGTACGTATAGACGGTTGGACTTATTCGCCTGATTATCTTAGAATGGGTGATAAGGTTATGCTTATTGATGATATTTATGATTCTGGACGAACATTGAACTATCTGGTTAGTATCCTTCTTGAAAAAGGGGTTCCTAGAGAGAATATTAAGGTTGTTGTTCATGATTATAAAATTTACAACTATAAGGATAAACTTCCTATCCAGCCAGATTATTGGTGCAGAAAGCAGGTTATTGATAAACCTGAAGAAAATCCTTGGATTAACTATATGAGCCATGAGCTTGTTGGTTTGACATCGGAAGAACTGGAAGAAAGTTACTACAAAAAATATCCTGAGCTTAGGAAAATTCTTGATCCTTTGTTCAATAAGTAAGTAGGTTTTTCTGGAGATGAGTTTAAAAAAAAGTTTTACTTTGCTGTTATTGTCTTTAGTTCTGGAAGCATTTTGCAATGCTTTTGAACTAAAAGATGTAATTAGTCCTGTAGCCGGGACATGGGAAAATTTACAGTCTCTTGTACTAAATACAGAGTATGGTAGTGAGGTTTATTATTCCCTGTCCGGTACGGATCCTCTTATTTCGGGGTTTGCCTATGATGGACCTGTTTTAATTCCTCAGACTGGTACTGTTGACTTATGGTTGACTTCAGTTTCTTCTGATCAGGTACGAAAAGATTTTCATATTACATATCATGTTCAGCAGACTTTGGATTCTGAGTCATCTTCTGTTATAAGTGAATATATATCGTCTATTGATAATTCGACTTTTGTTGTCTATACGTCAGGTACAGATTTTGTTATTCCTTCTGGTCTAAAATATTCATTTAACGGAACATATTACAAAGAAGGTGGAAATCTTAGTCTCAATGTTTCAAATGGAGTAGAACGATTTGCTCCATTTTATCTTACTGATGGAACAAGAAACTGGCACTTTGTAATAAATATTATATCTTCGCCTTTGTTACGTTCTTCTTATACAAATACAGCAGATAGTTTGCCATTCATAATAAATAATTGGGATACACTAATTTATACATCAAGTTATTATATTTATCAGATTGACGATGGAGACTGGTTCCCTGGATCCAATAACAGTATTCTTGATAGGAGTATACCTCATGTTATACGGTGGCAGTCTGTAAATTATGAAGAAAATAATATAGTGGAGGAGTTTTATCTTGCTTCTAAACCTGTCATATCAAAGAACATAGAAAATGGTATAGTTTCTTTTTTTGTAAATCAGGATGACAAGTATGAATTGAGTTCCTGTGGGATAAGAGGTAAAAGCATTTGTGTAGATGCCTTTGAAACCGAGGATATTTCCGGTTCTGTCAATTTTGTGGTCTATTACGATGGACTAATGCAAGGTTCGATAGCTGAGGAGTATAGTATAGACAAGATACCTCCTGCAGCTCCTGTTATTACTTCATCCAGTAATGCTAGTTATGCTAGGGATAAAGTCGAACTAGAAATAACGGGTGATTCGGATAGTATAGTATTATATTCCCTAAGTTTGCCTGTTGAATCGGAGAATGGTTTTCAAGATATATCGGCAGCATATTTTGATGATGTTTCGACAGGAGAGTTTGAACTCTTTGATGGTAATACTTTGGTTCTTAAATCTTTGGGGGATAAAGCTTCATTTTATAAGGTAAAGGCATTTGCTGTAGATAAAAGTGGAAATAAGAGTTCTGTCACAGAATATCGTGTAGTTGTAGATGAGTTCAATTATTATCTGTACTGTGGGGGACTTGATGATGAAAATTCTTATTTTGCATCGGCTGTAACAAGTAATCCAGATGGGAGCTTTACAAATCCTTTTACCTCGTTTGCACAGGCTTTGAAAGTTATAAACAGCAATCAGTTTACCAAGCTGCATATAATAGGGGAGGTGACCCTAGGCAGCGGTACTTCGGTAATAAAAAAAGATTGCATGATTATAGGTAATGATTCCCGAATTATATTTCCTTCCTCCTCTTCCATCGAGTTGAATAAGTGTAAGGTTGATTTTTCCGGATTCATATTTGAGAAAACAAATCAGGAAGAAAGCTCTGAATCTAGTCTTGTCATGTTTAATTTGATAAAGAGTAACCTGAAATTTGAAGATTGTGAAATAGTCGGAATATTTGGTCACAGTGGAATTATTTTTGATTCTTCAAATTCTGTTCTTGCTTTTGATCAATGTGGCATAACAATACAGACAGATGATTATGGATGTATTATTTCTTCTGTAAACTCTGACATAAGAGTTGAGCAGTGTCGTATGTCTACAGTTTCTCCTAACTGTGTAAATATATCAGCTCACGGTGGTTCTTGCTCCTTGATAAAGTCATCCTGTAGCCTCATCGGAAAGATAGGTAGGGCGGTGGAACTTGTAAAGGCTAAACTCTCCATGGAGTCTAATGTCTTTAAGGTAGGTAATACAGTTTCGTCTCCATATTTATCTGCCGTATGGAAAGATGATGATTCTATAATTGATAAAGATATCGACAATAAATTCATAGGATTTGAGTAATAATGAATTATAGCTTTGTATGTGGTTTTGATGAAGCAGGGCGAGGTCCGTTGGCAGGACCTGTTACTGCTGGATGTGTCATTCTTCCGCCTGATTTTCCTGTTGAGATTCTGAATGACTCCAAGAAATTATCTGAAAAAAAACGTATTGCTGCGGAATCAATAATAAAAGAGAAAGCTTGCTGGGGAATAGGTATTGTTGATCATACTACTATTGATGAAATAAACATTCTTCAATCTAGTATGAAAGCTATGTCTCTTGCCTATGATATGATGCTCTCTAAACTTGAAACCTGGTGTAAAAACAACAATATGGACCATGTTATAGATGTATCGGAACTTACAGGAATCGTTGATGGAACTAAGTGTCCTGTTGTGAGTTGTACTGTTACGTGTGAGCCTAAAGCTGATGGAAAATATCCAGCTGTAATGGCAGCAAGTATTCTTGCTAAGGTATGTCGTGATAAGATTATGGATGATTACGATAAATTATATCCTGAATATGGTTATGCAAAGCACAAAGGATACCCTACAAAGGCTCACAGGGAAATCTGCCATAAGATAGGTCCAAGTCCCATACAGCGTAATACTTTCAGGTACTGATTGTTTGAGTTATAAAAAAAGCTGCCATAAAGAAGTTTGCTTCGATACGGCAGCTTTTTTATTGACTAGAATTCTTCTGTTGTAGTTGATTCTTCAGGACGCTTGGAAACAACGTGAATGACTTTACCCGTCTTCTTTACTCCATCATCAAATTTGGATGCTTTTCTGTCTGCAACAAGACGGTTTTCACCTTTGCGGCGATAAACTTTCTTTCCGCTTTCTTCTCTTGCACCGGCACCAAATCTAGCTTCCTTCGCAGCTTTTTTCTCTGCCTTTTTCTTAGCTTTTTCCTTGCGGTCTTTTTCGATGAACTTAAGGGTATCGTCGATGCCACTCAAGAATTTCTGCATGTCTTCATCAAATACGACAATAGCTCTTCGGTCATCTTGTCCATCCTTAATCTTGCTCTCAACAATCTGAAGGAACACGTCACCATTGCGGTTTTCCTTAACGTTGAAAAAATAAGATCTGTTATCCAGATTAACCTGCTTGGTATAAAGTTCACCGCGTATTCCCATAAAGTCCTTCCTTAATAATGTATTGGATTTGTAAAACTTAGATATCTTGAAAAGCGACAATGAAGTCGTGATAAGCTTTATATCACAAAGAAAAAAATTAATCAATATGTTTTTTTGCAAAATATCCTTTCAATGCAAAAGCTCAGTATGTATATACCCAAAAGTTCAGCAGCTTATAGGGTAGAAGTTCAGCAAGTGTAGGGGTAAAAGCTCAGTAAGTTTAAGGTGCAAAGCTCATGAGCTATGAGTGTAAACCTCGTGAGGTTTCAGGTATGAACCTCATGAGGTTTAGGTTTAAACCTTGTGAACTTTGAATCAATAGTTCGCAAGGTTTTGGGTATAAACTATGTGAGGTAGCAGACAAAAGCTTGTGAACTTATGACAATCATTACAAGAGCATAAATCTTGATTGCATAATTAGCCTGAAATTCGAGTTTTCTAAATCAACTGCAATCTGAAAAAATTTTGATAGAAGTTCAGGTTGCGGTTGATCATATAAGCAACAATGCTGTAGAAAAAGTGACGGAACATTCCGACAATACTTCTTGCCTTATGATA